>JAFWNE010000015.1:0-58114 GCA_017510505.1 Mogibacterium sp. | reverse complement strand
GACAACGTTTCAAATCCACCATTCGTTCCTGATAGGTACTCTTTGACTACGCTAAGTCTAAACTCATCTGAATACTTTCTTTTTCTTGACATAACAAAACCCCTTTCGTCAGATTCTGTCTAACAAAAGGGGTTCACTTCAAAGACCGGAAGTCTTTTATATTTGCGCAGTTTATTTATATAAATGAGGCATAAGCTTAGGAGCCTCTTCATCGAGGACGTAATAAGCGAACTCACCAACCTCTTTCTCCGTATCCAGCAGAGCCATGTACATCTGGCTGCCCATGGCTGCGTAGAAAACGGCAGGCATGCGCTGACACATCGTGATCTTATTACCGTAGCGATCCAGTATCTCATCGTGTCCGTGAGTGTGGGTGAACCTGTCCTTGGTGCCCACGAAGATACAGTAGCGGTCCGGCCCGTTTTTCACATCTGCGGAGGATCTGTGACATACCATGTCTGCCCATATCCTGTAGACATCGGTGGAATGCGAGAAGTTCATCATATCCGGAATGAACCCGCCCGCGGGACGCATGTTGACCTCGAGACCGACAAAGTCACCGGTGTCAGCAAGCCCCGGACGTCTTTCTGCCAGCTTGAAGAACTCAAAATGAACAAAACGGCTTTTGACCTTGAATCCTTTAAGGGCTTTGCGTCCGTAATCGCGCAGCTGATCAGGTACTTCGGGAAGAACGTATATGATGGCTTCCGTGTCATCGTTGACGGAATCGGCTACATTGACACAGGTAAATGAAGACTCAAAAACAGGTTCTCCGTTTTCATCGCATATGGCGTCATAGGTATAGATGTCTCCTGTGATGTATTCTTCCATCACATAATCCTTGCCGGAGACTTCATCAAAGAAGGCTTTCAGTTCTTCTTCATTGTCTATTTTGAAAGTCGCGCTGGCGCCGACACCGACGTTAGGTTTTGCGAAGACGGGATATCCGCCTATCTCACCAAGGAACTCAAGGGCGGCCTCAATGGTGGATACTCTGTGCTGACGCGCGGAAGGAATGCCTGCTGCGCGGTACACAGGCTTCATGGCAGCTTTGCTCTTCCAGAGCGCGAGATCTTCAGGCTGAACACCGGTCGTGACATTGAAATCCTGCCTGAGCCTTGCGTCCAGCTCAAGCCAATACTCATTGTTTGATTCGATCCAGTCTATGCGGCCATATTTGAAGGCAAAGAAAGCGACGGCTCGGTAAACCTGGCCGTAATCCTCCATGGAATCGACCTTGTAGTATTCGGTAAGCGAGCTTTTGAGCATGTCGCTGAGCGAATCATAGAAAGCGTCGCCTACGCCCAGAACATTGACCCCGTTAGCGTTGAGTCTGTCGCAGAAGTTGCGGAAATTGTCCGGGAAGTTAGGTGAGATAAAAACAAAATTCATGTGGGACCTCTGTCTTTCCAATGCCCGTGATAACAGCCAACAAGGCTGCGCCCCCCATTTTTCTTTTGATAATACCACATTTCTCCCCGTAAATTTGACAGGATGTGCACATTTCCTGTTGTATTTTCGATATAATTAGTTATTAGCGAAATACAGTAATATCAACGAGACGTGACATGGGAATTACAAAACTCGCGCTTAAGATAGCGGCACCGGCGCCTAAGGTAGAAGAGTTCTCAGACTACCTGTTCATAGGGCCCCATCCTGATGACATAGAGATAGGATGCGGCGCCACGATAGCAAAGCTGGCCGCGGCAGGAAAGAAGGTAAGTTTTCTTATACTGACCGACGGAAGATACGGCGACGGTTTTTCCGGGGGCATAAAGGGAGACGCTCTTGCAGAACTCCGCAGGAAAGAGTCTGTACGCTCAGCGGAAGTGCTGGGAGTGACGGATGTGCGCTTTCTGGACCTGTCCGACGGAGGTTTCTATGACTATGAGGACATGCTTAAGGGCATCGCGAAAGCCATTGGTGATATAAAGCCGGAGCTGGTCTTTGCGCCGGACCCTTATACAGGACAGGAATGCCATATAGATCACTTGAATGCCGGTCGCGCGGCAGCGCATATCGCGTACTTTGCGCCGTATCCGAGCGTGATGGAACAATACGGTACGGTACCGGCGGATGTGAAAGGCATAGCCTTCTACATGACCGCGAAGGCGAACCGCTTCGTAAAGGTTACAAAGGAGCAGTTCAGGCTTCAGAATGAGGCGATCTTCGGATGTCACACAAGCCAGTTTCCTGCGGGCAGCGGCGAAGCGAAACAGCTTGCGTTGTATCTGAAACTGCGCTCGGCAGACTTCGGACTTCGCAACTTATGCGCCCATGCAGAAGGCTTCCGCGTGCTTGGTCAGACGCATATGCACTGTCTGCCTGAGAATGCCTGAGCCTGGAGCATTGAACAGTACCGTATAGAACAAAATAAGGGAGAGAGGGAAATGTATAATAGAGAGTTCAAAGAAATAAAAAAGCATCTCGCTTTCGGCATGATGAGACTGCCGATGAAAGATGATAAGATCGACAACGAGCAGGTATGCAGAATGGTGGATCTGTTTCTTGAAAAAGGATTCAACTATTTTGATACCGCTCACGGCTATCATGACGGACTGAGCGAGATCGCGGTAAAGGAGTGCCTGACTTCAAGGCACGACCGCAGCGAGTACATCCTGACGGACAAGCTCACCGACGCGTATTTCAAGTCGGAAGAGGATATCAGGCCGCTGATCGATTCGCAGCTTGAGGCCTGCGGTGTCGAATACTTTGACTTTCTGCTGATGCACGCGCAGAACGCCAAGAACTTCGAGTTCTTCAAAAAGTGCCGCGCTTATGAGACCGCGTTCGATCTGAAGGCGGAGGGAAAGGTCCGCCACGTAGGACTGTCGTTCCATGATAAAGCAGAAGTCCTGGACCGCATACTCACTGAGTATCCGGATGTTGAGATTGTCCAGATACAGTTCAACTATCTTGATTATGAGAGCGTTTCCATAGAGAGCCGCAAGGTTTATGAAGTCTGCCGCAAGCATGGAAAACCGGTCCTTGTCATGGAACCTGTCAGAGGCGGAAACCTCGTGAACCTGCCGGAAGAGGCGCAGAAGGCTCTGGATGATCTGAGAGCTGAGACCGGATCCGGCTGCAGCAATGCGGGCTACGCCCTCAGGTTTGCCGCAGGATTCGACGGGATCGAAATGGTGCTGTCCGGAATGAGTAATATGGAGCAGATGGAGGACAATATCCACACTTTCAGCTGCAATGACGGAGACTTTGAACCTCTAAGCGATAAGGAACTTGAGGCCATCAATAAGGTGGTGGATGTATTCGGCTCGATGGGAGCAATACCTTGCACCGGATGCAGATACTGCGTGGAAGAGAACCACTGCCCTATGGAGATAAAGATACCGAACCTGTTCTCCACATATAACAGCAAGAAACTGTTTGACAAGGTCAATCCTTGGGCGACATTCGAAAACATCACCAAAGACAGCGGAAAGCCGAGCGACTGCATTGAATGCGGCATGTGCGAAGCGGTGTGTCCGCAGCACCTGGAAATACGCGATCTTCTTAAGAAAGTAAGCGAACTTTTTGAATAGGCTCCGCAAACACTAAGAGCCTTGAAACTGTTGACAAACCCGGGTCAGATGTGTGATATTTAGTATGGTTAATAAGGGAGTAGCTTGCGCAGCGATGCGTGACATATTTCGTCAATACGGGAAGATTTCCCCGGGGTATGTTCGAAGTAGCGAGACTTTTACTGTTGTTTTTTCGGTGAAAGTCTCTTTTTAATAATAAAATCGGAAAGGAAGAAAGATTTTATGGATGCAACCAATATAATTTCTCTACTTGGCGGCGTAGCGATGTTCCTCTTCGGAATGTCGGTCATGGGCGACTCACTTAAAAAAGTTGCCGGAAGCAAGATGGAGATGATCCTGTACAGACTGGCAGGAAATCCTATAAAAGGAATCCTTCTGGGTACCGGAGTAACGGCGGCAATACAGTCGTCATCAGCCACATCGGTCATGGTGGTCGGCTTTGTAAACTCCGGCATGATGCAGGTAAAGCAGGCCATAGGCATAGTGCTGGGAGCCATACTCGGAACCAGTATCACCGGCTGGATCCTGGCTCTCAACAGCATTGGAGGCTCCGGCGCGGGAATTGCTTCATATTTAAGCACGGAGATACTGACCGGCGTAGTAGCTCTTATAGGTATCCTGCTGTGGATGTTCGCAAAGAAGACTGCGCATAAGAACATAGGAGGTATCATGCTGGGATTCGCTGTACTTATGTACGGCATGAGCATGATGTCAGGAGCCATCGTCCCTCTGAGATCGGATCCGAAGTTCATCGACATGATGACAAGCTTCACGAATCCTATACTGGGCGTGCTCATCGGTGTGCTGGTGACTGCGGTCATCCAGAGCGCGAGCGCAGCCGTCGGTATACTTCTGGCTCTTGCGGTCACGGGAGCGGTCGAGTTTGACATGGCCTTCCCTATCCTGATGGGTATCGGCATCGGAGCTTCGGTGCCTGTAATGCTCAGCGCTCTCGGCGCCAGCACCAACGGCAAGCGCACTGCTTTTGTATACCTGATCATCGATGTTCTCGGTGCCGTACTGGTAGGAGGTATATTCTATATCATTAACGCCTTTGCCCACTTCAGCTTCATGCAGATGGAGATGAACATGGTCACTGTTGCTCTCACAAACACGCTCTACAGACTTGCAGTAGTCATACTTCTCGCACCATGCATAGGTCTTCTTGAAAAACTGGTCATCGCCCTCTTCCCTGAGAGTCAGGAAGCACTGGCAGAGAAAGCCGATATGGACAAGCTCGAGCCGAGATTCCTCGACCACCCTACGCTCGCTCTTGCGCAGAGCAAGGAAGTCATCGATTCTATGGCCAAAAAAACACTGGACAGTGTGGAGGGTGCTGTTTCGGTCAGAAGGGAATACAGCAAGGAAGGCATCAAGAAGGTTGACGACCTGGAAGGCCTGCTGGACCGCTACGAGGACAAACTGGGAAGCTATCTCTTCAAGCTCACCACATCCGATCTTGACGAAGAACACTCGAAGGAAGTCAGCAAGAACCTGAGAGTTCTCTCAGACTTCGAGAGGATCTCGGACCATGCGAGGAATGTCGGGGAGGCCGTCGAAGAGATACACGAGAAAAAAATCGAATTCACGGACGAAGCGCGCAGAGAACTTCAGATTCTGGAAGACGCGATACTGGATATTACAGAGCTTACAATGGTTGCCTTTGCGAATGACAATTACGAAAAGGCGCTGCTTGTGGATCCGCTTGAAGAGGTCATCGACGATCTTTGCGATTCTATAAAAGCCAACCATGTCGAAAGGATAAGCAGGCAGGAATGCGCTTATGAGCACGGCTTCGTTTTCAATGACCTGATCACGGACTACGAGCGTATAGCCGACCACTGCAGCAATATAGCTGTGGACGTTCTGGAGTCGGTCACTGAACTCGGAGGCCTTCATGCATATCATCTCCAGGCGGATTTCAGACAGGATGAATTCTTCAGGGAGCATTTTGCGGAGTATAAGGAGAAATACACGCTCTAAAACAGGATGCATTCAGTTACAAATATACAAAAGTACTCGATACATGACGGAGACGGTATAAGGACGACGGTCTTTTTCAAGGGCTGCCATCTGAGATGCCGTTGGTGCCATAATCCGGAGACGCAGAGCTTTGAGAAGGAGCTCCAGGTGGATATCCCAAAGTGCACAGGCTGCGGCAGATGCGCCAAAGCATGTCCTGAAGGAGCCGTCACGATCTCTCCGGACGGCAAGTCCGTGACCGACCGTGAGAAATGCCGGGTATGCGGTAAATGCGAGGCAGCGTGCCTTGGCAACTATCGTACGGTAGTGGGCCGCGACTACACGGTCGATGAGCTTGTGAAGATATGCCTGCAGGACCTTATGTTCTATGAGGAATCGGGCGGTGGTGTCACCCTGTCCGGCGGCGAAGTGATGGCAATGGACAGCGGCTACATAAAGGATCTCGTCAGAAAGCTCCACAGAGAGGGCGTGAGCGTCGCGATAGACACCTGCGGCCAGGCCCCGTACAGCAACTATGAGGCGATCATCCCTTACGTCGATACCTGGCTTTACGACATAAAGGTCATGGACGACGATAAACACCGTGAGTACATGGGCATGGGCAACGCGCTCATATTGGAAAACCTCAGGCGGCTCGCGGCGGCAGGCGCAAGGATATACATCCGGATACCTGTGGTGAAAGAAGTGAACGGCGATACGGGATCGATGGAAGCTATCATCGGATTCCTTAAAGAAAACGATATACGGCCGCTTCAGGTAAATCTGCTGCCGTATCACAATACCGGCTCGCATAAATACGGCAAACTCGGGATGGAATATCCCGGAGCTGAACTGACCGCGCCGGATGACGAAGAGATGCAAAGCTTCGTCAAACAATGGAACGATGCCGGTTTCGGCAATGTAAAAATCGGAGGATAACATGGAAGAACGCGGAATGAACGCAAGGATAAAGGCTCTTCGCAAGGTCAGCATGGAGACACAGCCGCATATCGATCTTGAAAGAGCAAAGATCGAGACTGAGGTATACAAGCAGTGGGAAGACAAGGTCTCCCTGCCTGTACTCAGGGCAATGGTGCTGAAGGAGTACTTCTCAAAGAAGACTCTCTATCTCGGCGAAGGCGAGCTCATTGTAGGAGAGAAGGGCAAGGACCCTCAGTCCTCACCAACTTTCCCTGAACTCACTTGCCATACTCTCGATGACATGCACATCATGAACGACCGTGCGGTCGTCAATTACAGTGTGACTGAACAGGACCTCAAGGATCAGGAGGAGATCATAATCCCGTTCTGGAGAGGCAAGTCCATGAGGGACAAGATCCTTGCGGGCATGACGGAAGAATGGATGGAATGCTACGCTGCGGGCATGTTCACCGAGTTCATGGAACAGAGAGGCCCGGGGCACACCTGCGGCGGTAAGAACGTGTTCACCAAAGGTTACGCGGAATACAAGACTGAAATACATAAGGCGATCGATGATCTCGACTTCATGAACGATGTAGACGCGGTCACCAAAAAAGACGAGCTTGAGGCGATGCTTATCGACTGCGACGCCGTCATGATACTCGGCAAGAGATATCAGGAACTGCTTGAGAAAGAGGCGGAGAAATGCACGGACCCGGTTCGTAAGGCTGAACTCGAGCAGATGGCAGCCAACCTTGACGTCATACCGGCCCACGCGCCGCAGACTTACTGGCAGGCGATCCAGCTTTACTGGTTCACCCATCTCGCGGTCACATCTGAGCTCAATCCTTGGGACGCTTTCAGCCCGGGCAGGCTCGACCAGCATCTCTACCCGTACTACGCAAAGGATGTAGAGGACGGCATACTGGATGATGAGAGAGCGCTTGAACTCCTGGAGTGCCTCTGGGTCAAGTTCAACAACCAGCCGGCGCCTGTAAAGGTAGGCGTCACGCTCAAGGAGAGCGGTACATATACAGACTTTGCCAACATCAATACCGGCGGCATAAAAGAGGACGGCAGCAACGGCGTAAACACTGTCAGCTATCTGATCCTTGACTGCATGGACGAAATGAAGCTGGTACAGCCTAATTCAAACGTGCAGATCAGCAAAAAGACTCCGCACAGATTCCTGAAGAGAGCCTGTGAGATATCCAGAGAAGGATGGGGCCAGCCGGCGTTCTACAATACCGATGAGATAGTTCAGGAGCTCCTGAACGCGGGCAAGACCCTCCTGGACGCGCGCCAGGGAGGTTCTTCCGGCTGCGTTGAGACGGGAAGCTGGGGCAACGAGGCGTACATCCTCACAGGATACTTCAATATACCTAAGATATTCCAGCTGACGCTTTACAACGGATACGACACGCAGAGCGGACAGCAGCTTGGCCTCAAGACGGGCGATCCGCGCGACTTCAAGACTTATGAAGAACTCTGGGACGCTTTCGCCAGACAGCTGCACTACATGGCGGACGTCAAGGTGCGCGGCAACAACGTGATAGAGAAACTCTACGCGCAGTACATGCCGGCTCCTTGCCTGTCGATAGTGACAAATGACTGCATCAAAAAGGGCAAAGACTACAACAACGGCGGTTCCAGATACAACACAAGGTACATCCAGGGAGTAGGTATCGGGACCATCACTGACTGCCTGGCAGCCATCAAGTACAACATATACGATAACCACAACTTCACGATGGACGAGCTCCTCAAGGCAATGGATGACGATTTCGAAGGCCACGAGGAGATACTCAACATGGTCACCAACAAGACTCCTAAGTACGGAAATGATGACGACTATGCCGACGACATCATGAAGGAAGTGTTCAGGCTGTACAGAGACGACATCACGGGAAGACCTACCATGAGCGGCGGTCAGTACCATGTCGACATGCTGCCTACGACCTGCCATATATACTTTGGCGAGGTCATCGGAGCGACAGCCAACGGCAGACACGCGCACAAGCCGGTATCCGAGGGCATCTCGCCCGAGAAATTCGCGGATACACACGGACCGACAGCGGTCATCAAGAGCTGCGCCAAGATGGATCACTGCTCAACGGGCGGTACACTTCTCAACCAGAAGTTCACGCCAAGCGCTCTCGCGGGCGACACCGGTCTTGAGAATCTGGCGAGCCTGATCCGCACGTACTTCGCGATGGACGGCCATCACATCCAGTTTAATGTCTTCGATAAGCAGACTCTGCTTGAGGCCCAGAAGCATCCGGATGATTACAAGGACCTGATAGTACGTGTCGCGGGCTATTCCGATTATTTCAGGAATCTGGATGAAGAACTGCAGAATGAGATCATCAACCGGACGGCGCAATCATTCTAAGACAGGATCAAAGATGTAGATTTCCTTGGAATCTACATCTTTTTCTTTGACCGATTGTGTTATACTCTGTACTGACGATTGAAAACAAGCGTATAGTGATATGCAGGAGATAAAAATGAGAGTAAAAGAAGAAAGTAAACATGCCAAGAAACCGGAAAGCAAACCTGCAAAGAAGGCAAAGAGCAAACCTGCTAAAAAAGCAAAGAGCAAGCCTACTAAAAAAACACAGGACGGTTTTTCGAAGAACGCAATAGTACGATTTAAAGAAGCCTCGACAGGCGGAAAGATCCTGAGAGTCATCGGCGGTCTTTTCGTACTTGGAGTCGCTGTTGTTCTTCTCTCGGTGATCATAACCGCAATCAGTGTAGGGAAGATAAATGAAGAAAGCCTTTACGCCAATATCGACCGTTCATCGATACTTTATGACGTCAACGGCAACGAGATCGATACCCTGCACTATACCGAGGACAGAACAGTAGTACCAATAGACGAGATGCCGGAAGACCTCAAGAATGCCTTTATTGCCATAGAGGACAAAACGTTCTATAAGCATCACGGCTTCAACTGGCGCAGGATGGGCGGCGCGGTACTGTCGAAGCTCACAGGAAGATCCTCATCCATAAGCGGCACGTCTACGATCACGCAGCAGCTGGCGAGGAATGCCTATCTGTCTGAGATCAAGAGCCAGCGCAGCATACACAGAAAGCTGTCTGAGATGTTTATTGCATGGCGTCTTGAGAAGAAGCTGAGCAAGGATGAGATACTCGAGGCGTATCTGAATACCATATATCTCGGATACGGCAACTACGGTGTCAGCTCCGCGGCCAGAACATATTTCTCCAAGGAAGTGAGCGATCTGACGCTCGCGGAATGCGCTGCTCTGGCGGCCCTTCCGCAGGCGCCGGACAGCTATGCCCTGATCACGGAAGATCCGGAAGGCAATCAGGAGATAAAGAATATCAACTATTATTCGCTCGACGAAGTCAAAACCTCTGAAGAAGACGAAGAAGAAAGCTATACAGGCAGCGAAGAAGACGAAGATGAAGAGGAAGAAGGGACAGGCTTCTACGCTAACGATCTGTCCAAGGACAGGCGTGACATGGTCCTGGATCTCATGGCTGAACAAGGCTATATCTCGACTGCTGACGCCGGCGAGGCCAATGTGGACATCATCGACATACTTGCCCCAAGCTTTGAGCAGAAAGAGAACGCATATACATACTTCAGCGATTACGTTGCAACTATCGTTACAACTGATCTCATGGACAAGTATGGAATGAGCGAGGAAGACGCTCAGCGTATGGTATATACCGGAGGCCTTCAGATCCACACGACACTCAAGAGCGATGTCCAGAACGCGATCTATGAAGAGTTCCAGAAAGAATCCAACTTCCCTTCTACAGAGGACGGAAGTAAAGTCCAGGCCAGCATGGTAGTGACTGAAGTAGGTACCGGACACATCGTCGGATTCATGGGCGGACGCGGAGGCGACGGCTCCAAGCTTTTCAACAGAGCCATAAGCCCAAGACAGCCGGGATCATCTATAAAACCGCTTGCCGTTTACGGGGCAGCTCTCCAGAAGAGCTATGAATATGCCGCGAAGAACAAGACCTTCGAGTACACCGATTATGGCTTTGATAAGCAAGGTACACAGGGCTGGGGAGACTACATCACCGCGAGCTCGGTCGTTGTGGATGAGCCGCTTGAGATAAATGGAGAGGAGTGGCCTCAGAACTTCTCGAGATCGTACTCAGGCAAACAGTCACTGAGAAAAGCTCTGCAGCAGTCGATCAATACCTGTGCAGTAAAGATACTCTGGCAGGTCGGACTTGATTACTCTGTTGAAATGCTGGAAAAATACGGACTCACTACCGTTGAGACCGATACGAGCCTTGCGGCAAATGATGTGAACCCTGCCGCCCTAGCGCTTGGTGCCATGACATACGGAGTAACGCCTCTTGAAATGTCTCTCGCTTATGCTGTCTTCCCTAACGGAGGAGTCCACAACACCGCGGTATGCTACACGACAGTTGACGACGGCAACGGCAAGACGCTTCTGAAGGGCGAGTCCCAGACCAGCAAGGTCCTTGATGAGGGCGTTGCGTGGATAATGACAGACCTTCTCAAGTCAGTAGTTTCCAACGGTATAGCCGGCAACGCAGCCATTTCAGGAGTACAGGTAGGCGGAAAGACCGGAACCACGAACGATACATTCGACATATGGTTTGACGGATTCACGCCGGATTATTCGGCTGCTCTGTGGATAGGCACCGACCTGAATGTGGAGATGAACACTACATCCACAACAGCGGCAGCGCTCTGGAGCAGAATAATGAGACAGATAGAGGGAATCAGGGATGGAGAATACCTTGAGATGCCTTCAAATGTCATAAAAGAGAACGGTGAGTATTATACAAAGGGTACTGAGAAAAACCCTGGAAGATATGTCGAAGAGAAAAAGGAAGAACCTGAAGAATTAGAAGAGGAACCGATAGAGCCTGAGATCATAGATGACGGGGCAGCAGTCCAGCCTGAAACAAATCCTACCGGAGGCGACAATACCGGAGGCGACAATACCGGTGGTGACAATACCGGTGGCGATCCTGGCAGTAATCCGGGTGGAGATCCGGGCGGCGACCCGGGCGGCAATACCGGCGGCGACCCGGGCGGCAATACCGGTGGCGATCCGGGCGGTGATACCGGAGGCGACACAGGCGGAAACACTCAAACTCCGTGATGCTCTGATATAATACATCTGTCCGGTTATCCGGGCAGATGTTTTTAATTAGAGGATGCGAGGCCATAGGAGGCCTTGCGAGCGAGTTTATAGGCGAGCGCATGATCATCATGATCGCAATGCTTATACAGGCAGTGCTCGCTGTCATAATCATAGGCGGCAACAGGGAGCCAATATCAGCCATATATAACCGCGAAGAATAAACGAAACATACATCCTTGTGCTATACTTTAACGGGATGGAGAAATATAAACAAACAGGAGGAACAGGTTAATGTCATGCACAACAGTGCTGGTAGGTAAGAAGGCCAGCTATGACGGTTCGACCATGATAGCCAGAACAGACGACGGGGATTTCGAGGTAATGAAGACCATAGTCGTCGAACCGGATAAGCAGCCAAAAAAGTATAAAAGCAAGATCTCGCATGTGGAGATTGATCTCCCCGAAGATCCGATAAGATATACGGCAAGTCCGCATGTCGACCCTGAGGTAGGCATATGGGCGGAAGCCGGGATCAACGCAGCCGGAGTAGGCATGTCCGCGACGGAGACGCTTACATCGAATCCGATGGTGCTTGCTGCCGATCCGCTTGTTGAGTATAAGCCGGCTAAGGGCAGACAGAAGGCGGTGCCGGGAGGCATCGGAGAAGAGGACATGATCACTCTGGTGCTTCCGTATATCCGCAGCGCAAGAGAGGGAGCCGTAAGGCTTGGCAAGCTGCTTGAGGAATACGGCACTTATGAATTGAATGGAATAGCCTTCAACGATGAGAACGAGATATGGTGGCTGGAGACTATAGGCGGCCATCACTGGATGGCGAGCAGGGTGCCCGACGATCGCGTAGTATGTAATCCTAATATGTTCTGCAGAGATACATTCGACCTTGATGATGCTTTTGGAAAGCAAAAGAACTACATGTGCTCAGCAGACCTGAAAGAGTTCATCAAAGATAATCATCTTGACCTTAATCAGGATGGAAAATTCAACCCGAGACGCGTATTCGGATCGCGCCGCGACATGGACCATGTGTATGACACACCGAGAGCATGGTTCATGGGCCGTTATCTGGCTCCGGAGACGTATAAATGGGACGGTCCGGACGCGGACTTCGGTCCTGAAAGCGATAACATCCCTTGGTCTCTAGTACCTGACAGAAAGGTCACCATAGAAGACGTGCAGTACCTGCTGTCCGCTCATTTCCAGGGAACGCCGTACGATCCTTACGGAATGCGTCAGCATGGACCGAGCGGCAAATACCGTTCCATAGGCATCAACCGCACGGGAGTCACAAACATATGCCAGATAAGAAGCGGCATGCCTGCAGAGACCAGAGGCATAGAGTGGATATGCTACGGCTGTACCACGTTCTCGTGCTGGGTGCCTGTTTATACGAACGTTCCGTCGATGCCTGACTTCCTCAGCAAGATCACGCTGGATGTCAGCTCGGAGAATCTATTCTGGGCATCGAGGCTCATAGGCGCGATGGTGGACAAGGATTACGATCACTGCATACAGGACATAGAGCGCTATCAGAACAAGGTCAATATCCGCTGCCGTCAGGTCATCATCGAATATGATAAAAAGATGGCGGAGACGGGCGACTTCTCGCTTGCTGCAGAGGCCAATAAGAAAATCTGCGACATAGCGAAGGAAGAGACGACCAAAGCGCTTGGAAAGATCCTGCAGACATCGACCGTGAGCATGAAGAACAACTCGCGTCTGGCGGACAATTAAAACAGTGAGAAGCACACGCTTCAGTGTGTTAGAATAATAGTTGACAATGCTGTTTATATAATCACGGAAAGGAGATGGGATCATTGGACTACAAAGTAAAACTTACCGATGAGCAGAAGGCCATTCTCGAAGGCTCCAGGGGCGAGACCCTCGCGAAGGTCATGGAATCGCTGGTCAGATACGGCGAGCTCTTCGGCGCTACTGAGATGGTGCCTATCAGCAGCAAGTACAACCACCTGGTAACATCGTTCGGACTCAAGGCTCTCGGCCCTGTGTACGAGCTGATGGACAAGCTGCTTGAAGCAGGAGCTCCGTCGGGACAGAAGTTCACCGTAGACCCGAAGCCGCTCGACAAGAACGTTCCGAGCAACTTCGCGCAGGATGTGGTATTCAAGTTCTTCATGTACAGCAGACAGAAGGATTATGAGAAACAGCTGGCAGATTTAGGCCTGCTTTCAGACAACGCGTTCACCTGCACCTGCTACATGGATGAAGTAGGCAACAAGCCGGGATTCGGTGAAGTACTCAGCTGGTCGGAGTCATCTGCCGTCGTTTACGCAAACTCCGTACTTGGCGCAAGATGCAACAGAAACTCGGGCATCATCGACCTGATGGGATCAGTCATCGGATACGTTCCGAAGTTTGGTCTTCTGACGGACGAGGGCCGCAAGGCGGACTGGATCGTTGAGATCAAGACAACAAAGAAGCCTGAGGCGCAGCTCCTCGGATCGGCCATCGGCATGAAGGTCATGGAAGACGTTCCGTACGTGGTCGGACTCGATAAGTGGCTCGGCACAGAGCTCAATGAGGAGGCCTGCACATACCTCAAGGACTTCGGAGCGGCTACAGCTTCGAACGGCGCGGTAGGCCTTTATCACATCGATAAGCTGACACCGGAGGCTGCAAAGTCCGGAAAGAAGCTCATAAAAAAAGACGCAAAGACATATGTGATCGATGACGCCGAACTCGAGAGAGTATACCGCGAGTATCCGGTGATCTGGAAAAACAAGGATGCGGCTCCGAAGCTGTGCTTCATGGGCTGCCCTCACATGAGCCTGCAGCAGCTCAAGGACTGGACAGAGAAGGTGGAGGCGGGACTCGCAAAGAGCGGTGAGCCAAAGGTCACGGTACCTACGGTCTTTACCGCTGCGCCTGATGTTCTCGAAGCGTTCGGAAAGACACCTTATGCTGAGAGACTCAAGGCTACCGGAGTCATCACCTCGTATATCTGCCCTCTCATGTACATGAACAATCCGCTGAGCGAAAAGATGCCTGTCATCACTTCAAGCAACAAGCTCAGAACATACACATCGGCCCGCTTCTATACGGACGATGAGATCGCAGAGCAGATCACTCAGAAGAAAGGAGGCAAATAGACATGAAGTCATTCCAGGGACGCGTTGTAGCGCCGGGCAGAGTATCTGCCGAAGCGCTCGTATCACACGGCGGCCTTAACACGCTCGCCTCCTTCCAGAAAGCACTGCAGTTTGGCGACAAAAAGGCGACCTGCGGCGACCAGAACAATCCTGATCTGTATGGAAAGCAGATGGCCGGCAAGGCTCTGTGCCTGCCTCAGACCATAGGCTCCACAACAGGCGGACTGGTGCTGTACTGCGCATGCTCAATGGGACGCCAGCCTGCGGCAATGCTGTTCTCGAATCCTATAGATTCGCTGGCGGCCGCGGGAGCAGTACTGGCCGACGTATGGCTGGATGCTCCTGAGGCAAAGATGCCGGTCATCGACTCACTGGGCGATGAATTTCTTGAGTACGTCAAGGATGGCATGAATATCATCGTACAGGAAGATGGAAAGGTCATAGTCAGTGATCCGTTCTAGAACCAATATTGAAGAGGACAGGGTAAACCTGTCCTCTTTTTGTTGTGCCGCCCGCGCTTTTGCAGCACTAAAAAAGGAGCAGAGTTTAAACTCTGCTCCCCTTGCTTCTTAAAACTACTGCCCCAGCGGTATCTCGACTACTTCTGCCATCTTTACAAGCGTGTGCTCTATCTGGCCGGAGATGTCTTCTACCATGCGCTCCGTGATCTCGTCGTTCTTTTCCTTATCAAGGCTCTCGTAGAACGATTCCTTGACGTCGGAGCAGATACTGTCCATGCGCATCTTGAAGGTGTTCTTTGGCACCATCTTGCGTACGGCCTTAGGGATGTCTGCGGTAAGCAGTTTCTCCTGCATCTTGTCCTTGCCGAGTATCAGCACGACCGCGGATGCGATGACTCCGATCAGCACTCCCTCAGGGCCCGCCATGAACGGTATGAGATCTATCGCGGATATCAGGATCGCGATTATCGCCGTAACTATCGAGTCGATAAGGAAGGTCATCTCATCTACAGCGAAGATATTCTTGGCATCGACCTTGATGTCGATATCGTCAGCAGAGAGATATGAGCGGAGACTCAGTGCTGTATACGGCACTCTGTGCTTTATGCAGATAGGTACTGTATAGGACTCCAGTTCTTCGATGACCGGCTTTAGCCATGCGGTGATAGGTCCGGCCAGCAGCTCCCTTGTTTCATTTTTTCTGAGGAACTCGGCGACTTCGGCCTGCAGTATCTCATCCGTGTCACTCAGCTTCTGCACCTCACCGTTTCTCCAGCGGTCGAAAATAGGCATTGCGACATGCTCGATTATAGGCGCGACCAGACAGTCGACAGCGTCCTTGTACAGGGTCGGGATGTGCTTTGCAACTATGTCCTCTATAGTAGTCGACTTTATCAGCTGATCGAGTTCTTCGCGGAACTCTCTGATGTCCTCATCGATGCGTCCGCAGTACGCGAGACCTCTGGCGACCGAGAACTCAGGATCGGTGGCGGATATGATGACCGCCTCCGGGAATACCGACTCACACCAGTCCCTGATCTCCAGCAGCTTGCTGACTCCTCCTGTAAGGAAGATGAGCTCAGGCAGGTCGCCTGTGATGTTTGCCCTGACATCCTTGAGCGAAGCGATGAATACATCCTTCCACGAGCGTCCGTTCAGAGAAGATGTCTTCTTGTTGACGAGACGCTTGGCAATGGTGCTGTCCATCCTGAGCGTGAACTTGACCGGACGGTCATAGTGCATGACTATGGTCTCCTTGCACTCATGAGTCGACCAGTAATCCTCATCAGAGAAATATTTCTCTTTCAGCCTGCGGGCAGCGAACTCAGCGTAGTTTTTCCAGGCGTCGCTGGCTTCAAAGACCGATTTGATCTTTTTCTTTGAAAGCCCCGCCGCGTCTATGGATTCCTGAAGAAGGATCTCATCCATGATACCTCCGCCGAGCACGACCTCACCTGCCGTCTGCATCTCGACTTCCTTGCCTCCCATGATATACGCGAAGTCCGTTGTGGACGAGCCTATATCAACAACCAGCACAGGCTTCGAGAGTATGTCGACTCCGATCTGAAGGTGCTTGGACTGGCAGGCGCTCACCATGGCAGCCCTTGATTCCGAGATTATCTTCACAGGCGGATAGCCCGCGCTTTCGAAAATCTCGCGGTAGTGCTCCCTGGAATTCTTGTTCCATCCCGCAGGGCAGCCTACATAGAATGAGCAATCCTCATTCTTGATAAGGTCACCGCTTCCGTAGAGCTCGCCAAGCACGCCCGCCGCGAAGCTCTTGACGTCCGCCGCGCTTGAGCGGTCAGTCAGGAACCTGCTTTTGAAGCGGATCTTGCGCTTTGTTACGTTGTCCGCGTAGCAGGCCTTCTCACCGATGAGAAGTTCTCCGGAAGAGAGCTGGGCGTAGGCCGTAATAAAACTCTGCTCACCAACGACGGTGAGCATCTCAGGCACTACCTGGTCTTCCTTGTGCAGCCTGGCGACCGCGCTTTCAGCGTCGCCAAGGTCAAATCCGAAAAAACGATCCATTACTGAGCCTTTCTTTCGTCCGTGTGTTTATCTGCCGGTGGAGGCGAGGCCCTTTTTCAGGAGGCCTCCCTGAGCGACAAGCGCAGGTCTTATCGTGGCCGCGTTTACGCCCGGCATAAGATCAAAGTATTTGGCGGTCTCGCTGTTATAGTCGACAACCTCTATCTGCTGTTTGTGCAGGAAGTACTTTATCTGCTCTATCTTCTCGAGAGCAAACTCCGGATCGCCGCTGTACGCAGCAGCCAGAAGATCCGAGAAGAGGTCGAGCTCGGAAGCCGTCACCGTCCTGCCGTCAATGCTGCCGGCCTGGTCGCGTTTGCTCCAGCGCTCGGCTGCCGCTATCTCTTCGAGGCTCTGATCGACTGAAAGGATGACCGTCCTGAAGCTGCGGTAGATCTTGTCGGCGTCAACCTTGATATCCACCTGATGTTCTTTCTTGCCCGCTTTTTTCGGACGGCTGTACATGTAGCCGGCAAAGTACAGACAAACGAGCCCGACGACTGTCGCTCCTCCGCGCATTATCACGTCATTGCGCGCGTTGTCTGCGGCTGACATAAATGACTCGAGGAACATAGGACCAAAGCCGAATACACAGAGAGCCAGACCAAGGATCGCGAGGATCAGGAACGATATCTTGAAGGAACCTCCTTCATCGGAATCGCCGCGGCCTCTCTCCCAGACCTTTATGGCGCCGTTTGAATCGATCAGAGGCAGCGAAAGTCTTACCGCCTGCATCATATACGCGGCGGACTCTCTTTCGCGGTCGCTCTCGCAGTGCTCGTTGTGCTTCAGCAGCAGCTTGTCCACCTCGTTTTCGAGGACGCGCACGGCTTTGTCCGCGCTTCCTGCCGCGGCAAGCTCGGTGAGGAGCTTGTCTTTATCTTTTTCCAATAAATCTGTCATCTTCATAGTAGTAATATTATACGGCAAACATGACTTTTTCTGCAATAAATACGAGCGGAGGGACTATTGCTGTCCGCCTTTTTGTATGGTAAACTCACATAGAAATTGAAAAAACGGAAGGAAAAAGGAAATGGCAAAGAACAGATATGGAAAAATGCAGAGCGGAATGCAGGGCAACGCGCAGTACAACCGTCCGTCCGGAGGCTATCAGAAGAACCTCTATAAACAGCAGATCAACACAGCAGGCGTAAAGCAGCCTAAAGGGTTCAGCCAGAAGACGTTCAGGAACGTTGCCATCGCAGTAGGCGTGGTATGGGTAGCAGCGTCAGTCCTGCTGATCATGAAGATGAAATGGTGGGGACTTCTTATCTCGATGCTGATAGGGCTCGCGGTCGTAGCGGGTGGCTACTTCTTCATCCAGTACAAAGAGAAAGAGATGATCAAGTACTACAAGCAGATCGGCATGAGCGAAGAGATGTATATCAAGGAGCTCAGAAAGAGAAACGTAGATAAGAAGCAGATAGATCAGGTAAGGAAGACCTGGAGAAAGGTAAACGCGGAGCCTGTTGTCGGCGGCGCACCAAGTGCCGGAGGATCAAAGAGCAGCAAGAAAAAATGATCCTGAGTAACAGATAAAAAAAGACCTCGCACATAAGTGCGAGGTCTTCTTTTGTTGTGATCGACTTGATCCGGATAACGACTTTGCCTTAAGCCTTCTTAGCCTTCTTGTCAGGCAGGTTGTCGTTGTAAGCTCCGGACTGTCTTCTCTCCCAGAAGTCCTTTGTCTCTTTGGCAACAACGCCGGAGAGAGCAAACAGAGCTACGAGGTTCGGGAATGCCATCAGACCGTTCATCAGGTCGGCGAAGTCCCAAACAACTCCCAGAGGCAGGAAAGGTCCGATAGCTACAGCAGCTACATACAGCCATCTGTAAGCCTTCAGAGCGCCCTTGTTTCCGTCTGTGAAGTAGTCGAAGCATCTCTCAGCATAGTAGTCCCAACCGAGGATGGTGGAGAATGCGAAGAGTGCGAGGCATGTAGCGAGGATCACATAACCAACGATCGTCGGCCATGGGAATCCATTTCCGAATGCCCACATTGTAACTTCTACACCCTCGAGACCCTGCTCGTGAGCACCTGTCATTACTACGCAGAGACCTGTCATTGTGCAGATAACGATTGTGTCGAGGAATGTACCTGTCGAGGATACCATGCCCTGACGTACGCACTCCTTTGTCTGCGCAGCAGCAGCAGCGATAGGAGCGGAACCAAGACCAGCCTCGTTCGAGAAGATACCTCTCGCAACACCCTTCTGCATAGCCAGCAGGAATGCGCCCATTGCGCCGCCTGCAGCAGCTCTGAGTCCGAACGCTCCTGCGATGATCTCTACGAGAGCATGACCGAGGTTACCGATGTTGAAGAAGAATACCAGCAGAGCGGATACTACGTAGAGTACCATCATTGCAGGTACGACTCTCTCAGTTACCTGAGCGATCCTCTGGATACCACCGACGATTACAGCGATTGTTCCGGCTGTGATGATGATAGTAGCGATTACCTTTACCCAGGACTGATCAGCACCGAATGCTGAGAAGGCAACCTTTGTTGCGCCTACTTCTGTAGCAACCTTGTTGATAGCGTTTACGATACCGTTAACCTGTGTGGATGTTCCGATACCGAGCGCACCAGCGAGTGCTCCGAAGAGTGCGAACAGCTTGCCGAGCCATTTCCACTTAGGACCCATACCTTTTTCAATGTAGTAGAAAGGTCCGCCGAGGATCGATCCGTCATCCTTTACGTGTCTGTACTTAACAGCGAGAACACCTTCTGCATACTTTGTAGCGATTCCGAAGAATGCCGCAAACTCCATCCAGAAGAGGGCTCCAGGACCGCCGCCCATGATAGCTGTGGATACACCTACGATGTTTCCTGTACCTACTGTAGCAGCGAGGGCTGTTGTCAGAGCACCGAAGCTGGATACGTCTCCCTCTCCGCCTTCTTCGTTATTAACGGCGTATCTGAGGGAGAGGCCGATCCTTCTCTGAGGGTGGAACTTGGTTTTAACGGACAGAAGAATACCTACAACGATGATGAGAACCATCATTACGGTACCCCATACAAGACCGTCTAACCAGCCTATAAATTCACCAACGCTCATAAAAAAACCTCCTTGAAAAACAACAATAACATATAGAGATTGTCTGTACTCGTTCAGATCGACGAACATAGTACCCCAATCTGAATTTATACATATAAATTCTAATGTGTTGAAAATGTGATGTCAAACAAAAACATCGTCAATAAATTATCATTCAGGACACGTCAAACATAAAGCATTGATTTTTCAACACTTTGATTTTTCAACGCTTTCCTTAAGTTTTTTTAAAGTACAACGGGAACAAGAAGCTCGATATCCGCGAAACTTATTTTATGGAAATGAAACGTTATAAATGATATAATTTTTTGGTTATCGGCGGAATGAGGCCGGGGCATTTGCAAGGCGGTGCCCGCACCTGATCCCACCGGTCGAATCAGATAACATAATTCAGGCAAAGGGGGATCTTATTTAAATGAAAGATAATTACAGACCTTATCTTGAAAGCATCGAGTCGGTGCTCGATGAAACAGGCTCCTGTGCTCAGGGCCTGACAACGGAGAAAGCCTCATCAAAGCTAGAGGCTGACGGACCAAACAAGCTGATAGAAGCAAAGAAGAGAAGCAGTATCGCCAGGTTCTTCGATCAGATGAAGGATCCTATGATCATAATACTTCTCGTGGCGGCAGCTCTGTCGCTGGTCACATCATTGTACCAGCACGAGAATCCGTCCGATGTCTTCATCATTTTATTCGTAGTCGTGCTCAACTCGGTGCTCGGCGTAGTACAGGAGAACAAGGCTGAGGAAGCCATTGAAGCTCTCAAGCAGATGACAGCTGCCAGATCCAAGGTGCTGCGCGACGGCCAGATCGTAAGCATAGAGAGCAGCGAGCTCGTCGTTGGAGACGTAGTGCTGCTTGAAGCCGGAGACAGCATCCCTGCCGACGGACGTATCATCGAAGAAGCATCCATGAAGGTGGAGGAGGCAGCGCTGACCGGAGAGTCAGTGCCTGTCACCAAGACAGCCGAAGTGCTGGAGCTCGGAGAGACTGCAAAGGATGTGCCTCTCGCTGACAGACGCAACATGGTCTACATGGGAAGCACCGTGGTATACGGCAGAGGCAAGGCCGTGATCACCGCTACAGGCATGTCGACCGAGATGGGCAAGATAGCCGACGCTCTTGCGCAGGCGGAAGAAGAACTGACGCCGCTTCAGATAAAGCTGGCCCAGCTCTCTCGCATTCTCACCAAGCTGGTCATCGGCATCTGCCTCTTCATCTTCGCCCTTGGCGTCGTGAAGGCAGGAAGGCTCAGCATGGATGTCATGATAGACACCTTCATGCTTGCAATATCGCTTGCGGTGGCGGCAATACCGGAGGGACTTGTCGCGGTAGTGACCATAGTCCTTTCCATCGGAGTCACAAAGATGTCACGCAGGAACGCTGTCATAAGGAGACTGACCGCCGTAGAGACACTGGGATGTGCCCAGGTCATCTGCTCGGACAAGACAGGAACGCTGACACAGAACAAGATGACAGTCGTGGACTACGCGGGACACGACAGGGACGTACTGGCCGCGGGCATGGCTCTTTGCTGCGACGCGGAACTGAAGGTCACGGACGGAGTGGAAGAAGTAGTGGGCGAGCCGACGGAAGCGGCCCTCGTCGCTTATGCTTCGGAACAGAATCTGCCTAAAAACGAACTTGCCGATTTGTTCCCTCGCGTGGGCGAGGCGCCGTTCGACTCGGGCCGCAAGATGATGTCCACCGTTCACAAGAACAACGACATGGACTCTCCTGCGGGACTGGACACAGAACTCGACAGGCTCATCGCAAAATCCGAATATGTACAGTTCACCAAGGGCGCGCCTGACGTAGTGCTGCGCCATAGTACTCATATACTGACAGACCACGGCGTGGAGCCTATGACGGAAGAGCTCGAGACTAATGTCAGGAGAGACAACGCCAGAATGGCCGGAAAGGCCCTGCGCGTGCTCTCACTGGCGGTGCGTGTCTATCACGAAAGACCTAACGACTTCAATGACAAGGCCCTGGAGCACGACCTCATTTTTGTCGGGCTCCTGGGTATGATAGACCCTATCAGACCTGAGGTAAAAGACGCGGTCGCTGAATGCCGCACAGCAGGCATCAGACCTATCATGATCACAGGCGACCAGCTCGACACGGCGGTTGCCATCGCCAGGGACCTCGGCATGATCGACAGCGCGGACGACGCAATACTCGGATCAGCACTCGATGACATGAGCGATGAGGAGCTCCTCAACAAGATAGGCACCTACTCGGTATACGCGAGGGTACAGCCTGAGCATAAGGTAAGGATAGTAAAGGCTTGGCGCGCGCACCGCATGGTAACGGCCATGACGGGAGACGGCGTAAACGACGCGCCAGCCATAAAGTCCGCCGACATCGGAGTCGGAATGGGCATCACGGGTACGGACGTAACCAAGAACGTCGCCGACATGATACTTGCCGACGACAACTTCGCGACCATAGTCTCGGCCGTTGAAGAGGGACGCCGCATCTACTCGAACATCCGCAAGTGCATACAGTTCCTGCTGGCGACCAATATATCCGAGGTACTCTCGATACTGATTGCCACCATACTGGGATTCACCATCCTGAAGCCTGCGCACCTGCTGTGGATCAACCTGATCACCGACTCGCTGCCTGCCCTTGCCCTCGGCATGGAGGAAGGCGAAGGAAACGCGATGAAGCAGAGGCCAAGAAGCGCGCGCGAGGGAGTCTTCGCGGGCGGCATGGATGTGGACATACTTTATCAGGGCGGAGTCACGACTCTGCTGGTCCTGGCGTCTTACTTCGTAGGTGAGTTCATTCAGACCGGACAGTGGCACATCGTGGCCAGCAACGACGGCATTACCATGGCATTCCTGACGATGTCCATGTGCGAGATATTCCACTCGTTCAATATGAGATCGCGCAGACAGTCGCTGTTCACGCTGAACAGGCAGAACGGATGGCTCTGGGGTTCGGCAGCCGCAGCGATGCTGCTGACAACGACGGTAATAGAAATACCTGCCCTGGCAAGACTGTTTGAGTTCACCACCATAGATCTCAGGGAATATGGCATCGCTATGGGACTCGCGATCCTGATAATTCCGATCGTTGAGATAATAAAAGCATTCCAGAGAGCTGCAGCCCGCAGGAGAGGTGAAGAACTCAGAAGCTAAGGGCTGCAAGCAACTTATATGATAGAAGAAAAAGATACGTTACAAGTTAATGAAGAAACGCCTCAGAAGAGGGATTCCGACAAGCTGGGGACTGAACCCGTGCATCCTTTGCTGCTGAAGATGTCGGCGCCTCTGGCGGTGTCGATGTTCGTCATGGCCCTATACAATATCGTAGATTCGATATACCTGGGTCACTACAGCACGGATTCACTGACGGCGGTCTCATACTGCTTCCCATTCCAGAACCTCAACATAGCGTTCGGAATAGGAACAGCTGTCGGCATGAGCGCTCTGCTTTCGAGATACCTGGGAGCCAAGCAATACGACAAGGCTGACAAAGTGGCTCACAACGGGTTCATCCTGGCTGCTATAAACTACGTCATATTCTTCATTGTCGGCTGCTTTGCGGAACCTATCATGGATCTGATCACGGCAGAAAGCACCAACGCCATGATCATCTCCGAGGGCACGGCTTATCTTCGCATAACCCAGTGGCTCTCGATCGCGCCGATGATGCAGTCTATGCTTGAGAGACTGCTGCAGGGCACAGGCAAGACCAACTACATTTTTTACATGCAGGTGTCCAGCACCGTGTTCAACGCCATAGTGGACCCTATCCTCATCTTCGGCTTCTTCGGGCTGCCGGCGATGGGAGCAAAGGGAGCAGCGATTGCCACGGTCTTCGGACAGATACTCGGCTGCATCCTGGGCTACACGTTCAACAGGAAGTTCAACAAAGAGGTGTCACTCTCGATACATAGGCTGCGCCCTCACTGGCAGACCATGAAGGAGATCTACAGGATAGGTATCCCGTCGATAGTCCTGCAGTCGGTAGGCGCGGTGATGAATTTCAGCCTCAACAAGATACTCGCGGCGTTCTCCGACCTGGCGGTCACGACATTCGGCGTGTACTTCAAGCTGCAGAGCTTTGTGTTCATGCCTATCTTCGGAATGAACAACGCTTCAGTGCCTATCATCGCGTACAACTACGGAGCAGACAGAAGGGACAGGCTGGAGAAGGCCATGAGCATAGGCGTCAGATACGGCATAGGAGTCATGTCCGTGGGCACGCTGATATTCTGGCTATTCCCTGAGGAACTGATGGCTCTCTTCAACGCGCCGCCTGAAATGGTATCGATGGGAGTAGTGGCGCTTCACATCATATCGCTCAACTTCCCGTTCGCGGGATACGCGATCATGAGAGGCGCGGCTTTCCAGGCGCTGGGCAAGAGCGTATACAGCATGTACATCTCGCTGGTTAGACAGCTGCTCATCATAATCCCTTGCGCGTATATCTTCGCCAAGATAGGCGGAGTCGACATGGTGTGGTGGGCGTTTCCGTGCGCTGAGGTCGCCGGAGTTACTATGTCTATCATCTTCACGAAACGCATAAGAAAGAATATAATAAGCAAAATGACACTGCGCGACGCTGAAGGAAATCCAATAGAAGCATGACGGAAAAGGAAAAGATCAGAAAAGAAATAAAGGAAAATCTGAAAGCAACGAGCGAGGATTACCGCAAGGAGGCTTCGGCAAAGATCGCCCTGAATGCTCTCAACATCCCGGAGATGAAGGAGCAGAAAAGGATCGGATTCCTAGGCCTCAAAAGGACAGAGAAGAACGTTCTCGCGTACTGCTCTGTCGGGACTGAGCCATCGACTCTGGCGCTCATAAAGAGCCTGTTGGATTCCGGCAGAAAGGTTTGCCTGCCGCTTTGCACCGATCTTGATGAAGAGGGGCACAGGACGGGCGCTTTCGATGCCATGGAGGCCCGCGTTATAACAAGCTTCGATGACCTGACCGCCGGGGCATACGGCATCCCGGAACCTAAGGCGGATACAGAACTTGTACCGCCTGAGGAGATAGACATCATCATACTGCCGTGCGTAGGCTGCGACAGGCAGTGCAGGCGCATAGGCCACGGCGCGGGCTACTATGATAAATACCTTACGACAGTTAGGAAGGACTGCTTCACGATGGCGCTGTGCTATGAAGAAGCTCTGGCAGACGAACTGCCGTCAGAAGAGCACGACATGCCGGTCGACGCGGTCGTGACTGAAAAGACGGTCTATCGATGGCGTAAATAGGAGTTTTTCGATTTAGTATGCATTTCAGGATAAAAAACGCCAAAAATGCATACTGGCATTCCGCGAAAGTCGATGAAACGGGATGATAGCTTGACAATAAGTCTCAAATGAAGATTATTTTCAAGCAATGTTGATGATTATACCGGGAGAATGATCCAAATCAGGAGATAAAATACAGGGCAGTATGCAAATTCGACGATAATTAATCTGAAAAACATACTTTTCTGAAAAACTCCTCCTGAGATCCGAATTTTAAATAAAAAAGGGGAAAGAAATGGCTGAAAAAAAGAAAAAGATTATGCTTACGGGCGACCGCCCTACAGGCAGACTGCATATAGGACATTATGTTGGATCGCTGAGGCAGAGACTCGAGCTTCAGGATGATCCGAGCTACGAAAAAGTATTTGTAATGATCGCGGACGCCCAGGCGCTGACTGACAACTTCGACAATCCGAAGAAAGTAAGGGAGAGCGTATTTCAGGTGGCTCTCGACTATCTGTCGGTAGGCCTCGACCCTGCGAAGACTTACATGTTCATCCAGTCCGAGGTGCCGCAGCTTCACGAGCTCACGGTATACTACATGAACCTCGTTACGGTTTCGAGAGTCCAGAGGAACCCGACCGTAAAGGCTGAGCTCAAGATGAGAGGATTTGAGGGCGAGAGCGTACCGGTGGGATTCTTCACCTACCCTATAAGCCAGGCGAGCGACATCACGGCGTTCAAGGCTACCATCGTACCGGTAGGCGAGGACCAGGAGCCGATGCTCGAGCAGTGCAGAGAGATCGTAAGGTCGTTCAACAGGACGTACAATTGCGACGTGCTGGTCGAGCCGGAGATCTATCTCCCGCCGAACGAGGCATGCCTCAGACTGCCGGGTACGGACGGCCAGGCAAAGATGAGCAAGTCGCTGGGCAATACCATCTACCTTTCGGACGATGAGGAGACCCTTCGCAAGAAGGTCATGTCCATGTTCACAGACCCGGGACACCTCAGGATCGAGGATCCGGGCAAGATCGAGGGCAACACGGTGTTCACATATCTGGACGCGTTCGTGCAGCCTGACTCATTCGAGAAGTTCCTGCCTGAGTATAAGGATCTCGATGAACTCAAGGCTCACTATCAGAGAGGCGGTCTTGGCGACGTGAAGGTCAAGAAGTTCCTCTTCGCGGTGCTGAACGACTTCCTTAGTCCGATCAGAGAGAGAAGAGCTTACTTTGAGGCTCATCCTGAAGAGGTAATCGCGGCTCTTACAGAGGGAACCAACGAGGCAAGAAGGACAGCCGAGCAGACGCTCAGCGAGGTCAAGAAGGCCATGCAGATAGACTACTTCAACCAGTGGGCCGAAGAGTTTGGCAAATAGAAAAGACGCGCGATCCGGGGCTTTGCGGTCCCGGATCTTTTGTTGCCTGAATCCATGTAATCTTCACACGTTCTACGAAAAAAACTCTGCAGGCGGTGCTACAATTTCTATGTCATGATCAAGAGGGTAACAGGGTTACATTACAGTCCTGTCGGGGGCGCGGCTGTCATGACCGAGCGCCTGGCAAGAAGCATAACGGCGTTGCTCGATGACTGCAGTCCGGATGACATCACCGTCGAGTGCCATGACCTGCTGAGGGAGCAGGCGGCCGGCATAAAGGTGGATGAGGAGACCGTGGTCGTTATCGGCATGCCTGTTTATGTGGGCAAAATTCCGCTGCCGGCCGCAGAAGCGCTGAGGAAGATATCGGGCAACGGCGCGATGACCATCGCGTCCGTTTCGTATGGCGGAAGATCGTACGGCAACGCCCTCTTTGAGCTCAAGAGCCTGGCAGAGGACTGCGGATTCAGGCCTATAGGCGCTGGAGCGTTTCTTATAAGCCGCATGGCCAGAAGGGGCGGCGCGCATGGATTTGCTACGGCCCTTGATGGCGAAGCCATGACTGAATTCAGCAAGGCTGCGGCTGCAAAGATAAGAAGGCTTGCGGGCTGCGAGATAGAAGAGCTGAAGATAAAGCCGGCGCCGCTTGAGGTAAGCGGAAAGATGCCGGTACACAAGATCAGCCGCATATCGCCTAGAGCGGCCGCAGCTGCTCAAAAGGTGATAGAAAGGGTAAGCCTGCTGAAAAGACATTCTGAGTGGTTTTTATAGACATTTGAGCCTTATTGTATACAATATAGCCTAAAAACAACGAAAAATGACATATGGGACACATGGCCCTGAAAGACGCAATATAGGGGCGCTTCCGAAGGAAGGCGCCCTCTTTTAGTGTCAAAATCGCTTTAAACACTGAAAATACAAGCAAATGAGGCCGGTTAACGATTGACATTGGCGTAATCGTTCGATTAAAATACTTGTATACATTTTTACTGATTTACGGAGGTTCCATAAATGAGGAAAGTAAATGAAGTAGAAGAAGCTCCAACAAGGGGGACCCGCCTTAACGAAAGGACCAACCTTCTTGAGATGGAAAACTATCACTATGAGGTCCAGGACATTCCGGATCCTAACCTTCTGCGTGAATTTTTCGGATATACAGAAGTGCCTAAGGTCGGATTCAACTTCAGGACCAGCCCTTACGGCATGCCTGAACAGGTATATATAACCGACTCGACCTTCCGCGACGGCCAGCAGTCCAGAGAACCATACACCACTAAACAGATAGTGGACATCTTTAAGATGATGTCAAAGCTCTCCGGCCCTAAAGGGATAATCAGGCAGACCGAGTTCTTCACTTATTCAGACAGGGACAAGGAAGCCATCAGGGCCTGCCAGGACCTGGGACTTGAGTTCCCGCAGATCACTACGTGGATCAGGGCAAAGAAAGATGACTTCAAGATAGTCAAGGAGATGGGCGTCAAGGAGACGGGCATACTTACAAGCTGCTCGGACTACCACATCTTCTATAAACTGGGCATGACGCGCAGACAGGCGATGGAGCATTACCTGTCAGTAGTACACGACGCTTTTGAAGCCGGCATCACGCCGCGCTGTCACCTCGAGGACATCACGAGGGCGGACTTCTATGGCTTCGTTGTACCGTTCGTCAGCGCTATACAGGACATGGCCCGCGAAGCTAAAATGCCTGCCAAGATAAGAGTTTGCGATACGATGGGCTATGGCGTTCCGTATCCGGGCGTCGCTCTTCCGAGATCGGTCTCGGGCATCATCTACGGTCTCCACGAATACGCGGGAGTGCCGAGCGAGTGCCTCGAGTGGCATGGACACAACGACTTCTACAAGGCTGTATCGAACGCGGCCACTGCGTGGCTCTACGGCTGCGGCGCGGTCAACTGCACACTCTTCGGCATAGGCGAGAGGACGGGCAATATCCCTCTTGAAGCCATGGTCTTTGAGTACGCGCAGCTGAAGGGGACGCTGGACGGCATGGACACGACGGTCATCACGGACCTCGCCAGATACTACGAGCAGAAGGTCGGATACATGCTGCCTGCGCAGACACCGTTTGCCGGCGCAAACTTCAACGTGACAAGAGCGGGTATCCACGCAGACGGGCTTCTCAAGAATGAGGAGATATACAATATCTTCGACACCGAAAAATTCCTCAAGAGACCTCCGCTGGTAAATATAAGCCAGAGCTCCGGAGCCGCCGGCATCGCTCACTGGCTCAACACCAGCTACGGACTGCAGGGCGACAAAATGGTGGACAAGCACAGCGCTGTTGTTATTTATATTAAAGACTGGGTCGACGCGGAGTACGCCTCCGGCCGTGTGGCTGAGATAGGCGCAAACGAGATCCACAACAAGGTCAATGAGTTCATGACGACGCAGGGCTAAGGAGTACTAAGATGGGGAAGACGATAGCACAGAAGATAATAGAGGAACATCTGCTGAGCGGCGAGATGGTAAAGGGCTCGGAGATAGGCCTTCGCATCGACCAGACTTTGACTCAGGACGCGACCGGCACGATGGCGTATCTTGAATTTGAGTCCATGGGCATCCCGAGAGTGAAGACGGAGCGCTCGGTCGCGTATATCGACCACAACACTCTGCAGTCGGGTTTCATGAACGCTGACGATCACAGATATATACAGACAGTAGCAGCCAAGCATGGCATCTGGTATTCGAGGCCGGGCAACGGCATCTGCCATCAGGTGCATTATGAGAGATTCGGTGTGCCGGGCAAGACGCTTATAGGCTCCGACTCACACACGCCGACAGGCGGGGGCCTCGGCATGCTGGCCATGGGTGCCGGGGGCATGGACGTTGCGGTCGCCATGGGAGGCGGAGCGTACTACATTCCGATGCCCGGCATGATAAAAGTTGAGTTGACCGGCCGTCTGACAGACGGGGTCAGCGCCAAGGACGTCATACTTGACGTCCTCAGGCAGCTGAGCGTCAAAGGCGGCGTAGGTTATATAGTAGAGTATGCGGGCCCGGGAGTTGAGACGCTCAGCGTGCCTGAGCGCTGCACCATCACAAACATGGGTGCAGAGCTTGGCGCCACTACGTCCATTTTCCCAAGCGACGCTACAACAAAAGCTTTCCTTGAGGCTCAGGACCGCGGGGCTGACTGGAAGCCTCTCGCAAGCGATCCGGACGCGGAGTATGACAAGGTCATCAGCGTGGACCTAACCGCGCTCAGACCTCTGGCAGCCTGCCCGCACAGCCCTGACAACGTAAAGCCGGCCAGCGAGCTTAAGGATATAAAGGTCGACCAGGTCTGCATAGGATCGTGCACCAACTCGTCCCTCGCGGACATGCTCAAGGTAGCGTCGATGCTCAGGGGCAGAAAGATAGCTGACAGCGTCAGCCTTTCCATATCCCCGGGATCGAGGCAGGTGTTCTCAATGCTGGCGGAATGCGGAGCTCTCACTGACCTTATAGACGCGGGAGCCAGAGTACTGGAATGCGCCTGCGGACCATGCATAGGCATGGGCTTCTCACCAAGCTCGGCAGGAGTGTCGCTTCGCACATTCAACCGCAACTTCCTCGGACGCTCCGGCACCAAGGACGGACAGGTCTATCTTGTTTCCCCTGAGACGGCCGCGGCATCCGCTCTGACCGGATACTTCACAGACCCGGCAGAGTCAGGTCCGAAGGCAGAAGTCTCCATATATGATGTTCCTGAAAAGTTCAGGATAAACGACAGCGGCATCATCGCTCCTCTTGATGAAGAGGCGGCAAAGGATGCTGAGGTCATCAAGGGACCTAACATCAAGCCGTTCCCTGAGACAGAACCGCTGGCCGATAAGGTAGACGCGCAGGTGGTTCTCAAGACAGGCGACAACATCACGACCGACCACATTATGCCGGCGGGGTCAAAGATACTGCCGTACAGATCCAACATCCCTTACCTCTCGCAGTTCTGCTTCGAGGTAGTCGATCCTGAATTCCCTGAGCGCGCAAAGGCGTCGGCTCCGGGCATCATAGTCGGCGGTGAAAACTACGGTCAGGGATCGTCCCGTGAGCACGCTGCGCTCGTTCCGCTCGCGCTTGGCATCAAAGCTGTTATAGCCAAGTCCTTTGCCCGCATACACGCTGCAAACCTGGTGAATGCCGGCATACTGCCTCTCATTTTTGAGAGCGAAGCTGACTACGACCTTGTGCAGCAGGGAGATGCCCTGATGCTGGAAGACATCCACAAAGGACTTAAGGAGAATAGACTGATCGCCAAGATCATGCGACGGACTGAATACGGACTGGCAGATGGTTCTGCCGCTCTGACAGAGGTCGCGGAGATACCGTTGACCATGCAGCTGGCGGACAGACAGAAGGCCATGCTGCTCGCAGGCGGATTGCTCAAATACACAGCCGGACAGTGATCCGGCTTTTTTATTCATTTAAAGTTCATTTAAGAATCGGGGGCTATCATCTCAGTGTAAGAACAAAATACAGGGAGGTACCCGGAATGAAAACAAAGACAAAAACTATATTGGCGATAATCCTGAGCGGGATGATGGCAAGCGGTCTTTGCGCCTGCGCGGAGCAGACCGCAGAGGAAGCAACCGCTTATCTGACCAAGGAAGATATCACAGTCAACGAGACTTTCGCGGATGACAGCGACGGCGGACACGCCATAGAAGTCAGCGGTGAAGAAAAAAGTTATTCCAACATCGGTGTCACAAAGACGGGCGATGCCGACGGTGACGACGCGGATTTCTACGGTGAAAATTCAGCTGTCTTCGCGACAGAAAAAGGCGCTCTGACAATAACGGATTCGCTCATCGAGACGAACGGCAGACACGCCAACGCGGTTTTCTCATACGGTGAGGGGACTGTGGTCAACATCTCCAATTCTGTGATCGAGACTCAGGGCGACTGCTCGGGCGGTCTCATGACTACGGGCGGAGGCACGATGAACGCGGAAAACCTGACCATCAACACCGCAGGCAGATCATCGGCGGCAATAAGATCCGACCGCGGAGGCGGCACGGTTACGGTAACGAAGGGCTACTACAAGACCACGGGCATGGGCTCGCCGGTCATCTACTCCACGGCAGACATTACAGTAAATGACGCCTACATGGAGTCGACTGCTTCACAGGGAGTCGTCGTAGAGGGCAAGAACTCCGTGACGCTCAACAACGACACACTGGTTGCCGACAACAATACGAAGAACAGCGATAAGTCCGAGTACTACCAGGCTGTGATGATCTATCAGTCGATGTCGGGAGACGCGGCCGAGGGCACATCGTCGTTCACCGCAAGCGGAGGCAGCATCACCAACAAGAACGGTGACATCTTCTTTGTAAACAATACAGCGACCGAGATCAGCCTTTCCGGAGTCGAGATCACAAATGAGGACGCAGAGGGACTCTTCCTCAGAGCGCAAGCTGCAGGATGGGGCAATGAAGGTTCCAACGGCGGCAAGGTCAATATGACCGCGTCCGGCCAGACCATCAACGGCAGCATGCTTGTAGATGATGTCTCGACGCTGAATCTTTATCTGAAGGACAGCTCGTCGTTCAACGGAGCCATCAACACGGACGGACAGAACGGAGACGTGTATGTCGAGATCGAAGACGGCAGCACATGGAAGCTGACAGCCGACTCATACGTTTCCGGACTCACAGTGAGCAAGGGATCCGCGATAGACCTTAACGGACATAAGCTCTATGTGGACGGCAAGGAGTATACGGCGGGATCCGCTTCGACAGGCGAGGCGTTCGATATAAGTACGGGAAGCGGCACAGGCTCAGGCATGCCTGAAGGAACACCACCGGATGGTAATGGAGGTCCGGGAGGAACACCGCCGGACGGAGAACCTCCTGAGAAACCGGATGGCAGCGGCGGCCCGGGAGGAACACCGCCAAGCGGGAATCCGCCTGAAAAACCGGACGGCAATAACTAGTCGGAAGAAGACGGGCCAAAGAGGCCCGTTTTTTATTGCTTAAACATGGCCGATTCCAGATATTAAGGTCAAAATGATAAATATTTTAATATTTTTGTCATATATACTTGACATTTTGCTATTACGGGTATATTCTGCACTCGCAAGGGACGGAAAGGGACGCCGTCCGCAAAGGAGGAAAACCATGAATAATGATTATGCAGCAGGACTCGCGGTAGGTATCATAGTCGCGATCTTAATTTCAGGGATAATCTGGAAGTTCAATAAGAATAAAATGAAGGGCAACTTCGATGAGAGACAGGAGCTTGTCAGAGGAAGAGGCTATAAATACGCTTGCTTCACACTGCTTGGCCTGTTGACGTTAGATCTTCTCCTCGAGAGCTTCCGTGCTTTTGAAATACTCCCGGTCACAAGAGAACTTTTCCTGTTCTTCATTTTACTCGTGGGAATAATGGTATATGCGTTATACTGTGTAAAGAACGACTCATATTTTGGAGTCGGTATGGACACCAGGACATATCGCGCGGTCATGTGGATAGTCATAGTCTGCAATGCCATATCCGCTGTCTCGGGACTCATGAACGGCGGCGCGATGGTAGATGGCAAGCTCGCGTTCGGACCATGGTCAGCGCTGATCTTCGTCATCGCGTTCATTATATTAATGGTCGCGCTGAAGGTCAGGAGCAGCAACGATGATCCTGAAGAAACCGAAGAGGAAGAAGAATAGTCGAAGCGCGCAGACAGGAGGACGCATATGAAAAACCTTAAGATGAAATCAGCGCGCGTCGCCAGGGATCTGTCACAGCAGCAGCTGGCCGATCTCATCGGTGTCTCCAGGCAGACAATAAGCGCGATAGAAAAAGGCGACTACAACCCCACTATCAACCTGTGCATAGCGATATGCCGTGAGCTCGGCAAAACTCTTGATGAGCTCTTCTGGGAGGAATAGAATTATATATAATCAACACGGACATTGGGAAAGCAGGAGCTTTGGATGGATAAAGAGATAAGAAAACAGATAGATCAGGCGGTGGAGCAGTTCCGCGAGATGCTGGCTGAACAGTATGAGAGAAACGAACGGATGGCTGCCGGTGAGGATGCCGGCGTTGTTGCCGGAAAGATGAAGACGATCATAGGACTTGCGCCGGGAGACGGCATCGGTCCTGTCATTATGGATGAGACAAAGGACGTGCTTGAAAGGCTGCTCGCGGATGAGATAGCGGAAGGCAAGGTGGAGCTGCGTGAGATCACGGGCTTTACGCTCGAGGAGAGACTCGCGGCAGGCGAGACCGTGCCGGAGAATGTGCTTGCTCAGATGGAAGCCTGCGATGTGATACTCAAAGGACCTACCACCACGCCTAACGCGGCGATGGGAGGCAAGAATCTGGAAAGCGCCAATGTATTCCTTCGCAAGAAGTTCGACCTCTTCGCGAATGTAAGGCCGGTAAAGCTGCCTGCTGAGGGCATCGACTGGACATTCTACAGAGAGAATACGGAAGGCGAGTACGCGCTTGGAAGCCGCGGCATAAGGCTCGGAAGCGGAGCCGGTGAAGGCCTTTCCGTCGACTTCAAGGTAACGACCTCAGAGGGAACACGCAGGATAGCGAAGGCTGCGTTCGACTTTGCACGCGCAAACGGAAAGAAGCGCGTATCGATAGTCACGAAGGCTAATATAATGAAGAAGACCGACGGCGATTTCCAGAGCATCTGCCTCGATGTTGCAAAGGACTATCCTGAGATAGAGACTGACACATGGTTCGTGGACATCATGGCCGCCAACCTGGTGAACAAGGATATAAGGAGCAGCTTCGAAGTTTTTGTTCTGCCGAATCTCTACGGAGATATCATCACGGATGAGGCGGCGCAGATACAGGGAGGAGTCGGTACGGCCGGATCGGCAAATATTGGAACAGGCATGGCGATGTTTGAGGCCATACACGGAAGTGCTCCGCGCATGGTCGCCGACGGTATAGCGCATCTGGCTAATCCGGCAAGTCTCATGACAGCTGCCGTGATGATGCTGCGTCATATCGGACTGGCGGATAAGGCTGCGGTGCTTGAGGCTGCCGTCAAAAAGGCGGATGAGATGCTTGGGGCAGAGATGACCGGATTCCAGGGAGGAAAGTCCTGCAAGGAATTCGCGGATTTAGTTCGAAGCAATATCTAAAAGGAAGAAAATGGAACTGACTGAGAAGGACTCTGCCGGCGCGGGAAGGCGCCATAAAAAGAGTTACAAATACAGACTGATACTTGAAGGGGCCCTGATAGGACTTATAACAGGGGCCCTTATTTCTGTGTTCAGGCTCATGCTTACAGGAGCCGACGCGCTCAGAGACCGCATGGTGGAGTTCGCGGGATCCGGGCTGGGACCTGCGCTCATAATAGCCCTTATACTTATAGTGGTCACGGCAGTCATCACGGTACTACTGGTGACAGAACCGGATATAGCAGGATCGGGTATCCCTCAGGTTGAGGGCGAGCTCCGCGGACAGAAGGACATGAACTGGTGGAGGGTGATCGCAGCCAAGATGGCGGGGTGCGCCCTCGCCATTGGAGGCGGACTCGCGCTTGGGCGCGAGGGCCCGAGCATACAGATAGGCGCCATGGTAGGCAAAGGATTTGCGCGGGCCCGGCGCACCCCGCTCACGGAAGAACGGCTGCTCCTCACTTGCGGAGCCGGAGCCGGACTTTCCGCAGCCTTTGGAGCGCCTTTGGCAGGAGCTATATTCAGCCTTGAAGAACTGCACCGCAACTTCTCGGCAGAGGTGCTGCTGACCACCATGGCGGCAGCCGCGGCAAGTGATTTTGTTACGGCCAATATACTGGGACTTACCCCTGTGTTTGGCTTTGAAGTGGAGCACGGACTGCCGCTGAAGTATTACTGGGCAGTCATCCTTCTGGGACTCATACTGGGTGTATTCGGTGCTGTATATAACAGGACCATAGACTTTATGCAGAACGTATCCGAAAAGGCCGGCAAGGTATTCGCGGACTTTGTGTGCGGTATAGCCGGAAAGAACGCAGCGCTCATAAAGGACGGACTCCATCCGACAGTCTTCGCGGCAAGGGCTGCGGCATTCGGCAGAGTGCTTTGCATGATGGCGCTCGCGTACGTCATGTATTTCATATATCCGGAGGTACTTGGAAGCGGGAGCGGACTTGTAGGACAGATCAGTCATGGCGAGTATGCATTAGGCGCTATCGCCCTGCTGCTTCTGGTCAAGTTCGTATTCTCGACAGCGAGCTTCGGATCGGGCTCCCCGGGAGGCATATTCCTGCCGCTTCTGGTACTGGGCGCGCTCACAGGAGGCCTCTTCTCAAGACTGCTCGGCCTCGCGGGCGTCGACCAGACCTATATAACCGGCTTCGTGGTCGTCGCCATGGCCGGCTACTTCGCGGCCATAGTTCGCGCGCCTGTCACGGGCGTCGTTCTCATCACCGAAATGACCGGTGATTTCACGACGCTGTTACCGCTCGTGCTGACCGCACTGGTTGCCTATCTGACAGCGGAAGCTCTCGGAGTCAAGCCTATTTACACGCAGCTCCTCGAGCGCAGCATGGGCAGGCCTTCAGCCAGCCGTAGCGCGCTCCTCCGTGACAGAAAAACGGTCATCGATACAGAGGTCCACATCGGATCGCGCATGGACGGCGGCCATGTGGCTGACTTCGGTCTGCCTCTCGGCACACTGATCGTATCCGTGACCCGCGGAGGCATAGAGATAATCCCGGACGGCAACACGATACTCCGCGGCGGCGACGAGCTTGAGATACTCACAAGAGAAAACGACATAGCGGATGTCGAATCCATAGTCGATGAAGCCTGTCATATCGTGGAAGCAGGCAGCCGTTAATGGTATAATACCTAACATGCTTCAGAACTTTATCATTTGCGTAAACGCCGTCATACCGTCGGCCATATATCTCCTCATCGGCATCCTTCTGAAGACTGCCGGTGTGGTAAGCGATGAAGACGTAAAGAAGTTCACCCGTGTGGTCTTCGTTACGCTTTATCCTTTTATTATGTTTGACAATCTCTACGGCAAGAACATAGGAGAAAACTTCGATCTGCTTCTTGTTGTATACAGCGTTGTATTTACCTGCCTGCAGATAGCCGTCACATGGTTTGCCGTCAGCCGGCTCGTAAAGGAAGACAGAAACAAGGGAACGATGATACAGTCGGCGTTCCGCAGCAACATAATACTCATGGGGCTTCCGGTAGGCATCAATCTGTTTGGCAAAGGCAACGTCACTCAGGTGGCCCTGGTGATCTTATTCGTAGTGCCGATCTACAACGTCATGTCAGTAGTGGTGCTGGAGAGATTCAGAGGGGGCAAGGCAGACCTTGTCCGAACTGCAAAGAACGTGCTTAAGAATCCTATAATCCTGGGTGCTATCGCGGCGGGAGTCGTGATGCTGATAGGCATAAAACTGCCGGTGCCTATAGAGCAGACTGTGAGCACATTGTCGGACTGCACGGCACCGATCGCTATGATACTCCTGGGAGCGGCGCTCAACCTAAAGGGCTTCAGCAGCGACAGAAAGAAGATCGCGTTCTGCGTCGCGTCTAAGATCATGATATGGCCTGCCCTCGGGATCGCCGGAGCCGTCTGGCTGGGGATGAGAGATGTAGCACTCATAGCGGTGCTTCTGATGCTGGCTACACCGACCGCGCTCGCGTCATACGCGATGGCTGAGTCGATGGGCGGCAACGGAAGACTTGCCGGGGAGACTGTGGTCATATCCACTATCGGAGCGTGTTTCACCATGCCGGTATGGCTCTTCATACTGAAGACAGCGGGCATGTTTTAAAGAAGTATATAAAGAGGGATTAATTGAGTCTGGAACTTGTCATCACCAGCGTATTGCTGGGTGTCGGTCTTGCCATGGACGCGTTCAGCGTATCGCTTGCGAACGGCCTGGCCGATAAGAACATGAAAATAGGAAGGATGCTGATTATCGCCGGCACATTCGCGGGATTTCAGTTCGCGATGCCGATGATAGGCTGGGTCTTTGTCCACACCGCTGAGAGCAAACTTGAATGGTTCAGCGGCTTGGTTCCGTGGATAGCTCTTCTGCTGCTCCTGTATATAGGAGGCAAGATGCTGAAAGAAGGCATCGAGGAGAACCGGAACCCACAGAGCGGCGGGCAGGAACAGGTCGGAACGGGAGATCTCATCATGCAGGGCATCGCCACATCGATAGACGCCCTCTCGGTCGGATTCACCATCGCGGCGTACAGCCTGCTGCAGGCCGTTTCCGCCTCGCTCATCATCGGAGTGGTGACACTGTTCATCTGTCTGGCAGGCCTCAGGATAGGCCAAAAGCTCGGTACTGTACTCGCCGGCAAGGCTTCGATCCTGGGCGGAATCATCCTGATCGGCATAGGTCTGGAGATCTGGATAAGGGGCGTATTCTTTTAATCTACAGATATCATTCTCATAAACATCACCATTTCGACATAATCGGGGACTATTATATGGGTGTAAAGAGAAAAACTCTGAAACCTCCATATAACATTTCCATATAATACCTAAGACAAAACGACAAAAGCGGTGGCACCAGGTCACCGCTTTTGTGTTGGTTTTCTATTCTTTTAAAAGACTGCCTTATTCCGTACGCAGAGCCACAACAGGGTCCTTGCGTGCCGCCATGCCCGACGGTATGAGTCCGGCTATGAACGTGAGGAATATGCTGATGAATACCAGCGCGACACCTCCCGCCGCAGGCAGTATCGCCTTGAGAGCCGATATCTTTGTGAGCCCTATCAGTATGTGGTTTATAGGTATCAGCAGGAGCAGGCTCGCGCCTATTCCTATGACGCCCGCACAGAGTCCGACTATGATGGTCTCCGCGTTGAATATGCGGGCGATGTCCTTCTTTGAGGCTCCGATCGCGCGGAGTATTCCGATCTCCTTGGTCCTCTCAAGGACGGAGATGTATGTTATGACTCCGATCATGATCGAGGATACGATCAGCGAGATCGCCACGAATGCGATCAGCACGTAGCTTACCGCGTTGGTGATGTTCTTGACCGACTTGATCATGACTCCGGTGACGTCGGTGTAGCTGATGACCTTGTCTTCATCGCCGTTGTCCTGCATCTCCTTGTTGTACTCGTCTATGAACTTCAGGAAGGCTTCCTTGGATTCGAAATCCTTGAGGTAGAACGACATCGCTTCAGGCTTAGTGAGATCTGCGTAGCCCAGCTTCCTGAGGTTGCGGTCGTAATTCGTCTCCTGGCCGCCCGATACATAGGCCGTTATAAGCCTTGTGATCTCATCTTCATCCATCTTCATGGTGAATGCGTCGGCTATGCCTGCGGCGTCGACCTTGATCAGGCCGCCTACAGTCTTAGCCGTGTTGATCACTGCCGGAGGGACATTCTTTGCTGTCTCCGCAAGAGCTATTCCCTCCGCATAAGCCGCGACAGCGTTGACTGTCGAATCGCTCTTAAGGAATTCCTCCAGCAGAGAAGGCAATTTTTCTGCGGCAGTCGGGAGCATTACTCTTCCATCCGCATTTGCCAGGGATTCACGCAGCTCTTCCTCTGTTATGGTGATCCCCTGCTGCTCATACTGGGCAATTATGAACGGGATCATTTCAGGATGGCTTTCTATTTGTGTCTGAAGGGCCTGCGCCTGGCCTGACCACTCTTCGCGCATCGTCGCTGCCTGCTTTTTGAGTTCTGCAACGTACTCCTTGAGAAGCTTATTTACAACGGAACGATGCTTTCCTGTGTCAAGGTGGTCTCCGAGAGCTTTGTCGATCGCCTCATCATCAAGAGGGATGGTGTACAGCTTATCCGGTTCCTGCGTAAGAAGGTCCTTCATGATCGCTCCTGCATTCGTACCGACGGCTGTCATGATATCTTTTATCATTCCGCTTGGATCGGCGTCTTCAAGCGCATCCTGGATGTTATCCTTGATGGCGTTTGTAACGGCATTCGGATCGATGTCTCCTCCGAGAGCCTTCCTCAGCTTATTCTCATCTATGCTTATCATGTCCTCGAAACCAAGGCCCTCGTCCGTCTTGTTGCGGATGGACTCAAATGTCTTGCCGCTGAAGACGTCGGTGTTTTTGTTTTCCCGCTGTATCTTGACGATGTCGGACTCGGAGGCGTATTCGATCATGTGGCGGGTCAGGAGCGGCAGGTAGCCGATACCCGAATCCATCGCGTTTGCCGCAGAGACTTCCTTGGCGCATACGATGCCGGTGATCTTGAGTTTTTCGGACCTGTTTATCAGATCCTCCATGTAAGCGTCATCCTCCGTCATGTCCTCCCAGACGTCGTATGAGGAATTGCGCTTGTATGTGTCGCATGAGTGTACCAGGGCAAATTCCATTCCCAGGAAGTCGTCGTATGTCCACTCGAGCTGTTTGCTGGTATTCTCTACCTCTTCGCCGTTCATGACATCGTTGATCATGTCCTTCAGCTCCTGCGGGTCACGCAGACCGAGCGTATATACGATGTAGTCGTTCAGCTGGTCTTCGCTGTCGAGCACCAGAAGAAGCTCGTTGTACTTCTCAGGCCATTTACCGGCGAGCACCTTGTACTGCGACTTCAAAAGCTCCTCGTTGTCCATCATCTGGAAGAAGACATCGCTGTTCATCATCGAGAAGTTGGACTGCTGGAAACCGCTCATGTACGACTGCATGATGGAGCCCGGGCTGACGCGCAGAGGTCCGTACTCCATGTTGGTAGAGTAGATGTTGACCGTGAGACCGTACGAATAATCGTAGGCATTGAACCAGTCGCCTATGGTATCGATGTTAGTGTCCACGCGCTCCTTGAACGCGGCGAGGTCGTTGGTGCCGACACTTGCGAGCATGTCTGTCATTATGCGCTGCTCGTGGACTTTGTCGCCGGATGCCTCGCCCTCTGTGTCCTGGGCGTTTGCCATGAACGCCGCGATCATGGATGTCATGTCGGCGGTCTCAGCCTGTATGGTGAGAGGATAGGACGAAAGCGTGTCCTCCTCGAGTTTATCTATGTATGTCTGGAATCCGTGCGAGACGGAAAGTATGAGCGCTATGCCTATGATACCTATGCTGCCCGCGAATGCCGTGAGAAGCGTTCTGGCCTTTTTGGTCATCAGGTTGTTCAGAGAGAGGTGAAGCGCCGTCGCCATCGACATGGAGCGGTTGCGCCTGCCCGAAGCTCTCCCGCTTGCTTTGCGCCTTCCCGGCGCCGCCGTGTCCGCGAGACCTGCAGCATCTGCCGCGTCTGCAAGGCTTGCCGCGCCTGCCGCTGCCGGTACTGCTCCGGCAAGAGCCGCGTTCGCTGCGCCCGGCACGAACGGATTGGAGTCGCTTATCACCCGGCCGTCAGACAGCCTTACTATCCTTGTGGAGTAGGCTTCCGCAAGTTCAGGGTTATGCGTTACCATGATGACCAGCCTGTCGGCGGATATCTCCTTGAGTATGCTCATGACCTGGGTGCTGGTCTCTGTATCGAGAGCTCCCGTAGGCTCATCAGCGAGAATGATGTCAGGGTCGTTGATGAGCGCCCTGGCTATGGCCACTCGCTGCACCTGACCGCCGGACATCTCTGCCGGCTTCTTGTTTATCTGATCGCCAAGCCCCACCTGCTCAAGGGCCGCTATGGCGCGTGCCCTTCTCTCAGCCGCCGACACTCCGGAAAGCGTCAGAGCAAGCTCGACGTTGGAAAGCACATTCTGATGTGAGATAAGGTTATAGCTCTGGAATACGAAGCCTATAGTGTCATTTCTGTAGGCGTCCCAGTCGGCATCCTTGTACTCTTTGGTGCTTATCCCGTTGATAAGAAGATCACCGTCTGTGTACTGATCGAGTCCGCCCAGGATGTTGAGCATGGTGGTCTTGCCGCAGCCCGAAGGACCCAGAACCGACACGAATTCGCTCTCACGAAAAGCAAGGCTCACATCTCTGAGAGCGTGAACGGTTTCCGCGCCTGTTTTGTATTCCTTTGATATATTCCTTAATTCGAGCATAGACAGATGAATTATATAACAAATAATGATAAAATACACGCGGACTGCGTTTTGCAGAATATAAACAGTAAGGAAATAATAATGGCAAATACCTGGACACTTAATGAAAACGGAAACATCGTATTCCCGGTCCCTGAAACGGTAAAGATCCCGTGGGACAAAAGCAGGGGCGAACTGCCGCTGACAGTGGAATACTTCAACGGAACCATGTACGAGAAGGTGGAGGAGACCGCTAAAAAGCATCCTCTGATGATCGCTCTCGACTTCATGGGCAAGCACATCACATATAAATACATGATTGACCAGATCAATCTCTGCGCAAAGTCACTCAGAGTACTGGGCATACGCGAGAATGATAGGGTCACCATCGCCATGCCTAACTGTCCGCAGGCTATCTACATGCTTTATGCGGTCAACCTGGTGGGAGCGGTCGCCAACATGGTGCACCCTCTCAGCGCGGAAAAAGAGATAGAGAACTACCTCAACATGTCCAATTCCGTGATGGTGGTCACGCTCGACCAGTTCTATCACAAGATAGAGGCCATCCGTAAAAATACAAAGATACAGAACGTTATCATTGCCCGTATAAGGGACGAGCTGACGAGACCTATCAGGGTCGGCTACATGCTGACAGAGGGTCGAAAGATACAGAAGATCCCTAAGGATGCTCCTGTCTTCCAGTGGCCTGACTTCATGAGCCTGGGCAGACACTGCGGCTACGAGTACAAGGTCAGCAGAAAGCCTGATGACCCGGCGGCCATCCTCTACTCCGGAGGAACCACGGGCATCACCAAGGGCATAGTGCTTACCAACCTCAACTTCAACGCTCTTGCCGGTCAGGTAATCGCGGCAAACCCTATCTACAGGATAGGCGACAAAATGCTGGCCGCGATGCCTATATTCCACGGTTTCGGCCTCGGGGTATGCATACATACGATGCTGGCGGGCGGCGGACGCTGCGTGCTGGTGCCGAGGTTCACGCCAAAGAGCTACGCCAAGCTGATCACAAAATACAGATGCAACTTCATCGCGGGAGTCCCGACGCTTTTCGAGGCGCTGTTGAGGCTGCCGTCAATGGACGGAAAGGATCTCTCTTCACTCAAGGGAGTTTTCTCAGGCGGTGACTCACTTTCGATCGAACTCAAAAAGAAGTTCGACAAGTTCCTGTATGACCACAATTCAAAGATACAGGTACGCGAAGGCTATGGCACTACGGAGAGCGTTACGGCGGCATGCCTGACTCCTCCGCAGATGCACAAAGAAGGCAGCATAGGCATACCGTTCCCTGACATGTACTACAAGATCGTGAAACCGGGTACGGCAGAAGAACTCCCGTATGGTGAAGAGGGAGAAATCATCATGTCGGGACCGACCGTGATGGCCGGCTACCTCGACATGCCTGCTGAGACTGCCGAGACACTGAGAGAGCATGCAGACGGACTTACCTGGCTGTACACGGGCGATCTCGGAACGATGGATGATGAAGGCTTCATTTATTTCCGCGGCAGAGCAAAGAGAATGATCATTTCATCCGGATACAACATCTATCCGGCTCAGCTCGAGAATGTCTTTGATGCTCACGAGAAGGTACAGATGAGCTGTGCCATCGGAGTTCCTGACGACTACAAGATGGAAAAGGTCAAGATGTTCGTCATGCCTAAGAAAGGCATCAAGGGAAGCGAGGCTCTCAAGGAAGAGCTGCTGGCATACGCAAGAAAAAACATCGCGAAATACGCGATGCCGTACGATATTGAATTCCGTGAAGAGCTGCCTAAGACCCTGGTGGGCAAGGTGGCATACCGCGTCCTCGAGGAGGAAGAGGAGGCGAAGCGCAAAGCAGAGGAAGCGGCTGAAGCCGCGGGACCGGAGGCTTAAAATGTTGAGACAGGACCTGGACCTGGCGTGGATGCTCCAGTACGAGAACATCGCCTGGTATGAGGACGGCAAAGTCTACATACTGGACCGCCGCATCTACCCTATCGACGTGAAGAAGGTTGTGTGCAATAACCACCGCGAGGTGGCGGCGGCGATCAAGGACATGGTCACCCAGAGCGCGGGACCTTACGTTGCCGCGGCCATGGGCATGGCGCTTGCCGCGCACGAATGCGCCGGAAGGAGCGAGACCGATCAGATCGATTATCTGACAAAGGCCGCTCACACTATCTCGCATGCCAGACCAACCACCACATGGCGCATGCAGAAGATCACCGAGGAGTGCCTGAACGCGGCAAAAGACGCGCTGAAGTTCGGCATCCAGGATGTGTCTGAGACCATAAGAGATCTTGCGATCGACCAGAACAACCGCAGATACGAAGGCATAGGCAGGACCGGAAAATATCTGGCAGAGCTCTTTCCAAAGAAGGGAGCAATAATGACCCAGTGCTTTGCCGAAACCATAATCGGCATGATGCTGAGAGAAGCTAAGAAGCAGAAGAAGGACATCAGGATATTCTGTCCGGAGACCAGACCATACTTCCAGGGTTCGCGTCTTACCGCTACAGTCTGCCGCGACATGGGGTTCGACGTTACTGTCATAACCGACAACATGCCGGCGGCGGTCATGAAAAACGAAGGCATAGACCTGTTTACTTCAGCAGCGGACGTCATCTGCTGCGACGGACATGTTGTCAATAAGGTAGGGACTTATCAGATAGCGATAGCCGCAAAGTACCACGGAGTGCCTTACTACGTGAGCGGCACGCCTGATCAGGGGCATCCGACCGTGGACACGGTAAAGATAGAAATGAGAGATCCGGAATTCGTGCTGCAGGCCATGGGCGTTCCTACGGCAAACCAGTACGTGAAAGGATACTATCCTGCATTCGATATAACGCCGCCTGAACTCGTGAGCGGAGTGGTCACGGATCAGGGCGTTCTGTCGCCGTACAAACTGGAAGATTACAAGGGAGTAAAGGATCAGTTCTTAGTCTGATCCTTGCGGGCTGCCCTTTCCTGTATCCAGGAAGGCAGAACGATAGCAATAAGGATGAGGATGGCTCCGGCTATGATGGCCGGGGTCATTTTTTCATGCAGGAACACGATGCCCAGAACAGCTGCGGTGAGCGGGTTGAATACCGCGAGTATGCCCGCGCGTTCCGCCGTGATGTACTTCTGTCCGAAAGGCTGTATGGTGAAGCCGACGCAGCTGCAGATGATGGCGAGCGCCAGCACGGCTCCCCACTCTGTGCCGCTCTGCGGCAGGCGTATCTCCTCAAAGAAGAACGCGCCTATGTACGCGAAGACTGCGATGAAGAGGAGCTGATATATCGATACAACCATGAGGTCGTCGTTCTTGGCCGCAGTATCCGTGACTATGACCGAAAGCGAATACCAGACAGTCCCAAGAAGGACCAGAAGCTCGCCTTTGGTGAATCCTATGTGATCGCCTTTGAGCGTCAGCAGAGCGACGCCTGCCAGACAAAGGACGGCGGATATGATGGTTATCTTATCCGGCAGTCTCCTGTAGATGATACATGCAAGAGCCGGCACGGTGACTACCACCATGCCCTCAAGGAAAGCCGTGACTGAAGACGCTGTCGTCTTGAGACCCATCATCTCGGTCAGCATCGCAAGGAAGAAGGTAGCGCCAATGAGCGCGCAGTGGAAGAGCGTTTTGGCATCCACCTTGGTTATGCTCTTGCGGAAGAGTATCGCGATGATGATGAAAGCGATGGTGAATCTGATCGCAATGGTCAGGAAAGGCCCCATGGAACGCATGGCGATCTTTCCGAACAGCAAAGAGCTGGCCCTAAGCGCCAGAGCCAGTCCTACAAGGAATTCACCCTTTCGTTCATTCATCTCGATGTTTATCTTTTTCATGCCGCAATTATATATTCAACAGACGCGGCTGTTCAATAAATGTAAACCAAAAATGATTGACGCAGGGGCTTGCATGGAGTGGTACAATAGTAAGGAACGAAAAAAACGCGGTCAAAGCCGCGGACCATTATATATAGAAAGAAGGAAACACAATGGCAAAAGTAGATATCTTTTCGGGATTCCTCGGAGCAGGAAAGACGACACTTATCAAGAAACTCATAGCGGAAGGCTATGATACAAAGAACATCGTGCTCATCGAGAACGAGTTCGGTGAGATCGGAGTAGACACCGGCTTCCTCAGGGAATCGGGAGTAAAGATCAATGAGATGGTAGCAGGCTGCATCTGCTGCACTCTGGTCGGAGATTTCGGCAAGGCCCTCAATGAGGTTATCGAGCAGTACGATCCGGACAGGATACTCATAGAGCCGTCCGGAGTAGGCAAGCTGTCAGACGTCATCATCGCGGTGCAGGATCTTCAGAACGACAAGATCGAACTAAACGGATTCACGACCGTGGTCGATGCCAAGAGATATAAGATGTACATGGAGAACTTTGGAGAGTTCTTCGCGAACCAGGTAGAGCACGCAAGCTCCATCTTCCTTTCGCATCAGCAGAGCATGACTTCCGCCGAGCTCGATGAGGTCGTAAAGGACATCAGGACGCTCAATAAGACCGCGCAAGTCGTGACGACTGACTGGGATCAGCTGTCCGGCGCCAAGATGCTTGAGGTAATGGAGTCCGACAAGACACTGAACGCCGAACTCGACAAGCTCAGAGAAGAGGCATACGAGGAACTCGAGGCTCATGAACATGAGCATGAACACCATCATCACCACCATCATCACGATGATGATGAACACGAACATTGCGAACATCATCATGACCATGATCATGATGAGCATGAGCATGAGCACCACCATCATGACCACGACCACGACCATGAGTGCGGATGCGGACATCACCATCACCATCATCACCACCACGGCCACGATGCCGATGAGGTGTTCGATGAGGTCGGCGCTCAAACAAGCAACAAATATACAAAGGCTGAGATTGAAGACATCATCGACAGCCTGGACGAATGCGGCGAGGTCATCAGAGCAAAGGGCATCGTAGAAAATGCCGACGGCGGATGGCTCGAGTTCGACTATGTACCGGGTGAAGGCGAAGTAAGAGAGACCGGAGCCGAGGCTACGGGCATGGTAGCTGTAATCGGAACAAGACTCAACAAGGAGAAACTGCACGAGCTGTTTAAACTGTCATGAGAGAAATACCTGTTTATCTGTTCACCGGCTTCCTCGGAGCCGGCAAGACATCATTCATAAAGGAAACGCTCGAGAATCATGAGTTCGGCGACGATGGCCGCACCCTCCTTTTGATTTGCGAGAACGGCGAAATCCAGTACGAGCCGGAAAAGTTCGTAGGTCCGGGAGTCAGGGTGGAGCGCATAAAGACTGAAGCCGAGCTGAACGAAGTCAACCTGGGAAGGATGGACAGGCAGGGCGGATTCGACCGCGTGGTCGTAGAGATGAACGGCATGTGGGAGAACCAGAAACTCTTTGCTGCCATGCCTCCTGACTGGATCATCGCGCAGGAGATGGCGCTCTTCGATACCACCACATTCATGATGTACAACAAGAACATGCGCCAGCTCTGCTTCAACAAAATGCAGACTGCGGACATGGTGGTCTTCAACCGCTGCGAAAAGGGCTTCGACAAGATGCCTTACCACAAGGAAGTCAGGATCGCCAACCGCCGCAACATGATAGTCTACGAGTACGGCATCGACGACATAGAGCCTGATGACATCATCGATCCTCTGCCTTACGACATGAAGTCGTCCAAGATCAAGATCGAAGACGAATGGTACGCGGAGTGGTACAGAGACATAAATGAGAACGAGGACGATTACGACGGCAAGACCTTCATCATAAAAGGCCGTGTCGCGCTCTCCGATGAGCTGCCTGAGGGGCAGTTCGCCTTCGGCCGCCACGTGATGACCTGCTGTGAGGCGGACATACAGTTTGCCGGCTTGCTCGCATATTACGCGGGGGCTGAAAAACTCAGCGTCGGCGACTGGATCGAGATCACAGCAAAAGTGCGCTGCGAATACACTGATGCGTATCAGGAAAAGGGCCCTGTTTTGTACATCAGGAATCTTAAAAAATGTGAAGCATGCAAGCCTGAGGTAGCAACCTTCTGATAATATATACCAGTAATATTATCAATTGTCAGAAGCGCAATTGCGACCGAAAGGGGAGCATATAAATGAAGAATAAAAGGGGCAAGAGGAACTTAGCAAAGACTGCGCTTGTTTTCATGCTGGCTTTATGCGTGTTCATAAGCGGAGCTTTTGTTGACGGAGAGGTATTTGCCGCCTCAGAATTCCAGACATCGAGCCCGTTCAGCAATGCGGACTATTCGTCGTACTACCATAACGGAAGGTTTACGAATAATCTCATCGTAAATGGCGTAGATATCTCGGAATGGCAGTCCAAGAACTGCCGCTTCAACGACGCGAAGGCAGCAGGAGTCGACTTTGCGATCATGAGAGTCACATGGACATCGTACGGAAAGAGTGCGCTCACTATGCACAACGATGATAACTTCCATGCACAATACATGAATGCAAAGGCCAACGGTGTCATGACGGGAGTTTATGTTTTCTCGCAGGCAAAGAACGCCACCGAAGGCGCGCAGGAAGCAACATATGCCATCAACAGGCTCAGAGCTCTGGGAATCGGACCTAAGGATCTGCAGCTGCCTGTATACATGGACTACGAATTTGCGGGCGGAGTTCTCGGAAGGATGCACGGTATAAGCAGGACTGCTGCGACAAACGCGGCTGTCGCCTTCTGCAATACTATCAAAGCTGCGGGATACACACCGGGCATCTATGCCAACACAAGCTTCTTTGGTTCATACATCGTAGCGAGTCAGTTTGCGCCGGATGTAGACTTCTGGTGCGCTCAGTACTATAAGCGCAATCAATCTGCTGTGAACTACACCAAGTGGCAGTATTCCAGCAGCACAAAAATAAACGGCCTGCTCTCATATACGGGAGCTCAGGGAAAGATCGACGCTGACTTCTGGTATCTGAACAGGAACAATTCCAGCAGTTCGGTAGCTAAGATATACGGAAAGACAGCACTGAGCCTTGCTGAAGCGGTCAACCCTCAGTTCACCATCAAGAATGGTGACAGCGTTCTCAGGCCGGGCGTAGACTATACGGTCGGCGGCATCAGGAACAACGCAGCCGGTAACGGATATGCATATATCAAGGGCATAGGCGCGTACGGCGGGTATGCTCTGGTGCCTATAACTATCGGCGCTGCTTCACAGGAAGCTGCTGAGCAGGAGATCGTTTGTGCCAATTATCTGACGCCTGCCAACACTTCGATGTCATCATACATCGTCGTACCGCAAGTCAGCGTGAAGGCAACCAAGATCAAGTCGCTCAAGGGAAAGAAGAAGAAATTCTACGTAAAGGTACAGAAAAAATCCAAATCGGATGCCAGCGGCTATCAGGTGAGATACAGCCGTAACAAAGACATGTCCGACAGCGTGACCAAGACCATCGGAACAAAGTACAACAAGGTCAGCAAAAATATCTCGACTAACGCACGCAAGAGGTACTACTACGTACAGGTAAGGACATATAAAGACTCGGGCGGCATCAGGTACTACTCATCCTGGAGCGCGGTCAAGAGAGTCAAGGTCAAGTAGACTAAAACCAATAACACACACTTCAAAGGGAGGCAGCAGCCTCCCTTTTTGCGCAATGAAAAAACGACTCTGAACACGCCGAACCCCATCAACCTGTGCATAGCCGTTTCTTCAAAGCACTATCTCATATCGAGTTTTTCGAAGTTATCCTCCCCGTAGACCGGAGGATCTTCTGTAACGTGTCTGCAAACATACTCCTGCGAGTTGAACTGACAGCCTGCAAAAACATGATCCGTTACACCTTCATTGTATTGATTGCAGAGGCGCGATGTTATAATATTGTTACGAATTATATAAGATTATTAACATGGTTTTATATGGTCCTCCGGTTACCTGACTGAGCATATAAAACCACAATTAAGGGTCAAATAATGTCAGATAAAAAAACTGCTAACTTAATACTGAGCCGTACACGAAGAAACCAGATTTATCTTCCTTATGCGCGCAAGAAGCCGTACTTTGAGGCTATTGCTGCCGGTGATACTGAAAAGATAGCTGAGCTTTCGCAAGCCAATTACGAGTATCCGACCGCCCTGTACAACAGGTGCGGCTCTTACAGCGAAGCGATGGACAAGATGTACTATGAGGCGGTCGGCGCGGCAAATGAGATGTGCCTGGTGGCGATACAGTCCGGACTGCTCGACATGGTCTCTTACGATATACGCGATGAATTCATCAAGGAGTTCGACAACGCAGTCTCGCTGCCGGACATCTACGACCTGGTGCACGGCATGGCACACAGCTACGCTGTCAAGATGAAATATGTACTTAAAGAAAAGAAGAGGTCTCCAAGGCTGGCCCGCATGATGACATATATCGAGGAGCATCTGACCGAGAAGATAGAGCTGGCCGACATAGCGGAGTCAGTGGGCATCAGCCGTACCTACGCGTCGGCGGTGTTCAAGGATGAGCTGGGTATCACCATAAGCGAGTTCATACTGAATGAGAGGCTCCTGGAAGCCAAGCGCATGCTGAGGGACACAGACCTCAGCGTTGCGGTCATAGCAGACAGGCTGGCGTTCTGCTCGCAGAGCTATTTCACAAAGAACTTTACGGAAGCTGAAGGGATGACGCCGGTGGAGTACCGTCGTCAGTTTGGATAAAGAGTGGTTTTATATATCTGTCAGGCCCGCTCGCGCTAACAATCGGACGCAGCGGTACTAAGCTCTGACTTCACCGGCGCTCGTCAATCGCTAAGTGCCGGCGTCCTCCAGTTACCTGACAGACATATAAAACCACCATAAAAACATCAAAATGATAAAAACAGCATCAAAAGAATTTGACTATGGTAACTGGGAGAGGTCTTACGTCTGCATTGACCTAAAGTCTTTCTATGCTTCGGTGGAGTGCGTGGAACGCGGACTCGATCCGATGACGACCGATCTTGTCGTGGCGGATCCTACCCGTTCGGACCGCACCATCTGTCTTGCCGTGTCTCCTTCCCTGAAAGCCCGCGGAGTCAGCGGCAGGGCCAGGGTATTTGAGATCCCTAAGAGCTTCGAATACATAATGGCACCCCCGAGGATGAAACTCTATCTGGAGTACGCAGCTGCCATATATAAGGTCTACCTTGATTACATAGCGCCGGAGGACATGCACGTTTACTCCATTGACGAGGTCTTCTTTGATGTGACGGCATACCTGAAACGCTACGGGCTTGATCCGAAGCAGATGGCGGAGCTCCTGATGAGAGAGGTATACGAAAGGATAGGTGTCAGGGCGACGGCGGGAGTCGGCCCAAACCTTTACCTGGCCAAGATCGCAATGGACATAATAGCCAAGCACGCCGATGATTTCATCGGAGTGCTGGATGAAGACACATATAAGGAGAAACTGTGGGATCACAGGCCGCTCACCGACTTCTGGATGATAGGCCGCCAGACTGCCAGGAAGTTTGAGCGCATAGGAATAGACACCATGGGCGGGATAGCCGCTCTTGCAGCGCGTGACGAGGAATGGTTCTATAAGAACTTCGGCATCAACGCGGAACTCATGATAGACCACGCGTACGGGCTCGAGTCGACAGAGATGTCAGACATAAAGGGCTACAAGACCAAGAGCCATTCGCTTTCGCACGGCCAGGTGCTGATGCGCGACTACACGAATGCCGAAGGCCTGCTCATAATAAAGGAGATGACCGAGCAGCTCTGCCACGAGATGACGGATATCCGCAAGATGACGCAGAACGTTTCCATAGCGGTAGGCTACAGCAATGCTCTGCATGTTCCGATGTCGCACGGTTCGGTATCCTTCCCTGTGCCGACGGACGCCTCATCGCTAATAATGCCGGCAGTCGCTGACCTCTACGACAGGATCACGGACCATGAGTACCCGGTCAGGCGCATATTCGTCAACTTCAACGACATAAAAGAGAGAGAAGCCGACAAGCAGATGACCCTCTTTGACCTTGCAGATGCCGAGGCCAAGGAAGAAGGTAAGACACAGGGACAAAAGAAAAAAGACGACAGAGCCGACCCTATAGCCGAAACGCAGGCCAGACTGAAGCGCGATACCGCTCTTCAGGAGGCGGTCAATTCCATAAGAAACAAGTACGGCAAAGATGCGATGTTCAGGGCAATGGACCTTGAAGAAGCAGCGACCACCAGGGAGAGAAATCATCAGGTCGGAGGCCACAAAGAATGACGAGAAGTGATGAAAGAAGAAAGGATATCTAGTATAATGGACAAGGAGAAAATATGGGAGCGTCCGGCATCAGACAGGCCGAAGATGCCCCGCTCACAGCGAGCCAAACAGTTCGCTCCTTTTGATGCACTCACAGGCCTAAGCGAGAGGCTGAGACAGGCTGAAGAAGAGCACGCGAGGGAGCAGGAAAGGAAATAACGCGTAATGGTTAGGGGCGTACATAACTATTCGGAGATAGGCAAACTCAACAAAGTGCTTCTTCACCGTATAGGAAGCGAAGTCGACGGACTCGTACCGGACAACTTCGCCAGGCTTCTCTTTGATGACATACCATATCTCAAGGTAGCACAGCAGGAACATGACCGCTTCGCCGAGATCCTGAAGGAGAACGGCGTCGAGGTCGTTTATTATATAGACGAGGTCGCGAAAGCCCTTGGGAAGGCAGATATCAGGGACCGCTTCATAAGGGAGATGCTTGATGAGGTAAGTTTCTCATCACGCGGAGTAAAAGAAGCCGTATACGCTTACCTCATCGCGATGAGTCCTGAAGATCTGGTCAGCAAGGTCATCGCCGGAGTCAGAAAGAGTGAGATCACAGAGTACAAACCGAAGACGCTGGCCGAGAAGATCGACGAGGCATATCCTTTCTACATGGATCCTATGCCAAATATGTATTTCACTCGCGACCAGGCCGCCTGCATCGGCAACGGAGTGTCCATACACCACATGAGCACTGCCACAAGGAGACGCGAAAGCCTGCTGTTCAAGTACATGTACGAATTCAACGAAGACTTTGCGCCAAACGGCACGGAGAAATGGTACGACTACAGCGATCCGTACAGCATCGAAGGCGGAGACGTACTGGTGCTCAGCAAGGACATTGTCGCGGTCGGCCTTTCAGAGAGGACTACTGCCTCAGGCATAGAGACATTCACGAAGAACCTTCTCGAGAATTCGGGCTTCAGCAAGGTGCTGGTCTTCAACATTCCTAAGAAGAGAGCGTTCATGCACCTCGACACGGTATTCACCATGGTCGACTACGACAAGTTCTCCATCCATCCAGAGATAGAGGGACCGCTGCAGCTCTTCGAACTCAGCCTTAGCGCAGATGGAGAGATACGCTTCGAATCGAAGACTGAAGACCTGAGAACGCTCCTGTCACAGGAACTCGGTCTGCCGGCGGTAAAACTCATCCGCTGCGGAGGCGACGATGCCATGGCGGCACAGAGAGAGCAGTGGAACGACGGGTCAAACACCCTTTGCATCGCGCCGGGCAAGGTCATAACATACGAAAGGAACTACGTAACCAACGAGCTGCTCTACAAAAGCGGCATAGAGGTGCTCACGATGCCAAGCTCAGAACTTTCAAGAGGCAGAGGCGGTCCGCGCTGCATGTCCTGCCCTGTAAACAGAGACGACTTATAAAACGCAGCGCACAGGAGGAAAAAATGGCAGTCAATCTTAAAGGAAAAAGTTTTCTGACACTGATGGACTTCACACCGGCCGAGATCAGGTATCTGCTCGATCTCGCGCACGAGCTAAAGGCAAAGAAGAAAAGCGGTATCAAGGGAAGATCGCTTGAAGGTAAAAATATAGTCCTGCTCTTTGAGAAGACATCTACAAGAACCAGATGCTCGTTCGAGGTAGCCGCGATGGATGAAGGCGCAGGAGTAACGTTCCTTGACAGCAAGAGCTCGCAAATGGGCAAGAAAGAGACCATCGCGGACACAGCCAGAGTACTTGGCCGCATGTTTGACGGCATCGAGTACAGAGGTTACGAGCAGGCTGTGGTGGAAGAGCTGGCAAGAGAGTCCGGGGTCCCGGTGTGGAACGGGCTTACGGACGTAGACCATCCGACACAGATACTCGCGGATATCATGACCATAGAAGAGCACATAGACAAGCCGCTCAACAAAGTCAAGGTGGTATTTGTAGGTGACGTACGCAACAACATGGCATACGCCTGGATGTACGGCTGCGCCAAGATGGGCATGGAATTCGCAGCATACGGACCAAAGGAACTCTGTGACGGAGTGGATCCTGAAGTGCTGAAGCATGCCAACGCCGCAGCGGCAGAGACAGGAGCTAAGATCACCGTTACCGACGATGATTCCTGCCTTAAGGGAGCCGATGTCATCTATACGGATATCTGGGCATCGATGGGAGAAGAAGATCAGATCCCTGAGAGAGTCAGGCTGCTGACTCCATTCAAGGTCACTGAAGAACTCGTTGCAAAGACGGAGAACCCTGACTACATCTTCATGCACTGCCTGCCATCATTCCACAACTTTGATACGACGATGGCAGCCGAGCAGATGAAGCTCGGATACGACATCCGCGAGGTGACCGAAGAGGTATTCAGCGGAAAGAATTCCGTCGTGTTCGATGAGGCGGAAAACAGAATGCACACCATCAAGGCCGTACTGGTAGCGACACTGGCCTGACAGGATACATACACCGGAGAGGAGATAAACCGATATGCTATTCAAAATGCCTGTTTACAATGCTCCTGATTTTACAAAACCGGAGCTGGCAAGCGCACCCGACTGCAGGCTTGAAGCCGCGGACATGGATGGAGTCGCGCCGGAGTACTATCACAGCACATCGATGTTCCCTGAGTATTTCAAGGTGAACGGAGAGTGGAAACTTGCAGAGGAGAGCCGCATGGACTCCAGCGTCGTGCTGAGACCGGAGGGCAGGCTCGATGTGGTTGAGAACCGCAACATCAAAAAAGGCGATCTGGTGGTGCTCGGCAGAAGCGAGGACGGACACGAAGGCATATATGTTCACAGCAGGGGCTTCGTGGAGGATGAAACAGAACTCGATGATCAGTTCGTGTTCCGCCAGGGACGCAGCAGAGAGACATCTTACGCGCGGGATTACGACAGACTGTTTGAACTGCTGGAATATGAAAAAGAGCACGGATTCATCACATGGGTCATGGGACCGGCATTCGCCTTCGACCATGACGCGAGAGCATGCATGCAGGCTTTGGTCGAAAACGGCTATGTAGACGCATTGCTGGCAGGCAACGCGCTGGCTACGCATGACCTCGAGGGAGCCATGCTCAATACCGCGCTCGGCCAGGACATCTATACACAGAAGTCCATGCCTAACGGCCACTACAACCACCTTGATGTGGATAACAGAGTGCGCCGAAGCGGATCCATCCCGCAGTTCATAGAGGATTATGACATCGACAACGGCATCATCTACAGCTGCGTCAAAAACGATGTCCCTATCGTACTGACAGGATCCATCAGGGATGACGGCCCTATCCCTGAGGTCATTGGAGATGTTTATCAGGGACAGGACAAGATGCGCAGTGTCATAAGGAAGACGACCACGGTCATATGCCTGGCTACCATGCTGCACACGATAGCGACCGGCAACATGACCCCATCGTTCAGAGTGCTTGAGGACGGTACTGTAAGACCGGTGTTCCTCTACACCGTCGACGCCGATGAATTCGTAGTCAACAAGCTGCTTGACAGAGGAAGTCTCGCAGCCACTACCATAGTCACCAACGTTCAGGACTTCATCGCGATCATAGCAAATGGTCTGAAGCTTGACTGGAAACAATATTCAAAACAAAAATAATATATATCGTAGTAATACAGAAAGGGAATCGTATGGGAGAGTTTAAACATCTGATCAATATCACCGATCTGAGCGTTGAAGAGCTTGATCACCTGATGGAGACTGCCGATGACATAATCGCGAATCCGGAGAAATATCAGGACGCCTGCGCCCATAAAAAGCTGGCCACTCTGTTCTTTGAGCCGAGCACACGCACAAGGCTCTCGTTCACAGCGGCCATGATGGAGCTTGGAGGCAACGTGCTGGGATTCGATTCGGCAGACTCGAGTTCTTCGAAAAAAGGCGAGTCCGTGTCTGACACGATAATCATGGCGGGCTGCTATGCTGACATCATTGCGATGAGGCATCCTAAGGAAGGCGCGCCGGTAGTAGGCGCGGTCAAGTCCTCGGTCCCTATAATCAACGCCGGAGACGGCGGTCACTTCCACCCGACGCAGACGCTGACCGACCTCATGACGATACACCGCAAGAAGGGCGAGATCGGCAACTTTACCGTAGGCCTCTGCGGAGACCTCAAGTACGGCAGAACGGTACACTCGCTCATTGAGGCGCTGCTGAGATATGAGGGCGTCAAATATGTGATGATAGCTCCGGAAGAACTCAGACTGCCGGCATACATCAGGGAGAAGCTCGATGAAGCCGGTGTCGAATGGAGCGAGGTAGAGAGCCTTGATGACGCGATCCCTGAACTCGACATACTGTATATGACAAGGATACAGCAGGAGAGGTTCCCAAGCTGGGAAGAATACGAAAAACTCAAGGACAGCTTTATCCTTACAAGAGCCATGCTGAAACCGGCAAAGGAAGACCTTATAATCATGCATCCGCTGCCGCGTGTAAATGAGATAGACGTAGATGTGGATGATGATCCGAGAGCCTGTTATTTCTATCAGGCGCTGATGGGCAAGTACATCCGCATGGCACTCATACTGTATCTGCTGGGTATCAAATAGATAGGAGGTAACACATGAACATAGATGGAATAAACACCGGGTATGTGCTGGACCACATCAAGGCCGGAAAGGGCTTTGAGCTTTATCACCTCCTGGGTCTCGACAAGGCGGACTGCACAGTAGCTATCATACAGAGAGCAAACAGTGAGAAGTACGGCATGAAGGATATCATCAAGATCGATGCAGATATCCCTATCGACTACGATCTGATCGGATACATTAGCCCTAACATCACGGTCAACGTCGTCAAAGACCGCGAGCTTGTAAAGAAGTTCAAGCCTGCGCCTCCGACGATACTGACGGACGTGCTTGAGTGCCGCAACCCAAGGTGCATCACATCGGTGGAAAGAGGCATACCTCAGAAGTTCAGGCTCGTCGATAAGGACGCTCGCAGCTACAGATGCGTGTACTGTGACACGCTGTATCGTGAGAACAAAGAATGAAATACTTATATATACTGCTGATATTCATACCTGTCACATTAGTTGGCAAGATCATGGGATTCTCTGATCCTCTGCTTTTCGTGTGCAGTTCACTGGCGATAATCCCGCTTGCGGGGGTCATGGGAAAGAGTACCGATGACATCGCCTGCTTCTGCGGACAGAAGATAGGAGGCCTGCTGAACGCGACTTTCGGAAACGCTACAGAGCTTATCATCGCGTTCGTAGCAATGAAGGCCGGGATGTTCGACGTCGTCAAGGCATCGCTCGCCGGTTCTGTCATCGGTAACATACTGCTGGTGCTGGGCCTGTCGATGCTGGTGGGCGGACTCAAATACAAGACACAGACGTTCAACAAAAATTCCATTAACATAACGTCAAGCATGCTTCTGCTTGCGGTACTCGGACTGTCGATCCCGGCGATATTCACCCACGCATTCCCGGAGAGCAGCCTGACGACAGAGTACGAAGGGCTCAGCGTGATAATCGCTCTGCTAATGCTGCTCGTATATGTAATGCAGTTCGTGTTCACCTTCGTGACACACCGCAATCTGTATGAGGAATCACTCCCGGATGAAGAGGAAGGCCGCACGGCAAGCCTGCCGCGGGCAATCGTCCTGCTTATTGCATCGACGATATGCATCGCCCTCCTTTCCGAAGTATTCGTGTCCACGGTGGAGCCTATGGCTGAAAGCGCCGGCCTCCATAAGACCTTTGTAGGCATCATACTCGTTCCTATAATCGGCAACGCCGCTGAGCACTCATCGGCCGTCATCATGGCGGTAAAAAACAAGATGAACGCCGCGATAGAGATCGCGCTTGGATCGAGTCTTCAGATAATACTTTTCGTCATACCTGTGCTGACACTTCTCAGCCTTCTGTTCACACCGATGAGTATAGTGTTTACCCCGTTTGAACTTGTCGCGGTCACGGGTTCTGTTCTCATCGCTAACCGCGTCGCTTCCGATGGTGAATCGAACTGGCTTGAAGGACTTCAGCTGGTTACGGTATATGTCATGATAGGTGCGGCATTCTTCTTTGTATAAGAACGGTATTGAAATAAATAAAAAAGAGCCTCCGGTTTTCCTGAACTAGTCAACAGAAAGTAGACAGTTTAAAAAAGCTATACAAAGCCCATTTCAGTCTTGTACTGGACTGGGCTTTTGTAGTTCAGCGCATATGCCGGTCGTTCATTGTTGTAGTATTTAATGTACTCGCTGATCAT
>JAFWNE010000014.1:0-9600 GCA_017510505.1 Mogibacterium sp. | reverse complement strand
GAGCTGATGGAAGCAGTAGACACATACATTCCTGAACCACAGAGAGCAAACGACCAGCCGTTCCTGATGCCTGTAGAGGACGTATTCTCGATCACAGGCCGCGGAACAGTAGCAACAGGCAGAGTAGAGAGAGGAATGCTCAAGACTGGTGATACAGTAGAGATCGTAGGACTGACAGAAGAGAAGAGAAGCGTCGTAGTAACAGGCGTAGAGATGTTCAGAAAGACACTCGACCAGGCAGAGACAGGCGACAACATCGGCGCACTGCTGAGAGGCGTACAGAGAACAGAGATCGAAAGAGGACAGGTACTCGCAAAGCCTGGTACGATCCATCCGCATACAAAGTTCAAGGGCCAGGTCTACGTACTGAAGAAAGAGGAAGGCGGCCGCCACACACCGTTCTTCAACGGATACAGACCGCAGTTCTACTTCAGAACTACAGACGTAACAGGCGACCTGAGTCTTCCGGAAGGCACAGAGATGTGCATGCCTGGCGATAACGTCGTCATGACGATCGAGCTGATCACACCGATCGCTATCGAGGAAGGACTGAGATTCGCTATCAGAGAAGGCGGAAGAACAGTTGGTTCCGGCGTAGTAGTCGAGGTTATCGAGTAACCACTTCGAAAAGCTATATGAAGACACCGCTTCGGCGGTGTCTTTTGTTGTGAATACATTCATCACACGTTCACAATTGACGCATGCAGTGTGCTATAATCCGACTGTAAGAATCATTTCAAAAAGGAGGAAATAAAAAATGGTAATCAAACTGACTGGAGATACTTACGAAAACGAAGTCATGAAGGCTGAGGGCACCGTACTCGTGGACTTTTACGCTGACTGGTGCGGACCTTGCAAGATGCAGGGACCTATCGTCGATCAGCTTTCCGAGGAAAGACCGGATGTGAAGTTCTGCAAGCTCAACATCGACGAGGCTATGCCTATAGCCATGCAGCTTGGCATCATGAGCATTCCGACCATCATGGTCGTAAAGAACGGAGAGATCACGTTCAAGGAAGCCGGCCTGATGCAGAAGGCACAGCTTGAAGCGCTTCTTTAGGTTGATCATAGGAGTAAAAAGGGGGTATAAAAATGCCGCATATCGATATCAGCATGTTCGCCGGAAGGACAGAGGAGAAAAAGAAAGAGGTAGCTGAGGCTGTTGTGGAAGCCATGATGGAGTCGCTCGGCTGCGAGAGAAGTCATCTGTCCGTTGCGATACACGACATTGATCCTGCTAAGTGGAACGAGGAAGTAAAAGCAAAAGTGGACGCTTCCAAGGTATACGCGGGCGAAGTGTTTGAGAACAAATAGTGCTGCTGCGAACTGGAAAATTGTGAATTTTCACAAAGAAACTTCAAAAGTATTTGTGAAAAAACACTATAAATTTGTTGACTTGTTATTTGCATGGGAGTAAAATACGACTAGCAAAAGGGTTAACATATAAAGCACTTACGTTGGGCCGGCATATGCCGGCTTTTTCGTTGTCCGCAATTATTTGAGTGATTATACAGATGATTGTGATATACTCAACAGGATGGGATTCATTGAGATAAAAGACCTTAAAATCGAATTTACTAAGATCGACGAAGGCGGTAATGAAGTACCCGGAAAGGTAGCTCTGGACGGTGTCACTCTGGACATCGAGAAGGGCAGCTTCGTTGCCATCGTCGGTATGAACGGCTCGGGCAAATCAACGCTTGCCAAGTGCCTCAACGGCCTGCTGACGCCTACGGCGGGTACTGTTGTCGTGGATGGTTTTGATACAGCTGATTACGAAACCATATGGGATGTCAGGAGCAGGGTCGGCATGGTCTTCCAGAATCCGGATAATCAGCTGGTATCTACCATAGTTGAAGATGACGTGGCCTTTGGCCCTGAGAACCTCGGCGTAGATCCGGCAGAGATAAGAGAAAGGGTAGATAACGCGCTTATCAGAGTCGGCATGTTTGAGCTTAAAGACAGGGGAGCTCACATGCTTTCGGGCGGCCAAAAGCAGCGGATAGCGATCGCCGGCGCAATTGCCATGAAGCCGGACTGCATAGTCTTTGACGAACCGACCGCTATGCTCGATCCAAAGGGCCGCACGGGGGTAATGAGCATTATTAAGGATCTGCACGCTGAAGGCATTACATGCATACTCATTACACACTTTATGACCGAGGCCGAGCAGGCTGAGCGCATAATTGTGTTGAAAGAAGGCAAGGTGCTTTGCGACAGAACTCCGGCTGCGCTGTTTTCCGACAGGGAGATGATAGAGCGTGCCGGTCTTGAGATGCCGCCTGCCATAGAGCTCCGCGACAAGGCAGGTCTTCCGGAGAATCTCACCACCGCTGAGGATATAGCGGACTACATACAGAAATGTCGATAGAAGTAAAGGATCTCAACTACATATATAACGCCGGCATGCCGGGTGAGACCGTCGCTCTCCGCGATGTCTCTTTTGATGTGCAGGACGGGGAGATCCTGGGCATAATCGGACATACCGGGTCCGGAAAGTCGACGCTGCTGCAGCATCTGAACGGACTCATAAAGCCTGTTTCGGGCGAGATATATGTGGACGGCCAGTGCATCACGGACGGCAAAGCGAAGATGACTGATGTCAGACGCAAGGTCGGCCTGGTCTTCCAGTATCCTGAATATCAGTTGTTTGAAGAGACGGTCGCGAAGGATGTAGCCTTTGGTCCTAAGAATCTCGGCATGGAAGAAGCTGAGATAGAAGAGAGAGTAAAGACTGCTATCGGGCTGGTGGGACTTGATTACGAAGAGATAAAGGACATGTCCCCATTTGAGCTTTCGGGCGGCATGAAGCGCCGTGTCGCCATAGCTGGCGTCATAGCCATGGACCCGAAGATCCTGATCCTTGATGAGCCGACAGCCGGGCTGGATCCGTCAGCACACAAGGATGTTCTTGCCATGGTGAGGCGCATTCACGATGAGATGGGTATCATTCTCATCTTTGTGTCGCACAATATGGCTGACATAGCCGCGCTCTCGGATAAGGTCATTGTGATGAGCGAGGGCGGGATAGCGCTGAGCGGCACTCCTAAGGAGGTGTTCTCTCAAAGGGAAAGACTCGAGGTAATGGGACTGGCTCTGCCGCCTGCAAGGGAGATCACCGAGCTCATAAAGAGCAAGGCGCCGGCGTTCAAAAGCGACGCTCTCACAATCGACGAGGCGGCTGAAGATATAAAGACTTACATGGAGGAAGCCCGCGGATGATAAGAGACATCACTCTGGGTCAGTATTATCCGGGCGATTCCGCGGTCCATAGGCTCGATGCCAGGACCAAGATAATCGCGACATTGCTCTATATAATAGAGCTCTTTGTCGTGAATAATTTCTGGGGATTCCTTATTGCCGCGGCTGCGCTGTTTGCGGTGATCGCGGTATCGAGGGTGCCGCTGAAGTTCATCTTCAGAGGACTTACAGCGGTGTTCCTTATCATAGCTTTCACGTTCGTCCTGAACCTGTTTATGGTAGAGGGCAGGGTGCTGTGGCACTGGAAGTTCCTGACTATCACGTATGAAGGCGTGCACCGCGCGTTCTTCATGGCGGTCAGACTCGTGCTTCTCATCATCGGATCTTCGGTAATGACGCTGACAACAAAGCCTGTAGAACTGACCGACGGTCTGGAGAAACTGCTCAAGCCGTTCTCAAAGATAGGCTTACCGAGCCATGAGATAGCGCTGATGATGACCATTGCTTTAAGGTTCATCCCGACACTGATGGAGGAGACCGACAAGATCATCAAGGCACAGCAGGCGAGAGGCGCGGACTTTGAGTCCGGAAACCTGCTGCAGAGAGCAAAGAGCCTCATACCTATTCTGGTGCCTCTCTTTGTAAGTTCATTCCGTATCGCGCAGGACCTCGCGCTGGCCATGGAAGCCAGATGCTACCGCGGCGGAGGCGGGCGTACCCGCATGAATGAGATAAAGTTCAGGCGCGGCGACGCGGTCGCGGCGATCCTGATGGTGCTTTTCCTTGCTGAAATAATCGCGTCACGGTTTATAACGCTATAAAAACCGGCGGCGAAAGACCATACATGAGACAGAGAAAACTCAAAAACCTGGATGCTAAATACGAAGCTTACGCGGATCTGCTCATCGATGATCCGGCTGCGATGCGCGGGCGCTGGGGTGAACGCTCCGGCGGCGCGCCGCTTTTCATTGAGATCGGATGCGGCAAGGGCAAATTCATCTCCGAACTGGCGGCGCGCGAACCGCAGCACTTTTTTATTGCGGTCGAAGGCAACAGGAGCGTAATGCTGCGGGCGATGGAAAAGATACGCAGGCTCGGTCTTAAAAACGTTGCCTTCGTGCCGGAGCTTGCTGGCGATCTTTCGGAATGGTTCGTGGACGGAGAAGCGGATGGCATTTATCTGAACTTCAGCGATCCGCTGCCTAAAAACTATTGGTATAAGAGACGCCTTACTTACAGGGACAGGCTGAAGTCATATTTCAGGGTCCTGAAGCCGGAAGGGACTGTCACGTTCAAGACGGACAATACAGATCTGTTCAATTGGTCGCTCCTTGAAATCGTTGCCGCGGACCTGAAGATACTGGACATAACGAGAGATCTGCACGCGGACCCTGAAGCGAACGCGTCAAATATAGAAACAGAATACGAAGCCAAGTACAGCGGCTTCGGTGAAAAGATAAAAAGAGTAGTGATCGGGCGGTGAAAAAGAAGCGCGGTCACGGGAGGTAAAAACAAAATTGGATATAGTAGTATTATGTGAGATCCTGATGCTGATCATTTTCGGCTGCTCATGGCCGGCAAACATCCACAAGTCGCTGACGAGCAGAACTACGCTCGGCAAGAGTCTCGTATTCGAGGTACTCGTAGTGGTTGGATACATCTGCGGTATCACTGCCAAGATCATAATTTTCAAAAGGACCGGAGAACTTCAGGCTTCATTCTGGTTCTATCTGGCAGACATACTTCTGGTGACTACAGACATAGTATTGTATTTCAGGAACCTTAAGATCGACAGGGAGATGGGAAGACTATGAAAAGCATGGCTGCTTATAACGGACGAGAGATCCCTAAGGAAGATAAAGTTTTCGCTGCGAGCGGAAAGGCCCTTGACGCGGTAGCCAAATACGGCCAGGCGGAGGTCATTAACGCTACCGTAGGCGCTCTTTATGATGATGAAGGAAAACTTCTGGTACTGAAATCTGTTGAGAAGGTAATGAAGAGCCTGCCTGCGGACAAGTACGCGGCTTACGCGCCTATCGCGGGAACTCCGGGTTTTAAGAAGGCCATCATGAAAGCCGCTTTCGGCAGCTTCGAACCGAAGAGCTATACCTGCGTGGTGGGCACACCGGGAGGCACCGGCGCGATAAGGAACGCCATCGCGAACTATTCGTGTCCGGGAGACAGGATATTAACGCACAGCTGGCACTGGGCTCCGTATAAAAGCATAGCAGCTGAACTGTACCGTGGTATCGAGCGTTTTGATATGTTCGATGACGAAGGGCGCTTCAATATTGCGGATTTCGATTACAAGGTAAAGAAACTCACGAGGAACCAGGAGCACTTGGTCATCATCCTCAACGCCCCGGCAAATAATCCGACCGGTTACGCGCTTACGATGGATGACTGGTACGGAGTGAAAAAGGTGCTCGACGAGGTGCCTCTGGATAAAAAGGTGGCATTGGTGCTCGATGTGGCATACATTGACTTTGCGGGCGAGCCGGAAGAAGTGAGGAGTTTCCTTGGTGTCGTGGACAATCTCAGGTCGAACATATTGCCTATCATAGCATACAGCGCCTCAAAGACTTTTACATTATACGGGGCAAGATGCGCGGCAATGATATGCCTGGCTCACAGCCCTGAAGTCGCCGAGGAGTTTGGACGGATCAACACGTTCTCATCCAGGGCGACATGGTCGAACCCGCCAAGAGCACCTCAGGAAGTGATAGAACGCATTTACGCCGATGAGGATCTCCTGGATGAGGTGGAGGCCGAAAGGGCAAAGGCACGGGATATGCTGCTCTCCAGAGGAAGGGCATTTGAGGAGGAAGCCGCTGAATGCGGTCTTGAGATAGTACCGTTCAGTGCGGGATTCTTTGTGACTGTGCCGTTCAGCGAACCTGACAGGCTCTGCGAAAAACTCAACGAGAAGAACGTGTTCCTGATACCGCTTGAAAGGGGCGTGAGGGTATCCGTCGCGGCGAGTTCTGAAGAGAAGTGCAGAAGGATGCCTGCGATGATAAAGGCGGCAATGGATGAACTGATCTGACCTGCCTTTCTTTAAGGTTTCAGATATAATTAAGCGATTCAGGAGGAAACAATGAAAAAACTATTATCAATAATGGCGGTTATGGTACTGACAGCCTCCATGCTGACAATGGTCTCTTGCGGAAAGTCTGAACTCAGCGGAGAGGTGATAGATGACAAAAGCATGACGGTCACTGCCAGCAAAGCGGACACCGGAGACTACTTTGTGACAGGCTCGCTGGAGTTCGAAGAAGGTGAGCAGCTCAGCATCGAGCCGAATCTGGAGTCCGGCGAAATGACTATCGAGTTCATCAGCGCTGAAGGAATGGACAACCCGGACGAGTTTCCGGAGCTGGATGGCGAGGCTCAGTATACAGCCTTTATAAGCGGCACAAACGCGCAGAAAGTCAGCATGCCAAGCGGCTCATATATGATCAAGGTTACCGTGACAGATAAGGCGACGGGATCCGTCGCGATAAACGTCGTCGCGGCAAACTGATTCCGCCGCAAGTAACGGATAATTGCGGACTGACAGAGAGATGTTAAGCGGCACGCTCATAACATTGCTGGGCGCGGGGCTTTGGGGACTGAACGCGGTAGTCAGCAAATACCTCATGGCCCGCGGGGTAGACACGATGTGGATGGTAAACTTCCGTATGATCACATCGGGACTTGTGCTGCTGATCTTCGCTCTCTTAAGGAACCCGCACGGAATATTCGACATATGGAAGGACAGAAAGTCGGTCATAAGGCTGCTCGTTATCGCGGTATTTGCGTTTGGGCTCTGCCAGCCGACTTACTATATCTCGATCGACTACAGCAACGCAGGCATCGCGTCTGCCATACAGCAGACCGCGCCTGTGTTTGTGCTGATCTACGTCATCATAAAAGAGCACAGAAAGCCTGCTTCGGCAGAGCTGGCGGCACTCATTCTGGTAATTGCCGGGTCGTTCCTTATCTCCACACACGGAGACATAAGCGCTCTGGCAATAAGCCCGGTAGCGCTGATCGCCGGACTCATATCCGCTGTATGCAGCGCCATGTACATCACTCTTCCGTCTGACCTCATAAAGCGCTATGGGACTTTTGAAACAGTAGGCTGGGGCCTTTTCGTCGGCGGTATCATCATCGCTCCGTTCTGCAGGCTCTGGAACTTCCCGTCAGCATGGGACGCTCCGATGATCTGGGGCATGATATTCATAATCCTGCCTGGCGCAGCGTTCGCTTTCGCGCTCTTCCTGTACGGCACCAGCATAGTCGGACCTGTAAAAGGGGGAGTCTACAATCTCTTTGAACCGGTCACCGCGCTTGCGGCATCTGCGTTGTGGCTCAGCCAGAGCTACCATATCACGGAGATCTGCGGTACGGCCGCCATTCTTGCAGGTATAGCGATACTGACTGTCGCGAAGGAAAAAACAAACTGACAAAGCAGGGTTTCTGCGGTATACTGTAGAAGCACAAACTGATAGGCGCTCAGGCGCCTCAAATATGCAGGTGTAGTTTAATGGCAAAACTTGAGCTTCCCAAGCTTACGTCGAGGGTTCGATTCCCTTCACCTGCTCCATAGACCGGACTCCAGAGGCCATCTCCGGAGTCCTTTATTTTGCCCGCAACCGTTGAAAATACGCCATTTGCATCCTCCGAAAACGACGCATATAAACTCACAAAAACGCATACAAACCTAAAGAATTGGAGATTTTTCTGGGGATGTCCCTTAACCCCCTAAGGGAATCGAAGTTTACCACTTTGATTCCCATATGCTAGACGGGAATCGAACTCACAGAATCTTTACGACTTCGAAATAAATCAGCTATCGGTGCAAAAACTGGTGGGATTTATTGTGGGACTTCCCTTTATCCTACAAGGGAATCGAACTATATATAGATTAATACAATTGTTGATACAGGCAATGAGGTCTGATTTCTTTACATATGGCAGAGATGCTGAAAGGTATCTTCGTGAGGTGCGCTGGATATAAAAATGAATTGTGGGATGAACTATATTCGTAAAAAAGGATAAGATGAAAAGGCACTTGCCGCATCTATGGGCGGCAAGTGCTTTTTTTGGATCATATTCCGTTAATTAAGTGCTACAGGATCCCAGCCGTAATCTTTGTAATAATCAATGCCGAGTCCGTTGCTGAGTACGTAATCGTTGATAGCTTCTTTTCTGACCTTTTCGTCAATGCTGTCGCCTGCAAAATACATTTCATAGAGCCCCGGGAAGCCTTCGGTCATCTTCTTGATGCTCTCTTCGTACCGCTCTCCGTCTTCGGCGGCGTCTATGCTTGCGATCTTATAAGTGTCACCGTCTTTGACAAGGTGGAAGCATCCCGGAAGAGCCCCGCCGCTGACTGATATAAGTGTGTTGCCGTTCTTGCAGTAAGTATCTGTCCAGAAGTATCCGAATACAAGCAGCTCTCCGCTTACCTGCTCCTGTCTGTAAATGGTCGGAGCAGGGATGGCAACGCGCTTGCCGGCAGTGTAGTTCTCCTGAGAATACTCTTTTGCCAGATATTCGCAGATGGCACCGATGGCCGGATCATCACCGTTGTATTTATATTCAGGCAGCGTGTTCAGTTCACTGACCTCATCTCTCATGGCATCTGTGATGCCGAGGTTGAGCTGAGTAAATACAGGTTCAGCTCCCTTCCTGTCTGTCTCGGTGCAAAGCTCATACGCATGGGCATCTTTGCTGCGGCAGACCAGAACGTTTTTGGAAAGCACATTTTCATCTGTTCCGGAAACAAATGCATTTTCGCTGTATGATCCGATGCCGTATCCGACTATATCGTCCATCTCATCCGACTGCAAGTACGCCATATTGTCAAATGCATCCAGCAGGTGCTCGTGTTCATATGCGCTGCCTGCCTCTATGAATCCATTGATCTTGTCCTTGTCGTCTCCAGATTCGATGCAGTCCATCAGAGCCGCATCATTCGTGGTCTTACTGAGATCAAATACGTGATAGTATCCCCATGGCTCGGGAGCTTCTTCTGTGTTCTCAGAATCATCTCCGGCATTCTCAGTCAGATTTCCGCCATTTGACTTGGTGTTGTATACGATGAGTCTGTCATCCTGAACAAGTACATGAGTCCTGATGGTATCCGTAATGTAATATCCGCTGCATATCGCCTGCATGTCCACAAGGCCTTCCACTCTGGAATCTGCCAGATCGTATATGACAAGGCCGGTGCCGTTACCGAATATCAGCATATCTGAATCCAGATAATAGATAGCCGGAGCATATACATCCAGATCTTTATGTGCGGCAGGATCACCTGTGAATACGAGCACTTCGTTGGCTGTCATGTCTGTTGCTCTGCTTTCTGCTGCATAAACGTATCCGGAAAGGCTTGGCGGCAGTTCTTCTGTT
>JAFWNE010000013.1:0-47967 GCA_017510505.1 Mogibacterium sp. | reverse complement strand
GCCTCAGGAGTGTAGCCCCTGCGGCGTATGCCTGCGAGCGTGCAGAGGCGCGGGTCGTCCCAGCCTTCTACCTTGCCCTCTTCAACGAGTCTGCGGATGAATCTCTTGCTCATCAGCATTGTAGTGATGTTAAGCGGAGCAAACTCGATCTGGCGCGGCGGATTCGGCCACCAGCCGACCTCACGAACTACCCAGTCATAGAGAGGTCTGTGATCTTCGAACTCAAGCGTGCAGATGGAGTGCGTAATGCCCTCGATAGCATCCTCGATAGGATGAGCGAAGTCGTACATCGGATAGACGCACCACTTGTCGCCGGTGTTGTGATGGGATGCATGAACAACTCTGTAGATGACAGGATCTCTCATGTTGATGTTAGGGCTCGCCATGTCGATCTTTGCTCTTAGGCAGATCTCGCCGTCTTTGAACTCTCCGGCTCTCATTCTCTCAAAGAGAGCGAGGTTCTCCTCGACAGGTCTGTTTCTGTAAGGGCTTTCCTTGCCAGGTTTTGTCAGCGTGCCTCTGTATTCACGGATCTGGTCCGGAGTGAGTTCGCATACGAAAGCCTTTCCCTGCTTTATGAGCTCGACTGCAGCATCATACATTGTATCGAAATAATCCGAAGCCCAGAGTTTTTCGTCCCACTGGAATCCGAGCCAGTTTACGTCTGCCTCTATGGACTTTACGAATTCGATGTCTTCCTTAGTCGGGTTTGTGTCATCATATCTGAGATTGCAGCGGCCGCCGTACTTGAGCGCGGTGCCGAAATTGAGGCAAAGCGACTTGGCGTGACCGATGTGCAGGTAGCCGTTAGGCTCCGGCGGGAATCTTGTCACTATCTCTTTATGCTTGCCCGTGGCCAGATCTTCATCGATGATGTCATGGATGAAGTTGCCTGCCATGTTTTTGTATTCTTCTGCTGTTGCAAATGCCATATAAATACCTCCGGATCTCTGTTCCAAAAATCTTTTATATTATAGCACAAGGAATACAAGCGAGTACAAAGTATTCTGCAGATATTATGCTATAATTTTATCAACAAGCAGTTCTAAGAGCAGGTGAAAAACTATCGTCAGGCACGCTCGCGCTAAAAATCGGACGCAGCGGTACTAAGTTCTGTCTGCGACTTCGTCTTGCCAGTCACTAAGTGCCGGCGTCCTCCATTTACCTGCCGACAGTTTTTCACCTGCTATATAAAGGAGTACCAATTGGAAAAGCAACCTATCTTCACTGAAATAAGCAACTGCCGCGACTGCTACCGCTGTGTGCGGCACTGCCCTGTAAAGGCGATCCAGATAAAGGACGCTCATGCAGTGATAATATATGAGCGCTGCACTTTCTGCGGCACGTGCGTGAATGAATGCCCTAACTCGGTAAAAGTCATAAGAGACGATACCGACAGAGTCAGGATGGCTTTCCTGTCAAACCGCAAGGTCATTGTTTCACTCGCGCCTTCATATGTTTCGGAGTTCGTGGGCTATGAGGACAATTTCATAAGAGCTCTCTACAGACTTGGCTTCCATGCCGTATCAGAGACTGCTATAGGCGCGGCTCTGGTATCTCAGGCTCTTGACATGTACATGCAGGATCACGAAAGAGCGCCGTTCATATCCACGGCCTGCCCTTCCGTAGTCGAGCTCGTAAGGAAGTATTATCCTGAGAGCATCGATGCCCTGGCACCGGTCCCGAGCCCTCTGCAGACTCACAGCGCGTACCTGCGCAAGCTCTACGGCAACGATATAGTCATAGTCTTCATCGGGCCATGTGTGGCCAAGAAGATAGAGGCGGATGAACATCCGGGATATCCGGACATATCCCTCACGTTCAGAGAAGTCCGCCAGTGGCTTGAAGAAGAGAACATAGACCTCGCCAACATGGATACCGGCATCCCTGTAGACTTTGTACCTTCAAAGGCCGGCAAGGCTGCCATATATCCTATCGAGAACGGACAGATAGAGACTTCCAAGATCTGGGAGAACCACTTCATAGAACAGTCTGCTCTCTCCGTATCCGGTGTCACACGTGTCATGTCGTCTCTCAGCGGCACACATACCAACGACTTCCTTGAGGCTCTCAACTGCGACGGCGGCTGCATCAACGGGCCGGGAACTTCACATGAAGACTCCGCGGTCGTCCGCAAGAAAGCCGTTGCGTCACATGTCCTGGAGCGCCTGAGTGAACCTGACGTTTTCGACGGGGACGAGGAATTCGCCAGAGAAGTGTATGAGAAAGGTTATGGCATTCTTGACGGCGCGCCGGCACCTGAGCCGGCAGCAGTCGACGGTTTTAATCATACAGAAGAAGAGATCACTGAGGCGCTCGCCAAGCTTGGCAAGACCACACCTGAAGACGAGCTCAACTGCGGCGGATGCGGATATCCTACATGCCGCGACATGGCACGCGCCATGCTGGACGGGCTCGCTGAGACCGAGATGTGTGTCACCAAGATGCGTAAGGACGCCGAAAGCAAGGTGGACATACTGCTCTCCACGATCCCTCACGGCGTAGTCATCGTAGACAGCGACCTTAATATCGTAGAGTGTAACCGCCTCTTCATAAAGATATTCGAAGACTATCCGGATGAGTTCCTTGACGCAGAAGGCCTGAGGTCATTCCACGGCACGCCTGTATCGGTATTCGTACCGTTTGAGGAGAAGTTCCGTGAGCAGTTCTTCATGAGCAAACCTCAGCAGTACAGGTTCAGACATGATGACAAAGTCATGAGAATAACCTTCTTCCTGGTCGAGAACAAGGCTATGCTGGGCGCTATGTTCGAAGATATCACGACGCCTGTCATCAGAAGAGAGGCTGTCGTAGAAAAGGCCGAGGAAGTCATCACAAAGTCACTCAGCACAGTACAGCAGATCGCTTCCCTGCTTGGAGAAAACGCGGCGGAGACAGAGCTGGTACTGAATTCAATCATCGAGGAATTCAACATCGGTTCTGAGAGCCGCGGAAGCAGCGATCTGGTAGTAGACAAAGGCGGTACGGACGAATGATGAACGATATCTGCATCGACATCGACTATTCGCAAATATACAAGAACGGTCAGAAGATAGGCGGCGATGTTTTCCTGCTTAACAGGAGCCCCGGTTCGAACGTCATTACAGCTACCCTCTCCGATGGTCTGGGCAGCGGCGTAAAGGCAAGCGTTCTTGCCACGCTTACGTCGCACATGGCCAACAAGATGTCCTTCTCTCCGCTTGATCTTTCACATTCGGCGGAGATCATCATGGACACCCTTCCGGTAGACAGAGAGAAAGGCATCAGCTATTCCACTTTCACCATCGCGAAGGTCGCCTTTTCTGATGACAAGTCCTTCATAAATGTGGAGCTGGTCGAATACGACAATCCGGAAAGTCTCAGGTTTGTGGGCAACGAGCCCGTGGAATGGGAAAAGACTTCCACCAAGCTGCGCCGCAAGACAGCGGTCAAGGAAGAGATAGTGCATACCTCATCGTTTGACATGAAGATGGGCGACAGGCTCATATACTTCAGCGACGGAGTCGCTCAGTCCGGCCTGGTTCTGGGCTCTCTGCCGGGTTTGGATACGGAGCGCATCCATTCCGCAGACGCGCAGCTGGGCGAATGGGGCGTAGATAATGTCCGCGACTTTGTGCACCGCCTGCTTCAGAAGGATTCGGATATCAATTCGAGGGATCTGGCAAGAGCAATAGTCACCGAAGCATATAAGCGCGACCGCTATCATGCCAACGACGACATCACATGCGCTGTTGTATCTGTAAGAAAGCCAAAGCGCGCCATGCTGGTCACCGGAGCTCCGAGGAGCCGCGAGTCTGACAAGCAGCTGGGTACCATGATAAAAGACTTTGATGGACGTGTCATAGTATGCGGCGGAACGACCGCTAAGATAGTGGCGCGCGAGCTCGGAAAAGACATTAAGGCGGACAGATCGCCATCCGGAAACCTACCGCCTGCAAGCATCATTGACGGCATAGAGCTGGTCACTGAGGGCATGCTTACACTGACAGAAGTCTCAGAACGCCTCGAAGATAAGGTCCTTCTCAAGCAAATGCCTGAGGATCCGGCAAAGCGTATCATAAGGATACTCAGAGACATCGACCAGCTGCAGATAGTCATGGGCACAAAGATCAACAATGACACAGATGACCCTGCGGCTGCCGCCAAGATAGGCGTACGCTTCCCTGTCGTCGACAGGATAACCCGCGCGCTGGAGCGCAGTTATCTGAAGGAAGTCGAAGTGACTTATCTCTAAGTATTTTCAGACACGAAAAAGCCTGCCGCAAAGGCAGGCTTTTGTGATGCTTTTAAATATCCGTTCTGGCAAGTATCTGCGCCGGCGTCTTTCTCATTGTCGAGTAGACAGGTATGAGTCCGGCAAGCAGGTTGAATCCCAATATGATAGCGAATGTTACAACCGCTATGAGAGGCGTGATCTTGTACAGACCCTCAAGGTAGTACGTTATCTTGACCACCTGTGCCAGGCCGAAGTACATGAGCGCGATGCCCGGGATGGCCGTAAGGAAGGTCATTACGAGGATCTCTCCCGTGAACATCCTGTAGATGTCCTTTTTCTTCAGACCGATGGCTCTCAATGTACCGACCTCCTTGATCCTGGACAGGAACGAGGATCTCAGCATCAGGAACATCTCTATCAGGGAGATGAGCATGATGATGCCGGCTACGATTATCGCCGATGTCAGCTGATCCTTGCGGGCGTTGATATACGCCTTTTTATCGCGAGAGTCGTTTATCTTTGCGGACAGTCCTTCTTTGGAGAGGATCGACTTCAGCAGCGACGGGTTCTCCGCATACGCGCTGAAGTTCTTCTGCTTCTGGATATAATCCTCTTTGATGGTGTCTGCATGTACGTAGTAGGTGTCATCATCCGCACTGTCACTGGTGTAGTATCCTACTACGGTCAGCTTGCGTCCGGCAATCTTAATTGGCACGGTCTTACCGATCTTGACCTCATCCTCATGATCGATGTTGATCAACGTCTCATAAGCTTCCTTAGGTGCATCGCCCTTCTTTATCTTTATCTTATTGGTCGCCAGGTCGATGTCTTTTACTCTGCCGCTCTTGACCAGGTCTTCCTCCTGACTGTCATCCGTGATATATGCGAACTCGTCATCAGCATCATCACCGTTGGTCAGTATGTACATTGCCTGACTTTCATCGACAAACAGCGATGGCGACTCGGTATCCGAGATACCGACGATCTTATAGTCCGGAAGGTTTGTAACTTTTATTCTGCGGCCTATAAATTCTTCTATAGTGTCGAGGCCTATGGAATTGCCCAGTCCGTCTCTGAGGAAACTGTCCACTATTGCCTTGTCCAGCACCACGTCATGGGCATCGGCAGGCATGGATCCGTAGACTATGTTCTCAGGCTTGAGCACGCTCGTGAGAACGATCGAGACCGTGAGGTCCTCCGCAGCGTAGTTGGTCTGCAGATAGTCATCCATCGGCAGCGTGACCCTTTTTTTGGAATCGCCCGGAATAACGAATGAAACGTTCTCAAGGCTTCCCACAAGATCTATCAGATCATCTGTCTTTGCCGTGTTTGATACAGTAAGATACTGCCCGTTAGTGGTCCTGTAGTCCACCGGCTTGACCTCCAGCAGTCCAAGCACATTGCTTACTGCCAGGAACGCGAACATCGCCGCAAATACAAAGCCTATCATGAGGAACTTCTTGATGCGCTTGAAGCCTTTGACCGTTTTCCATCCGCTGCTGATCATATTGCTCAGTCTGTAGACGGAAGTGTATTTTGCCTTGTACTTCTTAGGCAGGCAGGCGGTATAGTCGAAGTCGTTGTCATCGAAGTAGCTCTCATCCATGGCCGTGTAGTGCTCATCGACCATCTCGATGTTGGATGTCTCATCAACTACGTTGAGTCTTCCGCCCGTATTGATATACAGATTGTTTCCTCTGATGACTACCTTGATATCCGCCTGACGCTCAGAGTCGCTGTAAACATCGACTTTGACGTCATCCTGAGCGAAGCCTTTGTGGACAGCCATGTCCTTGAGGTAGATCTTGTTCTCCAGCTGGTAATCAAGATATCTTGACGAGTCGTTATTGTAAGCCTTGACGATCCTGCCGTCCTTCATCTCCGCAACATGGTCGGAATAGAACTCGGCTATGTTGCGCTCGTGGGTTACGAGAATGACCAGCCTCTCCTTCGAGATCGACTTGATGATGTTCATGATCTCAAGGGTATTGGCGCTGTCGAGGTTGCCTGTAGGCTCATCCGCGATGATTATGCTAGGGTTCTTTACGATAGCCCTTGCGATCGCGACTCTCTGCCTCTGACCTCCGGACAGCGAGCTGGCCAGCTTGTTCCTGTACTGGTCGATGCCGACCTTCTCAAGGCAGTATCTTACGCGGGCTGTGACAGTCGTCTTATCCCTAATGCCTATCATGCGAAGAGCGATGGCAACATTCTCAAAGACCGTCCTGTCATCCAGCAGGTTGAAGTTCTGGAAAATGTAACCGATGCGCGCATTACGGATGCTGTCGATCTTGCTCGAGCTGAACCTCGTGATGCGCTGGCCATCTATGGTTATGGTACCGTTATCAACTTTGTCGAGTCCGCCTATGGCGTTCAGCAGGGTCGTCTTACCGCAGCCGGAAGGTCCCAGCAGACACACTATGCCCTTGTCAGGCAGTGTCATCGAGGTGTTGTCGATGACGTGGATCTGATTGGCCTTTCCCTTGTTGTAGTACTTGTTGACCTTTTCGATCTTTATCATGCCGCTACGCCCCCTCTCTGAATGCCTTCATGGCACTTCTTGTGAAGATGTGCCTTGAATATCTGTTTGCGATAAGGAGCGACATCAGCAGAAGCAATCCGCCAAGGATGCCGTAATCGAGCGGCGTCAGATAGTACAGCAGTTTCGTGACCTGTGTCAGATCCCTGTGTACAAGCTGCTGGATGATGCCCTTGTTCATGAGCACCACGAAAGCGATATCCACGCCGTATGCGATTATCATCATCAGTATGAGCTCGACTCTGAGTATGTTGTCGGTGTTGCCCTTTGTGGCGCCGAGTATTCTCAATGTCGAGTAGTATGAGTTCCTGGACCTCATGATGAGCCTGATGACCGCGTATGCTATGAAGAACAGTATTATGAACTCGAGCAGCAGTCTGCCGTATGTCATGAGGGTTATGAGCACGTTGAATCCGCCCGTCTGGTCTCCCAGTGAATCCTTCAGAGCAAGGGTAGTGAATCCCTTATCGTGAAGCAGCGCTTGCGTCTCATCGGAATCCTGCTCATTTTCCATGTATGCCGTTATCTGGTAAAAGCCCTTGTCAAAGAGTGCTCTGAAATCATTGTTGCTGATGAATACACAGTTGTAGTACATGTCATATTCATCTGCAGGTATTCCTACAAGGTCGTCGCAGTTCTTTACGGTCAGTATCTTGTCGACCGTGTAATCGCCTTCGGATTCAAAGAATCTGTTTTTGATCTTCAGCTTGAAATCCTCGCCGGCAGCCTTCTGATCCTTGTAGTAATAAGTCTGATCCTCAAACAGATAGACTTTGCCGTCAGGCACCTTCGATGATGAGAATATCGACCTGTTGTAATCGTTGTTCACTCTGGTGCCGCCAAAGTTCATCTCAGAGCTTGAAGTAGCGGCCATCATGGAGATCAGCAGCTCATTGCTGACCGCTTCGCTGGCGTAGATCGTTGAGTAGCCGTAAAGTGAGAAATCCGAGTCTTCGTCGAGATTCTCATCAACTATGATACCTGCAACTTTGATCTTGTGGCTGAATTCATAGCTCTGCATCTGAGACATGTCCTTGAGCTGGACCGTCTCGCCGATGAACTCATCCGCGCCGCCTATCGTAATGAGAGCGTCACTTGTAGCGTCGAGTTTTATTACTATCTCGTATTCATCCTCAGGCATATGCCCGTATTTAATATCTTCCGGTTTCACATCATTGACAGGCATGACCGGCCCTTCAATGTAGAAGTCGCCCATGCTGAAACTGACTCCGCTGTCCAGAGCGAGGTCGTTCTTGACTATCTCCCTGATGTTAGGGGTGGACGTGACCGCGTTGAAGTCCGCATCGGTGAAGCTGCTCTCATCAGCCTTCTTGATGATGATCCTGTCAGAACTCATGTTGACAAAATACGGATTGCTTCCGATCAGATCGCTCTCATGCATGCTGTTTATGGTCGTAGCGTACTGGCTGAGCACGGCAGTCGACACAAAGAAGTATACGATAAAGAGCAGAATGAACTTGGCAGGCAAGTTGAAGGTGTTGCGCAGGCCCAGTCTGAGTTCCGAACCCTTGCGCATCTTCCTCGGCCTGTATACAGGCTCGGCATGCATTGTCGCCTTTCCTGCTTCAGCGGCCTGTTCTGCCTTCTCGGCACGCGCGACACGGCCTTCTCTAGGCTTGGCATCGTCTGTCCGAGCAGTTCCCGTCTCTGCGATGTACTGCTCAGCCGAGCTGAGGCGCGGCGCCGCGACAGTCTTGTCCTCGATGATCTTGCCGTCGTGCATCGTAAGCTTACGCGTCACGTAAGGCTCCGCCTGTTCGTAGTTATGTGTGACTATAACAACGAGCTTGTCAGTCGACACCTTTGCCAGCGTCTCCATTACGCTTTGCGCTGAAACGCTGTCGAGGTTTCCGGTAGGCTCGTCAGCCACGATGATAGGCGCGTCCTTGGCCAGTGCGCGCGCTATGGCAACTCTCTGCTTCTGGCCGCCGGAAAGCTTGGACACCTTAGTGCGGCGGTATTTTGTAAGACCTACCAGGTCTATCAGCTCGTTGATACGCTGCTTGCATTCTCTTTTCTTTTTTCCGCACAAAAGCATGACGGCCTCAATGTTCTGGTAGACCGTATAGCTGTTGATCAGGTTGAAATCCTGAAAGATATTACCGATGTAAGTCTTGCGGTAGTTCTCGTAATCTTCGGTACCGTATGCGGTCGTGTCTTCACCGCACACAAACATCTCGCCCTCTTCATAAGTGTCGAGGCCGCTTATGACGTTGAGCAGCGTGGACTTGCCGCTTCCGCTCTCGCCGGTGATGGCTACGAATTCACCTATGTCAAGATTGAGATCGATACGCGAAAAACCCATGCTGACGGTATCTTCGCCGGCATAGTATTTCGAGACCTTTCTTAATTCAATGGTGTGAGACAAGTTATATCCTCCCTGTAGTGGTCTGTCGTCAGACCATACTCCAGATGTATTATAACATTTCAAAATTGCACAGACTGTATCCTTACAGAATATACATAATGAAAATCGCCTGCAGGCACTGAAAAAGCGGCGCGGAATCATTCCGCGCCGCCATCAGTTCAAACCGTATGAACTTTAGATCTTGTTGTCCGATCCGAGCACGTTCACGATCTTGCGTGCTACCATTTCCTTTACAGCCTGTCTTGCCGGCTTCAGATACTGACGCGGGTCGAAGTGATCAGGATGCTCACAGAAGTGCTGACGGATATTAGCTGTCATTGCGAGACGGATATCCGAGTCGATGTTGATCTTGCAAACGGACATCTTGGCTGCCTGACGGAGCTGTTCCTCAGGAATACCGATCGCGTTAGGCATGTTGCCGCCGTACTTGTTGACCATCTCTACGAACTCCTGCGGTACGGATGAAGATCCGTGGAGTACGATAGGGAATCCCGGCAGTCTCTTTGAAACCTCTTCAAGAACGTCGAAACGCAGTGGAGGAGGTACAAGAATGCCTTCCTCGTTCCTTGTGCACTGCTCCGGACGGAACTTGTATGCACCATGGGATGTTCCGATGGCGATGGCGAGCGAGTCGCAGCCTGTCCTTGTTACGAATTCCTCAACCTCTTCAGGACGTGTGTAGCTGGCCTGTCCGGCTTCTACTACTACCTCATCCTCTACTCCCTCGAGAGTTCCGAGCTCAGCCTCGACTACTACTCCATGAGCGTGAGCGTAGTCTACTACCTGCTTTGTGACCGCGATGTTTTCCTCGAAAGGCTTCGAGGACATGTCGATCATTACGGATGTGAATCCGCCGTCGATGCAGCTCTTGCAGAGCTCGAAGGAATCGCCGTGGTCAAGGTGCAGGCAGATAGGGATATCAGGGTTCTCAATGATAGCAGCCTCTACGAGCTTTACCAGATAAGTGTGGTTCGCATAGGCTCTTGCGCCCTTGGATACCTGAAGGATTACAGGGCTGCGGAGTTCTCCGGCGGCCTCTGTGATTCCCTGCACGATCTCCATGTTGTTTACGTTGAATGCTCCGATGGCGTATCCGCCGTCATAAGCTTTTTTGAACATTTCTGTTGAAGTTACAAGTGGCATAAATTTACCTCCTTTTCATGCATAAACACACTTATATTTTACCCGTATATTTATGTACTTACAAGCACTAAAAGAGCCGGTCCGGGGACCGGCTCTTTATGCTTTTTTATGCCGCGCTGCGAACTACTCTGCAGGTGCGTAGAAGTCTACGAACTTGACGAGCTTGTCGTAACGTGCCATTGCGGCTGCCTCGTTCTCCGCGAAGAGCTTCTCTGCTCTCTCCGGATTCTCTCTGGTCAGTCTGTTGTAACGTGCTTCGTTCTTCAGGAATTCCTGATATCCGCCTGCAGGTACCTTGCTGTCCAGTGTGAACGGATTCTTGCCCTCTGCCTTTGCAGCAGGGTTGAATCTGAAGAGGTTCCAGTAACCGCACTCTACAGCCTTCTTCATCTCCATCTGGCAGTTCATCATGCCGCCCTTGATGGAATGCATCTCGCATGGCGAGTATCCGATGATCAGGGAAGGTCCGTCGTAAGCGATAGCTTCGTTCATTGCCTTCAGAGTCTGAGCCGGGTTAGCGCCCATAGCTACCTGAGCTACGTATACATAACCGTAAGCCATAGCGATCTGAGACAGGGACTTCTTCTCGATGGCCTTACCGGCAGCAGCGAACTGCGCTACCTGACCGATGTTGGAAGCCTTCGAAGCCTGGCCGCCTGTGTTGGAGTAAACCTCGGTATCGAATACCATTACGTTCACGTTCTCACCGCTGGCGAGTACGTGGTCGAGTCCGCCGTAACCGATATCGTAAGCCCAGCCGTCTCCGCCGAAGATCCATACGGTCTTCTCAGCGAGCAGGTCTTTACGCTCAACGATCTCTTTGCCGATGCCGGCCTTCTCGAGTGCAGCAACGAGAGCCTCGCCTGTCTTCTTGGATTCGTCAACACAGTTGAATGCTTCGAACCATGCCTCAGCAGCAGCCTTTACCTCATCAGGTACGCCTGCAGCTACGAGATCCTCGACGTCAGCCTTGATCTTGGCTCTTCTGGCCTTTACAGCCATTCTCATGCCGAGACCGTGCTCTGCGTTGTCCTCGAACAGGGAGTTGCACCATGCAGGTCCGTGTCCCTCAGCATCCGTTGTGTAAGGAGCTGTTGCGCCAGGGCCGCCCCAGATGGACGAGCATCCTGTAGCGTTCGAGATGTATGTGTGGTCTCCGCAAAGCTGTGTGATCAGTCTTGCATACGATGTCTCAGCGCATCCTGCGCAGGATCCCGAGAACTCGAGCAGAGGAGTCTTGAACTGCGAGCCCTTTGTTGTCTTTGTCTCAGCAACGTCTGCCTTGACTGTGACGTTCTTGACTGCGTAGTTGAAGTTCTCCTGCTCAGGCAGCTGCTCTTCGAGCGGCTTCATCGTGAGTGCCTGTACCTTGTCCGGGCATACTGTTACGCAGACTCCGCATCCCATACAATCGAGCGGGGATACTGTCATAGCGAACTTGTAAACGCCCTTTCCTGCTCCGGCCTTTACATCGGCCATCTTGAAGCCTGCAGGTGCTGCAGCAGCTTCTTTCTCGTCGAGCATGTAAGGTCTGATAGTAGCGTGCGGGCAAACGAATGCGCAGCTATTGCACTGGATACACTTTGTGGCATCCCACTCAGGTACCATGACGGCAACGCCTCTCTTCTCGTATGCGGATGCACCGAGCTCCCACTCACCGTCAACGTGTGGCATGAATGCGGATACAGGCAGGCTGTCTCCGTCCATGTTGTCGATCGGCATGAGGATGTTCTTGACCTGCTTGACCAGAGCTTCCGGTCCCTCGAGAGGAGCCTTCTCAGGGTCTGCAGCAGGATTAGCCCACTCAGCAGGTACGTCGATCTTGACGAGAGCGTCAGCGCCGGCGTCGATAGCCTTGTGGTTCATGTCTACGATGTTCTGGCCCTTCTTGAGGTAGGACTTCGTAGCAGCATCCTTCATGTACTTGATCGCGTCTGCCTTAGGCAGTACCTCAGCCAGCGAGAAGAATGCGGACTGGAGAGTCGTATTTGTTCTCTTGCCCATTCCAATCTTTGCGCAGAGGTCGATAGCGTCGATAATGTACAGCTGGATGTTGTTCTCGGCGATGTACTTCTTAGCAGCAGCGTCGAGATGGTTGCCGACTTCTTCAGGCTTCCACTGGCAGTTGATCAGGAAGATTCCGCCCGGCTTAACGTCCTGAACGATCTTGAATCCCTTCTCAATGTAGGATGGGTTGTGGCAGGCTACGAAGTCAGCCTTGTTGATGTAGTACGAGCTCTTGATTGGCTTGTCACCGAATCTCAGGTGGGAAATGGTTACGCCGCCTGTCTTCTTTGAGTCATACTGGAAGTAAGCCTGTACGTACTTGTCTGTATGGTCTCCGATGATCTTGATGGAGTTCTTGTTGGCTCCGACTGTTCCGTCGCCGCCGAGACCCCAGAACTTGCACTCGATCGTTCCCGAAGGAGCTGTGATCGGTGCCGGCTTCTCCTCGAGTGAGAGATTCGTTACGTCATCAACGATGCCGATGGTGAATTTCTTCTTAGGATCAGCCTTTGCAAGCTCATCATATACAGCGAATACGGATGCCGGAGGAGTATCCTTCGAACCGAGTCCGTAACGTCCGCCGATAACCTTGACATCATACAGTCCTGCTTCTGCGAATGCTGTAACTACGTCGAGGTAGAGAGGCTCGCCGAGAGCGCCAGGCTCTTTTGTTCTGTCAAGAACAGCAACCTTCTTGCATGTCTTTGGCAGAGCTGCGATCAGCTTGTCTGCTCTGAACGGTCTGTAGAGTCTTACCTTGATGAGACCGACCTTCTCGCCCTTTGCGTTGAGGTAGTCGATGACTTCCTCAGCAACGTCGCAGATGGAGCCCATAGCGATGATGACTCTGTCAGCATCAGCTGCACCATAGTAGTTGAAGAGCTGATAGTCTGTTCCGAGCTTATCGTTGATCTTGGCCATGTACTTCTCAACTACGTCAGGAACTGCATCATAGAACTTGTTGCATGCTTCTCTGTGCTGGAAGAATACGTCGCCATTCTCGTGAGATCCTCTCAGATGAGGATGATCAGGGTTCAGGCATGCATCGCGGAACGCTTTGACGGCATCCATGTTGCACATTTCCTTGAGATCCTCATAGTCCCATACAGCGACTTTCTGAATCTCGTGGGATGTTCTGAATCCGTCGAAGAAGTTCAGGAAAGGAACTCTGCCTTCGATAGCTGCAAGGTGAGCTACAGGGCCGAGATCCATGACTTCCTGTACATTGCTCTCTGCGAGCATCGCGAATCCTGTCTGACGGCAGGCATATACGTCGGAATGGTCACCGAAGATGTTCAGCGCGTGAGTCGAAACCGTACGTGCCGATACATGGAACACTGCAGGCAGGAGCTCGCCGGCGATCTTATACATATTCGGGATCATCAGCAGAAGACCCTGAGAAGCTGTATAGGTCGTTGTAAGTGCTCCGGCTCCGAGTGAACCGTGGACCGCTCCGGCTGCGCCGGCCTCAGATTCCATCTCAACTACCTGTACGGTAGAGCCGAAGATGTTCTTGCGGCCTGCGGCTGCCCACTGGTCTACATAGTCAGCCATCGGCGAGGACGGTGTGATCGGGTAAATACCGGATACTTCCGTGAACGCGTATGAGACATGTGCAGCAGCGTTGTTGCCGTCCATTGTCTTGAATTGTCTCTTCATTCTTTCATCTCCCTTATAAAAAGATTTTGAAATTGAGTGATAATTAGTAAAAAGTACTTTTTATGAAATAATATGGTGAAATAATTATTTCCGAAAGTTAGTTAGTCCCGGAACCCCTTTTGACTACATAGCCTCTACGAGTGCCTGTGTGTCCTTTGCGATCATCAGCTCTTCGTTGGTCGGAATGATGAATACTCTGACCTTAGAATCCTTGCCTGTGATCTCGACTTCCTTGCCTCTGCAGTCATTTTTCTTCTTGTCGATGGTGATTCCCATGAACGCGAAGTTGTCCATGACCTTCTCTCTCAGCTCGATATCGTTCTCTCCGATACCGGCTGTGAATACGATGGCATCTACCTGGCCGAGCTCAGCGATGTAAGCTCCGATGAAGCGCTTGACGGATCTAAGCAGCATCTCTCTCGCGACGTGAGCCTTGTGGTTGCCCTTAGCCTCCGCGATGCAGACGTCTCTGACGTCGCCGGAGATCTCGGATACAGCGAGGAGTCCGGACTTCTTTGTCATCATGTCTGTGATCTCCTTGACCGGCATTCCCGTCTGCTCATAGATGAAGCTGACGACTGTAGGGTCGATGGAACCGCAGCGTGTGCCCATTACGAGTCCCTCGAGCGGTGTCAGACCCATCGATGTGTCGTAACACTTGCCGCCCTTGACGGCTGTGATGGATGATCCGTTGCCGAGGTGGCATGTGATGATGTTGAGGTCCTTAGGATCCTTGCCCATGAGTTCTGCGCATCTCTCCGAAACATAGCGGTGGCTGGTTCCGTGAGCTCCGTATCTCTGTACGTGATACTTCTCGGCATATTCCCAAGGAATAGCATAGTACTTGCACTCATCAGGCATGGTACGGTGGAATGTGGTGTCGAATACAACGACTCCCGGTGTGTTCGGAAGCACCTTCTTGCAGGCGCGGATACCGACCAGTGCAGGAGGGTTGTGGAGAGGTCCGATCGTGCAGAGCTCTTCGATGCCTGCTTCTACCTCATCGGTGATGATCTCCGACTTGTCGAAGAGGTATCCGCCCTGTACTATTCTGTGACCTACAGCTCCGATCTCATTCATGTCGGCAATGACACCGTGCTCAGGATCTGTCAGAGCGTTGATGACAAGTTGCATAGCTACTCCGTGATCCGGAAGCGGAACATCATGATCGAATACGGTGCCGGCGTCAGTCTTGTAATTCATGTGACCGTCTTCACCGATCCTCTCACAGAGACCCTTCGCGAGTACGGAATTGTCGTCCATGTTGATGAGCTGATACTTCAGGGATGAACTTCCTGTGTTAACTACCAGAATGATCATATCTAGAATTCCTTTCATTATTGTGATCAAGTACGGCGCCCGGGGATTTCGCCCTGAAAAACGCCGCTAAAAACCCGCATATATTGTATCACAATAATGCGGGTTTTTCTCTGCCATTCTTGGTCTTTATTGGACTTTCTTGGTCTTATTTTTGTGCGTCCGCGTCCTCTTCCTTTTCAGCCTGTATCCTCGCCAGTTCTTTGCGGATCAGATTCACGCTGTAACGCTTCGTATCGAACTTTCCTTCTCCTCCAGGACCCCATGCAAGGCTCTCCACATCCGCTCCGACGAGCGGTATGTATATCCTGAATTCAGTGCCCTTGCCCGGCTCGGAATCCACGTATATCTTGCCTCCGTGAGTCTCCACTATCTGCGCTACTATGGCCAGGCCCAGACCCGTGCCCTTGCCGGATTCCTTGGTGGTATAGAACGGATCGAAAATCCTTGAGAGAGTCTCGGTATCCATGCCGCAGCCGGTATCCTTGAACCTCAGCACTACCTCCTCACCGGAGATCCTGGTGGATACCAGGAGCGTGCCGCCCTCATCTCTCATGGCATCATAGGCGTTAAGTACTATGTTCATCACCATCTGCGATATCTGCGTGCTGTCGGCTTTTATGAGATTGCCCTCAGCATTGAAGTTGGCCTTGACCTCTACTTCCTTAGGCTTGGCAGGCAGGGTCACCTTGAGAGCGCTCCGGATGATCTCATCCACCTCTATCTCCGCGAAGTTTTCCTCCTTGCCTCTCTTGGTGAGCTCGGCCAGTCTTGTCACGATGTCCTTTGCCTTGACGGAGGCATCGTATATCTCCATCAGGTTTTCCTGGAGGTCCGTAGCGTCTGCCGGGAGCATCTCCATGGTCATTATGCTGTAGCCCATGATAGGCGTCAGCAGATTGTTGAAGTCATGCGCGATGCTGGCAGTCATTGTACCGATGGTCTCGAGCCTCTGATGGTGCGCGAGCGCCTGCATCTTCTGGTTTATCTCCTCCATCGTCTCGTTCTTCTTTTTGAGCGCCCGGAGTTCCGCGGAGCTTGTGGCGTTCTCTCTTCTCATGAAGATAAGCAGCAGAAGGAGCCCCACTACGCCGAGCATGGCGAGACCTCCGTAAAGGAGTATCTCCTCGGCTGCCGCCCTCGAAGGCGCGATGGCCTCCTCATAGTTGGCCAGTATGCCGATGGCGAATTCTCCGTTCACGGTGCTGCCGCTCGGCAGAGCCACCATTCTGGCTGTATAGCTCTCTCCCCTGTCGTCGGTCAGCTCGACTGACATTCCGTCCGATATTCCCTCTTCCTGGCACCTGATCAGATAGTCTCTGAAGTTGGCAGTCTTTTCATCCGTGTCTTCGCTCACAGGCTTGACTATGACTCCTTCGGCGTCGGATGTGAGCATAAGAGTCGAGGTGTAGTCCACCAGCATGGTCTCTCGCTCGGGGCTGATGCCTATTGCCGAACTGTACAGCTTTGTCAGATCGATGAGTACGTCATAGCTGATACCGCCTGACGCCTCATGATTGTATGCCAGATAGTAGACGCCGTTTCCATCCGTGCAGAAATGCATGCTGTTGGCGTCTATGCCCGTGACTGAGGTATAGCCGGTATTGCCCGAAGCAGAGCATAGTATCTTGTCCTTGTTGTACATCACAAGATCCGCGTAGATCGGATTCGGGGTAAGCGTGTTGCCCGCGATATATGACTTGAGTCTGTCAGTCTTGCCGCTGTCTTTCCAGTTCTCTATTTCGCTCTTGAGCCTCTCGCGGCTGAGGAATGTCTCGGCCTCACGCTCAATGGCGTTTATGGAGTTCTCTATGCCGATGTCGCCGGAACGCATCAGACTGTAGAACTGTGTGTCCTTTTCATTCAGTATGTTGTTGTCGAATCTCTCGAAGGATTTCCAGACATTAAAAACGCCTGCCGCGATGCACGCGACAGCCGCGACCAGCGCTATTACGAATACTGCCCTTCCGGTTTTTCTGTCCAATCGTTGTCCTCCGTCTGTTATATTCTAACATGAAGCGACATAAAAACGTACATATTTAGGGCCAAGTATGTTATTATTACACTATGTATGGGGTCTTAGAGATAAAACCTTGCAGATAGGAGGCTCACATGGCAGACAAAGTCCTTGTAGTTGACGACGATAAAGCGATCCTGACGATGCTTCATAAGGCTCTCAAGAGCAACGGCATCGAAAACGACCTGGCCATAAGCGGCGAGGCCGCTCTCGACCTGCTTGAGAGCAATCAGTACGACCTGATCCTGCTCGATATAAACATGCGGGGGATCAACGGTTTTGAAGTGATACAGCGCATCAGATCCAAAGGACTTACGACACCGGTAATGGTGGTCAGCGGCCGCAAGGAAGACCAGGATGCTCTTTACGGTCTTGAGATCGGCGCGGACGACTACATCATCAAGCCGTTCAATCCGGTCACTCTTGTGGCGAAGGCAAAGGCGCTTATCAGAAGAAGCCGCGAGCGCTCGCCGCAGAGCGTCAACAACATCATCGAGGCAGGACCGTTCACGTACAACACATCGACACTCAGGTTCTACAAGAACGGTGAAGAGATACCTCTGTCAGCCAAAGAGAACTCCATGATCAAGCTCTTCATAGACAATGTAGATCACATCTTCTCAAAGGACATGATCTACAGCGTTATATGGGGCGACACCATAATCGACGAGAATGCCATCATGGTATATGTCAACAGGCTCAGACAGAAGATAGAGGATGACCCATCGAACCCGCGTTATCTCATTACGGTACGCGGTCTGGGATACAGGTTCACTGTCCGCTAGAAGGGGCTTCAAAAGGCAATATAAAAAAGATGCATGCTTTTCCGGCATGCATCTTTTATTTGCCTTTTTCTTTATTCGCCGTCGCTTTCCGCCTCAGCATCCTCTGCGTCTTCTGCGTCGTCACCGGCCTCTTCAGCCTCTTCTTCCGCTTCTTCCTGAGCCTCCTCGAGGAACTTCTTTGCTTCCTTGTACGACATTCTTACATAGTTGACCGACTCATCGCCCTGTTTCGCCTTTACCTTGACCTCGGCGCCCAGGCCTCTCGCCTGCGGTCTGAAAGATGTCAGGTAGTAGGCGCCCCACTGCTTGAGCATCTTTGTGCCGTCTTCTCCCTGATACTGTTCAACGGTTTCTTCAGGCGCGTCTTCCGCTATCTTGATCCAGATCTTCAGAGTGTTCTTATCGGCCTTCATGGTCACGGTCGTATATTCATCGACCGGCGCGTCGGTATACATATCCGCCATGCTGTTCTCTTCCATGTACTTTTCGATGTTTGCAGGCTTGCTGAAATGGTTGTAAGCGCCTACGAATACGAACATGCCGATGAGAACGCCAAAGATGAGGATGGCAAGTACACCGTTGTTAGGTCTTCTCTTTTTCTCTTCGACCTTGTTCGCTTCTTTGCGCGCGGCCTTTGCCTCTCTTCTTTCAGCTTTCTTTTTGCGGTTGGCCTCTGTGGATGTGAGAGGTCTTGCCTCCTCCTTTACCTCTTCGGCTGCCTCCTGTACTTCTTCTTTGATCTCTTCTTTGATTTCTTCCTTGATCTCTTCAGTCAGTTTCTTTTCTTCTGCCATTTTCTTTCCCTTTTCTATCTTATTCCGCGGGGATACCGCGGGCTTTGTCAACGCTGCAACGGAACTATTATATATATTCCGGCCGGTCAGGGCAATAGTTCCGCACCGCAATCAAGGCAATACTCCGAGCCTTTGGGATTCAGCATGCCGCATTCCGGGCACACCGTCATCTCGCTCTCATCAACGGCATCGGTCACTTTCACGTGTACGCCCTGATCCAGCTTTTTTGCTATCGACCAGGCGTAGCTGTTGATCTTGGTATCCTGGACTGACGGCCTGAGGCCCGCGGCTTCCGAAAGCCCTCTGACGCAGCCTTCGAAGTCATCATCATTCAGCCAGAATATGCCCTGCACCCTGCGCTCCCCGTGTCTGTCTATGACTAGCATGGCCAGTCTGAATTCTCTGCACACCAGCATGGTGTAGATCGAATCGTCCAGAGCGAGCACTCCGAAGTCCACCGGTCTGCCGTCAGCGCCGATGAATACAGCCGCCTTTCCGGCCATGCGCATCGAGCTGAACTTCTGCGGCTTCTTGTTGATTATCAGGTAATTGCTTGTGATCATTTCTAGAACGTTATCCCCAACAGATCTATGAGTATGCCCCAGGCTATGCCCAGCGCCAGCAGAACGCCTATCACCTTGGCGTTTTCTCTCGTCTTATTATTTGTTCTCATCAGGACCAGCAGCCCGACTCCCGCGCCTACCAGAAGACCTGACATCAGCTGGCCGCAGGTCAGCAGCCCTTCCAGATACATCTGAGCTATCACCACGGACGCGGCGCAGTTTGGTATTAGACCTATGACAGCCGTCACTATGGTTCCCGCTGCCGGGGCGTCTTTCAGGAATGATGCCATGACGCCCGCTCCGATGAACTCCATCAGAAGACTCAGTATCAGCGATATGACGAAAATGAATCCCGTTATTTTGAGTGTATGTACCAGGGCCGAATGCAGTATGCCGCCCTCTTCATCTTCGCAGCCGCAGTGTTCTCTTTCGCACAGGTCATGGATGTGCTTGGTCTCGGACCTGTGGTGTACAAGCCCGGCTATGAGATCGACTGCGATACCGCTTATCAGAGCGATCACAAACTTGGCCGCGAGTATCTTTCCTATTGTGCCGGCTCCGACCGATGACGAAAGAAATATAGGCAGCATCTCATCCGAGGTCGAAAGAAAGACCGCGATAAGGGTACCTGCCGTGATCACGCCTCCCGAATACAGGCTGGCTGCCGCCGCCGAGAATCCGCATTGCGGTATCAGGCCGATGCCGGCTCCCGCGATGTGTCCGAACTTTCCTATGCGCGCCAAAAGATCCACCGACTGTTCTTCCGTCCTTCTTTCAAGCCATTCCATGGCTAAGTATGTCAGAAACAGGAACGGCACAAGCGTCAGCGTATCCTTTACCGTATCCATTATTGCAACACTTATAGCGCTCATGCACACATTATAGTATAAGGACCCTTTATTGACAAAGGACATTCATTTTGATATATATATGATATCAAAATGATATCATTTCCAGAAGGAGGACAAATATATGGCAGATAATGACAACAAGAACGTCGAATTCGAGACTGTACCTGAAGTCACTGAAGAAGTTATTACCGGCAAAGCCGTTCCGGTCGAGCAGAAAGTTATCAACCCGCCAAGCGGACTGCTGGCGCTGATCATTCTGATCTTCCTGTGCCTCATGGTACCGGTACTCTTTATAAGCGGCGCGACGGCATGGCACGGAGGCGGCATACGCATCCTTCTCGCCCTGCTGCTCTGCATAGTGCTGCCTTTCCTGTTCGGAGGACTCCGCAGCGTAAGGCCTAACGAGGCCCTGGTGCTCACCCTCTTCGGAAAGTACTACGGCACCATTATGAAGCCGGGATTCTTCTTTGTGAACCCGTTCGCCAGATACAATAATCCGGCATACGATTCACAGAGCCTGACAGAACTCGCTGAGGCATCGCAGACAGGATCAAAGACCAAGACCAGCAGGACCGGAAACACCAGGATCAAGAAGACCGTGTCACTAAAGCGCGCGACTCTCGACAACGGCACCCAGAAGGTAAACGACGCTCTCGGAAACCCTATAATCATCGGAGCGATCGTTCTGTGGCATGTTGAGGATCCGACCAAGGCCGTCTTCAACGTAGAAAACTACACCGAGTTCCTTTCCATCCAGACTGACTCTACCATCCGTAACATGGCAAGACTCTACCCTTACGACGTCTTTGACGACGGGCTCGGAGAAGAGACTACGGAGAAGACCGAGCAGACCCTGCGCGGAAGCTCGCTGGAGATAGCGGACAAGATGAAAGTCGAACTGCAGGAGAAAGTCGCGTTCGCAGGACTCGTGATCGAAGAAGTCCGCATCACGCACATCGCGTACGCGGAAGAGATAGCGGCAGCCATGCTGCAGAGACAGCAGGCTTCGGCGATAATCGCTGCCCGCGCAAAGATCGTTGACGGAGCGGTAAGCATGGTCAAAATGGCCATCGACAAACTGAGCGACGAAGACATCGTTGAACTCGATCAGGAGCGCAAGGCTCAGATGGTGTCCAACCTGCTCGTAGTACTCTGCGGCAACAAGGACGCACAGCCGATAGTAAACAGCGGATCGATCTACTAGTGATCACAGGTGGAAATCATGCCTGACAAGCCCGGAAAAAAAGACAAGGATGCGCGCAAGCAGATAATCCTTCGCCTTCCCGAGTCACTGTGGACAGAGATCGCAAGATGGGCCGAGGACGATTTCAGGTCGATCAACGGTCAGATAGAATATCTTCTCACACAGAGCGTAAAGGAGCATAGAAAATGAGCGAAGGAAAGCACGATGTAAAGACGCATCAAAAGGCGGAAGAGCCAAAGCCTAAGAAAAAACGCAGTCCGCTTAAGATACTGCTGATCCTGATAATAGTACTGGCGGCAGCGACCGGCGGCGGCACTGCCTACATGTATAAGAGCACGAAGGATTCGCTCGACCTCAAGTTCGCCAAGGAAAATCCTTCGGTGGAATTCGGCGAGTATTATTCGTCCATGGACTACGTAAAGGAATCGACAGGCGATGTTGCTCCGGCGGAGGCATCTCTCAGCACGGACAGCCTCGGCGCGAAGACGATAACCTATACCGTTTCCAAGCCAATACTGAACGGTCTGTTCACGCCGGCTAAGGAATACAGCATGAGCTATACAGTCATCGACAGCGAGCCGCCTCTCCAGCTGTGGAGCGGTGATGGCGCGGTAGTCGAGCGCGGCACAAAGTTCGATATCAAGAACGTCATCGCCTACGGCGACAACGCCGATCCGGCGCCGGAGGTCAAGTATGACGGCGAAGTGGACATGAGCAAGAGCGGCGAATACCCTCTCCATGTCACGGTCACGGATGCTTCCGGCAACTCGACTGACTGGGACTTCACTCTTGAGGTCGCCGACACTCTGCCTTCCTACGAGGATGACTCGCCGCGTACTAAGTTCGAAGACTTCGTAAAAACGTACGAAAGCGACGGCAGATCATTCGGCATAGACGTGTCCGCATGGCAGGATGACGTGGATTATGAGGCGGTGAAAAAAGCCGGCTGTGAATTCGTGATCATCAGGATAGGCTGGTCGGAAGAAGGCAAGGTCACACTTGACAACTGGTTTGACAACAATTTCAAGAAAGCCAAAGAGGCCGGACTGAAGGTCGGCATCTATCTGTACAGCTATGACAACAACGACGATAACGTCCGTGCGTCGGCAGCATGGATAGTCGATAAACTGGGCGGCGAGAAGCTCGACTTCCCTGTTGCCTTCGACTGGGAAGACTTCGGATGCTTCCAGACTTACAGCATGAGCTTTGCCGATCTCAACAGGCTCTATGACGTCTTTGCGGACGAGCTCTCAAAAAGCGGCTATGACTGCATGCTCTACGGCAGCAAGCTGCGCCTCGAGAAGGTCTGGGATGACACTGACACAAGACCTGTATGGCTCGCCCACTACACAGACAAGACTGACTATAATGGCCCTTACATGATGTGGCAGGCAAGCAGCACGGGCAACATCGACGGCATAAGCGGCGATGTAGACATGGACATACTGTACCACTAGACAGATGTCAATAAAAAACTCCGGGGACCTCTCCCCGGAGTTTTGCTTTGCGTGTTTATGCTTATCAATTCATATTGTTTCTGGCATACTGACCCTGCATCCTCTCGTAGAACTTGGAGTTTTCGCTGCCGTACTTTTCCTGACACTCGTCGAGCGCCTCTTTATAAAGAGTTGTGTTGATGTGTTCATCGATATCGATCTTCGATGCCGATGCGCTCAGCAGTCCCAGTTTATCCATGTAGTTCCAGGCTCTGTCAACTGCGCTCTTCATAGGGTCTACGTTTATGTTGCAGTGCGGATTATCCAGATACGCCCTGATATATTCTTCTGTCTGACCGGTTTCCCTGACCAGCAGCTCGACTGCCTCATCATGGTGACTGTCATAATATGACAGCGCCCTGATCCATGCTCTCAGGAGAGCCTTAGCTGTATCCGGGTTCTGTTCGACCCATTCTGTGCTTGCGACCACGCGGCAGCACGAATACTCCGGCAGCACGTCGCTGGCGTACGTACAGACTTTCAGCTCCGGATCGGTATTGACCGCATAGTTAAGGTTTGTCCCGACGAGAGCATAATCAGCCTTGCCTTCTTTTACCGCCTTTATACGTTCTTCCTGACTGGCCGCTTCATACCAGTTGATCTGCGTGATCGGATCAAAGCCCTTGTCAAGAAGAGGCCCTGTGATGCAGTAGAGGTTAGGCTCAAAAGCTACTTTCTTTCCTATAAGGCTTTCTATACCTTTCCACTCAGTATCCTCTTTTGCGAACACCGGCATGCAGCCCGTCAGCAGATAGCCTCCGAATATGGTAAGCTCCTGCCCTGCGGCAATGCGCTCAAGAGGCAGGTTGGTGCCTGAATTTGAGGCGATGTCTATCGTCCCGTTTTTGATCCCTTCAAATACGGCTTCGTCAGTATCGACTTTTACATACTGGACCTTTATCCCTTCTTCTTCAAGATAACCCTGATCCTCAGCTATTACATTCAGGACATGACCATGCGGATAAAACGCCAGCTTGACGACAGCGACATCTTCGGGGTCCCTTGTCTCTGCCGGATCCCCTCCGGATGATCCGCTGCACGCTGTCATGAGCATCACAAGAGTAAAGGTCATCATGATGGCGATCGACCGGATGAGAGTCTTTTTTCTTTTTTCACTTTCTCTATGATTCTTCATAGCCTCACTCCAGTATATTTTTCTTCTTATCTTTTTTCTTCTTTTCCTCAAGCAACTCGTCGAATGACTTCTTCTCCTCTTTCTCGAGCGTGGATATTGTGACGTTAGGGAATGGAACGTTTATGTCGTTGTCATAGAATATCTGAAGTACGCTCTTGTTGAGGAAACGCCTTACGCCCAGGATATCCTTCTCATTACAGTTGCATGCGACAAGCAGCTCTACACCGCTGTCCTTGAGGTTCTGCACGCCGAGGTATGTCGGGCCGCCGGTGATGAGCGGATTTGCTTTACGCAGTTTAGGCAGTTCTCTGTTGAGCACCTCTTCAACATAGTTGAGATCCTGTCCATACTCTATGTCGATATAGGTCATTGCCCACGACGCTTCCTGAGTCATGTTCAGGACGCCGGTTATATCACTGTTGTTATAGATCTTTATGTTTCCGTCGACCCCGAGGATCTTTGTGGTACGCAGACCGATGTCCATTACGGTTCCACGGTAATCCCCTATGGTTACGATATCGCCCACACGGAATTCTCCTTCAAACACTATGAAGATACCCGCTATGATGTCTTTTATCAGGCTCTGAGCTCCAAGACCAACGATCAGCGACAATATTCCGGCACTGGCAAGCAGTCTTGTAGAATCTATGCCCAGCAGATACAGACAGTAGAATACAGCTACCAGAGCGCCTCCGTATTTCACAACGGAGATCATCAGATGTCCTATGGTCTCTCCCCTCGCTCCGAGCAGGGCTGTCGATATCCTTACCGGGATCCGGAAGAGTTCTACCCCAAGAGCTATCGTCAGCAGCACCAGTACGCACATGGTCCAGGCGAATATATTGGAACCTCTGTCCCATGTGTCGCTGAGTATATAGCGCACTATGGAGTTCTCCTCAAATATCCTGTCTGCTCCGGCAGCTACTATGATGACGTATACCATCAGCAATATTCCGATGACACCCAGTATAGTTCCGAGCTTTTGCTCAGGATTCTTTTCTGCCCATGTGATCCTGCGGTTGTCCCACCTGGCTGCAGCCTTGACCGTGGAAGCGCTTTTTCCGGACGGCAGTACTATATTGAATATCGCAGAGTTGATGCCTCTCTTTTCCCTGTCCTCACTCATTACTTCATAAAGCCGCTCTTCTTCCTCGTTTGTGAGCGTCACCGTTCCGGTAAGGATCAGTATCAGGAGGAAACATACCAGCGCCGTGATAAGCGATATGATTCCGCGTGCCCTATACATGTTTGATGTCGGAACCGCCGTACCTACGAAAAAGCTGTCGGCATACTTGAAGCATGAGAAGTATTTGACACCGTTAATTTTGGCAAAGCCATAGTAATCGTTTCCGGTAAATGCTTTAGGCGATACGCCCAGTTCTTTTGCCGACTGGCCTATGCTCACATCCACAGGCGAATAGGTGCAGAGATGATCTTCGCTAGAGTCGAACATGACTATAAATCCGTCGGACAGCATATTTGTAGAGAGAATATTGGCTACATCCGTGGACTCAAGCAGCTTGGCCGAAGTGTCGGAGTCAAGGCCGATCTGTACCATGGCCCTGTGAGCGGTGATCCCTGCCTTATTTTTATCATATTCAAAACTCGACACGTACTCCGTATTGCCGTTCGCGTCTTTTCTGGTGTAGTACTTAAAGGCGACTCCGATGAACTGCGTTGCCTCGCCAAGATCGTTGGTCATGGCTTCCTGCACATAGCTGTCGGTCTTGCCGTCCAGTATCTGAAGGAACGGATACGACTGGTCTTCTTCGTTATGACTTACCGTAAAGAACCAGTTAGGAGTACTTGTGCCTATCGTGTGTCCGCTTTCGTCAAATATATAGATCGAATCTATATCATTTGCGTCACAGAGCTCCTGCAGCTTTGGCGACTCGGAGATGGATTTGAGGCGGTTGCCTTCATCATCTGTCACGAATTTCTTGTCTCCGTCCGCGTCGTAATAATTGTGATAAAACTCACTGTTTGCGTTTAGAAGCGATGGATCTTCCTCGATGAGGAAGGCTATGAGCCTGGCTTTGGCGAGGAACCTGTTGTTGTAGTAATTCTCTATGAGTTCGCGGTTAGCGAGACTTTCCTCATATCTTCCGGATATCTCGTCCAAAGCGACATCGGATTTCTCTATTCCTTCGGTGATCTCCAGCAGCGTCTGTGTATAGAAGGATATTCCATACATCACCAGCACTCCCGCTATAAGGAGCGGGAACACCTTCTTGAAGATGGATCTGTCAAAGATCATCGGATTAGGCGAATTAGGGTTCAGTATCTGTCTTTCGGTCTTTACCTCGCGGCTCACGAAGTCGTTTCTCACTATCACCGCGTACGCAAGGCATATCAGCATTATCAATATAAAACCGAGTATCGACCAGAACAGCGCATAGGTGTCGTTCCTGTACAGAGCTGATGTCTGCACCACAGCGGAGATAACGGTACGGTCACCGTAATCCTTGGATACACAGTAATACTTGATGCCTTTTATGGTCTCAATGCCGGAATAGCCGTCCTCCAAAGCTGCTTCAGAAAGCCCGCAGGCAAGCGCGCTTTGACCGGTCAGTATCTCTTCGCCGTTCTTATAGTAAAGGAACGTGTTGTCTTCTTTGTTCACCGCAAAAACGAATCCATTTTTGCCCACAGCAATGCGGCTCAGCACAACAGAGACATCCGTCAGGGACGCCATCTGTACATCCAGCACGGATGCGTCCGTTCCGAGTACAAGGCAATATGTATTGCCATTGTATGTGTATGGCGTCGAATAGTAATAGTACGTGCCGTACTGGTTCTTGACCGTTACAGGAGTGACATTCCCTTCACTGTCTTTGGTCCCTTTCAGGATGTCATTCACATTCTCCTGTGTCATATATGCCCTGGCAGCCGGGTTCACTCCGTATAAAGACGCCTCCGGTGACAGCACTATTTTGCCTTCCTGAGACATCATGAACAGATACTGTACTCCCGAACGCTCCACCATGTCGGCAAACACGGCAGACCGTTCATTATTGTCAGCATCACCCAGCGATTCGAAAAGGCCGCTTGAGAACAGCCTGTTCATGTCGCCAAGCACGTCCTGATTGCTGTCATGGAATATGAGGGCCAGGTCACTCGCGTCCTGCTCGTTTTTTTCCAGTGACATCACCGCCTCTTCAAGAGCAAGCTTGCTGGTCTCCTCCTGCTTTGCGATGGCCGTCTGTGCCTGCATCTGGCGCATAAACAAAATGATGAACAATGCGCCTATGATCACCAGCACAAAGTTGACCAGCACCTTTGTAAAGAAGTACCGGTTCGCCTTTTTGCGGGTCTCTTCATCCACTCTTATCTTTTTTTCTTCCATATGTTCCATATGCGATTCTCCCCGTTTCTATCGCACATACCTTTTTATTCAGAGTGAGTTTATCAAACGGCATTTGTCAAGGCAAGGCAGTGCCGGGCTTCGTGAATGTATTGTAAGAAAAAACGCCTCGAACAGAGGCGTTTTCAGTCATTTGGTTTTTTAGCTTTATCAGACGAGTTCAGGCTCGCCTTTCTTCACTCCGGCGTTATCTTTGCTCCAGAGCTTGTCGTAGGCAAATCCCGTCACGCTTTCAAGCATCTTCTTTTCTTCATCCGTAGTCTCGCTCTTATCTTCGCCCTTGCGGCGTGCGACTTCCTTCTGAACCGCATCAAACTCTTCGCTGGTCATCGGGAAGAGGATCGCTACAACAAGAAGCAGCGCGGAAAGGATAGCAGGTGCCATTATGAAGCAAATTCCTATCCCGTGCTGTGTGGCAGCACTCTGAGCAAGACCGGCATTAGCCAGCGCCTCGTCATAGTGTACAGCCGACAGCATGAATCCTATAAGAGCTGCCGATATGCCTGAGGCGATCTTTCTGATGAAAGTAGCCATGCTGGAAACGATTCCCGGTCTGCGGATCGATGTTATCAGTTCGTCCACGTCTGTCATATCGGCCATGATCGCAAAGATACCCGTGAGGGAACCGGCGTTGCCGAGTCCTATCAATGCAGCCAGCGCCAGTATAGGCACGAGCGATACTCCCGGGTGCGAGAAAGCGAACAGACCAAGGACTCCAATCAGTCTAACCGGAGCAGCGATCATGATCGCCATCTTCTTTGATGTCTTTCTCATCACAGGTCCGAATATGACCATTCCGATAAGCTGCGCCACCATCAGTACCGCAAGGATCGGGATGTAGTAGTTGACTTTATCGTTATACGCATCGAGAGTGTGCTTTACGTAGTAGACAGCCATTCCCGAGATGAAGTCCATGCCTCCCTGTCCGAAGAGGTAGAGTCCCAGGAAGAGCAGGAACGAGCGGCTCCTGAAAACGCTGGCAGCCTGTGTGAAGCTTTCTCCCAGAGTCATCTTCACAGGGTCTTTCTGCTTTTCCCATGTGCCGAAAAATACTGTTATCGACACGGCGAAGAACAGAGCTCCGAAGATGAGACCGCACTTGATGTACAGTCCCGGCTCATTGGTCGGGTTGATGATCATTCCCGGTACCAGACCGCAGATCATCGCTCCGAGGGTCGAGAAGATCATGCGCATGTTGGAGAACTTTGCGCGCATCTTGTAATCGTCCATCATGTCCGGGAGCAGTCCGTTATACGGAACGCTCAGTACTGTAAAGCCCGTGTTGAAGAGGCAGTACATCACCATGTAGAACACGTACTTTGTAGTCATTGACGGCGAGTTGATGTCCAGCCAGATCAATACGAATGTTATGGCTGAAGCAAAGCTCCCGACCAGTATGTAGAACCTCTTGGCTCCGAATCTGGAATGCGTCCTCTCAGTGATATTGCCCATGATAGGGTCTGTGATGGCATCCCATATCTTTCCTATCATCGGGATGGTACCGGCAAGAGCAGCCGGCATTCCCATGGCGTCTGTCAGGAATACGATGAAGAAAGCGTTGATGATTACAAAGCAACCGCCTCCGAAGATCTCACCTATTCCGTAAGTCAGTCTGCTGAAGAAACCGTAATTCGGTTTTCTGCCTGCGATTTCACCTTTCATTTTGATATTCTCTTTCTTTAACCTTAAGCAATAAGGGTCATAACTATTTTTGCATATTTGATACTGAAAAAAGCAAAACGGTTTCCGCCTTACATAGGGCCTTTTTCAAACAGGAACGATTTCCATTCCTTATAGCGGCAGCGCATCGGTCCGATCAGACCGCCCTTTTCTCCGTCAAACAAGCGGAACTTCCTGTTGCGTTTACTGATATGCGGCCAGTAAGGCAGACCGTCTCCGTTCGGGTTTCCCCACTTTACGAAGTTGGCTATATAATGGACCATCTCGTCCTTGAGTTTTTCATCGCTCCTGTCAAACGGACGCCAGCTCTGATGGAAGTTTCCAAACACATACCACAGGTCTGCGGCATGGTAGGCCTTGAACCTGTCTCCCGGCGGAGTCTTGTCGAACATGTAGCCCCATACCGGCGACTGTCCGCGTCTTGAACGCAGCTTTCCCAGACCGATCGCAAGCTCAAATATAAGATACGGCATGAAATCCTGCGATGTTACACCGGCTATGACAGGTACATCGAGATATGAACCTTCCCTCATTATTTTTGACGGAAGCTTAGGTATTATGGTTCCGTCTATGCCCGGCTGCTGAGTGCGCACGCTGCCGATCTCCAGAGATGTGTCGTACCAGGCCTGGAAGATCGTCCTGTCCGGGAGTTTTTTGAACTCTTCTTCTGTTTTCGCTCCCGCGCGTTCTCTCACCTTCGCCCAGAATTTTTCATCTGATTCTTCCGGTGTAAGCGGTCCCGCAAAATCCGGTACCGCGCCCGCGCCGGACATCATAACAGCGCCTTTCACCACATCCTTCAGCAGCTGTGTGTACATCAGGTCCATGACCGACATGGCTCCCGCGGACTGTCCCATTATGGTTATGCGCTCCGGATCGCCTCCGAAGTCAGCGATGTGGTCTTTGATCCAGCGCAGGCCAAACACCATGTCATTGAGACCGTAATTGCCCGACTTGTACAGTCCGAACACGTTGAGCCTGTAGCCGAGCGACACGTAAACGATGCCGTGTTTCGCGTACTCCGTGCTGTCCCCGTAAGGATGTTCTCCGACGTTGCCGTTTTCAAAGGATCCTCCGTGTATGAACACAAGCACCGGGGCATCCTCAGCGTCAGAAGGCGTTATTATATTGAGTGTCATAGGCGACTCGGCGAAGTCCCAGTCAGGGATGTTCTGGTCATATCTGAATTCGCTGTGGTAGAACCAGTAGCGGCCCTCCGACTCATCGTGATATGCCCTGTACTGAAAGCAGTCTACCGGGCGTCCCGTCGCGTCGAATTCATCCCATTCAGGATACGGCTTCGGAAGCTCAAAACGCTCCGTTATCGCGTAAGGGATACCGCTGAATATGCGGACGCCCTTCTCTTCTTTACCGGTCACTTTACCGAGTCCGGTCTCGATAGTTACTCTTTTCATTGACTGTTCGTCCTCGATTTATTTCATTTTTGATATCGCAGAGCCCATGCCGGAGATATCGCCAATGAGGATGGTTCCGACAAGCTTGCCGTGATCGTAATAGTACTTTGAATAGGTCTTCTTTACGTCATCCTTGATCTGCTCGGATCTGAACTTCTTATCCGGATCCTTGCCGTTGGTGCCGAGCGCGAATACCGAAGTCCCGCAGACCTCCATGACAAGGGAACTGCCGATAGGCTTGTACTCCATGCTGTCGCCTGCAGCGTTCGCGCCTGCTATCCTGCCTGTCTCCACGGCCTGAGCCCAGAATGCCTGAGGCTGTCCGTTGACACTGCAGCAGTCGCCGGCTGTATAAACATCAGGGATGTTGGTCTGAAGTTTGCTGTCAGCAGTCACCCACTTGTCCACTGCGATGCCGCTGTCTTCAGCGACCTTGGTATACGGTCTCATGCCTGTAGACATGATGACGAGCTGTGCTTCATATTCGGTCCCGTCTTCCAGTACAACGGCGTTCTCAGTGATTTCGGCTATCTTCGCTCCGGTCACTATGTCGACGCCCGCTTCGATGCAGAGCTCCTTGAGCATTTCCGAAGCTACGTCATCCAGCTGTCTCGGCAGAAGTCCCGGCGCCGTCTCAAGTACTGTCACCTCAAGTCCGCCTTCCTTCAGGCCCCATGCGCCTTCAAGTCCCATGACTCCGCCGCCTATGCAAACCGCTTTTGATGCTTTGCGGTCAGCTATGATCTTTTTTACTCTGTCTGTATCCGAAATGCTTCTTACCGAAACGACATGGTCAAGGTCGGCTCCCTTGATCGGCGGCACAAAGCAGTAAGCTCCGAGAGTATAAATCAGCTTGTCATATTTGAGCTGCCCTTCGCTTCCGTCCTCAAAACGGAGAGCGACTGTTTTGGCCTCGGTATCCGCCTTGACTACCACCGTATTCGGAACGAAGTTGATGTCATTCTTCTCGTACCACTCCGGTCCCTCCATGGCGAGTCCGTTATAGCCGAAATCCCTGACGATGCCCTTTGTAAGCATCGGTCTGTTATATGGAAGATGTGATTCCTGTGTAACGATCGTGACCGTGGCAGTCGCGTTGCGGGCTCTTATCGCTTCTGCTGCGCTTTTGGCTGCAGGACCGCCTCCGAGTATCACGAACACCTCATCAGTATCCTTTTTAAAGCTGGTTTCCTTTTTCTCAGCAGCTACGAAATTCTCAGGTCCGACTCCGCAGACCGGGCAGGCCGCGGCTCCTTCCTCGAATTCCGCTCCGCATACAAGACATTTGACCAGATTGCCGTCTCCTGTCGTTGCCGGTTTCACCATTGAAGCAATATCTTCATCAGTAGCCGGGACAAAGTATTCCGAACCAACAGTACATATAGGGCAAGTATCGACGCCCTCTTCAAATACAGCTCCGCAGAAGGTACATTTTACCATTCCCGCGGGCTCAAACATTTCAGAACTGACTCCGCATACAGGGCATTCTTCAGTGCCTTCAGGGAGATACGCTCCGCATATCGTGCATTTTACTTTGGCCATATGTGCCTCCTCTTTTATATCTACAATTACATCTGCAATGCTCTTATACTAATGGAATTATCACATAGCATGGATATACGGTCAAGACAGTGGTCAAAGCTTACAGCCATGTATGACCAGACGCTGATCTCCGTCAAATTTGATGTATTCGTGGTCGTCAAAGTACTCTATTATGACGTTCTGCATGCTTGACGCCAGTTCTGAAGGCTTGCCGTTTTCTTCAGCTTCCTCAGGAGATATGCCGAAGAACTCATCTATGCTGCAGTAGAAATAACTCTGAACGGCGATGTTGTATATCTCATCATCCTTCACGTCTTTTTCGTCTATCGAAAGTTTTAATATCTCACCTGAAGCCGGGTCATATTCGCAGAAGAATCCGTTGGAAAACTGGAACCACTCCGTCCACACATTCTCGTCAAGAGCGTCATCGCGCATAAGGTGTTTGATGACTTTTCTCAGCTGTCTCCCTTTGAGCCTGAATCCGGTCATGGAGCTCTCATATGGAAATACTTCCATGAGATCCTGCAGTGTGACTATCGGTCCCAGTGCCTCTCCCCTTATGGATCCGGAGGCTATCATGACAAGGTCGCCGCCTATCTGCGAGCGCATGCACTCCGCTATCAGGTCGCCGAGCTCCGTCTCCATGTCGCGACGCGGATGAGTGTATTCCTTCGCGAAACGCGTCAGGACACGCAGATACTTGGCATCCGTAACCTCCTTGTATTTCTCTATAAGTTCCTCCAGCGCCGGGTCTCGCGGGCAGTTCTCCTCTGTGACCGGGATCAGCTTCCATGTATATGAATCTATCTTCCCTGTGAACTCATCGTATACTATGTCAAAGCGTCCTATTTGGTCAGTCCCGACCGCCGCCTGGACTATAGGGATATCCGCGACTACGCACGGTTCTTCAAGATAGGTATGGCTGTGCCCGCCTATGATGATGTCGACGTCACTGTCAGGTCCAAGTTCTGCGGCCAGTTGCTTGTCGAAATCAAATCCGATGTGTGTCAGAAGCACCGTCAGATCGATGTCCGGAGTCATATAGGCATCGGTGACCTTTCTTACCTCTTCCGCCGCATCGCGGATGTCGATCATCGTTCCGATAAGCTCTTCGGCTCTTGTGCTGGACAGGACATCTTCCGTCAGGACGCCGATGAACAGTATCTTCATTCCTCCTGCTTCCAGAACGATATGAGATCTGAAGAGACGCGTCTCGTTGAGAGTTACGTACATGTTTGAATTAATGATAGGGAAGTCAGCACATTTCTCAAGGAACAGAAGATGCGCCAGTCCATAATCGACTTCGTGATTTCCCACCGTCACGACATCAGGTGTAAGAAGGTTCATGATCTCTATGGTGGAGATCCCCCTGAACTCGCTATCGATAAGCGACCCACGGAACATGTCGCCCGCGATAGCGTACAGGACATTCGGCTCCTCGTTCCTGACCTTGTTTATATAGCCGGAAAGCATGGAAACTCCACCGATCAGGCCGGAATCTACGTTTTCAGCAAGGAAGTCTCCGTGCAGGTCATTCGAATGCAGAAGAGTCAGCTTTTTCATATGCCTGTTATGGAGCTTTTCAAGCTCAAGCTGCCTCAGGTACTTCATTCTCTTTCTTCTGCGCTTATCTATTTCATGCAGACGTTCGATGCGTTCCTTCATGAGGCGGGTATTCATTCCCTTTTTCTGCTCATAAAGCTCTTTCAATTCCAATACATCTATCGGCTTCATGAATAATTCATCTTTACTCATTATTAGTACCCCGACCTTGTCATCTCATCAAAACAAACCTGTCATACGCCTCATCCATTTTTGCCTTAAGGCGTGTGTAATCCTCTTCACCGGTGATCACACCGTAGCAAGGCTTGTCATCGTCGTCCAGGCAGCATTCTGTGTAGTGTGACAGATATTCGCCCGATTCATCATAGTAGTAAGCCATCACGAAAGGCAAAACATCCTCGCGGATGTCAGATTCCCATAGTTTGCCGTCGCAGTCGATCAACAGGTATTCAGTGCCGGTCATCTGCCTTGAGCGGACCTTAGCGCAATCTTCCGGAACTGCGTCCTCGCCCTCGAATCCGCGGTCTATGATCCACTGGATGAAAAGACCTATGTGGTTGGCGGCCAACAGCCAGATCTGATTGATCTGCTCCTGCGTCAGCTCGCCTGTAATACCGTGTGTCTCGCGGAACTCTTTCTCCGCGCTCTCCCAATGCCAGTCAGCTCTGTCAATTGCCATAAAAGTCACCTTCCTCTACTTTAATTCCTCGTCCATTTTGGCAAGGAACTCTTCAAAACTATATGAGATCGTATAGTATGTGTCTTCGTCGATATTGCATCTGTCTATCTGACAGTAGATCCCCTTAGATGTGTTGAACGCCCAAAGTGTATCATCGATGCCTCCTATGACGACATAACCCGGCCAGTTATTCTGCACATCGTATTCATCATTGATCTCTTCCAGTTCTTCAAGCTTAAAGAAACGGCCATAGTTATTATCTCCCAAAGGCCCTTCTCCGCCGTTATGCTCACATATAAAAGCGAGGTAATCATCCGGAATCGGGACTCCGTTCACTTCAGAAATCAGTTCTTCCGGCTTTTCATTGAATTCAAACTCCCTGAACATATCTTCCATTTTAGATTTCATCGATATCGCTCCTTCCGGCCGGCTTTTTTGGTGCGTTTTACACCTTTGCCTCTGCGCAGTCTTTCTCTGCAATTACTCTTCTATTGTACGTTAATTGCGATCGCTGCCGCAATCCATAGATAAGACTACACATTTTCACTGTTATTCCATATGCCGGCTTGACAGTTTGATTTATATGATTGGTCCAATATCAGCAGATTTCATCATTATGCACCAATTAATTGGTGCTCCAAGACCCGATTTGATACTTTAGGCACCAACAGAGTTTGCCAGTCTGATCCAATACTCAATAATGTTCCATAGCTTCGAATGATTATTCAGGAAAAGCACCAAATAATAAGCGCCCAAAGTGTTCCGCACTTCTGTCATGCTTTTCGAAAGACCGATCATATGCCTAATTCATCTCATCACAAAAAATCTGCCCTTGTCTGTTGGTGCCTAAATGTCTGAATAAAGCGGAAAGGTACCAAAAAGTTGGTGCTTTTTGAGCTTTATCCTTGAAAATGGACCAATCGTATTTATTCATATTTATTCGCCCGAAACTTCGATTCCGTATAATCATACGGGACATCCCACCGCTTTTACCCCAACAACACGGATCTGTATGGATTACTATGACCTTGAATGGACTTTGCACGAATGTCTTAAGCGCTGTGTTTTCAAAGAAGCCAGGCAAAATAAAAGACTCCGGAGAAAATGTCCGGAGCCCGATCTATGGAGCAGGTGAACAGAATCGTTTTTGTAGATGCTAGTATTTCCAACACCTACAGGGAACCTGATACGTTTTCCTCCAATTATTACTCTATTTCCTCCAACTGTTTATATCCTTTGCTTAGAATATAACTGTTTACAATGAAAAGTGACTAATGGTCTGTTTTTTCATTTGGATTTAGAAGATTGTGTGTATATTGGCCTGTGATGATTGAAGCGTATTGGATCGGGTGCTATCATTCACCTGTATTAATCAGATTATGAAAGAAAGGAATAACTATGAACGAGGTTAACAGACCACGGAAACCGCTGTTTATCTTCTATATAGCAGTTCTCCTGATCCTGTTCCTGTGGAACTCCATGATCGTTCCGATGGTTGCAGAACAGGAAATCAAGGAAGTAGACTACGGCACCTTCATGACCATGACTGAGAAGAATCAGATCGGTAAGGTGCAGATTGGGAGCAATAAGATCCTTTTTACAAACAAGGACGGATCGAAGACATACAAGACGGGCATCATGAATGACCCGGATCTCGTCAACAGGCTCCATGCATCCGGAGCTGAGTTCACCAGCGAGATCGTTGAGGAGATGTCGCCGGCGGCAAGCTTCTTCCTGAACTGGATACTGCCGATAATCATTTTCGTTGTGCTAGGTCAGTATCTGAGCAGAAGGATGATGGACAAGGCAGGCGGCGGCCCGGGATCGATGATGTTCAACCTGGGCAAGAGCAATGCCAAGGTGTATGTAAAATCATCTGACGGAATCAAATTCAGCGATGTCGAGGGTGTCGATGAGGCAGAGGAAAACCTTCAGGAGATCGTAGACTACCTGCATAATCCGGAGAAGTACCGTGAGATCGGAGCTTCGATGCCTAAGGGCGTACTGCTCGTAGGCCCTCCGGGAACAGGTAAGACCATGCTCGCCAAGGCTGTAGCCGGCGAAGCTGACGTACCGTTCTTCTCGATGTCAGGCTCTGAGTTCGTTGAGATGTTCGTCGGCATGGGAGCATCCAAAGTGCGTGACCTGTTCAGGCAGGCCAAGGAGAAGGCTCCGTGTATCGTATTCATAGATGAGATCGATGCTATCGGTCAGAAGAGAAACATCGGAAATCTCGGCGGCAATGACGAGAGAGAACAGACTCTTAACCAGCTTCTGACTGAGATGGACGGATTCGAGGGCAACAGCGGAGTAATCATCCTCGCTGCGACCAACCGTCCGGAATCACTCGACCCTGCGCTCACAAGACCGGGACGTTTTGACAGAAGAGTACCTGTCGAGCTGCCTGACCTGCAGGGAAGAGAAGCTATCCTAAAAGTACATGCCAAGAAGGTCAAGGTCGAGGACAACATCGACTACAGCGCTATCGCAAGAATGGCATCCGGCGCATCCGGTGCTGAGCTTGCCAATATAGTAAATGAGGCAGCTCTCAGAGCTGTCCGCGACGGGCGCAAGGCTGCAAGCCAGACCGACTTCGAGGAGAGCATCGAGGTAGTCATCGCAGGATACCAGAAGAAGAATTCGATCCTTACTGACCAGGAGAAGAAGATAGTTGCCTATCACGAGATCGGCCATGCGCTGGTCGCTGCAAAGCAGACCAATTCAGCTCCTGTCCAGAAGATCACGATCATCCCGCGTACTTCGGGAGCTCTCGGATATACTCTCCAGGTCGATGAAGGCAACCACTACCTCATGAACAAGGAAGAGCTCGAGAACAAGATCGCAACTCTCACCGGCGGACGTGCCGCAGAGGAAGTTGCATTCGGCTCAGTGACGACAGGTGCTTCGAACGATATCGAGCAGGCTACCAAGCTGGCGAGAGCGATGATCACCCGCTACGGCATGAGTGATGACTTCGACATGGTCGCTATGGAGACAGTTCAGAACCAGTATCTCGGCGGAGACACTTCGCTCGCATGCTCGGCAGAGACACAGGCTAAGATCGATGAGAAGGTCGTTGAACTTGTCAAGCAGCAGCATGAGAAGGCTGTACAGATCCTGACAGAGAACAGAGAGAAGCTCGACGAACTTGCAGCTCACCTGTATGAGAAGGAGACGATCACAGGCGAGGAGTTCATGAACATTCTCAACAGCTGATCAGAGATAGAAATTATTTGAAAGATGACGCTACAGATTATTTATACGATTCTTGAATATTTTCTCGTATTCTCATTCCTCGGATGGTGTGTCGAGGTGGCATATCAGGCGGTGAGCAAGGGGCTGGTTGTCAACAGAGGATTTCTGAACGGCCCCGTATGCCCGATATACGGATTCGGAGTGCTGGCGGTGTTTTTCCTGCTTCAGATAACGGGTGAGGGAGAATTCTATGAGCAGAACGCGCTCAAGGTGTTCCTCTTCGGAGTCGTCCTTGCGACGGCTGTTGAACTGTTCGGCGGGTGGATCCTGGATAAGGCATTCCACGCGAGATGGTGGGACTATTCGGACAGGCCTTTCAATCTAAACGGATATATCTGCCTCCAGTTCAGCATCATCTGGGGCATGTCCATACTGCTCGTTGTGCGCGCTGTATATCCGATGCTGAGCAACATTCTTGAACGCATCCCGCAGAATATAGGGTGGGCGCTGATAGGAATCTTCTCAGTAACATACATCGCGGACTTTGCTGTTTCAGTCAGTGTAATGATAGGACTCAACAAGCGTATGGCTGAGATCGATGAGATGCAGAGACGCATGCGCGTTGTCAGCAATGAACTTAGCAACCAAATCGGAACCAGGACCCTTGAGACCAAGCAGCGCGTTGATGACGCGAAGGTCCAGGCTTCGCTTGTGGGTGCTGAGGCAATAGAGCATATTTCAGCTGCCAGGACTGAAGCAAGAGAGGCGATCGAGACAAGCAAAGCTGAGACTCTGGCTCAGATGGCGGCATCACGTGCCGAACTTACGGCTAAGCGTAAAGCACTCGAAGAGCGCATTCTGAGCAGCAGGCATTTCGGAGCAGGGAGACTGCTGCGCGCTTTCCCGCAGATGAAGCACCATAAGTACGCAGAACTGCTAGAAGAGATTTGCGGGAAATTGAGGTACTAAAGTGAATTTGAATTTTGGCTTAAGCATCTTGCTCACTCCTTCCTTTGACTTGTGGAACTTGTCATCGTTCTGCTGTGACTCAAGAATTGCTGCGTATTCTTTTCTGGTCAGGAAGATATATGGTCTGAACTGGTCAAGGCTTTCTTCAAAGCGCTTTTCCATTTTCCACTGAGGGTGCTTTGAAGCTATGGCGTATTTACAGCCATGAAGTTTTGCCCCATATTCAGTGACCAGATTTACTGCCTGATATTGCATTCTTCCATTAACATAAAGTGATGCCTCGTTCTTAACGATCTTGATATCATTTGTGTTTTCTTTCCTTGTCCGCGTGTAACTTCCGTAGGTTTGTATTCATTGAGCGTTGGATGCCATTCCGCCGCGAGCTCCGGATCTGTAGTAGCTAAATCATTTTTTCCTGGAACAACCACTCTGTTAGCACAACATGGGCAGCCCTTTCCGTTTGCTCGGTTATATATTTGAGCGCTCCATATATGATCACACTTATGGCATTTCCATGACACTTCCACATGACTTCCTCTACCAACTTTTGTCGGATCAACTCCAGTGTTACTGTCATAGTCCCAATCCTCCATTAGATCAGGTAGTATTGTAGGTAAATCATTGACACCACTTACTATGACTTTTCCCGAACATAAGGGACATCCATTTCTATAATCTCTTGTCCGGTCACAAATTGCAGCGCTCCATTTATGACCGCATTTATGACATTTCCAGCTTACTATTTCTCCGCTACCGTTGGTGTAGTATTCAGGTCCATGCTCATTTGCCTCATAGTCCCAATCAAGCAAACACCATTCTTTGTCTAAAGATCCACGCTTAGAAAGCAGCGTATCTTTCTTTGTAACCTTTCTTTTGCCAGTTGCGCATTTATCGCATCCATCAGACGATTGCTGGTGTCCACATTCGTCTGCTTGGCAAATGTGTTGAGAGAACCCCTGGTGAAGAGTTCGAGTTCAAGTGCCAGTGAGTGTGCCTCCGGTTCTGGCTGCTTCAGGAGTTCCTCTCTGAAATCCTGAAGCGTTGGCGGAGTACCCATATAGTTTCCCTGTTTGTAGTAGCGGTACACGTTCTCCGTGCAGCGGTCGATGATAGACTGCTGTCCCTTCTGGAATTTATGCCCCGCTACTATCTGCTCACAGAGCGACTGCAGGAACTGCGACTTCTCGATTATAGGATCCGTCTCGCCGTAGTCTCTCGACATATCCATCGCATTTATGTGATTTGGTGATGTCGCAGATATCTCGATAACGGATCCTCCCATCGCCTTTACAAGCGGACTGTATTCACGCTCCGGATCGACTATAAGCTTTCCTTCTTCGTTACAGATGATTGCAACATCATCATATCTCGGATTGGTCTCAGAATGGAAAGGCATATACTCCTGTATCAGGCCACCTACCAGTTCCTGCATAGACTCAAGATCATCATCGATTTCGACCACTTCAGCTGTCTCGCCGGGCTTGCAAAGTATCACCCTGAGCATCTCTGTTTCATTATTTTCTGTCATTTAGATCACTCTCCTTCCGTATTTATTGCAAAGAAAAAGGCTCGACCTCTGACTGCAGATCAAGCCATGTAAATATTCTTTTCTTACTTTAGTTTCACTTAAGGTGCAGGAGTTACTCTATGCTTGTCAAACGAAATACGACAAACTTCTTCATAAAAACCTTCCATATAAATACCTTAAATACCAACGGCATCAACAGCTCTGTCAGAGATTAGTTCTCGGCAGAGCTGCTGTCATTGTCAGTAATAAACTTTGATACTAGAGAAACTTATTTCCATGTTTTGAGTTCACCTATGTAATCGCCATTCACGTATATATATGGGCTGGCTTCTCCTTCGCTGCCATAGTATTCTTCCCTGCCTGCCAGTAACTTGAAGAGCTGATCTGTATCGCTTACAAGTATTGCCTGATACGGCTGCTCGAACGCCAGCTTCTCTACGTAAAGATAAATATCCTCAGCTTGCTTTATGAGTACTCCCGTGTGACCTGTAAATGTTTGATTGAAATCGGGATCATATATAACAATACTGACAAGTGAGGTATTCTCATTGCTGATCCTGAAGCCGTAATCGCTCCACATGTTGCCGAATACTTCAGAAGGATCTTCATTTTCGCCGGGCGTCCTGTCGCCAAACAGCGTCGTGAACAAATCGAGATCCTTTCGGATCACCTCATATCTGTCTGCATTTTCCCGGAAGTCTTGTAGTTGCTGTAATAATTTACGATTTTGGCGGCTCGTTCCTCAAATGCCTTTTTGTCAGCCACTGTCCACCAGTCCTCAAGGTCGCCGTTCTCATTATATTTACTTCCAAGATCATCAAAGGCGTGCGTGATCTCATGCCCGATAATATCTCCGATCCTCACTTTCAATATATTTCAGTGATGCCTGATAAAGTAAGGATACTGTTTTCTCACGTTGCCTTCTTACATGAACAAGCCACGAAGTTGCAACAATCCTGCCACAGATTTTCCCATCTTCATATGATAATAACAAACTCAGTCCTGTTATCCCGGGCGGCTGCACTTATCTCACCGCCATGCAGATTGACATATTCCTGCGCCAGTGCCATGCCGAGTCCCGTCTGCCCCTTGTCACCTTTATAAAAACGATCAAAGATGTGCGCGATCTCTTCATCAGATATCGGCACGCCGTCATTGATAAACCGGATAATGGTCTTATCCTGCTTTTCGATCCGGACAGAGATTTCCCGCTCTGCATAGCGCAGGGCGTTCGTCAGGATATTGGAAAACGTAGAGAATATCATCCTCTCATCGCACTCCATAAACAACGGTTCCGCTGCCTCTATATTTACCTGAATGCCCCTTTTATCTGCCTCCGGGAGAATAATTCCCGCAGCATCATATAATATCTCGCGTACGTCATTCATTGTCACTTCCATGTGAACAGCCCCGCTGTCCAGTTTTGACAGATCGAGAATACTTCCGATCAGAGCCGACATGCGTTCTGTTTCTTTTTCTATCACATCATAGGCCTTTTCCGGTTCCACATAGCCGGAACGTATCCCGTCTACATTACCGCGGATCGCCATGAGCGGCGTTTTAAGTTCATGAGACGCATTGGCAAAGAATTTCCGCATGCCGTTATCCTTCTTCTCCAGAAGTATCAGCAGCCTCCTGCTGATAAAGAAGAGTAACAGTACCGACAATGCCGCCCCGAGAGCCATGATGACCAGCGACGAATGCAGCGCATGTACAGAATAGCTGACATCCGTATACAGAATGAGTCTTTCATCTTCTGAAATGAATTCATCACCCCTTCTGGCAGCATTGATCGGCGTGAAGTACATATAATGTCCGTTTCCGGTAAAGCTATAAATGCTTCCGGACATATACTGACTGCGGTTCTCATTGTAGTGATTCAGCAGATCTGTTTCGGCTTCGTTCAGGATCCCCTCTGCCAGCTCTTCTGTATAAAATTCATATGCCGGGGGAAGCGTACGATCCTCATATGCTACATTCACCATTGTCTGACGGATAGATTTTTCGGCGCGGATCCTGATCTCCTGACTTTCGGACAGCCAGAAAACAGCCAGAAGGATCATCATGACAGCAACCATTGCTGTCATCATGAGCATGACTGCTTTTCTGTTAGTAAGAGTTTCGTTTTTTCCGGCACTTTTCATCAACGTTCACCACGTTTTGTCAGCTTAAAGCCATATCCCCATACTGTCTGCACATAAATATCCGCTCCTGCTGCGGTCATTTTCCGCCGCAGCCTGCGATTCGTTTCATCCGCAACACGCGACTCGATATCATGATTGATATCCCAGATCGTCTCAAGCACGACCTCCTTGCTGACCGCTTCTTCAAAGTGTTCCATCATATAGATGAGGAATTTCAGTTCTGTTGGTGTGAGGGAAAGCGGCCTGTCATTTACCGCCAGTTCATGTTTCACATAGGAATAGCGTACATTGCCGCAAATGAGATCTGTTTTCTTATCTGTGGATCTGTCCTCATTTTCAAAGCGTATGCGGCGCATAAGAGCGTTAATTTTAGCGGACAGCATGATCGGCTTGAATGGCTTTGTCAGGTAATCATCACTACCCAGAGCCAGGCCGTTGTAGTAGTCGGCATCTGTGTCCTTCGCTGTAAGCAGGATCACAGGCACCTTTGAAATACCTCTGATCTTTTGCAGAATCCCGATTCCGTCCGTTCCCGGCATCATAATATCAAGGATAACAAGATCGCATTCTTTTTCCTGAAACGCCTTAAAGAGAAGGTCGCCGTTTTCAAAGGTCGTGACCTCATGCCCCTCACTTATAAGAAAAGATGAAACTACATCCCTTATTTCCTGTTCGTCATCTGCATAATATATGAAAGCCATCAATCCACCTTCTTTACTGCCACATTTCTTGTGAGCATATCCGTTTCAAATCTGCTGCTGATCGCATCCACAGGGCAGACCGCTTTGCATTTCCCGCAGCGGATGCATTCCGGGCTGTTGATATGCTCCGTTACCTTCACCGCCATCGGACATACATTCTCACAACTTTTGCAGTCTACACATTTTGATTTGTCCAGATCCATCCGAAACAGACTGAACCGGTTGAACAACGAATAGAAGGCACCGAGCGGGCACAGGTATCTGCAGAAGAACCTTGGGACAAACACAGATCCAAGGATCACCAGAATCAGGATACCCAGCTTCCAGTTCCACAAAGCTCCGGCCGTTTTGCGCAGACTTTCGTTCATCAGAAGGTGCGGAATTCCTCCCTCCAGCGTTCCTGCCGGGCAGATGTACTTGCAGAAATAGGGAGGCGCTATGCCGAACTGGTTTACCGCAAGCATCGGGAGCAGGATCACCAATACTGCAAGGATCACATATTTCAGGTATCTGAGAGGCTTATCGATCTTTTCGGGCACATGCAGCTTTCTTGCCGGAATCCTGCCAAGCAGATCCTGCACCAGTCCGAAGGGGCACAGAAATCCGCAGATGAGCCTTCCGAATAATACACCAAACAGCATCAAAGTGCCGAGGACATAAAAGGATATATTATGTTTTGCCCCGCCCTCGACTGCCTGCAGGGAGCCGATCGGGCAGGCACCAAGCGCTCCGGGGCAGGAGTAACAGTTCAGCACCGGAAGGCAGACCATCTTGCTCGTTCCCGTGAAGATCTTACATCCCGCAAAGCCCGCTGCATAGCCGTTCACAAGTGCTGCAGATGCCAGCTGGATCAGCAGACGGAACCTTTCATGCAGCCCGGGTCTGTCTTTGGTCTCTACCCTATCCCGATGCATTCCAGACATATTCTCACCGCCTTTGCAAATACCTCAAGATGTTCTCCCCGGAGCACCCCGAGAAGAACAAATATCATACCGATGCTGAATGCCGCAATTCTCAAAAGCCGGGTCAGTTTTCTGTCTCGTCCGGTCATGAGATTGGCTCCTTTCCCATCGCTTCCAGAGCCTTGTTGATATGCTCCGTATAAACCGTCTTGATATCATCTTCCGCCCCGATGATGGCCTCGCAGGCCTGATTGCCGCTGCTGTCTACAAAGATCGTAGTCGGGGTATACTGGATCTCCTTGGTGAAAGTCTCCAGATCTCCGTCTCCGCGCATCAGTGTAACGCCATCGAAGTCTGCCGTTTCCAGAAAACTGCTGACAAATTTCATATCATCTTCACTCAAGTCCTCAAGCCCATCCAAACAGTAGGTGATCAGTTTTACATTATCCGGAAGCGATTTCCCGAATGCCGCCAGCTGCGGCAGTTCCTCTGTACACGGCTCACATGTTGTCGACCACACGTTGATGATCGTCAGATCCGCTTTCGCCAGATCATCCTGTGTGAACTTTTTCCCATCAAGTGTACTGGCTGTGAAATTTGCGAGAGCACTGAAGTCCGTCCTGGCTGCGGATTCGTCCTCATCCGGATCCGCCTCGCCCGTGCCGCATCCTGCAAACGCGAACATCGCCATGACAGCGATCATCAGGATCGCAGCGATTCTTAATTTCTTCATTGTATTTACCGCCTTTCTGTTAACTGGTTTCTTTATAGTCCCATTAAACAGAAAGCAAAAGGCTTCTTCCTGCGTGATCCTGTCACAGATTTGCCACAATCATGCAACAACAGTCTGTTTTTCTATCAGCGCTCTTACATCCGCCAGCGCTTTTCCGATGTCTTCGGTGATTGCAAGCCCCTTGTCCTCCAAATCTCCCAGGCTCCACTTCAGAACGATCCTGTCGATCAGATAGTTAGCAGGGATCAGCAGCAGCCACAGCCATGACGGGATGAATATGATAAACCATAGTGGCAGCAGTATGTTATATAGTTTTGTACTGTTCTTCCTTTCCATTTAGCAGAGTTCCTTGCTTAATGATTCAAGCACACATCTTGCAACTTCATATGCCTCCGGCCACTCGCTGGCACGGGGACCTCCGATGCACAATTCTGTTTCTTCAGGCAGAGTTCGTATCCAACTGATGGCAGCTGGTACATCATTCATACCTATAACAGTACACATTGGCTTGCCTAGTACTTCGCCTTCCTGCAATCCTATGTCAGTCCCGGGAGACACATATGCGCCTTCAGGCAGGATAGTGAGGATTGCATCACAGTCACGCATATTCCATTTTGTCCGTTGTTCTGTTCCTTCTGAAGGTGTCTCCGTTAGCTCCGGATAGTCCTTAAGGAGTCCGGGAGCAACTGTATAGTCCTCTGCCCATCCATTCTTGGGGCACCATCCGCATAGAGGAATCTCATGTTCCCTGGCAAAATCCATCGCCGCCCGGTCAACGCCTGTTTGCCCACCTGTACGTATCTTAACTATTTTCTTCACTCGAATGTTCCCGGTCCTTCGTCATTGAAATCTCTGAAACTCATTGAACTTTGTCACCTCTGAAAGCGCAGACACGGATCATGAATATCCTCATCAGGATCATCATCTTCCGGAAGACCTTTTTCAATAATCAATTCTGCCGAGCCTTCTTCGAGAGAATTATGCTCATCATAATGAATATGATCCCCCGAAGCTCCATCTGCAAGCGCCGTCAGATGCTTTGCCAGCGAGAGTAAACCTTCTCTGTTTGCAGATATTACGATCTCACCGCTTTTGGCAACCGCCTTGATTTCAAATCCATCTATCCATTCTATTTCCATAACGATTTCCCTCACAAAGCAGAACTTTTAGCATATCTTCTTAAATATATCTCGACTGCTTTTATATTAACACAAGCAGTCGTTCTCTGAGGTTGTTATCGTTCCATTTGTCTTTTGCGTTTCTGTCTTTGTAACTGCTGAAGATAATCATTACAATCTTTGCCATATGCTGGAGGTTCATCCCGTACTATATACTTGTTTCCAAGTTGCTCCGATATGGATCTTGTTGCACTCCTGCCGGCATAGTCATTATCCAGGTGCAGAGCAATCGTATTTATTTGCGTTTGATTATGCGTCATATTTTGAAGCGCAATTGGCAGTTTCGTTTGCTTGTTATTCGTGCTTGGCGCATAGACGCCTCCTAGCGACAGCATAGGTTCTGCTCTCCATTCGCCTGTTCTCATCTTCATTATTGTCGCGTATGAGAGCAGATCTATGGCACTCTCAAATACATGAAGTGTGCTGCCAGCACGATCGATTCTGAATGAATATCTCTTATCAGATCCTGCAGCTTCGCCCATCAATCGTTCTCCTGTTGTTGCTCGATAGAATGCATATGCTGCATTACCCGTCTCATCAAATCCTACAAATATGCAGTTGTGATATGGCAGCGATTCGTACAGTAGTCCTTCATCAATGCAAGCCTTGATGACGTCACTATCTATTCCGCGACTTGTAAGATATCTGATAACTTCAAAGTTAGTCTCAGACTTATCTGGCAGAAGCAACTTCCTTTTCACATCACAATCAGGTTTTCTGCTTATTTTTGCGTCAGTATCATGAAGATCCGTGCCTTCTTTGGTAAGAATCTTCATGGCATCCATAAACTGCATGCCTTTGACTTTTATAAGATAGTCCAGGGCAGAATTGCCTCCAAAACCCCTGCTCCACCACATCCATTTACCATTGGATATCTTCAGGCTGTCATGCTCTCTGGTGCAGTAGGTGTTTCCTCTGACATGAACAAGTTCTGTAGGCTCAAAGCTCTGTAAATATGTCAGGAGATCTATGGATCGCGCCTGATCAATTTGCTTCTCTGTATAATAGGGCATATGAATTTCCTCCTTCCAAATAAATAAGCAGAAGCTGCATTGCTTCTGCTCATGTAATTGCCTTTTGGCATGCGTTATCTTCTATTTTGCTTTATCCAGCCTTACGGCTTTTCTTATAATCGCACCTTTGATCTTCTTCAAAGTTCGTTTATCTTTTACTAAGCCCTTTCAGTTTTGCAGCACAGGATTTCATTTTTTATATGGCAGATCAGGTGGATGAATTTGCTATTCTCAGAGAAATAAATATAATAATTTTTCTCACATGATGAGATTTTTGGAAAGCCGGAATCGTATCCTATATGTAAGCGTTAAAACAAACGGATCCCGGGTCCGTATCATATATACAGAGGAGCAGACAGCTTTGCAGAACAGAGAAAAGATCAAGGAAATATACGACCGTCAGGTCGACAGGGTGTACAGAACGGCGATGGTTTTCATGAAGAACACCCAGGACGCCGAGGACATCGTGCAGAGCGTATTCCTGACACTGATCGAGAAAGGAATACAATTTGATACACCCGAGCACGAAAAAGCATGGTTCATCGTGACCACAAGAAACCGGTGCAAGGACATACTCAAAAGCTACTGGAGAAAGAGCGTGGATCTTGTAGAGGAAGGAATGGATGAGACCGCGGACAGTGTCAGCACGGATCCGCCCGGCAGCGATTTCAGGGCTGAAGCACTGGATATCATCATGAACCTTCCCGAGGATCAGAGAGAGATAATCCTGCTGCACTACTATGAGGGCTACACGGTGAACGAGACAGCAGATATGCTGAAGCTCAGCGAGAGCAAGGTCAGATCGCAGATAGCATCTGCCAAAAGAGCTCTCAGCAAACTTACACGGAGGTAAAGATATGGACGAGAACAAGATAATTACAGAAGCTCTGGATTCGCTCATACCTGACAATCAGCAGAAGGATGACATATGGCAGCGGATCGAAGCCTGTACCGATGTCTACGATCTGGATAAGACAGCAAGAACAGAAGTCACAGCTAAGAAGTCTTCCAAGAAGAGCCGCAGCGGATCCATGGCTGCGAGAATCATAGCAGTAGCAGCAGCGTTTGTACTGGTATTCGGAAGCCTTGCATGGTTTTCTTCGACAACAGAAGAACTGCCGCCAAGCCTTTCCGGATACGTTTATGCAGCAGAAAGCAGAGCAACAGACATGACAGCCAACGAAGTGCTCGTATTCACAGGTGATCCTGCCGCACATAAAGATCTGGATGTATATGCTCCGGCTAT
>JAFWNE010000012.1:0-31926 GCA_017510505.1 Mogibacterium sp. | reverse complement strand
GAAATGATCAGCGAGTACATTAAATACTACAACAATGAACGACCGGCATATGCGCTGAACTACAAAAGCCCAGTCCAGTACAAGACTGAAATGGGCTTTGTATAGCTTTTTTAAACTGTCTACTTTCTGTTGACTAGTTCAATAGTTCCGGGCTCTTTTATGTCGTCTATATCGTCAGATTGTACAGGTCGGCGTATATGCCGCCTTTTTCAAGAAGCTCATCGTGCGTGCCTTCTTCAGCGATGCCGCCCTCGGTCAGCACTATTATCCTGCCGGCGTTCTTTACCGTAGAAAGCCTGTGGGCTATCGTGATGGTGGTACGTCCCTTGGCCAGCTCGGAGAGGGACTCCTGTATGTAGCGCTCGCTCTCGTTGTCTAGAGAAGAGGTGGCTTCATCGAGTATAAGTATAGGCGGGTTCTTGAGGAAGACCCTGGCGATGCTGATCCTCTGTTTCTGACCTCCGGACAGCCTCGCCCCACGCTCGCCCACATAGGTGTCGTAGCCGTCAGGCAGCTCGCATATGAATTCATGGGCTCCGGCAAGCTTTGCCGCCTCTATTATTTCCTCGCGGCTCGCTCCCGGTTTTCCGTATTCGATGTTGCCCGCGACGGTATCCGAGAAAAGATACACATCCTGCTGCATCATGCCTATCTTTGTGCGCAGGGAGCGCACTTTGTAGCTGCGTATGTCCCTGCCGTCAACAAGGATGGCTCCGCCGCTAACATCATAGAAGCGCGGTATCAGATTACAGAAGGTGGTCTTTCCCGCGCCGCTTGGGCCTACTATGGCGACATTCTCGCCGCTGTTTATCTTAAGGGACAGTCCGTTCAGTACTAAAGTCTCTCCCGGCTCCTCGGCGCCGTCTTCAGGGCCGCCGGCCTCGGAGTAAGAGAATGAAACATTATCGAACTCGATATCTCCGCGCACTTCATCAGGCATATCGATCGCGTCAGGCGAATCCTCTATTTCTATCTCGGTATCCATGATCTCGATGAACCTCTCGATGCCGGTTATTCCGCGCTGGAACTGTTCAGTGAATTCCACCACGCGGCGCACGGATTCAAGAAGCACCGCCACATACATCAGGTAGGCTATGAAGTCACCTGCTGTGATCTTGCCTTTTATGAGCGCCAGCGATCCGAAGAATACGATGGAGATGTACATCAGGCCGTCAAAGAGTCGGGTGACCCCTCTGAATCCGGCCATGTTCCTGTAAGCGTATTTCTTTGTGCTGAGGAATCTCTCATTTCCTTCCTCAAACCTGGCTTCTTCCACGTCTTCATTGGCAAAGGACTTGGATACGCGTATGCCAAGCAGACTGTCCTCTACGTGCGAGTTGATCTCGCCGAGTTCGGATCTCTGCCACTTGAAAGCGTTGCGCATGCGCACCCTGAATCTCATAGCGCATAGCAGCATGAGCGGTATGAGCGCGAAGAGCAGCAGTGTCAGAGGCACGTTGACCCGTATAAGGACGGCGAATGAAAAGACTATCTTTACTGCCGCTATGAAGTATTCCTCAGGGCAGTGGTGAGCAAACTCGGTTATGTCGAAGAGATCGGTGGTTATGCGGGATATCAGCTGACCGGTCTTGTTGCTGCTGTAATAGCCGTAAGAGAGCTCCTGGAACTTCCCGAAGAGATCCTTTCGCATGTCCTTTTCGATGCGGGCGCCCATTATGTGGCCGCGGTTCTGCATGTAGTAGTTAGCCGACACGTCGATTATCCTGAGCGCTATGTAAAGCAGGGTCAGGCGTACGATGAGATTTACGGTCAGGTCGGAAGGCGAGGTCGTGATGGTATTGGTGATGAACCTCACTATCAGAGGAAGCACAAGATCGCACACACTTGTGAGCGACGCGCAGAACAGGTCGAACAAAAGTATGTGCAGATACGGCTTGAAGTACGGATAGAAACGCTTCAGCAGATATTTAGTTGACATCTGTTTCTGTTCCATAATGTGATTATTATACACTTAATCTTGAAGAATAACGCTGTTTCTAATAAAATTAATCAGTTAGAAAACCGCACGATCCGGTCGGCGGCATACGGAGAGAAAACACATGACAACGATCATTTTCAAAATACTGCTGATAATACTGATCGCGGCGCCGGTGATCGCGTTCTCGCTTTACATCTACAACAGGATGATCGCTTTTATTCGCGAAAGAAACAATGTCGAAAAGGCCAGACTTGCCAGAGACAGGATCGAAACAGGCAAGGAAGCAAAGGCCAGGACGGAGGAACGCAAAGCCAAAAAGCGCAGTGACGAGAACCGCAGAAAGAACAGGAAAGAGAGGCGCAAATGAGAGGCCTTTTCATAACGCTTGAAGGCGGAGACGGAGCCGGCAAGTCGACACAGATCAGAAATACAGAAGAGTTCTTTGCCCGCAGAGGGCTGACCGTTACGCATACAAGGGAGCCGGGCGGAACGCGCATAAGCGAGAAACTCAGGGCTATCCTGCTCGACGCGGAGAACAAAGAGATGCACGCGGTGACCGAAATGCTCATCTATGCCGCCGCGAGGGCCCAGCATGTCAGAGAGGTAGTTGAGCCTGCGCTTGAGCGCGGCGAGATAGTGATCTGCGACAGATTCGTGGATTCTTCGATCGCCTACCAGGCTTTCGGCAGGGAACTCGGAGATATGGTAGCCGAAGTCAACCATCACGCGACCGGAGGGCTGAAGCCGGACCTGACGATATGGCTCGACATAGATCCGGAGACAGGCAGGGCAAGAGCCACACATGACAAAGATCCGGACAGACTTGAACAGGAGTCGACAGCATTCCACACTAGAGTCCGCGAGGGCTATGCTTCCATAGCCAAGGCGGAGCCTGAAAGGTTCAAGAGGATAGACGCGACCGGTACGGTGGACGAGATAAAAGACGAGATATATCGCTTCCTGGAGGAGCTGTGCAAAGCAAGAGGACTGTAAACGCTATCATCGAGAATATAACGGGAGGAGCAAGCTCGGCCCACGCGTACATAGTCGAGGGAAGAGCAGGCGCGGCAAGGGATGCTTTCATAAAAGATCTGGCGATGGGTCTTGAATGCCTCGATCCCGATGTGAGCGCAAGGCCATGCGGCCGCTGCGCTGCCTGCAGGCAGGTCGCTGCAGGTTCTTCGATGGACATAGTCCGCATGCAGATGAGCGGCAAGACAGGCTACAGGACTGAGGACGCGAACACCTTTGCCGAGAGACTCGACATGGGCGCTTACGGCAGGTTCCTTATCGGTGTGATCGATGACGCCGACAGCCTGAGCGAGACCGTGCAGAACAAGCTGCTCAAGACACTTGAGGAACCTCGCGGCAACGTCATACTTCTGCTTGGCTCGTCTAACCCGGATCATCTGCTCAGCACGGTGAGATCGCGCTGCAGCTCTGTCAGAGTACAGGATGATCTCGAGGAAGAAGAGGAGAGCGCAAAAGCGGAAGTTCTCAGGGAAACCGCGCGGATGCTCTACGGGGGCAGAGCATTCCATGAATTCAGGGACGCTCTGGAAAAAAGCGTGAAAACACGGACCGACGCGCTGATGCTTATACAGCTTGCGGAAGACATCTCAAGAGACCGCATGACAGCCGGTGAAGATCCGGCGTTCATGGCAGTAAGGCTTGAGCTTTGCGAGAAAGCACGCGCGGATATGGAACAGGGTATGGACAGATCGAGAGCGCTCAAGAGGCTGTATCTTGAGCTGAATGATTCGAATACAAGGAGATAAACATAATGGTTGAAATAGTCGGAGTCGGTTTCGCCAAGACCGGCAAAACATATTATTTTGATCCTCAGGGACAGACATTTGAAGCAGGAGACATGGTCATAGTAGAGACCGCAAGAGGCATGGAGCTGGGGCACATCCTCATCCCTAACAGGGAGATCGATGAATCCGATCTCGTCGCGGAACTCAAGCCTGTTGAGCGCTTAGCGACTGCAGAGGATCTGAAAAAGTATAAGGAAAACCTCGGAAAGAGAGAGGACGCGCTCAAGGTGTGCGCAGAAAAGATAGAGAAGCACGGCCTTGACATGAAGCTCATCGATGTTGAGTATATGATAGACGGCTCTAAGATAGTCTTCTATTTCTCGGCAGACGGAAGAGTGGATTTCAGAGAACTCGCGAAGGACCTTGCTGGTCACTTCAAGAACAGGATAGAACTGAGACAGATAGGCGTCAGGGATGAAGCCAGGATGCTGGGCGGCATAGGCATATGCGGAAGACCGCTTTGCTGCAGCAAGTGGCTCTCGGACTTCCATCCGGTCTCGATCAAGATGGCAAAGCAGCAGAACCTCTCGCTCAATCCGACCAAGATATCCGGCACCTGCGGAAGGCTCATGTGCTGCCTCAACTTTGAGGACAAGACTTACAAGGAACTCCGCAAGGGCATGCCAAAGGACAACGAGAGAGTCGAGACGCCTGAGGGCCTCGCCAAGGTAGTCAATGTCGACTACTTCAACGGCAAGATCAACACACGCGCCATTGACAGGGATCCTGAGACAGGCGAGGAAGTCTTTGCTCAGGAGATCCGCTCGTATACCAAGGATGAGATCAAGCGCATAGGCAAGGGCAAGGACCGCAGCGACGAGGTACCTCTTGAGGTCATGTTCGATGATGTGGACGCGGAGGAGATCCGCGAACTTGAAGAACTTATGAAGGAGTTCTGATGGAGCGTGTAGATGATACCGGTTTTGGCGGCATCAGAGTGATACAGACCAGGGGGTCAGGTTACGGAGTGGATGCCGTGCTGCTGGCAGCTTTCGCCGCGGGCGAGACAGGCGCGAAAGGCCTTCAGAAAAAGTCGGCAAAGTATCTTCGCATAGCGGATTTGGGCACAGGGAGCGGTGTGATAGCCTTTATCATTCACCACAAGCTGGGCGGTGCAAGGCTGACGGGTTACGACATCAGCCCGGCAGCGGTAGAAAGGGCACAGAGAGCCTGCGAAATGAACGGCCTGACGGATGACATAGACTTCATCTGCTGCGACATCAATGACATAGACGCGGTAGCTGAGTTCGATGCTGTGCTCACAAACCCTCCGTACTTCAGGAGAACTCCGGATGAGCCCGGCGCGGCTGATCCTGATGAGCGTTACATTGCCAGACATGAGACCACGGCAGACATCACGGATTTTGCCAGAGTGTCTGCGGCGATGCTGAAGGAGGGCGGCAGTCTGTACATGGTCCACAGACCTGACAGACTGGCGGACATCATCAGTGAAATGAGAGCAGCCGGCATAGAGCCGAAAGAGATGCAGCCGGTAGTACCTCATGCCGGGAAGGCTGCTAACATGGTCTTGATACACGGTATAAAAGGAGCCGGCCCGGAGCTTCGCATGCTGCCTGAGATATCGGTCCATACTGCTGACGGCGGCTATACGGCTGAGATACTCAGATACTACGGGAGAGAGGCCTGAAAAGCCTCTTTTTTCTTGTTTATTATTCACTTAATGGCCTTGCTTTGCTTGAATAGAAGGGCCTCAGATTATATAATATTATCAATAATTGCGGGCTTTTAACAGACTGTCCGCGAAGCTGTGAAGCAAAGGAGAAATCAAATGGTAACAGTAAGCATCAAGGGCGTATTGATCGGAGTGCTTCTGATCGCTTTGATCGTACTGGTCGTATTTCTGATCGTACTGGTCGCAAACGTCACAGACACCATCAAGAAGACCAATGCCATCATCGACGGCGGCACCAACGCGGCGGCCGGCGCAGCGGAGAAAGTGCACAATGCATCCGAGAAGGTCAAGGAAGGAGCTTCGAAGGTCACGGGCATCGCTGCGATGGGAGCGCAGACTGCCGGCAAGATACTCGACAAGGTCATCAAGTAGGGAATAAGGAGAAACAAAATGACTATCAATCAGATAATCGCATTCTGCCTTGTAGCCGTACTGGTAGCGTTCGTAGTGGTGCTGGCTATCATGGCGGTCCATGCAATAGAACTGCTCAAGAAGACAAAGGTCCTTGTAGGCAAGGGCAATGACGCAGTCGACGACGTAAAGGGCAGATTCGACAGGCTCAGCGATAATGCCATGGGAGCTGTCAATTCTGTAGTAGCCGATACATCCGGCGCCGTCAAGGCGGTATCCGCTGTGGGAGTCGGGCTTGCCGCATTCGGGATCCTGAAGACGCTGCTCAGAATACTTACCGGCAGCAGCGTATTCTCAGCCGTGTCTGCAGGAAGAGAGCGCAGAAGGGCAAAGAAGGAAATCAAGCTTTCCAAGAAGACCATAAAGCAGCTCAACAAGCAGTCAAAGAAAGAGAAAAAAGTCCGCAGAAAAGCAGACAAGGCGGCAAAGAAGTACGCAAAGAAAGACGCGGCAGAAGCCGCTAAGGCAGCTGCAGCCGCCAAGGCTTTGAAGAAGGCTGAAGACAAGAAGGCAAAAAAAGCTGCCAAGGTCGAGAAGAAAAAAGCCGCTAAAGCCGCAAAGGTAGCTGCCGCGGCAGCTGCGGTTCTTGTGAAGAAAGAGAAAGAAGCCAAAAAGGCTGCCGAGAAGAAAGCTGCAGCCGCAGCCGCCGCTATCCTGAAGAAAGAACAGGAGGCCAAAAAACTGGCTGAAAAGGCGGAGAAGGCATTCAAAAAAGAAGCTCTCAAGAAAGCAGCCCTCGCAAAGAAGGTTGAGATCGCTGATGTAAAGGCTGCAAAGAGAGCCAGAGTAAAGGCAGAAAAGGCCACTGCCAGTGCTGCGAGAAAGGCCAACAGGGCTGCGAAGAAAGCAGCTAAAAAGGCAAAAAAGAAAGCAGCGAAAGCAGCCAGAAAGGCAGCCGCGAAGGCCGCCAGACTGATGGCTAAAAAGGCTAAAGCAGCAGAAAAGAAAGCGGCAAAGGCCGCAGCAAAAAAAGCTGCATAAAAACTAAAACTTAGGAGGCCGTTAATGGCGAAGATCCTTGTAAATAACAGCGGCCCTCTCCACGGAGAGGTATGGATAAGCGGCGCCAAGAATTCGGTGCTGCCTCTCCTTGCCGCGACATTACTGACAACAGACACCTGCGTGATCGAGGACGTCCCCGATCTCGCAGATGTCAGCGTTATGAAGAAGATGCTCCTCAAGTACGGCGCGAAGATCGATGACGCGGATGAAGGCGTCATAAGGATCTCCACGCCTGAAATCGTTTCTTGCGAAGGCGACAGAGACATGGTTCAGGAAATGAGAGCATCTCTTTTTACTATGGGACCGATGCTGGCAAGGCATGGAAAGATCATCATGCCGATGCCGGGCGGGTGCACCATAGGCAAAAGACCTATAGACCTTCATCTGAAGGGCTTCAGGGCGCTTGGCGCGGAAGTCGTGGAGGATGAGGTGAACGAGATGGTAACAGTCACAGCGGGGCCTGACGGCCTGGTGGGTGACGTCATCTATCTTGACTTCCCCAGCGTAGGCGCTACAGAAAACATACTCATGGCCGCGACCTTGGCAAAGGGAACGACTATCATTGAGAATGCTGCCAAGGAGCCTGAGATAATCGATCTCGCAAACCAGCTCAACAAGATGGGAGCGAGGATCAAGTACGCCGGCACCGACATGATCAGGATAGAGGGAGTGGATAAGCTTTCAGGCTGCATCCATGAAGCTATCCCTGACAGGATAGAGACCGGCACATTCATGCTGGCCGCCGCGATCACACACGGAGACATTCTTATCAGAAATGCTCTGCCTGGCCACGTGAGACCTATCATGGCCAAGCTCAAGGAATGCAACGTTAATGTCGAAGTCACTGCTGAGGGCATCTACGTCGACGCAAGAGACAGAGAACTGAACTCGACCGACATAAAGACACTTCCTTATCCGGGCTTCCCGACCGACATACAGTCGCCTTTCATGGCGTTCCTGTCGACTGTCAACGGAAGCAGCGTCGTAAGGGAGACGGTGTTCGAGAACAGGTTCATGCATGTCGTTGAGCTCAACAGAATGGGCGCGGACATTTTGATAGAAAACAGAGAAGCCTTAGTGCCGGGAGGAAAGACCCTCAAGGGAGCCAAGGTAAGAGCGACCGACCTCAGGGCCGGCGCCGCCATGGTGCTTGCAGGTCTTGCCGCCAAGGGTACTACTGAGATAAGCGAGATATACCACATAGAAAGAGGCTACGAGAATCTTGTAGGAAAGTTCAAGTCGCTCGGAGCCGATATCATGAAGATCGACGACTGATCAGTGAAGGAGGACGATATGCCTGATATCAACTATCTTAAGCTGCTGGCGGAAAAGTATCCGAACCGCAGAAGGGTAAGGACAGAGATCATCAACCTCAGAGCCATACTGGCGCTCCCGAAGGCCACGGAGTTCTTCCTGAGTGACATACATGGCGAGTACGACGCTTTCCACTACTTCGTCAGGAGCGGATCCGGAATGATCCGCATGAGGATAGACGAGGTATTCGGAAACATCCTGACCGAGAGCGAGTGCGACGATCTCGCGTCTCTGATCTACAATCCGGAAGCCGAGATGGCAAGGAGAGAGAAGAGTGAGAGCGACTTTGACGCCTGGTGCAAGGTATCTATCAGAAGGCTCATCGCTATATGCCGCGTGGTATCCAACAAGTACACAAGATCGAAGGTGAAAAAACGCCTGCCAGAACTGTCATCTTACGTCATGGACGAACTCCTTTTCGCGGATGATGTTCCGGACAGACACAGGTACTATGATGAGATCATAGACACCATCATCGAGTACGATGCGGCCAGAGAGTTCATCATTGACCTCACAGAGACCATAGCCAACATGGTAGTAGACAGGCTCCACATAATCGGAGACGTATTCGACAGAGGCCCTAAATCCCATGTCGTTCTGGATTATCTCATGGCAAACAGGGGCGTAGACATTCAGTGGGGCAATCACGACATCCTGTGGATGGGCGCGGCATGCGGCAACAGAGCCTGCATCGCCACAATGATCAGGATCAACGTACGCTATAACAACTTCGACATGCTTGAGGTAGGATACGGGTTCAACCTGCGTCCGCTGGCATCACTGGCTGCCCATATCTATAAAGACGACCCTTGTGAATACTTCAAGCCTAACGTCCTTGAAACAAATAAATATGACCCTATTCCGCCAGAACTGGCCGCAAAGATGCACAAGATGATATCGATCATCCAGTTCAAGATAGAGGGTCAGGAAATCCAGAAACATCCAGAATACCATCTCGAACACAGAAATCTCCTTGAGACCGTAGACTTCGAGAAGGGAACTGTCATGGTGGACGGTGTCGAGTATCCGATGAGGGACATGAACCTTCCGACTGTCGATCCGAAAGATCCGTACACACTTACAGAAGAGGAAGAAGAGGTCATGGTAGCCCTCGAGTCCTCGATCATCAATTCGGATAAGCTTCAGAGACACATCAACTACATGTTCACGCACGGCGCTCTCTTTAGGGTCATGAACAACAACCTCCTTTACCACGGCTGCATGATCTTCAACGAGAGGGGCAACTTCAAGAACGTTGAGATAGACGGAAAGAAATATAAAGGCGCAGCTTACATGCGTAAGCTCGATCAGATGATCAGAGATGCCCGCGGCAAACAGCCGGAGGGCAAAACATCTGCTGAAGCCGCGTCGATCATGTGGTATCTGTGGCTTTCAGAGGATTCACCTCTCTTTGGAAAGGACAAGATGACGACTTTCGAGAGGTACTTCATCGAAGACAAGGCAACTCATAAAGAGAATAAGGTGCCTTATTACAAACTGATCGATAAGGAAGAGATAGCGAACAAGATCCTCAAGGACTTTGGGCTCGATCCGGAGATAGGACGCATCCTTAACGGACACGTCCCGGTCAAACTTGTTAAGGGAGAAACGCCTATCAAGGCCAACGGCAAGATATTCATCATTGACGGAGGCATTTCGAAGGCATACCACAAGACAACGGGCATTGCCGGCTACACAGCCATCATGACTTCGAAGCACATGTATCTGGCGGAGCATCAGGCTTACGAGCCTCTGCGCGAGGACGGTACACAGACGTTCCACAGACCTGTGATGCATCTGGTCCATACCGCACCTGTAAGACTCAGGATAAGAGATACGGACATCGGTGTTGAGATACGTGAGAAGATCGCCAATCTTGAAGCCCTGTACGACCAGTTTGTAGGCGGCGGAATCAGAGAGATCTACTGACACAGAAAGGCGGAGGACCATGGAGATATTGACAAGAGTACTGGGAGGAGTACTGTTTGCGTTCAGCATCTGGTACATACTCGTACTTTATAAAAACAACAGAGACAAATTCTAAAAGGGGGGGACTGCAATGTATATGAGTTCCAATCTGATGGCTTTGGCGATAGTGCCGGGCCTGCTGCTGATACTTTACGTATACAGAAAGGACAGAGTAGAGAAAGAACCGGCTGCGCTGCTTATAAAGCTGGTGTTGTTTGGCATCATCTCGTGCATAGCCGCCGGCTATCTCGAACAGCTCGAAAGCCAGTTCCTGCCGGCTTATCCTCAGGGCTCGGTCGAGTACGCTCTGCAGACATCGTTCCTCATGGCGGCCTTGGTGGAAGAGACAGTAAAGTTTCTGGCCATGAGAACGGCATCCTGGAACAACAGCGCGTTCAATTACCGCTTTGACGGCGTGGTATACGGACTTACCGCGGCTGTCGGCTTCGCGATCTATGAGAATATCATGTATGTCGCAATGTACGGCATGCAGACAGCCATAGTCAGAGCTTTCACGGCCATCCCGCTGCACGCGTTCTGCGGAGCATTCATGGGTGCCATCTACTCATATTCCAAAAAGGCCAGCATAATGGGCAACAGCGGAGCGTCAGTGATGTACACGATACTCGCTCTTCTGGTGCCGATGGCTATTCACGGAACATACGATACATTCGCGTTCCTCGGACAGAGTGGGACCGGTCCGCTGCTTGTTTTCGTAGTGATCCTGTACTTCGCGGCCATCACTATGATCAAGAAGCTGTCGGCTTCCGACTACAGAGCGGGATTCTATCCTGAAGCGAGACCCATCGATTACGATATAGAGATTTAGACAGAAAAGGAGCGACAATGAGCAAGACAAGAGAAAAGCTCACAGAAGACCTGCTGTATCTTTATAACACCGGTAAGCTCTATCACGCATACCGCACCTTTGGCGCGCATATCGAAGACGGGGGAGTGCAGTTCACGCTGTGGGCGCCTGACGTAAGATCGGTCAGAGTGACCGGCGACTTCAACGGCTGGGACGCGTCCGCCGTGATGGAACACATCGGAGACACTGGTGTCTGGACATGCTTCGTGCCGGGCGCAAAAGCAGGCGACCATTACAAATATGAGATCGAGACGGCAGGCGGGAAGCACCTGTCAAAGGCGGATCCGTTCGCATTCATGAACGTGAAAAGGCCTGGAACGGACTCGATAGTGACCGAGCTCTTCTATGAGTGGAAGGACTCAAAGTGGATGAAAGACAGGGAAAAGAAAGACACCTTTTCTTCCCCTATGAACATCTACGAGTGCCATCTGGGCTCATGGAAGAAACCTGAAGGCGAAGACATTTTCTACACATACAGGGAGCTTGCTGAGATACTTGTTCCGTATGTTAAGGACATGGGATATACGCATGTCGAGTTTCTGCCTGTAATGGAGCATCCTCTGGATGCCTCGTGGGGATACCAGGTAACGGGATTCTTCGCGCCTACATCCAGATACGGATCGGCGCATGACCTCAAGTACCTCATCGAGACTTTCCATAAGGCAGGCATAGGAGTGATACTGGACTGGGTACCGGGACATTTCTGTCCGGATGACCAGGGCCTGAGAGACTTCAATGGAGACAAGCTTTACGAGAGCATCGTCCATCCTGACTGGGGCACATACAAGTTCGACTTCAGCAGACCTCAGGTAAGGAGTTTCCTGCTTTCGAACGCGATGTACTGGCTCGAGGAATATCACGCCGACGGTCTCAGAGTCGACGGAGTATCCAGCATGCTTTATCTGAACTTCGGCATCAGCGACAAGTCGAAGATGCGCTTTAACAAATACGGCGAAGAAGGCGATCTGGACGCGATAGAATTCCTTAAGGAGTTCAACTATATGATAGGGAACAACATTAAGGGGGCGGTCACTATCGCGGAAGAAAGTTCGGCATGGCCGCTTGTGACCAAACCTCCTAAGGACGGCGGCCTGGGCTTCCACTACAAGTGGAACATGGGCTGGATGAATGATACGCTTGATTATATGTCGACGGACTTCCCATGGAGAGAAGAAAACCATAATAAGCTGACGTTCTCCATGACATATGCCTACAGCGAAAACTACATACTGCCGCTCTCGCACGATGAAGTGGTGCACGGTAAAAAGAGCCTTATAGGCCGCATGCCGGGAGACATATGGAGACAGTTCGCCGGAATCAGACTTCTGGCGATCTATCAGATGACTCACCCGGGCAAGAAGCTCAACTTCATGGGGTACGAGATAGCGCAGTTCATTGAATGGCGCGAGTATGAACCTTTGGAATGGTTCCTGCTCGGCTATGAGAACCACGAGAGATTCCAGACCTTCATAAAGGATCTGAATCACATATATACGGAGCATCCTGCACTGTGGTCGATAGACAACAGCTGGGACGGCTTCACCTGGATAGACCCTGACGACAGGCAGCAGAACGTACTCACGTATCTGAGACGCGGCAAAGCTCCTTCAAAGAAAGAAGAAGGAGAGCTGCTGATCTGCGCGGTCAACATGGGTGTAAAGGCATTCGATGAGTTTGATATCGGAGTGCCTGAACCGGGATATTATAAAGAGATAATCAATTCCGACGACGCGAAGTACGCCGGAAGCGGCAGGGTCAACACCCGCCAGATACGTGCCAGGAAGAAACCTGCTCATGGCATGCCTTACTCGATAAGAGTCAGGATGCCGGTGGTAGGCGGCGCGATATTCAGGAAGAGACCCGGGAAAGAAATCAAAAAGAAAGGCAAATAACGACTAGATGATTAGAAACAAAGACGATTTCAAGACAGAATACAAACGTTTGGCAAATGCGATGTTCAGAAGAGATCCTGAACATCTGACTGATGACAGGGACAAGTTTGCCGTGCTGGCAAGACTCGTGGAAAACGAGGCAAATGAGAGGGCAAATGCTGTAGAGATCCTGTCTGCTCAGAAAAGGAAGAAAGAGGACAAAAGGGTATATTACTTTTCGATGGAATTCCTTATCGGAAAGCTGATGGAGAACTATCTCCTCAACCTCGGCATCCTGGACGAAGCAAAGGAAGCCTTTGCAGACTACGGAAAGGATCTCAACAAGGTGCTCGATACAGAGCCTGATCCGGGCCTCGGAAACGGCGGCCTCGGAAGACTGGCAGCCTGCTTCCTCGACTCGATGGCGGCGCTCGGCATCAAGGGCGACGGCATGGGCCTGAGGTATAAGTTCGGACTCTTCAAGCAGAAGATAGAGAGCGGATACCAGATAGAACTACCTGACGCATGGCTCGATGAAGGCTACGTCTGGGAGCACGCAAAGCCTTATGACTCCGTAATGGTCAGGTTCGGTGGTAAGGTAGAAAGATCGCTTAAAGACGGACAGATGGAATACAAGCACGTCGACTACACCACCATCAGAGCGGTGCCTTATGATGTGCCTATCATCGGATTCGGCGGACAGACGATCAACACGCTCCACCTCTGGGACGCGCAGCCTGTACACGATACCATCGACATGGAAGCTTTCAACGCCGGCGACTACAGCAAGGCGATGAAGGACCGCAGCGAGATAGAGGCTATCACAAGCATACTCTATCCGGATGACACAAACGGAATAGGCAAACAGCTCCGTCTGAGACAGGAGTACTTCCTGGTAGCGGCAGGTATCGGAATGATAATCAACGAGTACAAGTCGCGTTACGGAACAGATGAATGGGACAGGCTGCCTGACAGGATACAGATCCACATCAACGATACGCATCCTACCATGTGCATCCCTGAACTCATGAGAGTGCTTATCGATGAAGAAGGTCTCGAATGGGTAGAAGCATGGGATATCACCAGAAGGACCATGTCGTTTACTAACCACACCGTACTGCCTGAAGCTCTTGAAAAATGGGGCATCCCTTACTTCCAGCAGCTTCTGCCTCGTATCTACATGATAATCGACGAGATCAACAGGCGCTGGCAGGCAAGTCTCCCTACAGAAGTAGATGACTGGCACTCAGTGAGCCGCGGGACATCGCCACTTTGGGACAACGAGGTAAAAATGGCAAACCTGTCCGTTGTCGGAAGCCACTCCGTAAACGGAGTATCGGCTCTTCACAGCGACATCCTTACCAAGACGGTGTTCAAGAAGTTCTACGGGCTTCAGCCGCACAAGTTCAACAACAAGACAAACGGCATCAGTCACAGAAGGTTCATGATGCAGTCGAATCCGGGACTTGCCTCACTTATAGACAGGACTATCGGTACCGACTGGCAGGTCGATTTCGATCAGATCAAGCAACTGGAAGAATACGCGATGGACAGCGCTTTCCTTGAAGACCTTATGGCTGTCAAGAGAGAGAACAAGCTGAGACTTGCCGCGTACATCAAAGAGAAGATGGAGATCGAGGTGGATCCTGACTCCGTATTCGATGTGCAGGTAAAACGTATCCACGCTTACAAGCGCCAGCTGCTCAACGGCTTCAAGATCCTTGACCTTTACAACAGACTCAAGGAGAATCCGGATCTGCCTATCCAGAACTACACGTTCATATTCGCCGGAAAGGCCGCGCAGGGCTATGCTTTCGCCAAGGAAGTCATCAAGTTCATCAACAGCCTGGCAGACATGATCAATTCCGATCCTGTGGTAAGCAAGCGTATCAAGGTGGTGTTCATTGAAAACTTCCGCGTATCCAACGCGCAGCTCATCTACCCGGCGGCTGACATAAGCGAGCAGATCTCTACCGCGGGCAAGGAAGCCAGCGGAACGGGCAACATGAAGTTCATGATGAACGGAGCTGTGACTCTCGGAACGATGGACGGAGCCAACGTTGAGATCAGCCAGCTTGCGGGCATGGACAACATTTGCATCTTCGGCTACTCATCGGAAGAGACGGACAACTTCTACAGGCACGGCGGTTATTCCGCACAGGGCTGTGTCGATGCGGATCCTAGACTCAAGCGTATGACCAGCCAGCTGGTCGACGGCACTTTCCTGCGCAGCGACTATGATTTCTGGGGCATTTACGACGCGCTGCTGAGAAGCAACGATGAGTACTTCGTCCTCGGAGACTTTGACTCTTACGTTAAGGCCTGGGAGGAGATGGATAAGATATACGCGGACAAGGAGCGCTGGGCGCGCATGTCGCTTGCCAATATCGCTAACTCCTCGTTCTTCTCAAGCGACCGTACGATCGCAGAATACGCAAAAGATATCTGGAATATATAACACATTTAAAACAGGAGGCTGATAAAGGATGAAAAAGAAAAAAATGCTGGCGATGCTCCTAGCCGGAGGTCAGGGAAGCAGACTCTACAGCCTGACGAACAACATAGCAAAACCTGCCGTGTCGTTCGGGGGCAAGTACCGCATAATAGACTTCGGTCTTTCCAACTGTGTCAATTCAGGTATAGATACCGTTGGAATCCTGGTACAGTACAAGCCGCTGGTTCTCAACCGCTATGTCGGCACGGGCGAGTCCTGGGACATGGACGTACCGGACGGCGGAGTGCATATACTTCCTCCATACGCCGGAAAGAGCGGCGGAGAGTGGTATGAGGGCACAGCTGACGCGATCTATCACAATATCGACTTCATAGACATGTACAGCCCTGAGAACGTTCTCATCCTTTCAGGCGACCATATCTATAAGATGAACTACAACCTGATGCTTGAAGAGCATGTGGCTAATAATTCCGACCTTACGGTATCCGTCATCGAGGTTCCGTGGGAAGAAGCCAGCCGCTTCGGCATCATGACGGCCGACAACGAAGGTAACATCGTCAAGTTCTCAGAGAAACCGAAGGAACCGGACAGCAACCTCGCTTCGATGGGCATCTACATCTTCAAATGGGATACCCTGCGCAAGGCACTGCTTGAGGATCATGAAAACAAGGATTCCTCGCACGACTTCGGAAACGACATCATACCTAAGCTCCTCGCGGAGGGCAGAAAGCTTACCGTCTACAGGTTCGCGGGATACTGGAGAGACGTCGGGACCGTTCAGAGTTACTACGACAGCCAGATGGACCTGATGGATGACGTCGAGAACATAGACGTGTTCACCGGAGACATGAAGGTATTCTCAAACTCCAATGTATTCCCTCCGCAGTATCTGGGACGCGAGGCCAATATCCGAAACTCCCTCGTATGCAACGGATGCACGGTATACGGAAGCATAAAGCATTCCATTCTCGGTTCGGGCTCGGTCGTGCTGGACGGCACGATCATAGAGGATTCCATAATCCTGCCTAACGCCTGGGTAGGGCGCAACTGCCGTATCACAAGGGCGATCATAAACGAAGGCGCTGTAGTCGAGGATAATACCGTTATCGGCGATACCGAAGGAGACATCCAGGTATTTGGCGAGACCAAACTGTCGATATAGGAAAGGAGGAGATGGATATGAAGACTATAGGACTTATTTCCGCAAACTACGGAAGCAGTGAATTCGGCGCGCTGCTGGAGAACAGATCACTGGCCTCTCTTCCTTACGGAGGCAGATACAGACTCATTGACTTCGAGCTTTCCAACATGGCAAACGCGGGCATTACCACTGTGGGCGTCATCGCTCCGACAAACTCAGGATCCCTTGTAGACCACATTGGAGTCGGCAACCCTTGGTCGCTCGCCCGCAAGAAGGGCGGACTCTTCGTCATGCCGGGCTCGATATACGGCATGCAGAAGTCAGGCAGCAGGTTCCTCATGAGAGACCTTCTGATGTGCAGCAATTTTTTCATCAAAGATGACGCAGACTTTGTAATCATGTCGGGAAGCAGCGATGTCTGCAACATGGACTATGAGCCGATCATCAAGGCTCACGCTGAATCAGGCAAGCCTATAACAATGGTTTACAAGAAGGTGCCGAGGGGCGAGGAGTTCCACGGATACTTCCTTGATATCGATGAGAACGGCAAAGTCAACGGAATCAATACTGAGAGCTTCGGATGGTCCAACTACTTTGCGGACACGTTCATCATCAACAGAAAATACATGATCGACTTCATGGACTGGTACAGATCGCTCGAGTACATGGACATGATCGAGATCATCAAGGATAATATTTCGACCATCGATATCGGAACCTTCGAGTTCAGGGGCTACCTCGGAAAAATCAAGAATCCGTGGGAGTTCCTCAAAGTCAACCAGGCCATGACGGACTATGACATCAGAAACGAAGTATTCTGTAATCCTGAGAGACTGATCTACACCAAGGCTCAGGACGAAGCTCCGGTATTCCACTATCCGGATGCTGACGTCAGGAACTCGGTTATCTCTGCAGGCTGCCGTATCGAGGGCAGGGTAGAGAACAGCGTTATCTTCAGAAGCTGCCACATAGCCAAAGGCGCCGTGGTCAGGAATTCCGTGATAATGATGCACGGCACGATAGGCGAGGGCGCTGTCCTTGACAACGTGATCGCAGACAAGTACGTCACTATCAATCCGGGCGTCAAAATCTACGGCGGAGAAAGAGAACCGGTCATCATCGGCAAGAATCAGTCTATCTAAGTGAAACACGGAGAAGACAATGGCTAAAAAAAACATTCTCTTCGCGGCTTTCGAGGCCTCACCTTTCATAAAGACAGGCGGCCTCGGAGACGTTGCGGGGGCTCTTCCTTCGCATCTCAAATCAGATGAGTTCGACTGCAGGGTCATACTTCCGCTTCTGAGCTCCATACCAGAGGAGTACAGAAACAAGATGAAGTATGAGACAAACTATGATGTCCAGCTCGGATGGAGGAGCCAGTACTGCGGCCTCTTCACTCTTATGAGGGGAGGTGTCAAGTACTACTTCCTTGACAATGAGTACTACTTCAAGCGCGACCAGGTATACGGTGAATACGACGACGCGGAGAGAGTCGCCTTCTTCTCGAAGGCGGTTCTCGAGACCGTGAGGTATATCGCGAAGAACTTCAAACCTGACATCATCCACGTCAACGACTGGCATACCGCGTTGGTGCCTGTATTCCTCAGAGAGTCATACAACGGCGATCCGCTGTATGATTCCATCAAAACGGTCTTTACGATCCACAATCTGAAGTTCCAGGGACAGTACAACAGATACGTAGCAGGCGATATCTGCGGACTGCACGATACACCTGCAGAAGAGCAGATGATCCACGACGACGCGTTCAACTTCCTTCAGGGCGCGGTCATATATGCGGATGCTTTTACGACTGTCAGTCCGACATACGCGAGAGAGATCTGTTCAGTGGAGTACGGTGAGCGTCTGGAGGGTCTGTTCCAGTCCAGGAGCTACAAGCTGAGCGGCATTTTAAACGGCATAGATCGCAAGAGCTTTGACCCGAAGACAGACAAGGCCTTGGCGGCAAATTACGGACCGGAAAGCCTTGAAAAAAAGGTGAAGAATAAGCTGGCTCTTCAGAGAGAACTGGGTCTGGAAGAGGATCCTGATATCCCGCTGTTCGCGATGGTCAGCCGTCTGACTACTCAGAAAGGTGCTAACCTCATCGCAGACCTGTTGCCTGAATTCAGGGAACGCAAGATGCAGCTTGCGGTACTTGGTACAGGCGAGTACCTATACGAGCACGCGATCGCGGACTTCGCGTATCACAACCAGAGCAGATTTGCCGCCAGGATAACCTTTGATGAGAAACTGTCCAGAAGGTTCTATGCGGGCGCTGACGTATTCCTGATGCCGTCCGGATTCGAGCCTTGCGGGCTTGCTCAGATGATAGCTATGCGCTACGGCACACTGCCGCTCGTCAGAGAGACCGGCGGTCTCAAGGACACAGTGTCCGGATACTGGGATGCCGGAAACCTTGCCAACGGTTTCTCGTTCAGGGACTTCGACGCAAACGGACTCCTCAGCGCTGTAGACCTGGCGCTCGGCCTCTGGTATGAGCAAAAGGATACGTGGAAAGAACTGCAGAACAACGCTATCGGAATGCACTACGGATGGGAGGAATCGGCCGCGAAATACCGCGAGCTTTACAAAAGCCTGCTGTAAAGAAATATGAAGATCATACATAATTCAAGACTGAAACAATACAGAGAGCCCTTCGGGGCAGTGGAAGCAGGGACGAAAGTCTCTCTTTCACTTTTTATAGAAGATGAACAGCCGGAGAGCGTCCAGCTGATGCTTTGGCGCGGCGAGGATCCTAATCCGCAGTTCATTGAAATGAAAGACAACGGCGGCGGCAGGTTCTCTGCCGAGGTCGCCGTGCCGGACGAGGGATGCCTGCTCTGGTACGCTTTTGAGATAGAGACCGAAAGCGAGGGCGACAGGCATGTCTTTTATTACGGCAATAATACGGAAAATCTGGGCGGCGAAGGAGCCGCCTGCGGAGATGATCCTCACCGCTACCAGATAACTGTGTTCAAGAAGGCTGAAGTGCCGGAGTGGTACAAGGACGGAATAATCTATCAGATATTCCCGGACAGGTTTGCCCGAGATAAGGACTGGCGAGAGAGATGCGAAGAAGCCATCAAAAGGGTCAACGACAGACGAACGGACACAAAGCGTGTCATCGAGGAGGAATGGACAAAGCCTGCCTACTATGTGCGCGGGGAGGGTAACAGCATCGCGGAGTGGCCTGTATACGGCGGAAGCCTGAAGGGAATCGAGGAAAAGCTCGATTACCTCAGATCGCTTGGTGTTACCGGCATATATCTCAACCCTGTATTCGAGGCGACGTCAAATCACCGCTACGATACCGCGGACTATATGCACATCGACCCGGCGCTGGGTACAGATGAGGACTTCGTGAACCTCGCAAAGGCCGCTCGCAAAAGGGGTATCCGCATCATACTTGACGGAGTGTTCAGCCACACGGGATCGGACAGCATCTACTTTGACAGATACGGCAATTATCCGGGCGCGGACGGCAAAGGAGCATACGGAAATGAGGACTCGCCATACCGCGGCTGGTATAAGTTTGACATGAACGAAAGCTACGGCTACAGGTCGTGGTGGGGCGTCGAGGATCTGCCGGAAGTGATCGAAGAAAACGAGAGCTTCAGAAAGTTCATACTGGGCGAGGACGGTGTTGTCGCGCACTGGCTTAAGATGGGAGCGTCGGGATGGAGACTGGATGTGGCAGATGAACTGCCTGACTCGTTCATCGCCGAGACACGCGCCAGGATCAAGGCTACAGACCCGGAAGCCCTTCTCATAGGCGAGGTCTGGGAGGACGCCAGCAATAAGATAAGCTACGGCGAGAGGCGCAGGTACTTCATGGGCGATGAGCTCGACGGCACCATGCACTATCCGCTGAGAGACATACTTCTCGACTATGTCAACTACACCATAAGCGCGGGCAGGGCATCAGACAAGCTTATGAGCCTGGCCGAGAACTACCCGCCGGAGAACCTCTACGGAGCGCTTGCTCTTATAGGAAGCCATGACAGAGAACGTATCATGACCATGATGGCGGGCGAACAGGACTACAAGTCTGCGACCCGCAAGGTCAGGCTTCTTTCGACCCTTCAGTACTGCCTGCCGGGAGTCCCTTGCGTCTACTACGGTGATGAAGTAGGCCTGATGGGAGAAAAGGATCCTTCGAACAGAAGCTGCTATCCATGGGGCCATGAAAACCTGGACCTCGGATACCACTACAGGATGCTGGGTCTCATATACGATGAGCATCCGGCTCTGAAGAATGGCGGCTACAGGTATCTTTCCGGAAACTACGGTCTTAGCGAGGACATTTTCGCGTTCACCAGAAGCGGAAAGGATGTCTCGGGTACTGAAGAGACTGTTCTGGTGCTTGTCAACAGAAGCTACAGCCCTGCTGAGCTGGATCTCAGCAGCATCGATGAACTGAAGTGCGGATACGCGCTGGAACTCATGACGGGGGAGGAGATCCCTCTTGATGAAAACGGCAGCATCGGAAAGATAAAGATGGAAGAGCTGTCTTCCATGGTCATAAGCCTCAGAGCCGAAAAGCCGCAGACGGAAGATCTCGGAAGGAGCGCGGGGGTCATATGCCATATAAGCTCGCTTCCGGGCAGAAAACTGGGGAAAGGCGCGAGAGATTTTGTCGACTTCATAGCATCCGCGGGGTTCAGCATATGGCAGGTGCTTCCGCTGAATCCGGCAGGACTCGGAAGTTCGCCATACAGCAGCTATGCCGCTTTTGCCGGTGAGCCTGAGTTCATAGACAGGGACGAATTGCCGTCAGATGACGGATTCTCTGCATTCGTTGAAAAGAACAGCTACTGGCTGTACGACTATATAGCTTTTGAATTACTGAAGAACGCGAATGACGGCAAGCACTGGTATGAGTGGCCTGATGAATACAGAAAGGTGAAGGCTCAGGAGTATCTTGCTTCGCTGACAGCTGACCAAAAGACCAAGGCCCGGGAACTAGCGTTAGAGCAGTACTGGTTCGACTCGCAATGGAACGATCTCAAGGCTTACGCCAATTCAAAGGGCGTACGCATGATGGGGGATCTTCCTATGTACATGGCTCCTGATTCTGCTGACGTGTGGGCTAATAAGCAAGTCTTCAGAATAGATGAAGACGGCAGAAAGAAAGTGCATGCGGGAGTCCCGCCTGACATGTTCAGCAAGGACGGCCAGGACTGGGGCAATCCTCTGTATGACTGGGAAGCTCTGAAAGCCGATGGCTATAAATGGTGGCTAGGCCGCATAAGGCAGTGCGCTGAGAGATTTGATATCCTCAGATTTGACCATTTCAGAGGTCTGTCAGAATACTTTGCCATACCGGATGATGGCAAGCCGAAGGACGGTTTCTGGCAGCACAGCGCCGGACTCGCGTTCATTGCAGCCATGAGGGATATGCTGAGATCTGAAGGCTTTGGCCTTAAGCTCCTCATGGAGGACCTCGGCTTCCTTGACGCGGGGGTCAAGAACCTTCTGAAGCTGACGGGACTTCCGGGCATGGACATTTGGCAGTTCACATCAGACTATATGATGAAGATGAATGAGGAGGAACCTGAGAAGGCTGAGAACCGTGCATTCTACACGGGCACCCATGACAATGAGACACTCATTGGCTGGCTCCTGAAGACAAAGGCTGCGGATTCCGAAGAATCCGGAAATCATGAGAAAACAGAGCCTGCGGACGAAGAACTTCTCAGAACGGAATGTGAGACCGAAGCGCTCAGCATGATCACAAAGATCTACGAGAGCAAGGCCGCTCTTGCCATGATGCAGCTTCAGGATGTGTTCATGCTTGGAAACGAGGCGCGGATGAACGTGCCGGGCACTGTTGAAGGCAACTGGGACTGGAAGGTCGGAGGCGATTCGATAGAAGACGCATATCCGGACGCGAAAGCGCGGGCCGCCTGGCTCAGGGATCTGGCTGAAAAGACCGGACGCTTCTAAGCGCCGCCGCCTTGATAACGGAGTGAGAGATGATAAGAAACATTGTATTTGACATAGGCATGGTCCTGATAGGCTTTGAGCCTTTTGAGTGGCTAAGGTCTATGTTCGATGAGGAGACAGCCGACAGGATAGCGTACGCTGTCTACGGTACCGGCCACTGGGAAGAACTCGACAAGGCGATTCTCAGCGAAGAGGAGATTCTTGAGCTGTTCATAAGCGAAGCGCCTGATCTCAAAGAGCAGATCCTGGAGGCATACGATAGGGTAGGTGAATGCGTCAAAAAGAAGAACTGGCCTGTTCCGCTTATTGATCTTCTAAAGAAAAACGGTTACAGCGTGTACTTCCTCTCCAACATGTCGGAGCATGTCATAAATTCAAATCACGAAGCCTTCGCTTTTACTGAACACATGGATGGGGGTATATGGTCGTGTGACGTGCATATGATAAAGCCTGATCCGGGCATCTACAAATGCCTTTTCGATAAGTACAACCTGGTTCCGGAGGAGTGCCTGTTTATCGACGACGTGCCTGAAAACATTGCGATGGCCCGCAAGTTTGGGATGAAGGGCATAGTCTATATGGACTACGGCCACTTTATGGCAGACCTTGAAAAAGCCCTCACCAAGGACGCCTCGCATGACAAAATATCCGTGCTCTGCTACGGGGATTCAAACACCTATGGCTACGACCCGTCCACCGGCGGAAGGTATCCGTACGACAAGCGATGGACGACCATTCTGGAAGAGAGGCTGGGCGGCAGATACGAGGTCATAGCTGAAGGTCTGAACGGCAGGACTACCGCGTATGACAGACCGGGAGCTGCATGGAAGAACGGCATAAGCAGTTTCACAGCATGTCTGGGGACTCACAAACCTGTCGACTATCTGATCATCATGCTGGGTACCAACGACTGCAACGCGAGCCTGGGTCTTTCAGCTGAAGATATCGCGAATGGCATGGAAACCCTTGTCAGGACTGCTGAGGAGGAGTCACCGGGGCTTCAGGGCTACGTGCCTGAAATAATAGTTGCGGCCCCTGCGGCGATACAGGGAGATTATGAGAAGTCGCCATTCGCCTTTGAGCTGACACCAGAATCGATACAGAAATCGACAGACATAGGACCGCTCTACAGGAGTATCGCCGAGAAGCACAGGGTTAGATTCGCGGACGCCACAAGCGGCATCGAAGTATCGGCTGATTGCGAGCATCTGACGGAAGAAGGGCACAGGCAGATCGCTGAATTATTTTACAATGTATTAAAATACAGCCTTGAAAAATAGTAAGCCTGGCGCATTTAAAAGTGATATTCACAGTGATATGTGATAAAATACATTATCGTTGTTTTTTATGCGACGAAAAAAACTATTCCCAACAAGAAAGGAAGTGGTTATTTGCTTATATACATACTTAAGCGAATCGCAGCTGCCGTGGCAACTGTGCTTCTGATCATGACTATCACTTTCTTCCTGATGAACACCATTCCCGGAAGCCCGTTCCTGACTGAGAAGTCGACTCCTCAGCAGATACAGCTGGCTAACGAGAAATACGGTCTCGACAAGCCGCTCGTAGTTCAGCTCAAGAATTATCTGGTGAACTACATGAAGGGAGATCTCGGTGTTTCTCTTAAGATGCAGGAAGGAACACCTGTCAAAGACATTCTGTTCAAGCAGGGCAAGTTCGGGCTGTCCATGAGACTGGGCTTGCTTGCGGTGCTTGTCGCAGTCGTTCTGGGCATACCGCTCGGCTGTCTCGCAGCGTATAAACGAGGTACCTGGGTGGATGGACTGCTCAGGGTGCTTACGACTGTCGGTGTCGCCATACCGACTTTCGTTCTCGCGGCTACGCTGCTGATTTATTTAGGCGTAAAAGCGCAGCTGCTCCCGGTACTTTCGGGCAGTCTTACAAGCTGGAAAGCATATATCATGCCTGTAATATCGCTCTCATTTTATGATGTCTGCTATATTGCAAAGCTGACAAGGACATCCATGCTTGACGCCATCAACCAGGACTATATCCGTACAGCCAGAGCTAAGGGCGTAAAAAACAAATGGATCGTCCTTAAGCATGCTCTCAGAAACTCGCTGATCCCTGTAGTCACGTTCCTCGGACCGCTGATTGCGTTCATCATCACAGGTTCGTTCGTTGTTGAGACTACGTTCTCCATACCGGGACTCGGCAAATACTTTGTAGAAAGTGTAATCAACCGCGACTACACGGTCATCATGGCGACTACATTCGTTGTTTCAATACTGGTAATCGGCATGAACCTTGTGGTTGACATAGTATATAAGGTGATCGACCCTAGGATCACACTCAGCTCAACAGACGCATAAGGAGGAAACATGAAACAGGCATCAAAAAAATGCAGCCCGTTCCAGGTCGATCCCGATAAGGTCTGGGCTGACTATGAACTCAATAGCTCCGACTTTGCCCCAGCAACGACGGCAGAGAAGGAGAACATGGTGGAAGTAAGAAAGAGCGTTTCGTACTGGAGAGACGCAGCGAGAAGATTCAAGAAGAACACCGTTTCCATGGTCGCTCTTTTCGTATTTATCATCGTGCTGCTCTTCGCGTTCCTCGGACCGTCTCTCATTCCTTACGACTACGCAAACCAGTACAGAAGTTCTCAGAAACTCGGTCCGTTTGAGTATTCCTCTCAGGAAGAAAGGATCAAGAGCATAGAGGATCAGGTCGACTGCATGTACGCAACGGCGCTTCAGCCGGGCTCATCGACAGGCCTCGATCCGGGAGATTATTACTTCAAATTCAAGGGCAAAACCTACTGCTTCAACCTCGAAAAGAGGCTCAGCGAAGCCGTCATCATTCTTAAGGACGGAGAGCTGTCGATAGCAATGGAAGCCTTTATACACAACGGAGAGATCAAGAAATCCACTCCGCTCGAGTACACAAGCGAGGTCAAGGACGGAGCAAAAGAACTCACCGTAGCGACGAGAGTGTTCCCGCACATGGTCGGAACCGACTCGCAGGGACGTGACATCCTGGCCAGGACCATGTACGGCGCGAGAGTATCGATAATCATCGGTATCGTGGCCGCTCTTATCGTTCTGGTCATCGGTTCCATCTACGGAGCCATTTCCGGACTCTGCGGCGGCGTTGTCGACTTTGTCATGATGAGAATAGTCGAGCTCATCTACTCCGTACCGGAGATCCTGCTCGTACTGCTGCTTCAGGTAGTACTTAAGGATCCGCTGCAGAAGTGGTTCGACGCTTCCGATTCGTGGCTTGCCAACGCGCTGTCCACACTCGGAGCCGGCATCGTGAGTATCTTCATTACATTCGCGCTGCTCTACTGGGTAACCATGTCGCGTATTGTCCGCGGACAGGTGCTCATGCTCAAGAAGCAGGAATTCGTTACAGCCGCTACAGCTCTCGGAGCATCGAACGGCAGGATCATCAAGAGGCACCTGCTGCCTAACTGCGTAGGTCAGCTCGTTATCACGACATGCCTGCAGATCCCGTCGGCCATCTTCCTCGAATCATTCCTGTCCTTCCTCGGGCTTGGTGTTTCGGCGCCGATGGCATCCCTCGGATCGCTCTGTTCCGACGCGCTCGGCACGATAACGATCTTCCCGTACAGACTTCTGTTCCCGGGATTCATTCTTACAATAATAGTTCTTACCCTGAACCTGGTCGGCGACGGACTGAGAGACGCTCTCGACCCGCGTCTTAAGAAGTAGGAGGTGGAACGATGTCAGATAAGAGAAAAACACTACTTGAAGTAAAAGACCTTAAGGTATCATTCTTCACTCCTGCAGGTGAGGTAAAGGCCGTTGACGGCATCACATATTCACTCAGGGAGCATGAGGTAATGGGCATAGTAGGAGAGTCCGGTTCCGGAAAGTCCGTAGAGGCTTACTCCATCATGGGACTCCTGCAGAGCCCGGGCAAGGTCGTGGGCGGATCGATCACCTTCGACGGTGAAGACCTTCTGGCCTATGACGAAGAGCAGATGAGGAATTTCAGAGGCAACAAGGCCAGCATGATCTTCCAGAACCCTATGACCTGCCTGAATCCGGTATACACTATCGGAAATCAGCTGATGGAAGCTCTTACATGTCACGATAATAATTATCCTAAAGAAAAGGCGAGAGCACGCGCCATCGAGATGCTCGAGCTTGTAGGCATCAACAATGCAGAGAAGCGTGTGGACCAGTATCCGCATGAGTTCTCCGGCGGAATGCGTCAGCGTGCCATGATCGCGATGGCGCTTATCTGCGATCCTAAGCTGCTGATCGCCGACGAGCCGACTACGGCCCTCGACGTTACCATACAGGCGCAGATTCTCGACCTCATGAAGAGCCTTCAGAAGAAGGTCGGAACAGCCATCATCTTCATTACCCACAACCTCGGTGTTGTGGCGGAGATGTGCGACAGAGTATCCGTAATGTACGCCGGCAAGATCGTTGAGCAGGGAACGGATGAGGATATCTTCTACAGACCGGCTCATCCGTACACGCTCGGACTGCTGGAGTCAATGCCTAGACTCGACGAGGATGAGCATGAAAGACTCATCCCTATCGAGGGAACCCCGGTCGATCTTCTGAATCCTCCGGAAGGCTGCCACTTCGGTCCGAGATGCAAGCACTGCATGAAGATCTGCCTTACAAAGGAGCCGCCTTACGCCGATCTCGGTGACGGCCATATCTCGGCATGCTGGCTGCACTTCATGGGCAAAGAAAAGAAACAGGAGGTAAGTGAATAATGGCAGAACAGACCAAACTCCTGGAAATCAAAGATCTGAAGAAGCACTTCACTGTAAAGAAAAGCGGATTCAACAAGAACCAGACCGTAAAGGCCGTGGACGGCGTTTCCCTGGACATCTACAAGGGCGAGACCCTCGGTCTTGTAGGAGAGTCCGGATGCGGAAAGACCACACTCGGCCGTACTATCATCAGACTTTATGAGCCGACTTCGGGCACTATCGTCTATGACGGCAAGCCGATATACGATTCCAGGCAGAAGATCGCAGAAAAGATGCTGCCTTACAGGCGCAAGATGCAGATCATCTTCCAGGACCCGTCAGCATCGCTTGACCCTCGTATGACGGTAGGAGAGATCGTAGGCGAGGCGCTCGACATCCACAAGCTCTGCCCGGGAAAGAGCGAGAGAACGGCAAGGATAAATCAGCTCCTTGAAGAGGTAGGCCTCAATACCGAGCATGCCAACCGTTTCCCTCACGAGTTCTCAGGAGGACAGCAGCAGAGGATCGGTATCGCTAGAGCCCTTGCGGTAGAGCCTGAATTCATCGTGTGTGACGAGCCTATTTCGGCTCTTGACGTATCGATCCAGTCGCAGGTGGTAAACATGCTTGAGGATCTTCAGGCAGAACTGGGACTGACATACCTGTTCATCGCTCACGATATTTCGGTAGTACGTCATATCTCCAACCGTATCGGCGTAATGTATCTCGGAAACATGGTCGAGCTCGCGGAGTCATATGAGCTTTACAAAAACCCTATACATCCGTATACTAAAACATTGATGAGCGCTGTACCTATTCCTGACCCGGTAGTTACGCGCGCAAGGGAGAGGCTGATCCTCGAAGGAGACATCCCGAGCCCGATCAACCCGCCTTCAGGCTGCAAGTTCCACACAAGATGTCCTTACGCGACAGAGCGCTGCAGTCAGGAGATCCCTGAATTCAAGGATTACGGCGGCGGTCATTACGCCGCGTGCCACCTGCTTGACAAGTAGGTCAGATGAGTTATTTATGTAACACGGAGTTACTTAAATAAAATACAGTACTGTATATGTTATTGAAGGAGGAAAATCTTATGAAGAAATTTCTAACTCTGATCCTCTGCGCTGCTATGGTGTTCGCATTCACAGCATGCGGAGGCGGTGGCGGAAGCAGCGACAGCGGCGATTTCGTAGCTACAGCTTGTATCGCTTCTGAGCCTGAAACCATCGATCCGAGTCTCATCAGCTCTGTTGACGGTTCCACATATGTAAACCATATGTTTGAGAACCTCATGAAGTACGTCCCTACAGACGAAAAGGCTGATGACAGCGGAAACGTGATGATGACCAAAGTTGATCTTGGTCAGGCCGAGAGCTATGAAGTATCTGATGACGGACTCGTTTATACGTTCAAGATCAGATCTGACGCTAAGTGGTCTGACGGTCAGCCGGTCAAGGCTCAGGACTGGGTATATTCGTGGCAGAGACTGGTCGATCCGGCTACAGCTTCTGACTATGGATACTTCCTTGACGGCGTTGTTGTAAACGCTGCTGAGATCCAGGCTGAGGAGAAGGACCCAAGCGAACTCGGAATCAAGGCTATCGATGACTCGACACTCGAGATCACTCTCTGCCAGGATACTCCGTACTTCCTCGAGATGTGCGCATTTGCTTCGCTCATGCCGCTGAGAGAAGACGTTGTTTCCGCAGGAGATGACTGGGCAACACCAGAGAAGATCGTTTGCAACGGACCTTACAAGCTGTCCGAGTGGACCCACGATTCCGTAATCAAGATGGTTCCGAATGATCAGTATTATGACGCAGCTAACCTCGGACCAAGCGAGATCGACTGGTACCTGTCTGCAGATGAGACAGCTATCCTCTCCGCTTATCAGTCCGGCGAGTGGGCATTCGTTGAGTCGTTCCCGACAGACATGATCAGCTCCCTCCAGGATTCCGGTGACTGCTTCATCGATCCTTATGTAGGAACATACTACCTCTACCTCAACTGCGATCAGATCAAGGATTGGAGAGTAAGAGCAGCTATGGTCCTCAGCGTTGACAGACAGAACATCGTTGACAACGTATCCCAGGGAGGACAGACTCCTGCTACAGGATTCGTAGCTTCCGGTATCCTCGACTCCACAGGCGCAGACTTCGCGTTCGGTTCATCCGACCTCGGAGCTATGTACGCTTGGCTGTCAGAGGCATATCCTGATGCTGACCTCACAACTTATGACGGCAAGTGCGAGCTCGCTAAGAAGCTCTATCAGGAAGCTGTTGATGAAGGCGCATGGGACCCTAACACAACCATCGTTTACAACTTCAACACTGATGATACTCATAAGGCTATCGCAGAGGCCTGCGGACAGGACTGGAGCAACGTGCTCGGCATCAAGATCACGCTGGCTAACCAGGAGTGGAACACATACACCAACGGACTGGGTGAGCACACATTCGGCGTTGCACGTCTCGGCTGGATCGCTGACTACAACGACCCTATCACTTACCTCGAGCTGATGGTAACTGACAACTCCTACAACTATGGTCTGTTCAGCAACACCGAATTCGATGAGGCTATCAAGACCGCTAAGGCTACACCGGCAGGCGTTGACCGTGACAAGGCTCTCTACAAGGCAGAAGAGACTCTGTTCGGCGAAGGCGGCTTCCCTGTATGCCCGATCTACTACTACACCAACATGTACTGCAACAAGACAATGAAGAACATCGGATACACACCGATGGGCTACTACTTCTTCCAGTACGCACAGCCTGCTGCTTAATCAGATCTGATCTGAGGATGCAATAAGGCACACGGTGCAATAGGAAAAACAATGAAAGGCCGGGCTTGTCCCGGCCTTTTCACTTGGTGGCTTTTCTGTGGTAAAATGACTTGGTATTCTGAAAATTCGAAAGGACAACATAAAGAGTAATGATAAAGTTCAGCGAGATCCCGTATTCAAGACCGGATATAGGGGAAGTAAAAGAAGAATTGAGCCGCCTTACAAAGGAATTCGAAGAGGCGGATACATATGAGAAGGCAAGGGACGCATTCGTCCGGGAGGACGCTCTTTCACGTCATATCATGTCGGTCTCGACACTGGCGCATATTCGCCATTCCATAGATACAAGAGACAGCTTTTATGATGAAGAGGAAAAGTACTGGAACAGAACATACCCGGAGCTCCAGGAATATTTTGACCTGTGGACAAGGGCTCTTTGCGGTTCGAAGTTCCGCGGCAAGCTGGCAGAGGAGTTCGGAGATGTCGTATTCCTGAATGCCGAACTCGAGCTCAAGTGCTTCGATGTTTCCATTATCCCGCTTCTTCAGGAAGAAAACGACCTTGTCATGGAATATGAGAAGCTCCTCGCGAGCGCGCAGATACCGTTCCGCGGCAAGGTATACACCATAGCTCAGATCGCGCCGCTTAAGAGCGACGCAGACGATGAGCTCAGGCTGGCAGCATGGAAGGCCGAAGGCGGCTGGTATAAGGACAATCAGGATAAACTGGACAGCCTCTATGACAGGCTCGTCGCCATCCGTCATGAGATGAGTCAGAAACTGGGGCTCAAAGACGGGGTGGAACTCGGTTACTACAGAATGACGCGCAACTGCTATGACAGAAACGACGTCAAGAAGTTCCATGACGCAGTGATCAGGTATATCGTGCCGGTCGCGGACAGCATCAGAAGAAAGCAGGCAGAGAGACTCGGAATGCAGTATCCTCTAAGCTTTGCTGACAATGCCCTCATGTTCCGCTCCGGCAATCCAAAACCTGCGGGTGACGCGGACTATATAGTCGAAACAGCCGGCAGGTTTTATGATGAACTCTCTCCAGAGACGAGCGAATTCTTCAGGACAATGCGCGAAGGAGGGCTCATGGACCTGCTCTCAACAGAGGGCAAGGAGGGAGGCGGCTACTGCACAAGCATCCATGATTACGAGGTGCCGTTCATTTTTGCAAACTTCAACGGTACTCAGGGAGACGTAGAGACTGTGACTCATGAAGCCGGACATGCCTTTGCCGATTGGATGAACAAATCGAGGATCCCGGTGAGTACGGTATGGCCTAGCATGGAAGGCTGCGAAGTCCACTCGATGAGCATGGAGTTCTTCGCATGGAAGAGCACTGAGGAATTCTTCGGAAAAGACGCGGACAAATTCCGCTACAGCCACCTTGCAAGCTCGCTCATGTTCATTCCTTACGGCACTATGGTAGACCACTTCCAGCACAGCGTGTACGAGCATCCGGAGATGACGCCGGCGGAGCGTCACGCGGAATGGAAAAGGCTCCTTGGCATATACATGCCTTGGCTGAGGCTCGACGGCGATATCCCGTTCTACGCGGATGGAGAGGGCTGGCAGAGACAGCATCATATCTACGGCATGCCTTTCTACTACATCGATTACTGCCTTGCTCAGACCGTAGCGCTTGGCTTCTGGGAAATGATACAGAATGACTATGATGACGCCTGGAAGCACTACATGGCATACACAAAAATGGGCGGATCCAAGGTGTTCACAAAGCTTCTTGAGGACGCCGGACTTGAGAGCCCGTTTGAAGAGGAGACCATAAGAAAAATGTGCAGCAAGGCGGATGAATGGCTCAAGGCATTTGACCTCAGCAATATAGAGTAACAAGAAACCCGCCGGAGCGATCCTGAACTAGTCAACAGAAAGTAGACAGTTTAAAAAAGCTATACAAAGCCCATTTCAGTCTTGTACTGGACTGGGCTTTTGTAGTTCAGCGCATATGCCGGTCGTTCATTGTTGTAGTATTTAATGTACTCGCTGATCAT
>JAFWNE010000011.1:0-28236 GCA_017510505.1 Mogibacterium sp. | reverse complement strand
GCTATTCATACTGCAGTTGACCACGTAACTCAGGAGATCAGAAACGCAATGAAGAAGGATCTCACTGACGAGCAGGTCGTAGATACTCAGGTTATGAAGCAGGTTAGAAGACCTGGAAAGAAGAAAATCGTTATCGTTAAGGAGATCATGGGACAGGGCGCTATGCACGATAACTTCCTGTTCCCGACAGAGCCTGTAGGAGTACTCGGAGCTAAGCCGAACGTAGACCTCGGTAACGTTCCTATTGCTGCTAACCCACTCGAGGTTATGGACGGCTGCATCCACGCTCTGACATGCATCGGACCAGCTTCGAAGGAAATGTCCAGACATTACTGGAGAGAGCCGCTGGTTTACGAAGCAATCCATGATGACGATGTTGACCTGGTAGGCGTAATCTTCGTTGGTTCGCCGCAGGCTAACACAGACAAGTTCTACGTATCCAGAAGACTTGGCCAGATGGTTGAGTCCATGAACGTAGACGGAGCATTCGTTACAACAGAAGGATTCGGAAACAACCACGTAGACTTCACTTCCCACATCGAGCAGATCGGTAAGAGGGGCGTTCCGGTTGTCGGATTCTCATTCTGCGCTGTACAGGGAGCTCTCGTAACTGGTAACCAGTACTGCGATGCTATGGTCGACAACAACAAGTCGATGTCCGGTATCGAAAACGAGGTTCTCGCATGCAACACCCTCTGCCACGAGGATGCTATCAGAGGTCTGGCTATGCTCAAGGCTAAGATGGCCGGCGAGAAGATCAAGGCACCTGAAAGAAAGTACACACACGCAGTTAAGGAGGCTAACGTAGAGCTGATCGAAAAGGCTTACGGCACAAAGATGGAGCTTGTTGAAAACGAGCAGGCACTGCCGATGAGCGAAAAGAGAAAGGCTAAATACGACTAATCTGAAAAGGGAGATCGCTTAAGAGATGAAATACGGTGACAAGATAATCAGAATGGAAGGCATAATCGTGGAAGTCCATGACGGAAGCGTAGCCATCGACTTTAAGGGAAGACTGGGACACCTCAGGATCCCAAAGAGAATGATCATATCTGATTACGACCTCGAGGTCGGACAGGTAGTAGCCTGGAATATGAGCTTCATTGAACAGGAGAGCCCTGAAGTCAACGAAAGATATCTCGAGACGATCAAACATTCCAGAGAACTCCAGAACGAAATGCAAAGTAGAACCAAACAGGAGGATTAATACAAAATGAGTATGACAGTTGTAAAAGGTTTACAGTCTGAGATCTTCGTACCTATTACTCCTAAGTCGGTATGGGCTCCTGTGACAAAGCCGCTGAGCGAGATGACAGTTGCTCTCGCAACAGCTGCCGGCGTACACAGAAAGGATCAGGAGAGATTCAACCTCGCCGGAGACTTCACATGGAGAAAGATCCCTAACGAGTCCACAGAGGAAGAACTCATGGTAACCCACGGCGGATACGATAACTCCGACGTAAACAAAGACATCAACTGCATGTTCCCGATCACGAGACTGAAAGAGCTCGCTGCTGAGGGCTTCATCAAAGCTTGCGCACCATACCATGCCGGATTCATGGGCGGTGGCGGAAACATTGAGAAGTTCACCAACGAGACCGGTCCTGCAGTCGCTAACATGCTGAAAGAGGAGGGCGTAGATGCGTGCCTTCTCACGGCTGGATGAGGAACCTGCCACCGCTCTGCAACAATCGTGCAGAGAGCAATCGAGTCGGTAGGTATCCCTACAGTCATTATCGCAGCGCTCCCACCAGTTGTTAGACAGGCTGGTACGCCAAGAGCTGCTGCGCCAATGGTACCTATGGGCGCAAACGCAGGCGCACCTCATGACGTTGAGATGCAGACTGCTATCGTAAAGGCATCCCTCGAGCTGCTCGAGACAATCGAGACTCCGGGCAAGATCGTTCAGCTGCCTTTCGAATATCACGCTGTAATCTAGTAAAGACATATCGGTACAAAAAAAGAATAGGACATCGGACTATTCCGAAGATGGGGGCAGAGAAATCTGCCCCCATTTGAAAAAGAAGCAAAACACATTCTATTTGATCCGGCGCGTAACGCGCGAAAGGAAATAATACAATGGCAGACATTGAACTCAGAAGACTGGTGATCAGGGCATATCACATGGATGATGTGCAGTTCGGCGACGAAAACAAGATCACTACTGATGGCAAGATGACCATCACAAAAGACGGCCTTGACGCGCTGGCCGGAAAATACAGCGAAGTCATTGAAAAGATAGACATTCAGATCATCAAACCTGGTGATCATGACAGATATACAAACACCATCATGGACATCATTCCGATTTCCGTGAAGGTGCTGGGCAAGTGCGGAGAGGGCACCACTCACACAATCACCGGTGTATACGTAATGCCGACGGGCGTCGATGTTGACGGCGAGCAGGCCCACGAATTCGGATCCTCCAATGGAAACCTTAAGGACATGCTTTACCTCAACAGGGCAGGCACACCGGCGGACGACGATTTCATCATCTCCTTCGACATCACCTTCAAGAAGGGCATGGGACAGGAGAGATACGCGGTCATCGACGCATACAGAATGGTAGAGGAGTGGATGAACGATTTCAGGGCTCAGCTCAAGAAGTTTGAGGGCTCAAAGGCCACTGAGAAGCACGAGTATTACGACCGCATCAGAGAGGGCCAGAAGAAGGTCCTGGTCATCAAGGAGATGATCGCCCACGGTGCGATGCTCGACACATGGATATTCCCTGACCAGCCATGCGGCGTTGAGGGAGGCAAATCACTTATAGATTACGGCGCGATGCCTGTCATGCTGACTCCTAACGAGTTCAGAGACGGTGCAATCAAAGCGATGAATTAAGGAGGTGCGACATGGGAGTTGGTCCTTCAACAAAAGAAACAAGTCTTCATCACTTCAGAGATCCGCTGATCAAGCTGCTGGGCGAGGACCCGGGTATCGACCTGATGGGCGTCCTGGTATTCGGTTCTCCTGAGGGCAACGAGGAAAAAATCAGATGCTCAAGGACAGCTGCGGTAGTCGCTGAGTGCGCACGTCCTGACGGCGTAATCGTAGAGACTGACGGCTGGGGCAACCTTGACGTTGACTATGTAAACTGCGTAAATGAGATAGGCGAGCGCGGTATCCCTGTGGCCGGACTCAACTGGAGCGGCACAGCAGGCACCTTCGTAGTAGAGAGCCCGTATCTCGACAACGTAGTCGACTTCAACAAGAACCCTGAGGGCATCGAGTCCAACATCGTCGGTGAGAACAACTACACAGAAGATGATGTAAAGGAATGCATCAAGAGGCTGAAAATCGCGATGCTGAAAAAAGAGCGCGGAATGAAGTAAACTTTAGACGCTCAACATACGAAAACGAAAGAAATGGTGTAGCAAATCGGAAAAATCCGTTCTGCTACACCATTTTTCATTTCGATAATAATGAGATTAATCGTCGAATAATGGGGTGGAGAAGTAGCGCTCGGCCGTGTCAGGAAGTACGGTCACTACTGTTTTGCCCGGGCCGAGCTTCTCTGCCAGCATTATGGCTGCCACTACGTTTGTGCCGGACGAGATGCCGCACATTATACCTTCTTCTTTGGCCAGACACTTTGCCATGTCGAGGGCATTGTCGTCCGGGATGATGCAGGTATTATCGTAGACTCCGGTGTTTAGGATGTCCGGGATGAGGCCATCGCCTATACCCATCTGGACATGTGTGCCGATGCTTCCGCCTGCAAGTATGGCAGCGTTTTCAGGTTCGGCGGCCCAGATCTCGATGTCCGGGTTGTGTTCTCTGAGGACTTCGCCTATGCCTGTGATGGTGCCGCCTGTGCCTATGCCGGAGCAGAATCCGTGGATAGGGCCGCCGACCTGCTCAAGTATCTCCTGAGCGGTTGTGGTCTTCTGGGCGACTATGTTGTTTATGTTTATGAATTGCTGCGGGACAAACACGCGGCTGTCCTGCTGCTTCATTCTCATGGCTGTCGCAAGGCACTCGTGGATGCACTTTCCGATGTCGCCGTCATCGTGGACGAGCAGGACCTCAGCGCCGTAATGCTTCACGAGCTTGCGGCGTTCTTCGCTTACGGAGTCAGGCATTATGATGATGGTGCGGTAGCCGCGGACGGCGCCTATAAGAGCGAGTCCGATCCCCTGATTGCCGCTGGTAGGCTCTACGATGATTGAGCCCGGACCCAGTACGCCTGCGTCTTCTGCAGCCTTTACCATCTGATATGCTGTTCTTGTTTTTATGGAGCCGCCTACATTGAGACCTTCGAACTTGACGAGGACCTCCGCGTTGGTAGGCGGGTTGATGTGATTGAGGCGTATCATCGGCGTGTTGCCGAGGGCCTCCAGAATGTTGTTATAAATCATGCTGTCCCTGAATACCTGATAATACCGGAAAAAACATACGCGAGTATTGTACAACTAACTATGTGATAATAGCAACAGTCGACCTGCTGTATATGATATACTTACTGTGTATGTGACTAGGCCTGAAGAGAAAAAGGGTAATGAAAACAGGATAAATAGACTATGTTCACGCACTTGCATCTGCATACTGAATACAGCCTGCTCGATGGAATGAGCAGGATCTCCGAGCTCCCTGCATACGTCAAGGAGCTCGGCATGGATTCGTGCGCCATTACGGATCACGGCGCGATGTTTGGTGTAATCGATTTTTACAAGGCCTGCAAGAAGGCGGGCATAAAGCCTATCATCGGCTGCGAGGTGTACACGGCGGCCAGGACGCTTTATGACAAGGATCCTGACAAGGACCGCAACTCAGGGCACCTGATTCTGCTGGCAAAGGACCAGCAGGGCTACAGCAATCTGGTAAAGATAGTTTCAAAGAGCTACGTGGACGGCTTCTATTATAAGCCGCGTGTGGACAAGGACCTGCTGAGCCAGTATAGCGAAGGACTGATCTGCCTGTCGGGCTGCCTGGCGGGCAACGTGCAGAGGATGATCCTGAACAGGGATTACGACGGGGCAAAGAAGGAGGCTCTCTGGCTTAGGGACAACTTTGGCGCGGAGAACTTCTATCTTGAGATACAGAACCACTTCCTTGAAGAGGATGAGAGGGTCATCGCGGGGCTTAAGACCCTGAGCGAAGAGACCGGGATCCCGCTTGTCGCGACAAACGACGCTCACTACATGAGGCGAAGCGACGCGACTGCTCAGGATGTTCTGATGTGCATCCAGACTCAGGCGAAGGTGACTGACGAGAACCGCATGAGATTCGAAAACGACGAGTTCTATGTCAAGTCAGAAGATGAGATGAGAGCACTTTTTCCGGACATGCCTGAGGTCATCGACAGGACGCAGGAGATAGCGGAAAGGTGTAATGTCGAATTCGAGTTCGGCAATTACCACCTGCCTGAATATATACCGCCGGACGGCAAGACGACTGACGAATACTTAAGAGAGCTTTGCTACAAGGGACTTGTGAAGAGGTATGGCGCTGAGGCGATGGATCCGGAAAGCGGATACCGTCAGAGGCTCGAGACCGAACTTAAGGTCATCGAGGGCATGGGCTATGTGGAGTACTTCCTCATCGTCTGGGACTTCATTCACTATGCGAAGTCGCACGGCATCGCAGTCGGGCCAGGCCGTGGATCGGCTGCGGGCAGCATCGTGTCTTACAGCCTGGACATCACTGAGATAGACCCTATCAAGTACAGCCTCATCTTTGAGAGGTTTTTGAATCCTGAGCGTGTATCCATGCCGGATATAGACATAGACTTCTGCATCGAGAGAAGGCAGGAGGTCATCGACTATGTCATCAGAAAGTACGGAAAGGACAAGGTCTCGCAGATCATCACCTTCGGAACGCTGAAGGCAAAGGCGGCTGTAAGGGATATCGCGAGGGCGCTTGATGCGACTTACGCGGAGGGCGATGCTATCGCGAAGGCTATCCCTAACGAGCTTGGTATCACCATTTCCAAGGCTCTTGAGATGAACCCGGACCTGAGACAGCGCTACGAGCAGGAGCCTCTTGTGAAGCAGGTTCTGGATCTTTCGATGGCTCTTGAAGGGCTGCCGCGCCACGCTTCGACGCACGCTGCAGGCATCGTTATCTCCAAGATGCCGCTTGATGAATACGTGCCGCTCTATTCATCGGACAAGGGCGTCGCGACGCAGTTCAACATGACGACCATAGAGGAGCTGGGTCTTCTGAAAATGGACTTCCTTGGCCTCAGAAACCTCACGGTCATTAGAGACGCGCTTCGCATGATAAAAGAGAACCACGGAGTCGACATCGATTTCTCGTCGATGGACTTCGATGATCCTGAGGTATATAAACTGATCGCCGACGGCAACACAAAGGGCATATTCCAGCTCGAAAGCGGCGGCATGACGGACTTCATGAAGAACCTCAGGCCTACATGCTTTGAGGATATAGTCGCGGGCATCGCGCTCTACAGGCCGGGTCCGATGGACTCTATCCCTAAATACATAGATAACAAGAAAAATCCGGATCACGTGAAATACGTGGATCCGCATCTTGAGCCTATACTTGGCGTCACATACGGCTGCCTGATCTATCAGGAGCAGGTAATGCAGATAGTGCGTGACCTGGGCGGCTATTCGTTTGGCCGTTCCGATCTGGTGCGCCGTGCCATGAGCAAGAAGAAGATGAGCGTCATGCTGGAGGAGAAGGAATACTTCATCAACGGCAAGAAGGACGAAAAGGGCAATGTGGAGATAGCCGGATGCGTCAGAAACGGCGTGCCTGCTGCCGCCGCGAAAGTCATCTTCGATGACATGGTCAGCTTCGCTTCCTACGCCTTTAACAAGTCACACGCGGCGGCTTACGCTGTCATCTCCTACCAGACGGCCTACCTGAAGTGCCACTATCCTGTGGAATTCATGGCGGCGCTCATGACCAGCATGGCAGGAGACGCCAAGCACACGGCCGACTACGTCAGGAATTGCCGAGAGATGGGGATCAAGCTGGCGCCGCCTTCGGTCGTGGCAAGCGAGAAGAACTTCTCGGCAAAGGACGGGCGCATACGCTTCGGCATGCTCTCGGTGAAGAACGTGGGTGAGGGCATAATCGACGCCATAATCGAGGGCCGCAAGTCCGTTGAAGGCACTCATGACATATATGAATTCATAGACGCCATAGACGCGGGCGAACTCAACCGCAAGGCCATAGAGTCTCTGATCCGCGCTGGCGCTTTCGATGATCTCAATCCGAACCGCGCTCAGATGATGGCGGCCTGCGACGACGCTGTGCAGAGGGCCCAGAAGAAAGCGAAGCAGGGAGGCAAGGCTCAGATAAGCCTGTTCCAGCTGGATGACTTCGCGGATGAAGCGATCATGACGCCTGATCTTCCGAAGGTAGCCGACTTTGGTAAGGACACCAAGCTGGCAATGGAAAAGGAGATGCTTGGAGTATATCTGTCCGGCCATCCGCTGGATGAATACGCGGATCTTATCCGAAACAACACGACAGCCGGTACAGCAGAGCTGACAGGAGGCGGAGAGGAGTTCACCACGGGAGGCGAGGATGCCGACAGCATGGTGATCAACACCTCCAAATTCAAGGACGGCGACCTGGTCATCCTGGGCGGCATGATAAGCGGTGTACGCACCATGTACACCAGAAAGTCGCAGGAGATGGCGAGGCTCACTCTGGAGGACTTTGACGGTGTGATAGACGCCATCGTCTTCCCTAAGGTGTTTGAGAGGAGAAGAAACTTCGTCAAGAATGACAATATAGTCGGCATATCAGGAAGGGTCAGCTTCAAGGACGAGAGCGAGGCTGAGATACTGGTCGAAGACATCGTTCCTATCGAGAACATCGGCTCACTTGCGAAGAGCAGAGGCCGCGAAGAACTTGCGGCCCTGAATGAGGCTCCTCGCAGACAGGCCGCGCCTATAAACGATCCGGTCAAGCTGCGTATCCCTCAGGAAGTTCTGGATGCCCACGGCGGGAGCCGCAAGCTTCTGATGCATATCACCGACATGATAAGCCTCTTCCCGGGAGACCGCGACGTGCTGGTATACCTGCCGGGACAGAAGCCGGTAAGATGCAGCGCGGATAAGAGAGTCAGGTTCACTGATGTCCTGAAAGCCAAGCTGGTAAGGATGCTGGGCGAGGAGAATGTAAAAGGATAATGAAGAAATACATAGTCATCTACACATCGAAAAGGGGATCCACAAAGCAGTACGCCGAATGGATAGCGGAGGACCTCGGCTGCGAGGCCCTTCCTCTTTCGGATGCGCAGGGGATCGATCTCCACGAATATGACTGTGTCATCTACGGAGGCTGGATAAGAGGATCGGGCATAGTGGACTTTGACAAGTTCGCGAAGATGCTCGACGCTGGCATCATGGACCATCTGCTGGTATTCGGAGTTGGTTTTGCCGATGAGACCGCGGACAACTATGCGCAGGTCTGGGGCTACAGCCTCGGAAAGATCGATCCGAAGAACGAGCACCGGGTCCTCATGTACATACTTGGCGGCAGATACGATCCTGCAGCTGTCACTGGACTGGACAGATTCCTCATGAAGACCATGAGGGCGGTCCTGCTTTCCGGCAGCACAAAGGACTCAAAGTCGCAGGCCAACATGATGAAGGAACGCATCGATAACGGCTGCGATCTGGTGAGGCGCGAAAATATCGAGTCACTTGTAAAGGACGCAAGAAAGATCGCAGAGAAGGAATGAAAAGGCCAATATAAAAGAAGACTATCAAAGGCGCTGTCTGTATAGACAGCGCCTATTTGTTATCTCAAAGCCTTGAAATTACAATGGTAATGTAAGCGGGGGCTTATGCTGTCCCCGCGTTAAACTCAAAGAAAACGGAGGAAAAATTATGTCAATCGAACTGGAATATGCATTGGAACATAAGAATGATCCTGCTGTACTTTGCTGCAGAATGGAGCCGGGCGAGATCTCGCACCACAACCTTGAAGACCCTGCTATCTTCCCTGATCTGGTAGACACAGGACTTCTGAGCCTTGACGGATGCCTCACCATCGGTCAGTGCCTCGGAGCTACACTCAAAGAGGTAAAGGACTCCCTGACACCGCTCACAGCAGATATCGTAGACAACATCCAGGACCCTGACAAGGCAGACGGAGACGCTCCTGCTGAGGAAGCTGCTGAGGAAGTCGCTGCTGCACCTGCAGTCGCAGTTCCTGCCGGCACACAGGTCACATTCGGCGGCGGAGTAGTCAAGCTCTACATCGCAGAGGGCAAGGACATCGCCATCGAGTTTCCGGTATAGTCAGTACGTAGTCAGATAGTGTAAGAGGATACAAATGAAAATAATCACAGAACTGCCTAAGGTATTCGAAGAATTCGCCGAGGCAAGAAGAAACGCATTCGTAAACGTAAAGAAAGTTAAAGATCAGGGCACACCAGTCATCGGATCGTACTGCACGTACTTCCCGACAGAGCTGGCGCTTGCTGCAGGTGCCGCGTCGGTAGGTCTTTGCTCGACTTCCGGCGAGACCATCGCGGCTGCTGAGAAAGATCTTCCGGCCAACCTCTGTCCTCTCATCAAGTCCAGCTATGGATTCGCGAAAGAGGACAAGTGTCCGTTCTTCTATTTCAGCGACATCGTTGTCGGCGAGAACACATGCGACGGCAAGAAGAAGATGTACGAGCTGATGAGCAACTTCAAGGACGTATTCGTCATGGATCTGCCTAATTCGCAGAGCGAAAAGGGACTCGAGCTCTATAAGGCTGAGCTCCTGAGACTCAGAAAATACGTTGAGGAGAAGTTCGGCAGAGAGATCACAGATGACGATCTCCGCGCTGCTGTAAAGCTCGAGAACAAGATCAGAGTAGCCAAGAAGAACCTGATCGACACGATGAAGAAGGATCCATGCCCTGTAACAGGTCTTGACATGTTCAAGATCCTCTACGGAAGCGGATTCAAGTTTGACCGCACGGGCATCGCTGATGAGCTTGACGCTATCGCAGCAAAGATCGAGGCTGAATACGCGGACGGCAAGAAGCTCGACAAGAGACCTCGCATCGTGGTAACAGGATGTCCTATCGGAGGCATCACTGAAAAGGTGATCAAGGCCATCGAGGATAACGGCGGAGTGGTCGTAGCGATGGAGAACTGCGTCGGAGCCAAGCAGTACGACAGGCTTGTTGATGAGGACGCGGATGACATCTGGGGAGCTGTGGCAGAGAGATATCTGAACATCGGATGCTCTGTAATGACACCTAACCCTAACAGATACGACCTGCTGGGCAGGACTATCGACGAGTACAAGGCAGACGGAGTCCTCGAGATGACACTTCAGGCGTGCCATACATATAACGTTGAGCATAAGTCGATCGAGAAATTCTGCACTGAAGAGAAGAAAGTCCCGTACTTCATGGTCGAGACAGATTACTCCGAAGCGGACATCGCGCAGCTCAATACACGTATCGCTGCTTTCATAGAGATGCTGTAAACAGACATAAAAATCCTTAGTAAGAAGCTCCCGTGCCGGGAGCTTTTTGCTTTGCAATGGCTTATCCTCCTTGCTTTATGAAGGAGATGGAAGCATAATAATAGGGACTTTCAGTCAATATAAAAGGATGGATCACAAACGACAATGTGGAAGAAGTTATTTGAACCGGTAGACATGACTCAGGGGGACCCGGTCCGCCAGATAGTAAAGTTCATGATACCAATGCTAATAGGAAACGTCTTTCAGCAGCTGTACAACACAGTTGACAGCATTGTCGTAGGAAAATATATAGGAGACAACGCCCTGGCAGCTGTAGGAAGCGCGGGACCTATACTGAACCTGCTTTTAGTGCTGTTCATGGGCATCTCAGTCGGCGCGGGCATCATGGTTTCTCAGTACTTCGGCGCCAGGCAGCGCGACTCGCTGTCAAAGTCGATAGGATGCTGCATAACCATGACTTTCATCTCATCTCTCATAGTCATGGCGATAGCGCCTCTGGTCACCATGCCGCTCCTCAGGCTGCTCAATACGCCTGATGAGATCATCGACTGGTGCAACGGGTATCTGAGACTGCTCTTCCTGGGTATCGCGGGCTGCGCCTTCTATAACATCCTGGGCGGCATGCTGAGAGGCCTTGGAGACTCGGTCTCCGCGCTGATATATCTCATCGTAGCGACTATAATCAATATCTTCCTCGATATATACTTCGTAGCTAAACTGGGTCTTGGTGTACCGGGCGTAGCGCTGGCAACCGTAATAGCCCAGTCCATTTCAGCGGTGCTTTCTTTCCTGAAGCTACGCAAAAGGACAGATTGCTTCGACATGAAAGCTGCCTATCTGAAGCCGGGCAAAAAGTATATGAGAGAGCTGCTGCATCTCGGACTTCCGTCGGGCATCACGCAGGCCATATTCTCGCTTTCGATGGTAGTGGTGCAGTCCCTTACAAACAGCTTCGGACCTATGTGCATAGCGACAAACGTAATAGTCATGAGGATAGACGGATTCGTCATGATGCCGGCTTTCTCGTTCGGCGCTGCCATGACAACGTTTGCAGGGCAGAATATAGGAGCGGGCAGGCTTGACCGCGTCGAGACAGGGGCTAAGAAGGGAACGCTTGTAGCGATGGCAACATCAGCGGTCATAACCGTGCTTATACTGATCTTCGGAAAGTATCTGATGGCGCTCTTCACAAATACCGACGCGCTGATAGAACAGAGCTATCACATGATGATGATACTCGGCTTCGGTTATATAGCTATGGAAGTGACCCAGTGCCTGCAGGGCATCATGAGAGGATCGGGAGACACTATGGCTCCGATGTGGCTTTCCATGATATCCACGGTCGCCATCCGCGTGCCACTGGCATATCTGATGACATGGATGACCAGGTCGCCTTCGGAACCGCACGGACACTTCTACATGATGTTCGTTTCTCTGCTGGTGACATGGCTGATCGGAGCAGCGATGACTTACGGGGTATACAAGGCAGGCCGCTGGAAAAACAAGGCGCTCATCTGACCGAAGCATTAACCGAACTGATGGCTCCCGGGCAAACCGGGAGCCTTTTGTTTTGCAAAAAAACAGCAATAAAATGGATAATGGATTGATTTGCTTCAGCAAAAATGAGACTATTTGGATAGAAAATGGATAATTGAGCCGGGATACAGAACTGTATGCGGGAGGATACAGAGATGATGACGATAGAACAGATGAAAAGGCGCAAGGAGGATCTTGGGTATACCTGTGAAATGATAGCGGAAAAGTCGGGGATACCTCTGAGTACCGTGCAGAAGATCTTCAGCGGAGCAACAAAAAATCCGAGATACAGTACGAAAGAAGCGCTCGAAATGGTGCTGAAAATGCCTTTGTATTATGAGCCGGATATTAATACAACGCATGTTGCGGAAGAAGCTCAGGATTACAGTTCTATGTCGGGCACCGTAAAGCAGGATGCAAAGAAGATAGGCTTCTGGCATGAAGTGGCTGCCGATGAACGCTGGCCTGACCAGGGGGATTACACTGTCGCTGATTATGAAGCACTGCCCGAGGACATACACGTCGAACTGATAGATGGGTATTTTTATGATTTGGCGACACCGACGACTGATCATCAGAGAATACAGTTTCATTTAAGTATGGCATTTTTCGAATGCATAGAATCACACGGATGTCCTTGTGAAGTATTCATTGCGCCTCTCGGCGTTAACCTGGACAGAGATGATAAGACGATGCTTGAACCGGACATATTCATATTGTGTGACCATGGGGAGTCAGAGGATAGAAGGTTTGAAAAACCCAACAGTCTCCGGGGCGAGCCGGATCTTGTCGCAGAGGTCCTGTCTCCGTCTACGAGAGAGAAGGATTGTCTGATAAAGATGCATAAATATCTGAACGCAGGTGTGAGGGAGTATTGGCTGGTGGATTTGAAGAATGAAAAAGTAGTTGTTTATTGCTTTGATGAGGACATGCTGCCGGCAGTTTATTCATTTGATGATCTCATTCCGGTTGGCATATCCGGAGGGGAGTGCAGTATAGACTTCAGCAAGATCAGCAAAAGGATAAGGATGGAGAAGGAAAGGTTTCACTGGTAAATATCAGAGGTGTACAGCCAGGCTGTACGCCTTTTTTATTGTCTTGTGAACGGGAATTCACTTGACAGCGCTTAGCCCATCGATTACTATGTAATTGAACTTGTGAACGGTTATTCACGAGAGGAAAAACAGGAGGAAAAAGCATGGCATACAACGGATTCGCGATAGACAAATACCTCGACGCTGACGCTGTGAACGCGCAGCTCGACAAGCTCATAAAAAGCCCTGTATACGGTGTTCTGCCTGACGCTCTGGCTGAGTACGAGAGGGAGTATTTCGAAAAGAAGTGCGCACGCTCAAAAGCAGAGATAAGCGAGGCAAGAAACATCATACCGGGCGGAGTGCAGCACAACCTGGCATTCAACTACCCGTTCCCTATAGTCATCACAAAGGCTGACGGAGCAAAGCTCTACGACATCGACGGCAACGAGTATTACGACCTGCTTCAGGCGGGCGGCCCAACGGTCCTCGGAAGCAACCCTGAATGCGTCAGGGAGAAGGTCATAGACCTGCTGAATACCTGCGGACCTTCAACGGGGCTCTTCCATGAGTACGAATACAAGCTCGCTAAGAAGATCTCCGATCTGGTACCGTCGGTAGAGATGTTCCGCATGCTGGGATCGGGCACCGAGGCCGACATGGTGGCAGCAAGAGTCGCCAGGCTCAGGACGGGAAACAAGAACATACTCAAGATGGGCGGAGCCTATCACGGATGGTCCGACATGCTGTGCTACGGAATAAGGATACCGGGAACTAAGGGGATGCAGTCGAGAGGCGTGCCTTCCTACGCTTTCAAACACACAGATGAATTCTTCCCGGGAGATCTTGATGACCTTGAAAGGAAGCTCAGAAGAAACAAGCTGACAGGCGGCACGGCGGCGGTTTATGTCGAGCCGGTCGGACCGGAGAGCGGCACGTGGCCGGTGACGAAGGAGTTCATCCAGGGCACGGTGGAGCTGGCTCACAAGTACGGAGCGCTCGTCATCTTTGACGAGGTAGTAACAGGTTTCCGTATCGGCCTTTCCGGAGCTCAGGGCTACTTCGGCATCGATCCGGACCTCACGGTATTCGGCAAGGTCATAGCCGGCGGATATCCGGGAGCAGGCGGAATAGGCGGCCACAGGGACTGCATGCAGCATCTGGGAGCCGGACTCGATTCATCCGGCAAGAAGGTAAAGAAGGCGCTCTGCGGAGGCACTATGGCGGCAACGCCTATAAGCTGCTGCGCAGGATACTTCACGCTTGAAGAGATAGAAAAGACCAACGCCTGCGAGAAAGCGGGACGCATGGCAGACCGCCTCACTGAAGGCATAAAGGCATCCGCTGAAAGGCACGGGCTGCCGTTCGTGGTCTTCAATCAGGGATCCATCTGCCACGTCGACACGGTCGGCACAATGCACTTCGCGGTCGACTGGAGCAAGCCGTGGACGCTGCCGACGGTCCTCAAGGAGACGGGCAGACGTCAGATAGAGATGGAGCACATCGGAGCCGCGTACATGGCCGAGGGTATCATAACTCTCGCGGGATCCAGACTCTACACCAGCGCGGCATACACAGAAGAGATGATAGACGACTGCATAGCGAGATTCGACAGGGTCTTTGACAAGTGCGGCAAGCTCGATAAGTAGGAGAGGTGACAGCATGCTCAAACCTTTAACAAAAGAGCAGACTGACAGCATCCTGAGAATCGCGGCCGAGGAATTCGCGGAGAAGGGATTCGCGGGCACGACCATAAGCAAGATCGCAAAGAAGGCGGGCGTCAGCGTTGGCGTCATATATAAGTACTACGCCGGCAAGGAAGATCTCTTCAACGCCTGCGTCGCAAAGAGCCTTGGGACAATGGAAGAGGTGCTCAACACTGCCAAGACGAGCGGCGGATCGATGCTTGAGATGGCGGACGTTCTGATCACTGAGGCGCAGAGGTTCGCAAAGGAGAATCCGGAATACATAAGGCTGTATCACCAGATAACGGCGACGGGTTCGCCTTCCGGAAAGACACAGAGCGCCGAGCTTATAGAAAGCGGTACCGCAAGGCTATACGAAGGCTTCATAAAGAGCGCTTCCGAGAAGGGCGCGATAAGACAGGATATCGATCCATCGGCATTCGCCTTCTTCTTCGACAATCTCATGATGATGCTGCATTTCTCTTATGCCTGCGATTATTACAAGGACAGATTCAGGATATACTGCGGAGACGACGCGCCTGACAGGGACGCGTTCATAAAGGAACAGCTTATGAAGTTCATAGGAGGTGCTCTCAATGGCTAAGATACTTTCGTATGACATCGGAACTACCGGTGTGAAGACATGCCTTTACACAGTGGCTGACGAGATAAAGCTCATCGGCGCAGCGTCGGAAGGCTACGAGCTTTACACCTTCCCGAACGGCGGAGCGGAGCAGCACGCCGACGAGTGGTGGGAAGCCATCTGCAAGAGCACTAAAGAGGTCCTCGAAAAGACAGGTGAGGATCCTGCGGCAATAGACGGCATCACTTTCTGTTCGCAGATGCAGGGCCTTGTGCTGGTGGATGAAGACGGAGTGCCTGTCAGGCACCCGATGAGCTACATGGACCAGCGGGCTTCCGAAGAGATGAAAGAGGGCATCGGAAAAGGCCTTAAAGTAGCGGGCATGAATGCCGAAAAGCTGGTCAAATCGCTTCTCATAACCGGTGTGGTGGCAGGCAGCGTCAAGGACCCTATCTGGAGATATCTCTGGGTAAAAAATCATGAGCCTGAAAACTATGAGCGGGTCTACTGCTGGCTCGATGTAAAGGAATACATCATCTGCCGCATGACCGGAGAATTCGTGATGACAGAGGACTCTGCCTGGAGCACCATGCTCTACGATACAAGGAAGAACTCGCGCGGCTGGAGCAGCGAGATATGCGAGCTCTTCGGCATCGATGAGATACATCTGCCTATGGTCATAAAGACTACGGAGATAGCGGGCCGGCTCAGGGAAAAGCAGGCCGCGGAGCTTGGTCTCAAGGCAGGTACACCGGTCTACGGGGGAGGCGGCGACGCTTCACTGATCGGTGTGGGAGCAGGCTGCGTCAGGGCAGGCGATACTCACATCTACTGCGGGACTTCAGGCTGGGTATCGACCCTTGTGAAGAGGCAAAAGGTGGACACCGACAACATGATAGCCGCCACAGTCGGAGCGCTTGACGGCCTGTACAACTACTTTGCGGAGATGGAGACCGCGGGCAAGAGCCTTGAGTGGGTCAAGGATCATCTGGCTAAGGACGAGATAGGCGTATACCTTGATAAGGAGGATATCTCCGGGAGCAAGGAGACGGTCTATACCAGCCTGTACGACTATCTGTCGGAGGTCATCGACAGCTGTCCTCCGGGAGCGGGCGGTGTGATCTTCACTCCGTGGCTCCACGGCAACCGCTGCCCGTTCGAAGACCACAATTCGAGGGGCATGTTCTTCAACATCTCGCTTGATACCGGAAAGACAGAGCTTCTGCGCGCCGTGACAGAAGGCGTATGCTATCACTTAAGGTGGATGCTGGAGTGCGAGGATAAGAAGGTAAAGACTTCGCAGAAGATAAGGTTCGTCGGAGGAGGAGCGCTTTCGAAGGTCACTTGCCAGATCCTGGCAGACATAACGGGCAGGACCATAGAGACTGTCGAGAATCCGCAGAATGTCGGATCGGCCGGAGCGGCGCTTACCGCGGCAGTCGGAATGAAGGCTGTCAGAAGCATGAATGAGGCGGCAAAACTCATACAGCCGACAGCTGTTTACAGGCCTCATGAGGAGCTCAAGGAGGTCTATGACAAGAACTATGAGGTCTTCAAGAGACTGCACAGATCGAACGCAAAGAACTTCGCTATGCTGAACTCATAAAAGCGTCAAAAAACGTTGAAATTGCATAAGAAAAAGTGCATTTAAGCCTTGCAACGAATAAAGCAAATCCGTATAATATACGAGCGCGCTTGTGCGCGCTCGTATTTATTTGTCACACTGCAGTCTGCCACGGTGCCCTGAAACGACGGGTCTAAGGCTGATACGGACGCAGTGGAAGTTAATTAACCGGAGGTTAAAAAATGTCAGTAGTATCAATGAAACAACTGCTTGAAGCAGGCGTCCACTTTGGACATCAGACCAGAAGATGGAACCCTAAGATGGCTCCTTACATCTTCACTGAGAGAAACGGAATCTACATCATCGACCTTCAGCAGACGCTGGGACTCGTCGATGACGCGTACGATTTCATGAGAAAAGTCGGTGAGAGCGGCAAGCCGGTTCTCTTCGTAGGCACAAAGAAGCAGGCTCAGGCTGCCATCAAGGATGAGGCCGAGAGATGCGGAATGTTCTACGTGAACGAGAGATGGCTGGGCGGCATGCTCACGAACCACAAGACCATCAGCAAGAGGATCGAGAGACTCGAAGAGATCAGAAAGATGCAGGAAGACGGCACAATCAACAAGTATGCCAAGAAAGAAGCACTGAAGCTGATCGCTGAGGCTGACAAGCTCGAGAAGTACCTGGGCGGCATCAAGGACATGAAGGGAATGCCTGGCGCACTCTTCGTGGTAGACCCTAAGAAGGAAAGAATCGCTGTCAAGGAAGCTGCTATCCTCGGAATCCCTGTAGTGGGAATGGTCGACACTAACTGCGACCCTGACGATGTTGACTTCGTGATCCCGGCAAATGACGACGCTATCAGAGCGGTCAAGCTGATCACAAGCTGCATGGCTGACGCCATCATCGAGGCTAAGCAGGGCGAGAGCTTCCAGGCTGCTCCTGAGGAAGCTGCCGAGGCTGAGGAAGTCGAAGAGGCTGACGAGGCTGAAGAGGAAGCCGCAGACGAAGAGTAGTAGGTTCGAGAGAGGAGAAATCAAATGGCAGAAGTAACAGCTAAACTGGTAAAAGAACTGCGTGAAATGACAGGCGCAGGCATGATGGACTGCAAGAAGGCTCTCGTAGAGGCTGACGGCGATCTCGATCAGGCTGTAGAAGTACTGAGAGAAAAGGGACTGTCAAAGGCAGCCAAGAAAGCCGGAAGAATCGCGGCTATGGGTCTTGTCAGGATCGCATGCTCTGACGACGCAAAGACAGCTGCAATCGTAGAGGTCAACTCGGAGACAGACTTCGTTGCAAAGAACGATGAGTTCATCGGCTTTGTAGAAGGTCTGGCCAAGCTGGCTCTGGAAGCAAAGAGCAACGATATCGAAGCATTCAAGGCAATGCCTTTCGAAGGCGCAACAGCAGCAGAAGTGCTGACAGCCAAGATCGCAAAGATCGGTGAGAACATGTCGATCAGAAGAATCGATAAGGCTTCCGGAGAAGTTCTTGCTACATACATCCACGGCGGCGGAAACATCGGTGTTATCGTTGCTGCCAATGGTGCGGACAACGAGGCCAACAGAGCTGCGCTCAAGAACGTAGCAATGCAGGTCGCTGCAATGAACCCGCAGTATGTAAGCAGAGACGACATCTCTGAAGACGAGCTTACAAACCTCGGAAAGATCACTCTGGAGAGCGCTCTGAACGATCCGTTCTCGCTTCCAAAGCCGATCCTGAACGGACTCCTCGACAAGGTCGAAGGCGTTTGGGAAAAAGCAGACATCGATATCCTTTCCGAAAAGAGAGCAGACAAGAGCTTCAACTTCAACTATCTGCCTAACTTCCTTTCTGAGGAAGCAAAGACAAGACTGGCAGGTCTCGCGATCGCTGCCAAGATGGAGATCGTTGAAAGCAAGATGTTCAAGAGCCTTGTTGACGGACGTATCAACAAGCAGCTCAAGGAGATGTGCCTGCTCGATCAGGTCTATGTAAGAGCAGAAGACGGAAAGCAGACTGTTGCACAGTATCTGAAGAGCGTTGACCCTGCACTGTCGATCGCAAAGGTAATCAGATTCGAAGTCGGCGAAGGTATCGAGAAGAAAGAAGAGAACTTTGCTGAGGAAGTAGCTGCACAGATCAAAAAGTAACTTTTCAGATTAAAGGTTAACTTTTCAGATGAAAAAGTAACTTTTTCGACAATACTTGTTTGGAAAAACCCTGAAAGCCTTGGGAATACTGCATTTCCAGGGCTTTTTTGTGTTTCCGGGCAGTTTCCGCAAATTATCATAAATTATCGTATCTTATCGGCATTTTTGGCCTTTTTTTGGCCCTCATTTGGCCTTTTTGCCTCTGGGCCAAAACCAAAAAGAAACTCTGCTGCGAACTTTTTTGATTTTACGGTCCGGAGGGAAAGTTGACAGCAGGGTTCATTTGTCAACTCGGAAGCGAACTTCGCCTCATTCTTCCCGGCGGCCTGTGATAAGCTCTGAAACGATGTGATAACTTACGGCGCTCTGCGGCCTGTTCACATTTTCAGCCTGCCTGAATCCATGATCTACCTTACGGAACCTACACCATCCGTGAATCCAGGACCAATGATACCTACCAGAGAACCGATAAGACGGAGCACATGTTTGAAGTCAGAGAACTATCGAAGAGATCTATCGATTTGTGGATAGTTGCGGCATCAGTGAAATGGATGCTATTATTGCAGCAACATCAAACAGCGCAAAAGCACTGGGCTGCTATGACGAGACAGGAAGCATAGTCAAAGGCAAGAGTGCTGATATGCTCATCATCGATGGAGATCCACTGAGCAGCATCTACGATATCAAAGTAGATAATATGGATATGATCATCAAAGATGGTGAAAAAGTCATCAGATAAAACAGTCATTTTTGATAGTGACAGTGGGACATTAGTTATACTTTGAGAAAGCAAAAAAGGTCTTGGAAACACATTGTTTCGAAGACCTTTTTCGTTGCAATTGTTTGTATTTATTCTTTTGCGTAATGAGTAAAGAATTCAATTTTGTCCGGCCTAACATAATTCCGAGCAAATTCAATATTTTGTCCTTTTTCATCACGGGTGAGATTACTGAGTTCCATGACGGCTTGTTCAGAGGTCAGATTGATCAGTTTAGCCCTGGATGGTTCTAGGAAAAGAACACGGAGCGTTTGGTCTGCATCGGTTGGACGCAGGCCATTCCAAGTGAAAATGTCATAGATAGAAAAAAGTTCAATATCCACATCTCCATAAGATGGGAGAATCTTTTCAGGAATATATATTTCTTCCAGTGCTACAGGCTCGTTATTACTATAGTCAATACGTCTGGTAAACCAAACCTGGTCGTCTTCTGCAAGGTCCAAAAGCTTTGAATAGTATGGACCTGCCGGACGCAGGGCCTTGATCAACACACGTGTGTGGGCATCGATAGATCTCTCATCCATAGTCTGCCTGTAACCACCCAAAGTTTCCAAATCCCTCTCTGTTTTAGAACCATTTACGAATACTCCTTTTCCTTGAACAGATCGAAGGAGTCCCTCGTATTTTAGTGCGGATAAAGCACTGCGCACGGATAAAGGGTTCAAATTATATGTCTCGGCTAATTGGGACTCTGAAGGGATGGCGGTACCTACTGGGTACTCTCCATCCTCTATTTTATTGCGGATCACTTCTCGGAGTTGGATGTAAAGTGGAGACTTGTATGTTGCGTTACTCATGTTCAGCACCTCCCGCATAGTCCCAGCGAAGGATGCTGGTCATTTCTACTGCATCTACACGTGCAACGGTACGGCAGTACTCTACAACTACATCGCTGGAATCCCTAGTTGTACTGACGATCCAAAATGCTGGCGAGTCTGGCTGTATATTCAAGTACTCGGCTTCTTCTGCATTGACGGCAGTGATGCTTGCCTTTTCTTCGCCATGGTCCATGATTAGTCCATAGGTATCCTCCAAAATGGCGAACAAAGAACCTTTGACTAGATCATGTTCTTCCAATCCTGGTGCCAGTTCATGAGGGATAAATGCATTTTCAATCATGATTGGGACATCATCAATGATACGGAGGCGGGAAATACGGTACAACTTTTCTCCAAGCATCCTTTGAAATCTTTGCGCAAGATGCTTGTCACATTCCACGGTTGAGAAGGACAGTAATCGCGTTTCGGATTTTGCATCATAGCCAGAAGCGTATTTCGTGAAACTTTCAAGATTTTGGAGTGTACGTACGAAGCGTGGTGCGACCATGGTGCCTCGCCCCTGAACGCTATATAGTCTGCCGGCTGCCTCCATCGAGGAAATAGCGCTGCGCAGCGTAATTCTGTTCATGCCCCACATCTGACTCAGATCCCTCTCTGAAGGAAGTCGGTCATGTGGCTTTAGATTGTTTTCAAGTATGTAAGCTTCCAGATATTCGGTTGCAAGTTCTTTCGGTCTCGGTTTATATACTTCCATTCTAGTCCACCTTTCGATTGGTATAAAATTATTATACATTAATATATCCTTTTTTGCAATAGAATCCTAAAATGGACAAATCGTTGAAGAACACGTTGACATTGGTATAAGTTTAGCATAAACTTATTTATACAAGATTGCAACAATTTTAAATACTCAGATTATTTCGGAAAAAACATGAATAGAGGTGAGTGTTTTGGAGAAGACAATTGTAGCGCTGAAAGGTGTGAACAAGTGGTATGGAAGTAACCATGTCGTAAAAGACCTTGATCTGGAAGTTGCGGAAGGTGAGTTTTTGACGCTCTTAGGACCTTCTGGATGTGGAAAAACTACAACACTTCGCATGATTGCTGGATTTGAAGATGCAACCAGCGGACGCATTGAGGTACAGGGAGAAGGCGTCGACGAGAAAGAACCGTATCAAAGGGATGTCAATACAGTTTTCCAGAGCTATTCTTTGTTTCCTCATTTGAATGTGTTCGATAATATCGCATATGGGCCGCGCATCAAAAAGATTCCAAAGGAACAGATAGAACACGATGTGGAAGAAATGCTTCGTCTGGTTCAGATGACCGGTTACGAAAAACGCAAGCCAGATGCTCTGTCCGGTGGACAAAAGCAACGTATCGCCATCGCTAGAGCGTTGATCAATAACCCACGCGTTCTTCTTTTGGACGAACCATTAGGAGCTTTGGATCTGAAACTTCGTAAGCAGATGCAGATTGAACTCAAGCGTCTGCAGAAAAAATTGGGAATTACTTTCATTTACGTAACCCATGACCAGGAAGAAGCCATGTCAATGTCAGATCGTATCGCGGTCATGAAAGACGGCATCATTCTCCAAATCGACAAGCCGTCTGAAATCTATGATCGACCGAATTGTCGCTTTGTTGCGGACTTTATCGGAGAATCCAATATCATGGGCGGCACGATAACGAAGATAGAAGGCGATTTGCTGACTGTATCAACCCCAGATGGAGAAGTGCAGACAAAGGGTACAGCTTTTGTACTGGGAGAAGACATCGACATTTCTGTCAGGACCGAATATCTCCAATGTAATAGTGAGCCAGAAGGCAGCTTTAATATCAAAGCACGAATTCGAGATTTTACCAATATGGGAACAGTCATTAAGACTAGCGTTATAACAGAAAGTGGAAAAGAACTTCGCATTTCCGCTTTCGAACAGGATGAAAGTCTGCAAGAGGGACAGGAAATCTATCTTTCCTGGAAACCAGAAAAATCAGTTCCGATCCACAGAGAGCAGAAGGAGGCAGATGCATGATGGCTTCGAAAGGCAGAGCAAAAGGGACAAATCGCCTGCCTTTGCTAGCGCAAGCAGGCCCGGTATCCATTTGGATGATCGTATTCGTTACGATTCCTATGCTATTTATTATTTTCATCAGTTTTATGACAAGAGGAACGTTTGGTGGTGTTGAGTACACACCATCACTGGAATCTTATCAGACGATGATGGAAGTTACTTATTTCCACGTTATTGTGAAGAGTCTTGGCGTTGCGGCAGAAACTACGATTGCATGTTTGATCGTCGGCTATCCGTTTGCCTACTTTATTGCTCGTAAACCACCGGATGTAGCATCCAGATTGATTACACTTCTTATGATTCCGTTCTGGACCAATTCACTCATGCGTTTGAACGCATGGATGCTGATTTTTCAGACCAACGGACCGGTGAATAAATTTCTGCTGAACATCAGTTTGATTGACAAACCTATCACCTTTATTTTTACAGATGGATTAGTGCTTTTGGGATTGATCACCAATTATCTGCCATTTGCGGTATTGCCAATGTATTCTTCCATTGAAAAATTGCAAAAACCGATTTTGGAGGCTTCAGCAGACTTGGGAGCAAAACCAAGTGTGACGCTTATGAAAGTTACACTTCCGCTTACATTCCCAGGAATATTCTCAGCGATTATTTTGACCTTTATTCCAGCGTTAGGAACCTACGTCATTACAGACATGCTGGGAGGAGGAAAAGTTCTCTACATTGGTAATATCATCAAGAATCAATTTGGAACGATTCGTAATTGGCCGTTGGGTGCGGCAATGTCTGTCCTACTTTTGGCAGTAACAGCATTGATGATCTTCATTTATTCCAGATTTGCCAAAGTGGAAGATATGGAGGTGGTTTAAGATGGCTGCCAACGAAAGACTGAATCGAAAACAAAAAAGAGAACGCAGAAGAAAGATTCCTTGGACGATTTTTGCTGCATTGGTGTATGCCAGTTTTTATATTCCTGTACTGGTAATGATTTTGTTCTCCTTCAATGATGCGAAACGAAATTACTATTGGGTTGGATTTACGACTGAGTGGTATTCGAAACTGTTTTCTTTCGGAAATCATGACCTTTGGGAATCATTGGGGTACTCCTTGATCATCGCCGTATTGGCTACAGTCATCAGCGTCATAATCGGTGTCCTTGGCGGAATCGGATTGAAAAAATTTGAGTTCCGTGGGAAACGATTCATTAATATGATGCTCTTCGTACCAATTGTTGTTCCTGAAATCGTCATGGCGGTATCTATGTTGATCGTCTTTATGATCGTTGGTATCAAGCTTGGACTTGGAACTATCGTCATCGGACATTGCACCTTCTGCATTCCGTACGCGGTTATTATCATCAAAGGCCGTATTACCGGAGATAACGAGACATTGCAGGAAGCATCTATGGATTTGGGAGCCAACCGGTTGCAGACATTCCTGAAAGTAACGATTCCAAGTATTATGCCGGGGATCATGTCTGCGGCATTCCTGTCATTCACATTGTCCATCGATGATGTCATGATTTCCAACATGCTTGCAGGTGCCAGCCAGTCCACACTGCCGGTATTGATTCTTTCAGTAAACCGTACTGGTATTACACCGGATATCAACGCACTGACAACGATCATGGTTATTGTTATGTTGTTCGGTATGATCGTGATGAACATCCTGCAAAGGATCCACAATAAGAAAGAAGCCAGAATACTGGAAGAAAGTAATAGACGGATTCAAGCTGCACGCTTAGCGGCTGAAGAATATTAAAACCAATTGAAATAGCAACGAAATTGAGAGGAGGTTATTTCTAATGAAAAAGAAATTATTGGCATTGATCCTCGGGCTTGTATTGATGTTCACATTTACGGCCTGCGGAGGCAGCGATTCAGAATCCGGAGATGCCGGATCCACAGAACTGAACGTCTTCATGTGGAGTGATTATCTCTCCGATGATGTAGTCGCTGATTTTGAAAATGAAACTGGCATCAAGGTCAATCTTAGTTATATGAATGACAATGCAGACTCCGTAAACAAGCTGACTGCAGGTGCCGGAGATGAGTATGATTTGATCATGACCTGTGATGCATACATGGAATCGCTAATCAATGGCGGTTATCTGGAAGAACTGGATCTGTCCCAGATTCCGAATTCCGAAAACATCAATAAGGCATACTGGTCTGAACAGAATCAGAAGTACTGTGTTCCTTATCTGATGAACTATATTTATGTAGTTTATGATACGGAAAGATGCCCAATCGACATTACTTGCTATAATGACCTGATTAAACCGGAAATGAAAGGACAGCTCGGTTCTGTTGATGGAGCACGTAACCTGTTCCCAATCGCGTTGATTGCTCTGGGATATGACCCGAACTCCACAGAAGAATCAGAAATCGCAGAAGCATATGAATGGCTGAAGAAGTACAACGACAATGTTGTTGCTTATGGTTCTACAGAGACAAATATTGTAAACGGAACAATTTCAGCAATGCTGACTTACGATGGAAATACAGCAGAAGCTATGGCGACAATGGGTGAAAACAATACACTGACAGTTGCGCCTTTCACAGATGATCCAGTACAGCTGGGATTTGACCTCTATGTCATTCCAAAGGGCGCACAGCACATGGATGCTGCATATGCATTCCTGAACTACATCTGTGATCCAGAAGTAATGGCTAAGAATCTGGTTGATAATCCTTATTCCTGCCCGAACGATGCTGCTGTAGCTGCTGCGTCAGAGGAATATAGAAATGGTCCTGCATTCGACTTCGACTATAAGGAAAACATATTCTTCCAGGAAGACGTTGGCGATGCCATCAAGATTTATGACAAGTACTATCAGAAATTAAAGGTAGAAACTGGGGAATAATTGGGAGGAAATCACGTTGATTAATTTCAAAGAGCAAGAAAAGATCGATAGCGTACGCGGTGCTTTGGCACTGCGTGCGCAGATCGAACCGCTGGTAGACAGTATCTGGGAGAAGGGATTGAAAAATCTTTGTTTCCTTGGAATCGGCGGCACTTGGGCAAGCTGTCTGCAGGTGGTCTGCTATATGAAAGAACGCACTGAGATGGAAGTCTTCGCCATGAATGCTGCAGAGTATAACACGACAGGGGACCGTCGCATCGGAGCGGGCACTTGTGTCGTAATCTCCTCTGTAACAGGAACAACTGGGGAAATCATCGAAGCTGTTAAACTTGTACAGAAAGAGGGAGCTGAAGTCATTGGCTTTATCGATAAGGCTGATTCGGAATTAGCTACACTCGTAGACCACTGCATCACTTATAAATCCAATGAGCAGACAAAGTTCTTTATCACAGCAGATCGTTTCATGAACCTTGCAGGAGAAATGCCTGAGTATGATGAAATGTATAAGCAGTTCGACCAGTATCTTCCAGAAGCTCTTGTAGAAGCAGAGAAAGCAGCGGATGATTTCGCTCGTGATTTCGTCAGTGCACATAAAGAGGATGCGCTGCATTATTTCATCGGTGGAGGAACACTTTACGGAGCGACTTACTCATATGCGATGTGCTATTGGGAAGAGATGCATTGGCTCAGAACCAAATCTATCCACTCTGCAGAGTTTTTCCATGGCATGCTTGAGATCGTTGATAAAGACACTCCTGTGACGGTATTTGTAAGCGAAGACAAACAACGTCCACTGGGTGAACGTGTGGCAAAATTCCTACCACGCATCTGTGAAAACTACACCATCATCGATACAAAAGACTATAGGCTGGAGGGGATATCTGAAGAATACCGCGGCAGAGTCAGTCATTTGGTGATGCATGCAGTTACCGATCGTATCGATGCACATCTTGTGAATCAGACAGGCCACGATATGGACCTGAGACGTTATTACCGAAAGATGGATTATTAGCGAAATCTAACATGGAATTCGGACTGTTTACTTGCGGATACCAGAGAGAAAGTCTGGAACAAGCCTTTGTTGACGCATCATCTTTTGACTATGATTATATCGAACTTTGGGGTGGTCGGCCTCATGGCTTCGCCCTGGATCTGGTCAGAGGTGCAGCAGAGGACATACGACATCTCTCTGAAAAATATCGCATTCCGGTTCGTGTCTATACACCGGAACACAATGCATATCCTTTCAACTATATGATGGGGAATCAAGAGCAGTGGGAGGATAGCATTCAATATCTGAAAACAGCAATACATGCCTCTGCCCTTTTAGGGGCAGAGGCAATGTTGCTTTCCATTGGCCACAGTGGGGGTATTCCTATCAAGCAAAGAGAGGATCGCCTCATGCGAAGCTTACTCGAGTTGTCGGATGAGGCTGAGAAATGGGGACAGACTTTGCTTTTGGAAAATCTGACGCCAATGGAATCGGATGGGTATACGACTCTAGAAGAATACAGCAGATTATTTGAAAAGGATCTTCCGTGTATCAAAGCAATGTGTGATGTGGTCGTGCCTTTTGTTCAAGGACAGGATCCGGTCGAATACTATCGGGTTTTGGGCACGAAGATGGGACATTTGCATGTAACAGATTCGAATGGCCTGGATGAGTCACACATTATGCCAGGAGATGGTGTTATGGAGTTAGGGAAGATGATGCGGGAATTCAGTAGTGCCGGATACGATGGTAATGTGACCATAGAACTGGTCACAGGGTATATGAATGATCCTACTGGTGCGGCGGAATTATCGATCAAAAGAATAAAGGAGATGTTATGAAACGAATTGCGTGTATTGGTGACAACTGTGTCGATTATTATGACGAAACAGGGGAAAGTTATCCAGGAGGAAATCCCGTCAATGTTTCTGTTTATTTCCAACGGCTTGGATCAGAATCCTCATATATCGGAGTGGTTGGAAATGATGAGAACGGGGAAATGATCATTGATGCACTTAAGAAAAAGAACGTAGATGTGAGCCATGTGAAAGTACTGGAAGGAAACACATCGATCACTCATGTGCAAAGGATCAATGGGGACCGTGTTTTTGGAGATAACGATCCAGGAGTTACAGAGCTGATTTCTCTTTCAGATGAAGACATTGCGTTCATCGCGGAACATGATTTAGTTGTCACCGGTTTGTGGGGTTACACAGAACCGTTTCTTCCAATGATCAAGAATCAAGGAATTCCCATTGCCTATGATGCGTCGAATTATCCATCTCTTGCGCACTGCCGGGAAGCAATGAAATATGCAGACTATGTATTCTTTTCCGATGATGTTGCAGACAAAGATTTGCTACAAAAGCAAATGCAAGACATTGCATCAATGGGGCCGAATGTGGTTGTGGCAATGAGGGGTAATCTCGGAAGTATCGCGCTTGAGGGTGAGAGGTATGAATCCTTTGGCGTCATAGATTGTAACGTAGTGGATACCATGGGAGCGGGAGATAGCTACATCGCAGGTTTTCTCAATGCACACCTTGAAGGCGCAGATTTATCGGAATGCATGCGCAAAGGCGCAAAGAATGCGGCCATTACCATCGGATATAAGGGAGCATGGTAAAACATCGGTATTACAAGAATAACTAATGTTGCATAAAGACACCGAACGAAAACTCCGGATATATCTGAAGTGAACCCCTTTTGTTAGACAGAATCTGACGAAAGGGGTTTTGTTATGTCAAGAAAAAGAAAGTATTCAGATGAGTTTAGACTTAGCGTAGTCAAAGAGTACCTATCAGGAACGAATGGTGGATTTGAAACGTTGTC
>JAFWNE010000001.1:0-40855 GCA_017510505.1 Mogibacterium sp. | reverse complement strand
TTACCTACGACCAGAGCTGTCCTGCCGCTGATCCCGGTATCTATTTCATCGAATATCATAGTCTCAACATTATCTGTTTCGCCGATTATACGCTTGAAGGCCAGCATTATCCTGGATATCTCACCACCTGACGCTATCTTTGTGAGAGGCATCAGAGGATCTCCCGGATTCGTCGAGATGAGGAATTCAACCTTGTCGAAGCCGAGAGGACCTATCTCATCGAGTCTGCTGATATCTATTCTGAAGCCTGTGTTGGCGAACTCAAGATCTCCGAGCTCCTTTATTATTGCGGATTCCAGCCTTGAGGCGACTATATGCCTTAGTTCGCTCACGTGTGAAGCCTGATCCTCCAAAACGGCATATGCCTTATGAGCAGCCTCGGCAAGATGTTTTTTCTCGCTGTCGAAGTTCTGCATCATATTGAGCTTGGCGCCCAGTTCATCCCTGAAAGCCAGTATCTCATCAATGCTCTTTCTGTACTTGCGTTTGGCATCTTCTATGACCGCCAGCCTTCCTGAGACTTCGTCCATGTCAGCCTCGGAGAAGTTAAGAGAGGATAGAATATCCCTAAGTCCCGAAGCCACATCATCAAGAGCATAGTATGCGTCATATGACTGGGCTGCCATTGAAGATATCTGTTCGCTGTAGCTGCCGGCATCCGATAGATCGGATGCGGCGCGGCTGAGTTCTTCGAGCACGGAAGGGTTGCCGTCACTGTCAGAACCCTGAAGAACGTCATAAGCGGAGCGTACGTTTTGATAGATCTTAGAGCTGTTCTTCATCATGGCGAGGCGCTCCATAAGCTCATCATCTTCACCGGGATAAAGTCCGAGGTCATTGATATATTTATATTCAAAGCTGTAATAGTCCTTCTGCTGAACGGCATTTGCCTCAGCTTTTAAAAGGTCTTCATATTCTTTCTGAGCAGACTTGTATTCATCATACAGCGCGCGGAGCTTCTCAAGCTCAGGCGATAGGGCTTCGCTTCGATATCTGTCTGTGATGCGGATGTGATTCTCCGGATCGAGTATCTGCTGGTTGTCATACTGTCCGTGGATATCTACCCAGTCGCGGCAGAAGTCCCTGATCTGGCCCAGCGTCACAAGCTCGCCGTTCAGTTTGGAGACAGACTTTCCGCCCACCATTATCTCACGCGAAAGAACGACATCCTCGCCGGCTTTGGTACCTGCTATCTGTATGGATGCCTTGTCCGATCCTGTCCTGACCATCGAAGTATCGGCTCTGTCACCTAAAACAGTGCTTACGGCTGTAACAAGTACTGACTTGCCGGCACCGGTCTCACCGGTGATGATATTGAGGCCGCTTCCTAAATCGAAGGACAGATGCTCTATAGTTGCAAAATTGTCTATAACTATACGGTCTAACATATTCTTATTTCAGTCCTATTCTTTCGATTCCAGAACCCTGTCAAGTTCGGATGTGATGTACGGCACATTTTCATTGCTGTCGACAACGATAAGAAGGGTATTATCGCCGCTTACTGAACCGACTAGGTGCTCAAGGCTAAGGGTGTCGATAGCTTCACCGGCAGCGCCTGCGCATCCCGGCAGCGTCTTAACGACTATAAGGTTCTGAGCGCAGGAGTAAGAAAGGGTAGTCTCTCTGAATATCTTGATGAAACGGTCTGAGATAGGACGGTCATCATAGTTGCCGGCAAAATATCTGTACTTGCCGTCTTTTCCCTGTCTTTTTACAAGCTGCAGCTCGCGTATGTCCCTGGAAACAGTTGCCTGTGTAACGCTGTATCCTGCTTCTCTGAGCAGATTGAGCAGCTGATCCTGAGTCTCAACTTCGTTGGTTCTTATGATCTCAAGTATCTTGTTTTGTCTGGATAATCTCATTGTATGCCTCCGCATCCGTCCGATAATTATATACATGGTTATTGTAGCATAAAAATACGAAGCCATGAATAAAAACCAAAAAGAGTGACATAAATGCAGGATAAAGGTCAGATGCTGCCTGATAAAGCGCGGTCTTTGTTTGAGCTTACGAAAAAAGACAAAGGAAGGGGAACAGCAAAAAAAGAACAAAAAACGAACATAGACAATAGACAGCATAAATGGTAAAATCCAGTACATGAGGATACTTGGAATCGACCCTGGTTATGCCATCATGGGTTACGGAATAGTCGAATACAAAGGCAGCAAGTTCACGCCTGTCGCATACGGTTCCATAACTACCGATGCGCACACCCCGAACGAGCAGAGGCTGATGATACTCTACGATGAGCTGACCCGCATTATCAGGGAGTACGAGCCGGAAGAAGCCTCCGTGGAAGAGCTTTTTTACAACACCAACGCCACGACCGCGATAATGGTTGGAGAAGCCAGGGGCACGGCTCTTCTGGCGTGCGCAAAGGCAGGCCTGAGCATTTCCGAGTATACTCCGCTTCAGATCAAATCAGCGCTGACGGGATATGGACGGGCCGATAAGAAACAGGTGCAGACAATGGTCAAAATGATACTTAACCTGTCTGAAGTGCCTAAGCCTGATGACACTGCTGACGCTCTCGCGGCAGCCATCTGCCATGCGCATCATGCCGGCGGACGCATGCCGAGATTATGATCACAAGATCAGAAAAGAGGACAGATGATAAGATTTCTCAGAGGAGAATACCTATATTATGAATCAGGCGCCATAGTCCTTGAGACGCCTGCAGGAATAGGTTTCAGGGTTTTCATTTCCGACACCAGCAGCCTGCTTACCAAACGTGAGGGGGAGGAAATAGAGGTCTATACATACATGCAGGTAAAGGAAGACGGCATGGCTCTGTACGGATTCGCGGACACGGAAGGGCTGGCTCTTTTTGAGCAGCTCATCACCGTGAAAGGCGTAGGACCTAAAGCCGGACTTGCCATCATGTCTACAGGCACTCCAAACCAGATAAAAAGCGTAATAGCGGCGGGAGACGCCGCTTCCATAGCGATGGCTCCGGGAATCGGAAAGAAGACGGCTGAGAGAGTCATACTTGAACTCAAGGACAAGGTATCCGCATTGCCGTTCGAGGGAGCGGACATAAGCGAAGGCTTTGCTCCTGCTGCGGCTCCGGGAAGCGGAGAACGTGGTGAGGCTGTCGTTGCTCTCACTACTCTTGGATACAGTAAGAGAGAGGCCGAGGCGGCTGTTGCGTCCGTCAAGGATGAAGGCCTGAGCGCTGAGGAATACGTAAAGAAATCACTAAAATTCCTGTTATAAGGTAAAAATAAATGAACGAAAGAGTGACACAGACAAAAGCTGTTCCGTCTGAACTTGCGGGAGAGATGACACTCAGGCCACAGTATCTGAGCGAATACTGCGGTCAGACGGCTACAAAGGACAATCTGTCGATATACATCGAGGCAGCCAAAATGAGAGGCGAGCCTCTTGATCATGTGCTTTTCTACGGACCTCCGGGACTTGGCAAGACCACGCTGGCGGGCATAATCGCCAATGAACTCGGCGTGGATATCAAGATCACGTCCGGACCGGCGATCGGAAGGGCGGGAGACCTTGCGGCCATACTTACAAATCTCAATGATAATGACGTACTCTTCATCGATGAGATCCACAGACTCAACAGATCGGTCGAAGAAGTCCTTTATTCAGCCATGGAAGACTATGTGCTGGATATAATCATTGGCAAGGGACCTGCAGCCAGATCTCTGCGCATAGATATCGCGAAGTTCACTCTCATAGGCGCCACCACAAGAGCCGGAAGCCTTTCGGGACCGCTCAGAGACAGGTTCGGTATCGTGGAGAAGTTCGAATTCTATACGCCTGCGGAGATCAAAGAGATACTCAGAAGGACTGCGAACGTTCTTGAAACCACCATAGATGAGGCCTCGCTGGATGAGATCTCCAAACGTTCAAGAGGCACTCCGCGTATAGGCAACCGACTCATCAAAAGGGTCAGGGATTTCTCGTCAGTTGAAGCTGACGGCGGAATCAATATCGATATCACAATGAGGGCGCTTGAGGCACTCGGCGTGGATGAACTTGGCCTTGAAAAGCTTGACAGAGACATTCTAAAAACCATCATCAAAAATTTCAACGGCGGTCCTGTCGGCATCGAGACAATCGCATCCGCGATAGGAGAGGAAAGAGTTACGATAGAAGACGCCAATGAACCTTATCTTATACAGGCAGGCCTGCTTTACAGAACACAGAAAGGCAGGATGGCTTCGCGCGCCGCTTATGAACACTTGGGACTTGGCGGGCTTTATAAAGAACCGGAGACAGAACAGCTCCGCATGGATATTGAATGAGGATAGAAGACTTTGATTATGAGCTTCCTGAAGAGCTGATAGCACAGACTCCGATGGAGCAAAGGGACAAATGCAGATTAATGGTGCTCGACAGAGAGCATAAGACGGTGGAACACCGTCATTTTTACGATATACTTAATTATGTAAACCAGGGCGATTGCCTGGTCCTGAACGATTCAAGAGTCATTCCGGCTAGAATGTACGGCACTAAAGAGAGCACAGGAGCGCATATAGAGATGCTCCTGATCAAGCGTATCGAAGGCGACCGCTGGGAATGCATGGTAAGACCGGGAAAGAGGCTGCATGACGGTGATACCGTGCTCTTTGAAGGCCGTACGGGCACTGTGCTCAGAGCAGAGATCCTCGGATACCACGATCCTGAAAATGGGACCAGACTGGTTGAATTCAGCTATAACGGGATATTCATGGAAGTACTGGAAGACATAGGCTCAATGCCTCTTCCTCCGTATATAACCAGACCTGCAGAGGACAGCGACAAAGAGATGTACCAGACTGTCTATAGCAGGATAGACGGCTCCGTGGCCGCTCCGACTGCAGGGCTTCACTTTACGAAAGAACTCCTTCAGAAAGCACAGGAAAAGGGCGTGCGCATCGCGTATGTCACGCTTCATGTCGGCATCGGCACGTTCAGACCGGTAAAAGTCGATGTCATAGAAGAGCACAAGATGCACTTTGAAGAGTGTTCGATAGATGAAAAAAATGCTTCTGTCATCAACGAGACGATAGAGAAGGGCGGGCGGATCATTTCCGTCGGAACAACTTCAACACGCACTCTGGAGAGCATGGCTGTTCCGGAGGACGGAAGATACAGGATAAAAGCCGGCGAGACATCCACGGGCATCTTCATTTACCCGGGATACAGCTTCAAAGTCGTTGACGCGCTTATCACTAACTTCCATCTGCCTAAGTCAACACTGATAATGCTGGTGTCAGCCCTGTACGACAGGGAAGAGATACTGAAAGCTTATAAGATCGCTGTAGAGGAGCGTTACCGCTTCTTCAGCTACGGCGATGCCATGCTGATAAAATAGGAGGACTCATGGGAAACTCCGCGCTTATATTTGAACTGCTTCATAAGGACGCGAACTCAAAGGCCAGAAGGGGAAGGATGACTACTCCTCATGGTGTCATTGAGACGCCTGTTTTCATGCCTGTAGGCACTCAGGCGACCGTAAAGGCCATGAAGCCTGAAGAGGTAAAAGCGACCGGTGCTCAGATAATCCTCGGTAATACATACCATCTGTATCTGAGACCCGGCAGCGATATCATAAGGGAAGCAGGCGGACTTCATAAGTTCATGAACTGGGACAAGCCTATCCTTACGGACAGCGGCGGATATCAGGTGTTCAGCCTCGGACATATGCGTAAGATCAGCGAAGAAGGCGTTAAGTTCAGTTCGTATATCGACGGCAGCAAGCACATGCTGACACCTGAGAAGTCTATCGAGGTCCAGATGGACCTTGGCTCGGATATCATGATGGCCTTCGATGAATGCGCTCCGCCGGACGCAGACTATGATTACATCAAAAGATCCCAGGCTCTTACCACACGCTGGCTTGAAAGGTGCATAGCCGCACAGAAGAACACTGAAAAACAGGCGCTCTTCGGGATCATGCAGGGAGGATTTTTCAGGGATCTCCGTGAGATAAGTGCGGAATCCATAGTCAAATTCGATCTGCCGGGCTATGCTATCGGCGGTATATCCGTAGGAGAGACAAAAGAAGAGTATATAGGTGTACTTGAGTATGCTCCGGACCTTCTTCCGGAAAACAAACCTAGATACGTCATGGGCATTGGCACGCCTGATTACATCTTCGAGGCCGTAGAACACGGTGTCGACATGTTCGACTGCGTCGAGCCTACCAGAATAGCGAGACACGGCATGGCCATGACAAGCTTCGGAAGAGTGAGCATCAAGAACGCAAAGTTTGCGAGAGACTTCAGACCGCTCGATCCTGAATGCGACTGCTATACATGCAGGAATTACAGCAGAGCATACCTGAGGCATCTTTTCAAGGAAGGAGAGACACTGTCTCACATGCTGCTTTCAGAGCATAACCTCAGGTTCCTGTCTAAGATGTGCGAAGACATCAGGAAATCGATAGAAGAAGACAGGTTCATGGATCTCAAGGCAGAATTCTATTCGAAATATTACGGTGGGCAGAATTGAGCGGAATATCCCTAAAGGTCAGAAAGGAACTCCTTGATAAAGAGGAGAGTCTCGCAGCAGCGCGAAAGATCCTTTCTGAAGGGTATATAAAAAATATGGACGAGATCCAGCTGGCGCGTGAGATTCGCTTTCACGCTCTTGCTTATTATTTCTGCGAAAGGACAGGCTTTCTGAAAAGCATGAAAGCTCATGCAGACCCTATCGACCTGCACGACGGAGGGGACACCGGATTCAGAAGATTGGTATATGCTGCATCATGGAAGATCCCGTCACGGAAGAAGTAAGAAAGACAGCTATGGACATAAACGAAACAAGAATACTTAATACGGACAAACTCTGTCCGGCGTCAGAGAATTGCGGCGGGTGTCTGTATCAGGGCGTTCCTTACGCTGAGCAGTACAGACAGAAAGACAAAGCTGTCAGGAGACTTCTGGCAAAACACGATATTGATGAAGAAGTCTATCTTGGCATGGAACCGGCCATTTGCACAGGCTCATACAGGAATAAGATGGAATACACTTTCGGCGACCTCGAGAAGGGCGGCGAGCTTGAGCTCGGCATGCACTTCAGAGGCCGTTTTATGTCGATTTTAACGACCGATGAATGCCAGCTGGTTCCTGCTTCATTCAACACGATTCTTCGCTCTGTGCTTGAATTTTGCCGTCTCAGAGGGTACAGACCGTACCATCGCAAGACTCATGAGGGGCTGCTCAGGAATCTGGTACTCAGATGCGGCGTAAGGACCGGGGAAATCCTTGTCAACATAGTCACATCGAGCAGCATGGAATTTGACGAAGAAGGTTTCAAAGAACTTCTTCTTGGACTCGATCTGGATATGGAGGTCGTCGGGATCCTTCACACATTCAATGACAGCGTTGCGGATGCGGTCATAGACGAAAGCCATAAGATCCTCTACGGACGCGATTACTATAACGAGGAAATACTGGGTCTGAAGTTCAAGGTCAAGGCGTTCGCTTTCTTCCAGACTAACATAGACGCAGTCGAAAGGCTGTACTCAGACGTGCTCAAAGTCGTCCCTGATGTGTCCGGTAAAACCGTCTACGACCTGTACTGCGGCACAGGCACGATATCCCAGCTGATGGCTTCAGAAGCAAAGGACGTATATGGTATCGACATCGTGGAAGATTCGATCATCGCAGCACGTTCCAACACAGAACTCAACGGCATAACAAATTGCCATTACATCTGCGGCGATGTGAAGGAAAAGCTTGATGAGATACCGGAGAAACCTGATGTGATAGTTGTTGACCCTCCAAGAGCGGGGATACATGACAAGGCAGTCGCGATGCTCTGCAGATACGGGATAGATGAGATCGTATACGTAAGCTGCAATCCGAAGACTCTCTGCATCAATCTTGACAGTTTCCATGCAAACGGATACGAGATCATGTCTATAAAAGCTTATGACAATTTTCCGATGACAAAGCACGTGGAGACGGTAGTCCTTCTATCAAAAGTGAAGCCGTAAAACTGCCTGCAGGGTGATCCTTGTTTCAGAAGACGGAGGTAGCGCGTCTGCACGGCAGCTTATAAAGCGTCATCTGTACCTGTTGCTGTTTACTGATACGCCGCTTATCATAGCCGGCTGGCTTATGAGCAGAAGATCCGCTTTCATAATCGATATAATGATACTGGGATTGATTTTTATCTCACGCATCTATTTCTTTATATATTTCATCAATGTAATATTAAGAAAAGGCAAACTTATGCCACATGATAGACTTAGTGGTACGCTTTACATGGTAACTGATATACCTGAAAAAACGAGCAGTAAAATGATATGATTGGCATAGATGAATTCCATGAGATACTGACTGAAGTATGCGCCGAACTTCCTCAGGACATGTTCGATCACCTGCATCATGGCGTCATTCTCGAAGAAGGGGAAAAAATATCTCCTCACGCGAAGAACGATGACCTTATCATTTTGGGTGAATACAGCAGGACCGGGTACGGCAACAGGATCACGATCTATTACGGATCATTCGTGAGATCATTTCCAATGGAAGACAGGGAATTCATAAAAGAAAAACTTCGCGGAGTCGTAAGGCATGAATTCAGACATCATCTGGAGAATCTGTCCGGAATGCATGGCGCAGATTCTCTGGAACATGAAGATGAAGTCAGATTGAAGGAATATATCAGAGGCGAGTAAAAAGGAGGAGACCGGATGAAATACTACCTGTACAATCCACTTGCAAATAACGGCATAAAACCGGACCTTCCGGGTGTAGATCTTATTGACGCGTCAAAGATCGATTATCCTGAATTCTTTGGCAGCCTGAAGGAAGAAGATGAAGTCGTTATGGTAGGAGGGGACGGAACGATCAACTATCTTATAAACCATGTCGACTGCGAAAAGATCAAAAATAACATCTATATTCTCGGCGCCGGCACGGGAAACGATTTTCTCAACGATATCAATGAAGTCGCCGGCAAGGAGATACTTCTCAATCCATATATCGTAAATCTTCCGGTAGCAACAGTAAAAGGGAAGGAGTACAAGTACATAAACAACATGAGCTTCGGCATCGACGGGTATTGCTGCGAAGAGGCTGACAGGATAAAAGCAAAGAAGCCAAATAAAAAGATCAATTATACGGCTATCGCAATAAAAGGCCTTTTGTACGCGTTCAAGCCTTGTCACGCATGGATAGAAGTGGACGGCAAGGAATATGAGTTCGACAACGTCTGGCTTGCTCCGGCTATGAAGGGAAGATACTGTGGAGGCGGCATGAATCTTGCGCCGGGTCAGGACCGCTTAGGCGATCACCTGACTGTGATAGTTTACATGAGCCCTTCAAAGATCAAGTCGCTCAAGAATTTCCCGCTCATATTTGAAGGCAAACATGTTGCGCTGACCGATATGGTAAAGGTGATAGAGGGCAAGAAGGTGCATGTAAGGTTCTCAAGACCTTGCGCAGTGCAGATAGACGGCGAGACCATTCTGAATGTAACGGAATACTGGGCAGAGCAAAATTAATTAAAAGAATAAAAATAAAGGCTCCGGATGTCCCGGAGCCTTTTGTTTTGTTTTTATTTTGAAGGGTAGCGTCCGATGAACCTGAGAGTCTCGCAAACAGAGGAGAGGTCTTCAAGCATTTTCTTGCCTTCTTCAGACTGGTCATCTCCATCGCACTCGATGTAGAAATAGTATCCCCATTCTTCATAGTTGAGAGGCCTGGTGTGCAGGAAACGGATATTGAATCCATGGCTGCTGATCGCATTGATCGCCTTGACAAGAGTACCCTGCATATTCTTTACAGTGAAGATTATCATGAAGCGGGATCCGTCTTCACATGCGGTCTCGTTTTCTTCTCTGGAAAGGACTGCATAGCGTGTGATTTCTGTGCCGCTGTCCCATTTGAAGACCTTTACGATGCTGAGATCTCCTTTATAGAACAGATCCATGACATGGGAGACCTCGCCGCTTCTGCTGCGCTCAAAAGGAAGTACGCAAACGTCGCATTCGCCGGACTCGACAGACTCATAAGTCTTGTCATAGTTGTGATAGTCAATTTTTGATGCATTTTCAGAAAGAGTACATGCTGCTTTATAATCTTCAGGATCCATTCCTGCACAGTATGCTATACGATCGATCTTAAGTTCATTAGTCGCCACGGTTTTTCTGCTCCTTTCATTCAGCAATTGCTACTCCGCAAGTATATATCTGTAATTTCAGTTATTCAAGTGCTTATTCCTGGATTTCAATATCCTTATCGGAATGACGGTCTTTATCATAGTGACCATGTTTGATCATGATGTTCTTGGACAAATTGCGCAATCCGCGTTCTACAAAGTATACGGCCAAAGTGCCGACTATTGCAGCTTCGTAGAAACCGGTTCCGATAGCCAGGCCTATGCATGCGGAAGCCCAGAGACCGGCTGCAGTAGTCAGTCCGGATATGTGCCCTCTGTGTACGATGATAGTGCCCGCACCAAGGAAACCTATGCCGGATACTACCTGAGCTCCTATACGTGAGGCATCTCCTCCGTAATACATGGATGTGAATTCTCCTGTGCACATGGCAAGCATAGCGCCCATACATACAAGTATATGAGTTCTAAGTCCGGCTGCAGATCCGTGCGCGTCTCTGTCATAGCCGATCAGACCTGCGCATAGAAGGGCAAGCAGGGCACGTATCACAAGTGTTAAAATGGTTGGCTCAAGGAGCCAGGGGAATTTGTCAACTAACATATTATAAGTTCCTCTTGCAAAGCGGCCTTATGGCCCGTAAATATCAAAAACTGGAATTATTATACAAATAATAGCTTAAAAGTAAAAGCCCCGGCATCTGCCGGGGCAATGTTGTGTACGCTTATACGTCTCAATTGATTAGTAATCAAGCCTACTGTGTCAGGCTCATTACGCTCGGGATCTGACCGATCACGATGAGGATCATGAAGATAGGTCCGAGCCACTTGATGCAGAAGTTGAAGAAGCCCTTCGACTTGAATGCAGAGCTGGACTCAACTTCATCATCGATGTAGTGAGGTACGACCCAGCCGATCAGGATAGCCATGATCAGACCTGTGAGAGGCATCAGGATACCCTCAGCAACAGCATCCCATACATCGAGTACATCCGGAATTCCGAACAGGTGGAACCACTGCATTGTAGTTCTTTCACCAAGTCCGTCAAGAGTTGTCATCAGGTTACCGATGAGTGCCCATGCTCCCATTGCCATTGTAACTCCGAATCTGTTAGCGGATTTACCTTTCTTGATCCTGCTGTCGAGGATAGCGGAGATGCCGCCCTCCATCATGCCGATCGAGGATGACAGGCAGGCAAAGAATACGAGCAGCCAGAACAAGAATGCGAAGAGTGCTCCGCCTTTCATGTCGTTGAATACTGTAGGCATGGATACGAACAGAAGTCCAGGGCCGGCACCAAAGTCGAGGCCGTAAGCAGCGCATGCAGGCATGATAGCCAGTCCTGCGAGCAGGGCAGCGCATGTGTCGCCGACAGTAATGATAACAGCGTCTCTCTCAAGATTCTCTTTCTTATCCAGATACGAACCATAAGCGATCAGGCAGCCCGATGCAAGCGACAGTGAGAAGAACATCTGCGATCCGGCGAGCTTCAGTGTTTCGAAGATTCCGGATGCGGAGTTCATGCCCTCAAAGTGTGGCTTGAACAGGAAAGCAAGTCCTGCGCCTGCACCCTTCAGTGTGCAGGATCTGATCGCGATGATCACGAGCATGATGAACAGTGCCGGCATAGCGATCTTGCAGAACTTCTCGATACCGCCGGATACACCGCCAAGCACGATGACGATTGTCAGTGCGAGGAAGATAAGTACCCAGATAACCGATGAAGCGTTTACAAGTGTCTCACCGAATGTAGCACCAGGATCGAACTGATTGCCGCCGAACATCGACAGTGACTTGAAGAAGTACTTAATGACGTATCCGCCGAATGTGCAGTAGAAAGCGATCAGGAAGAACGGTACTGCAGTCTGGAGAACACCGTTGAAAGTGAATCCAGGATGGATCTCTTTATAAGCTTCAATAGCAGCCTTCTGTGATTTACGTCCGATAGCGATCTCGGAAAGTACCAGTGGGTAACCTACGACTACGAGAAGAATAACGTAGAGAAGCAGGAATGCGAATCCGCCGCCAAGTCCCATCTTGTACGGGAATCCCCAAAGGTTACCAAGACCTACTGCGGAACCAAGAGAGGCCATCAGAAATCCAAAATTGGAATCGAATTTACCTTTTTGTTCCATAGTTTACCTCCTTAAAACAAAACGCATAAAGCGCATACCTATACAATATTAGATTATACACTCATAAAAGGTGATGTCAACCTTCACAAAATCATCACAATTTATATTCTCCTTTAATTTTCAATGCTTTCAGGATTTAATAAATAGATTTTCACAATAAAAGAGGGCGGGTTTGCCGCCCTCTGTGCAGTGCATATAGCGATTCACATGCTTACGATTCGATATCAATCACCTTTATATTTGAAGTCGCCGTCACGCCAGCCCGGTTCGTATTCCCAATGTCCCGGAACATCAACGACCCAGATTGTGCCATCTGGAACCTGACGAGTTTTTTCAACCTCACGTTCTTCATACACTTCTCTTGTTTCATAGATTGGATTACCTTCATCATCTGTACCTACTTGAACTTCTTCAGTACCAACTAGAACACTCTCAATTACAGTGTATGTTTCTGTTTTGTATTTTTCTTCACTGTGACCTTGCTCATCTATCCAAACCTTATGGTTTTCTCTTTCTCTGAGCCATTTTTCGTAAGCTTCTTTCTTGGCTTTTTCTTTGGCCTCTTTGTCGCTCCATGAGGTGAGTCCTGTTTCTGTTCCGCTGGTGAAATACTCGCCACCTTTACTGATAACGTTTGAAGGCTGTGCCGCGTAAGAGCCTAACTTGGCTTTAGGGATCTGGTTGATGATGTTTCCCCAGAGACGTGCAGCTGTTGTTGACATGGATGACATCTCAACATTCTCATCTGTACCGATCCACAGCGATGCAGCGTAAGAAGGAGTGAATCCATCGAACCATATGTCGTACTGGTCATTTGTAGTACCCGTCTTACCACCCGGAACTACATCGTAAACAGTCATATATCCGTTGGCCTTTACTACCGAACGGAGAACGTCAGTCATGATCCATGCAACGCCTTCATTAAGAGCTTCACTTTGCTGAGACTTGCCTTCAAGCAGAAGCTCGCCGTCTCGGTCAAGTACCTTATAGTAGCAGATAGGGGTGTTGACTTTGCCGCCGCCCGGGAAGGACGCGTAAGCAAGCGCCATCTCGAGAGGCATTACTCCTTCGGTCATGGCTCCGAGAGCCAGAGCGGCAGGGTTGACGTCATTTACCGGATCGCTGGTGTCATCATCTACTGTGGACAGTCCGAATTTCTTGAGCTGTGCTACGGAATAATCACTTCCTATCTGCAGTTCAAGTTTGACGGCACAAGTATTTATGGACTTCTGTATAGCAGTCTTGAATGTATTCTTGCCGGAGAAATGATGGTCAAAGTTGTTTGGCCAGTATCTGCCTTCGACTTTTGTCTTTTCGTCTTCGATAGAAGAGTGGACAGTAACATAATCTCCCCAGCCTTTTGTGCCTTGCTTGTCGATATGGAAGTCTGTGAATTTCCACTTCTGTCCTGAAGAAGCAAGCTCATAGCTCTTCTGGAGCGCAGCTCCGTATACAGCAAGAGGCTTGATGGATGATCCAGGCTGACGCGGATTGAGTGATCTGTTGAGCATCTTCTGTCCGCCAAATTGGCGTCCGCCAACCATGGCTTTGACTTCACCGGTACCGACACCTACTATACTCATTGCCGCTTGCGGCTGACGCTGTCTAGGTGAGAGGGAATACGCGCTCTGCGTGATTATGACATCATTGCCGCTGATCTTCAGCGCTCCTTCATAAAGAGGATCCTCAAAATATGACTTATCTATCACAACATTGCCTTGCGAATCGGCAGACTTGTATGCGGCAGGTATATTAAGATATCCGCCTGCGATAGAAAAGAGAGTATCGTTGTCATCATAGAAATAGTAGCTCTTGAACTCGAGGCTGTAATCGGTTCCTCCGTCGACTTCGGTTTCATAGATATGGAGCTTGTGATCTTTTACTATCGTTATGCTGCCGTCGTCGTTGACCTTAACATCACCTTCATCACCGCTGAGCTTGAAGTTTCCGTCTTCATCAAAGTAGTTGCTGTACTTATAAAGGTTTATATGACCTTCTTCATTGAGCATGTTGCCTGCAGAGTCTGTTGAAGCCGTAACATAAGGGAAATTGCCCTCATCCTGAAACTCCTTGGCGATGACTTCCATGGCCGTGCTGTCTACAGTAGAGTAGATCTGAAGACCCTTTGTGTAAACCATACGTTCAGCACTCTCATATTCCATGCCGTACTGATCCATAAGATCTGCAATGATAGTATCCACAAGGTACTCATTGAAATAAGAGTAGATGCTGTTATTTGAAGCCAGATCAGGGTTGATGAAGTCATTCAGCTTTTTGTCATACACCTCGTCATACTGCTCTTGTGTTATGTACTTCTGGGAGAGCATGAGATCCAGAGTGAGCTGACGTCTGTCTCTGGCGAGGTCGTTGGTGACTACGCTGGTAGGCTCGGTTGCCACAACCTTTGAGTCGACAACATTCTGAGCTTCGCTTCCAAGTTTAAGCAGGGCATATGTGTCCGGAGACTGCGGAAGGGCAGCCAGAGCGGCGCATTCCACAAGATCCAGATCCTGAACTTTCTTTGAGAAGTATGTCTTCGCTGCGGCATTGACGCCGTAACATCCATGTCCCAGATATATGGTGTTCAGATATGCTTCAATTATCTCCTGTTTGCTTAGAGAGTGTTCCAGCCTGCTGGCATAATACATCTCAAGCAGTTTTCGTTTGATACTTCGTACGCTCTTGGTATCAGCAAGATAAACGTTACGTGCAAGCTGCTGGGTTATGGTACTGGTTCCGCTGATCTTTCCGCTTCCCGTGAAAGAGGAGAGAACTGCGCCTATCATTCGTGTCCAGTTGAAACCGTGGTGTTTCCAGAAAGTCTTGTCTTCGATCGCTATGAAAGAGTTGACAAGGTCCTCCGGCATGTCCTCATACTTGATTATTTTTCTGTTCTCCGTATAGAAGATGTTGTCGATCAACTCGCCTTCATCGTTATAGACCACTGAAGAAGTCGCTACAGCGGAGTATATATCCTTGTAGTCATATTTCGGAGCGACCGTAATGATAGCCAGAGCATATATAAGACCGGCAAGGACAAATACCATGCCGACGGCGACCATGTCGCCAAGCAGCTTAAGGAAGCTGAAATTGTATTCCTTATTCTTGATGGTCTTGCCGTTTTTGATGTATGTCGCGCCCTGTGAAGGATCGTAGTCCTTGTTCTTCCGATAGAAAAGGGCATGCTTGATACTGCCTTTTGCTCTCTTAGTCTTTACTTTCTTTGATGATTTTTTCGGCTTTTTTGGTGACTTTGCAGGTGTCTGCTTAGCTGCAGCTGCAGTATCTTCAGCAACCGGTGTGGCAGAAGGCTTCTTGCTTTTGGCTTTCTTCTTTTTCTTCTTCCTGGATGTGCTTTTCTGAGGATTTGTGTCCTTTATCTCAGCATCTGCAGTTTTTTTGACTTCAGATTCTTTGGCTTCAGTTCCTGGATCTTCGGTAACACTATCCTTTGGCTTTATATCTTCGGCCTTTATATCCTCAGGCTTTTTAGCCTTGGATTCCTTGTTCTTAGACTTTCCATTCTTGGCAGGCTTTACTTCTTCGTTTACATCTTTGACATCCGTTTCTTTAGGAGCGTCGTTGCCTGTGCCGGAAGACTCACCTTTATTGGCGGTAGTTGTTTCCTGTGTCTCATTTTTCTCTATGATCTTTTTGAAATCAGGGGAGTCTACCTCTTTCCAATAGAAAGAACGCGCGGCCGTCATTTTGGTCGTGTTCTTCTCGTTGAGATATGGGCTGTAATCAGCTGACAACTCATCAACGGGATCTTCAAACTTTGAAAGAAAGTCGTCGATCTCGCGCTGTGTTTCAGACCGCTTGTCCAAATCAGACCTCATCGTATTCCTCCTAAAAAAGTGTAGATGTCAATTATTGATTTTACCATATAGCAATTATTACTTAAAGATTGAAGTGTTGCCTTTGCCCTTGATATAGCAGAGTATGACGTTGGCAACCCTGGCAGCATTTGAGTTCTTTGTTCTTATATGAATAATATCCGCCTTGCCATTCTTTTCAGCAAGATAAGAACAAGGAGTGAAGAAGTTATCCGTCTCTGACTCCAGGCTCACGTCAGCTGCAACATTCTTGGTGACATTCTCATAAGTGCTGCGGAAGGTACGGGCCAGAGAATCTTTTTCATTTATGAAAGCCTCAGTGTAATCAGTCTGAACATATCCGCACTCGTAAAGCTCTACAGCTGCCTTGTTGTCGTTTGCGATCCTGTCAGTAAACCGGTCATTGACACCTTGAGTAATCACCGTGATCCGGATGCTGTCATCAGCCGCATACAAACCGGTAAGACAGTTTATACCGTAAACCTCTCCGGCTTCCTTGCCTTCTGGAATGGCATCGCTATCAGAGTATTTATAAGAACCGCTGGTTACTGTATAAAGGATGCCGGTAAGTTTGTCTGTGGTTTCGGCAGTATATACCGTTTCAGGCATGGCCTCTTCATCTTCTATGATCTCATACTCATATTTTAGATCCTCATAGTTATCTCTGTAAGCTTTGTCCCAGGCCTTTATACGTTTATCTATATATCCCGTGAAAGAACTGAGATTATATGAATTGAGGACAATAGTGACATCCAGTGATACAGGATACATGTTGCCGTTGTTGCCTATGCTGACTTCTGCGACCCTGCAGTCGACAGATTTGCTTTTGAGCCTGCTAAGAAGACTGCTCAGGGCAGATATAGGGTCAGGACGCTTGTTGATACCAGGTCCGATGACGCCCGAATCAATGCCTGTAATGGAGATCCTGACAGCTGTATCGCAAGGGTTTTCTTCACGTTCTGCAGGTATTGTTACCTCAGAAAACCTCTGCTGGAAGGATCCTGTCGATATATAGTTGGAAGAACCTTTATCAAGATATATGACTTTGGTCTTAGAGGATATCAGCTTTTTGCTTATGCCTTTGTAGCCTTTAGCAAGTCCTTGCTCATCATTGAAGAAAACAACGGTCCTGCGGCCCGCTTCGACATCGGATATTGCTATAGCTGCAGCAGCGGCCAGCACACGTGCGTTGTCGACAGCAGTCTCGTAGTTCATGCTCACTGCGATAAGGGTAGGGGAAAAGTTCTTCTTGCGTCCGGTTGCAGGCTTATCGAAGATTATGTTGCCATGCTTGTCTTCCTTGTATTCCAGAGAATGACTGTCTGCCCATTGCTTTATGAAATCAGATAGTGCCTGCTGATCCGCGAAGCCGCCTTCCTCGGACTCTCCGACATCTTCTATAGCTGTCCTCATTTCCGAATAAGCCTCTTTGTCGAGCAGCGCGGTCCTGTTCGAATTGTATATGGATATTCCCGCAGCTGCGGCTGCGATCAAAATAATTACAAGTATGAGGATTTTGTATCTGCTCAGCGTTTTGCCCATAATTAGCCTCACCATGAACACATAATATTACATTTGATATTATACTCTTATAAAAAGTTGAATAAAATGTTGAATTTAAAGAAGAAAATGGATATATAAAGCATTGAAAAATGAGCAAAAAAGTGCTTGCATTTTGAGAGATGCTTGTGTTAGTATTACAAGGCTTGCGAAAGCGGGCTAAACAAGAAACTACAAGGAGGTGCGGCAAATGTCCAGAAAATGTGAAGTATGCGGCAAGGGTCAGACATCGGGAAATACTGTTTCTCACTCCAACATCCATACAAAAAGAAAATGGAACGCTAATATCCAGACCGTAAGGATCAACGATAACGGCAGAGTAAGAAAAGCTTCCGTATGCACAAGCTGCCTCAGATCGGGCAAGGTAAACCGTGCCGTCTGATCGAAGCATATCAAGAGGATGGTCTTGAGCGTTGAGCTCAAGGCTTTTTTCTTTATCAAAAAAATGCAATAATATAGACATGTCAGTGATAACAAGAAACAGTTACGGTGCAGTAGCCGTAAATAAGGTGGTGCTTGAGCGCATGATAATTGAGGACATGCTTGGCATGGACCGTCTTCTGATGCTCTCAAACAAGAAGGGCAAACCTATCAAGGAGAAACCTACACCTATAATCGATCCTGACTATTACGATGCTGTCGAAGTATCCGAAAAAAAGGGCGAAGTAAAAGTAAAAATCTATCTCGTGGTCAAATACGGGGGCAACATATCCAGGATCGCGGATAAAATATTTGAGGCGGTCGAGAAGGACTTTGGCATGCTGAGGCTTGAGAAGCCGCGTTCGATCAGCGTGAAAATAAGAGGAATAACAGGCGTGAACAGCGATGATATCGTCAAGCGCAACATAGATATAGTGAGAAACAATGCCTGATCTTGGTTTACACGGATTCAATGATGATATCTGTTCTATCAGGGGCGTAGGCGCCAAAAAGAAAGAACAGCTGTCAGCGGCAGGTATCGAGACCATAGGAGACCTGCTTTCTTATTATCCCGTAAAGTACAAGGACAGAAGGTCGGTAATACGCGCAATGGACGCAGTGACCGACAGGGACAGCCTGACCAGCGGAAGGCTCATAAAAGCGCAGCTAAGAAACCTTTCGGGAGGACGCTCAATAACGGAGTGTACACTGAGAGATGACAGCTGTGTTTTTTACGCGGTGTTCTTCAACATGCCGTATCTTCGCAAAATGCTGGATATCGGCTCGGAATATGTCATATTCGGACGCATGAGGATAAGGAACGGCGCCAGAGTGTGGACCAATCCGGAATTCAGCAAAGCCGGCGGCGAGCGGGATGTAAGAGGAATACTTCCGGTATACAGACATTCCGCCGGGCTCACAGATGTCACTCTGAGAAAGTGGATAAGGGAAGCCCTTGATACAACAGATCTCGACACGGACTGGCTGGGCAAAGACATAATAGAAGAAAGAAGACTATGCGGTCAGGAATACGCTTACCGTAATATCCACTTCCCTGAAAATGAGCATCACTATAAAGCGGCCAGATACAGGCTTATATATGAAAAGCTCCTTATGTATCAGCTTGTGGTGAGGATGAATAATGCTGATCTGGATGACGGACAGACCGATTCTTCGGTCCCGGAGACTGACATGGAGGCTTTCTATACAGGATTGCCTTTTGAACTGACGGAAGGCCAGGCGAAATGCATCGATGAGATAATGTCTGATCTCAGCAGCAGGAGGAGCATGAACCGCCTTGTACAGGGCGATGTAGGCTGTGGCAAGACCGTAGTCGCGGAGGCCGCCATGTACAGATGCGCCAAGTCTGGTCTTCAGTCCGCCATGATGGCACCGACGGAGATACTGGCGAGGCAGCATTACGAGAGCATAAGCAGGGACCTTTCATGCTACGGCATACGCTGCGGCCTTCTGGTGAGCGGCATGAAGACTTCAGAGAGAAGGGCTGTCATAGATGATACCGCTTCCGGAAAAACAGACGTGCTTATCGGCACTCATGCCCTGATACAAAAGGATGTACTATTTAAAGATCTGGCTCTGGTAATAACAGATGAGCAGCACAGATTCGGTGTTGCACAGCGTAAGTCCTTTGTAAACAAAGGCAGAGGAGTCAATGTCTGTGTGATGAGCGCAACGCCTATACCACGCACACTGGCAGCAACTGTATTCGGCGACATGGACTTCAGCATAATAAGATCGATGCCTAAGGACAGGAAAAAGATAATCACAAGATCTCTGGACGCAAAGACCAGGGAACGCGCATACATCGATCTGGGCCGCGAACTCGAAAAGGGCGGCCGGGCTTATGTCATAGCTCCCAGTATCGATTCAGATGATGAGGACCTGTACTCGGTACAGAAACTCTTTGAGGAGATAAAAGAGAAATATCCCGGATACAAAGCCGCTTTGCTTCACGGCAGGCTTTCAAGCGAAGAAAAGTCCTCCATCATGGAAGCCTTTAAAGAGGGCAGAGTGCAGATACTGGTATCTACTATCGTCATAGAGGTGGGCATCGATGTTCCTGAAGCGACAGTGATAATTATAGAAAACAGCGAAAGGTTCGGACTTGCTCAGATGCACCAGCTGAGGGGAAGAGTGGGCAGAAGCAGCAGGCAGTCATATTGCTATGTGATCAATTACAGCAACTCTGAAACGGCAGTCGCCAGAGCAAAGGCCATGTCGGAAATAAGCGATGGTTTTGAGATTAGCGAGGCGGATTACGAATTAAGAGGCCCCGGAGATATAATGGGAACGATGCAGTCCGGCGCAGCGTCCACGGATATACTGCTTCTTTCAAGATATACAGACATATTAGAGAATGCCATAAGCGATGCCGACAGGATCATGGAAGAATACCGTACCGGAAGCTGCCTTACAGATGTAAGATATGCTTATGAACGCATGATGCACCAGGAAACGACTGACAATTCAACAATAATTTAGAACAATGAAGATAACATCAGGAAGATACAAATACAGAAATATAGAGGTTCCAAAGGGCATAAGGCCGACCACGGAAAAAGTGCGCGAGGCTGTATTCAGCATGATAAACGCATGGATACCGGATGCAGATGTGCTTGATCTGTTTGCGGGAAGCGGCGCTATGGGTCTGGAAGCGCTCTCTAGAGGAGCCGCAAGATGCACATTCGTAGAGTCGAACAGGCAGAATCAGAAGGTTCTGCTGGCCAATATAGACAATTGTGGGGCAGGAGAAGTTTCAAGGCTTATAGCCAGAGATTTCACCGCGGCGCTGGCTGAACTGGCCGGAGGAGGAAAAAGAAGCAGATTTGACGTAGTCATCATAGATCCACCGTATGAAAAGACAGATTATTATGACACCGCGCTGCAGCTCCTGCAGGAATATGAGCTGATCGATGATGCGACAATAGTTGTATGCGAGCATTTATACGATAATAAATTATTAGATACTTATGGTAATCTGCAAAAAATCAAAGAAAAGAAGTACGGAACCATAGGTGTTGATGTATTTAACATATTGTAAATGTAAAACACTTTTGGTAGTATTTGTTAGAAACAGGAGACCATATATATGGAAAGAAAAGCTCTTTACGCGGGGTCGTTCGACCCTGTAACAAACGGACACCTCAATATAATCGAAAGAGCCGCTAAGATGTTTGATTCTCTTACGGTCGCCATTGCAGTCAATCCGAACAAAACGGGATTGTTTTCTGTTGATGAGCGTGCTGAGATATTAAGAGAAGTTACTAAGCACATTCCTAATGTGAAAGTTGATAAATTCAGCGGACTTGCAGCAGATTATGTCAACGAGAACGGATTCATTGCATATATAAGAGGTCTCAGAGCAGTCAATGATTTTGAGAACGAACTCCAGATGGCTCAGATGAATGACATCCTGTTCACCGGAGGGACCCAGACAGTGCTTCTGATGACTGATCCTAAGAACTCATTCATAAGCTCCAGCCTTATCAAAGAGGTCGCTTCGCTGGGAGGCAGTGTGGACGATCTTGTCCCGCCTTATGCAGCTAAGAGGATAAAGGAAAAATTAAGTGAATAACGCGAAAGGCAGATGCCTTTCCTGGATAATATAACGGGAGGAATAACCATGAACGACGACAGCATCAAATTAATGTCTCTTCTTGAGGAACTGGAAGACCTGATCACTTCTTCGAGTAAGATGCCATTCTCTGAAAAGGGTATCATCGACCTTGATGTAGCCCAGAAGATCATTGAGGACATACGCGCAAATCTGCCTCGCGACATACAGCAGGCGAAATGGCTCGATCAGGAAAGGGACCGCATCATAAGCGATGCCAAGAGAGAGTACAACAGAATGATCAACGAGGCCAAAGATCAGGTAGAATACCTTGTAAATAACAACAATATCTACAAGGATGCTCAGAAGAGAGCAGATGCTATCCTCAAAGAGGCCGAGAACCATGCAAATTACATGAAGTACAGATCGTATGAGTATATCGATCAGCTTCTTTATGATATGCAGACGGATATCGCCGGCGTGAGCGGCCAGTACATACAGCCTATGACCGAGTACTTCAGCCAGATGTTTGCCAACATCAACGCCAGAGTCAATCAGAACCGTCAGGAAATGAAGACACTTGCCGAGAGAGTGCGTCTCGGTGAAGAGCCTGTCGCAGAAGAGCCTGCGGAAGCTGAAGGCGAAGAGTAATACCTTATAGGAATTGACTTAGCGGGGCCTGCCGTTGAAGCGGGCCCCGTATTTACTGAGAGATAAAAACATGGAAGCATGCGGCATCATAGCTGAATACAATCCTCTTCATAACGGCCATGTTTATCATATGGAGCAGGCCCGTCTTATGACAGGCGCTGACGTTGTTGTCGTGGCAATGAGCGGTGATTATGTTCAGCGTGGCGAGCCTGCGATCATAGATAAATGGATCAGGACGGAGCATGCTCTTAGAAACGGCGCAGATCTGGTCATTGAAATACCGACGTTGTTCTGCCTCGGAAATGCCGGAATGTACGCAAATGCCGGAGTAAGGCTGCTTGAGGCGACCAGCAAGGTGTCGCACATCGCTTTTGGCAGTGAATCTGACGATGCTGATGCTCTTAAGAGGATAGCGGAGGCTTTAAGAGATAAAGTATCCGAAATAGAGAGGAATATCCTGGAAATGCGTGATAAGGGATTCTCTTATCCTGCAGCCAGAGAACTTGCTTATGCCCGTGTGAGGGCTGGCCTGAAAGGCACGGATCCTGACATCGATCCGGAGATACTCAGCGACAGAGACTTGCTCAGCAAGCCAAACGTTATCCTGGCAATCGAATATATCAAGGCAATGAGAAATGCCGAGCCTGTTCTTATACACAGGAAGGGTTCGGGATACAGCGATCCTTTTAATGAAACCGCAATGTATCAAAGTGCCTCAGCTATCAGGGAACAAGCGATTGACGGCAAAGACACCGGAAGATATGTGCCGGAATGCACGGAAGAAGCTCTTAGAACATGCCATCTGACCGGACCGGACAGGGACAAATGGTTCGATGCGCTTACGTATGCAGTCCTTTCAACAGATGCGGAAATCATCGAAGACTGTCCGTCCGGAGGGGAAGGGCTGGCGAATCTTATGAAGTCGTCTCTGGAGGAGACATATTCCTGGACATCGTTTATCAATAGGATAAAATCCAAAAGGTATACATATACCAGACTCTCCAGGCTCTGCATGCAGCTTCTTCTTGGCATCACAAGAAGCAGATACGATATATCCGGACCTGAATACATAAGAGTTCTTGGATTCAACGAAATGGGGAGAAAGCTTCTCGCGGAGATAAGAGATGATGAGTCAGCGGATCTGCCTGTGATCATCAACGTGAATAAAGCCTCCGCCGGCCTCGGCGGGGAAGCTTTGAAGCTCCTCGAACTGGACATGCATGCCTCCGACATCTATAACCTTATGACCGGAACAGAAATCAGGAAGGGCAGCGAACACAGACGAAGCCCGGTGATAATAGAATAAAAAAGACCGCCGATCCTTAGATCAGCGGCTATTGGTCGGGGTGACGAGATTTGAACACGCGACCTCTTCGTCCCGAACGAAGCGCTCTACCAAGCTGAGCCACACCCCGATGCGCAAGACAGAATATAACACAAAAGAAATCGTAAATCTACACTTTATTTAAAAAAGTTTTTTAAAAGCGCTTCAATTATCGCATCAAAACCGTTGACAAGCTTGAAATCGGTGAATATAATGTATCGGTGCGACAAGACAAAACAGGTAAAACAAGTAATTTGAACATATAAGGAGGTGTCGACAGTGGCAGTACCTAAGAGGAAAACATCACAGGCTAAGACAAGCGGCAGAAAGGCTGCTAACATGAAGAAGAGCATGACCGGACTTTCGATCTGTCCTCAGTGCCATGAGCCAAAACTTCCACACAGAGTATGTCCTACATGCGGTTATTATGACGGCAAGGACGTCGTGAACGCAGAGTAGTGGAAAGAACAACAAAAGATCAGACAAAGCCCCTTTAAAGGGGCTTTTGTTTTGTTAAGAAAACCGTTACAAAATCAACATCTTGTAGTATAATTAATAGGCTTTATACATTATATATGACAGGGGATGTTTATATGGCACAGCAGACAAGCAATAACGGACAGAAACGCGGACCCGGCAGACCTCCGGGAAGCAAGAATAAACCTAAGAGCAATACAACTAAAACCGCTGCATCAAAGACAGCTAATCCTACAAAGCAGGAAGTCCTTGAGGAGATGCAGCGCAGAAGCGACCGCGACAAGCGGAATATAGACGTTATCTGGAGCATAACGCTGTTTGCTCTGGGACTTTTCCTTTTCATAACCGTTGTAATGAATTCTACCGGAAGCTTTGGCAAGGCAGTGCATGATGTATGTAACGGACTGTTCGGCATTATGGCATATGTCCTGCCTTTCTTTGTTTTCCTGATAGCCACGCTGCTTCTGCTGGGCAAGCTCAGACATATCGGGACCGGTACCGCCATATTCAGCCTCCTGATTTACATAAACATGTGTGTCCTGAATTCTTCGAGATTCATCGATACCGAAGAACTCAGATATGGATTCCAGGATATCGCTGAATATTACAGGACAGGTGTCGAAGGATATTTGGGAGGAGCTGTGGGCATGGAGATAGGCTCACTGCTTGTCAAGTTCTTCGGCAAACCGGGACTTATAATCATTGCCCTGGCTGTCATGATCATATCCATATTCATGGTCGCCAATTCACCGATCTCCAGACTCGCCGGCAAGATAGGCAAGAAGAGAGAAGAAAACCGTATTCTCAAGGAACTCGAAGCTGATGAACGCAGAAGACTTTCTGAAGGCCAGATAAAAGAGGCTCTTACAGGAGATCCGATGGTATCCGCTGCGGCTCCTGAACCTAAGCAGCCTTTCTGGAGGTCTGTGCTGAGCGGGATCATCAGGGAAGAACCTGCCGAAACACAGGGATCTTCTTCCGGAGTGTCTACCGACATTCCGCAGCCTTTCAATGGCGCTTCCATGGCTGATTCCGTAAAAAACGGTGTTCAGGTCATGGATCCTCCTGCAAAGAAGCAGGAAGGACGCGGGACGCTGTTTGGTAAACTGATGGACCGCTTTGCTGCCGGCATTGACAGTGAGACGGGAGAGAAGCTGTCTCAGGACAATCTTAAGACCATCGATGATCCGGGCCCTTTAGGCAAAGGCGCGGAAACATCTTCATCAAAAAGCATATATTCTGAAGACCGTCACTTTGACAGTGATGATGTAGAAAATTTCGGCTATCCGGGAAGAAAGCGAAGCTCGTCTTCAAAGTCTTCAACTGGACTTGGCCTTGGTGATCCTGATGACGTAGGCCATTCAGGTTCTTTCGGCCTTGACGCGCACGGCGGTGCCAAGAAAGCCGCATCGGCTTCCGGCAAAGCTGCCGTCGCAGCATCTACAGCTGCCGCTGCTGCGACAAAGAAGAGTTCTTCCACAGCAAAGAAGCCTGTTGAAAAAGAAGCTGAGAGCGAAGACGCTAAGATATCAGCAGGCTTCAATACCATGACGGATGACTTTGCGTACGAGCTTCCTCCTGTCAGTCTGCTCAGAAAAGACACATCTTCAAAGCAGATGATGAGCGACGCTCAGCTGCAGGAACGCGCAGAACTTCTTGAGAGCACACTTAAGAACTTCGGTGTTGATGCCAAGGTCATCAAGGTAACGCAGGGCGCTTCCGTAACGAGATATGAAGTGCAGCCTGCTACAGGTGTAAAAGTAGCCAGCATCACAAGACTTTCGGATGATATAGCACTCAACATGAGAGCCAAGAGCATACGTATGGAAGCTCCTATACCGGGCAAGGCAGCCGTTGGAATCGAAGTCGAAAATGAGAAGCCGGCACCTGTACTCATACGTGACCTCATCGACAGTGATGAGTTCATGGATGCTTCATCCATCATCGAGTTCGTTGTCGGAAAAGACATCTCCGGAAACAATATAGTGGCAGACCTTCGGGAGATGCCGCATCTGCTTATCGCCGGAGCTACCGGATCAGGAAAATCCGTCTGCATCAACTCGATCATCACCAGCTTCCTCTATAAGGCCAGACCTTCAGAGCTCAAGCTCATCATGATCGACCCTAAGATGGTAGAACTCGGCAACTACAACGGTATTCCGCACATGCTGACTCCGGTAGTTACTGATCCGCGCAAGGCTGCGCGCGCACTTGCTATCGCTGTAGCGGAAATGGAAAAACGCTACGAGCTCTTTGCTGAGAACAACGTAAAGGATCTTGAATCATATAACGAACTGATGAGAGTAGATCAGAGGTACGCTGACTGCAAACCTCAGATAGTCATTATCATAGACGAGCTCGCAGACCTTATGATGGCTTCGCCGTCCGAGGTGGAGAATTCGATCTGCCGCCTGGCACAGAAAGCCAGAGCTGCCGGAATGCACCTTATAGTAGCGACTCAGAGACCGTCGGTCGATGTCGTCACCGGACTTATCAAGGCTAATATCCCTTCAAGGATCGCATTCAGCGTAGCATCGCAGTTTGACTCGCGTACTATCATCGACATGGCAGGCGCGGAGAAGCTGCTCGGCAAGGGCGACATGCTGTTCTCACCGGTAGGCTCGACAAAACCTTACAGAGTACAGGGACCGTTCATCTCCGAAAAGGAGACAGATAAGATAATCAGGTTTGTCAAGAAAGAAGGCGGAAACCCTGAATACGATGAAGAACTCATGAACGGCATGGACAATACGGACAAGAAGGTGGGGGGAGAGTCTCAGGACGAACTGACTGAAGATGCTATAGCATTCATCTTCAAGTCCAAACAGGCATCCGTATCGATGCTCCAGAGAAGGTTCCGCATAGGATATAACAGAGCCGCAAGGATAATCGATGAGATAGAAGAAATGGGCATCATCGGACCATCCGACGGATCGAGACCTCGCCAGCTCCTCATGACAGAAGAAGAATATTACGGCGGAGGCGATCCTGAGCCGGAACCTGAACCAATACCTGAGCCTGTATATGAACCGGAGCCTGTCAATGAGCCGGAACCTGAACCGGTCTATGAACCTGATCCGGAACCGGGAGATGAACCGGAACCTGAGCCGGAGCCTGAATATGTTCCTGTCGAGGAAGTGATGCCTGAACCTGAAATGGCACCTGAGGACGACGGATTCAGATCAGATGACAAGCTCAGCAATACAAGGGCCATGGATTCTTTCAATTCGCTCCCTGAATCTGTAAAGCGCATGATAATGGACGCTGACAGTGAAAGTGATTATTGATCATGAAAAAGGTATTTATTGACACCTACGGGTGTGCAAAAAATGAATATGACTCACAGGCGCTCGCAGCCTCTTTCGAAGAGAGGGGCTGCGTTATCGTATATGATACGCGTGAGGCGGACATCCTGATAATCAACACTTGCGGCTTTATCGAGGACGCCAAGAGGGAGTCCATCGAAGGCATATTATCTCTTACAGGACAAACCGATGGCGGAAGAAAGAAACTGATAGTAACGGGCTGTCTTTCAGAGCGCTATCATAAAGAACTAGCTGATGAGATGCCTGAAGTCGACATGTTCTTCGGAGTGAATGATTATGACGCTATTCCGGACATGATACTCTCAGAAGATAATAAGGATAGGAATATCAGAGATTCTGTCGGATGCATGCTCGACACGCTCCCATACCGCAAGCGAAAATACGATCAGTATGAACCTGAATTCCGCTGGGAATACATACCTTGCTACGGTTATCTGAAGATCGCAGAGGGCTGCTATAACGCATGCAGCTTCTGCGCCATACCGGGCATAAGGGGAAAGTTCCGCTCAAAGAAGATAGAAGACTGCGTAAAAGAAGCAGAAGACATGGCGGCCGCAGGCATAAAAGAGCTTATACTGATAGCCCAGGACACATCTCAGTATGGCAGGGATCTGTATGGAGAGGTGCGCTTACCGGAACTTTTGCACAAGCTGTGTGCTGTTGAAGGCATAGAGTGGATAAGACTGATGTATGTTTACGATAATGGTATTACTGACGAACTTATTGATGCCATCGCAAGTGAGCCAAAAGTATGCAATTACATCGACATTCCTATACAGCACATATCGGATAATGTCCTGAAACTGATGAGAAGACGTTCCAGCGGAGATTCTATAAAGGATGTTATAAGAAAACTCAGAGACAGGATACCTGATATCCATATCAGAACGACTCTGCTTGTAGGTTCTCCGGGCGAGACAGAGGAAGACTTTGAAAAGCTGCTTGAATTCGTAGACAGTTACGAGATCGACAGGCTGGGTGCTTTCGCGTATTCAGACGAAGAAGGCACCGCAGCATTTGAAATGGATAACAAAGTTCCCCGCGAAGTATGTGAGATACGCCGGGATATGGTCATGGAGCATCAGCAGGCTGTCAGCGAAAGACTTAACGAAAAAAAGATAGGGAAAACGCTTGAAGTTATAGTTGACAGATGCATAGAAATAGACTCGACAGACCTTGTGAAAGACTTCAATAACGTAGATGAAGATATTCTGCCAAAGCTTGTCAATATTTACGAGGGACGCACCAGATATGATGCGCCGGATATAGACTGCGCGGTCACATTCACTACAAATGATATGGAATTATGTCCGGGTGACATTGTGCACGTTAAGATAACAGGAACTTATGAATATGATCTGGAAGGAATTGAGGTGAAACTGCAATGAATCTACCTAACAAACTGACTGTAGGCCGTATGATAGCGGTGCCGTTCTTTATAGCGGCATATATGATGGGGTATTATCCCGTCGCGCTTGTTCTGTTCTGCCTCGCGTCGGCTACTGACGCTCTTGACGGCAGCATTGCCCGCAAAAGAGGACTCGTAACCAACTTTGGAAAGATTATGGATCCTTTGGCAGACAAGATACTTGTGTATTCAGCGCTCTGCCTCTTCATAGAGTCAGGACTTATCAAGTCATGGATGCTGATTATCATACTTGCGCGTGAATTCATAGTCGCAGGAATGAGAACAGTAGCAGCATCCGAGGGAAGGGTGCTGGCTGCAGGAATGTCCGGGAAGATCAAGACTGTTCTTCAGATGGTAGCTGTCATTCTGTATCTGTTCGGTCTTTCTGTTCCGTCGATCGGCAACACAGTGATCATGATCGCCAATGTTATCTTCTGGGCAGCTCTGGCAATGACTATATATTCGGGCGCGGAATACGTATGGAAGAACCGCGACGTATTCAGTATGTAGGTGGATAATGAAGACTTCTATTCTTGCGGTAGGAACGGAGCTGCTCTTTGGGCAGACCGTAAATACAAATGCGGCATATCTTTCTGAAAAGCTGAATCTCATGGGATTCGACGTGATGTATCACTTTGTCGTGGGCGATAATCCCGCCAGGCTGAAAGAAAAACTGGCGGACGCCTTTACCGATACAGATCTGGTGATACTGACCGGAGGGCTCGGTCCTACTCAGGATGACCTGACAAAAGAGATGGTAGCCGAGTACATGGGCGTGGAGATGCATCTTGATGAAAGAGTAGTCGACGATCTGAATGCTATTTTTGCGAAGCGCGGCGGCAATATGCCTGAGAACAACATGAAACAGGCATATCTTCCGGACGGATGCACTCCATTCTACAATGCATCCGGCACGGCGCCGGGCTTTGCTCTTGAAAAAGACGGTAAGGTAGCCATATGCCTGCCCGGCCCGCCGCGCGAGATGAAGTGGCTATTTGAGAACGGTGTCAGGGACTATCTTGAGAAGTTCATGGAAAAGAAGATGGTTTACCGTGTGATACGCACCATCGGCATAGGAGAATCTGATCTGGAGATGCTTCTCATGCCTCTCATAGACGGCCAGACCGATCCTACGATAGCGACATATGCCAAAGAGGGGGAGTGCACACTGAGAGTGGCTTCCCAGCGTGACAGCGAAGAGGAAGCCTCTGCGGCAGTCGATGAGATGACAGAGAGGGTCAGAAAGCTCGCAGGCGAATATATATACAGTCTGGAAAACGAAGAACTCAACGAGGTAGTTGTAAGGATACTGAAGGAAAAAGGGCTTACAATAGCTTCCTCGGAATCGTGCACAGGCGGATTGTTTGCTGCAGCGATCACAGACGTAGCGGGAGCCTCAGACGTTATTTCTTCGTCATATGTCACTTATTCGAATGAAAGCAAGATAAAGGAGCTTGGTGTTCCCGCCGAGACCATAGAACGATTCGGAGTAGTAAGCAAAGAGACGGCAGAGGCCATGGCTGCAGGCACAAAGAAACGTTCCGGAGCAGATATAGCAGTATCCATTACGGGATTTGCAGGTCCTGAAAGCGATCCGGGACATGAAGCCGGAGAGGCATACATAGGATACGCTGTGGGGGATATAAAAGGACACATCGAAGTACATACTTCAAGAAATTTCCGTACATGGAACCGCAGGTATTTCACGCTCAGGATGCTCAGGGCAGTTTACATGCTTATACGGTAAAAACAGCAGGGAAGTCATGTTATAAAAGTGCCGTCGCTCTGAAAAAGGTCATTTATCGTCGGAATAAGTGCTTTTTCCGTTCGACAATTCTTAAAGCTTGAAAATATAATATTGACAGCAGAAGGATAACGATATATCATACATACGAACAAGCGTTCTTTTTAATATTCAGGGAGGCAATATGGCAATTCAGACAGAGAACAGCGCAGAAAAAGCAGCAAAAGAAAAAGCCCTTCAGCAGGCTTTGGATCAGATACAGAAACAGTACGGCAAGGGAGCAATCATGAAACTCGGCGAGTCGGGTCCGGTAAGCAACATAGACGTGATCTCTACCGGTTCTGTAAGCCTTGATCTTGCGACAGGTGTTGGTGGATATCCTAAGGGAAGGATAATCGAGATATATGGTCCGGAATCTTCAGGTAAGACAACACTGACACTGCACGCTATAGCAGAAGCGCAGCGCAATGGCGGACAGGCAGCATTCATTGACGCAGAGCATGCTCTGGATCCTGTATATGCAAAGAATCTCGGTGTCAATGTGGATGAGCTTCTTGTATCCCAGCCGGATACAGGCGAACAGGCGCTTGAGATATGCGAAATGCTTACAAGGAGCGGCGCTGTGGATATCATAGTCATCGACTCGGTTGCGGCATTGGTACCTAAGGCAGAGATCCAGGGGGAGATGGGAGATTCCCATGTAGGACTTCAGGCCAGACTCATGTCACAGGCTCTACGTAAGATCGCCGGCGCTATCAACAGAACCAGCACTTGCGTGATCTTTATCAACCAGCTTAGAGAGAAGATCGGCATCATGTTCGGCAACCCTGAGACGACTACAGGCGGACGCGCATTGAAGTTCTATGCTTCGATGAGACTCGATGTAAGAAAGATCGATACAATAAAGAAGGGCGAGGAAGTGCTCGGAAACCGTACGAGGGTAAAAATCGTAAAGAACAAGGTGGCTCCACCGTTCAGAAAAGCTGAATTTGATATCATGTACGGTACGGGCATCTCCATCTCGGGAGATATCCTCGATCTTGCTGCAGATATAGGCGTCATCGATAAATCCGGATCGTGGTACAGCTACAACAATGAAAGGATAGGACAGGGCAGAGAGAATGTTAAAACCTATCTCGAAGATAACCCGTTGGTACTTGAAGAGATACGCGGAAAGATCATGGAACATCTCAAGCCGTCTGATACCGATAACGGACTTAAAGTCGACGAAGACGGTGTAGTGATCGAATAAAAAAAATATTGTTGAAAATAAAAAGAAATTCCTTCTTGACCTTGCAAACGCAATGTAGTATCATTTCTGTCGGTTAACCGCACGGAGCGGGTTTACAAGCGTATGCACCCAAGCTTCGGCGAGTCTGGTTTAAGGAGGAATTTAATATGTATGCTATCATCAAAACAGGTGGCAAGCAGTACAGAGTACAGCAGGGCGATGAGTTCAGAGTTGAGAAGCTCGATGCCAAGGTAGGTGACAAGGTCGTATTCGATCAGGTCGTAGCTGTAGGCGGAGACAAGCTTGTCGCAGGCACACCTTTTGTAGACGGATATGCTGTTGAGGCTGAGGTCCTTGAGCAGGGCAAGGCTGACAAGGTTATTATCTACAAGTACAAGGCAAAGAAAGATTACAGACGTAAAAACGGTCACAGACAGCCATATACACTGGTAAAGATCACCGGTATCGGAGCATCGGCTCCTAAGGCTAAGGCTGAGAAGGCCTCTAAGGCCGAGAAGCCTGCGAAGGAAGAAGCAAAGGCTGCACCTAAGGTCAGCGCTTCAATGAAGAAAGACGAGCTTCTGGCAGTAGCAGAAGAGCTTGGTATCAAGGTATCCGCAAAGGCTACCAAGGCTGATATCATTGCTGCCATCGAGGCCAAGTAGTTAAGGAGGAATCACAATGTCAAGTAAAAAAGGAGTAGGAAGTTCCAAGAACGGCAGAGACTCCGAGGCGAAAAGACTTGGACTCAAGGTAGGTGCCGGTGAATATGTAAGCGCAGGAAGCATCCTCATGAGACAGAGAGGAACAAAGTTCCACCCTGGCAACAATGTTGGCAAGGGCGGAGATGACACTCTGTTTGCCAAGATCGACGGAACAGTTAAGTTCGAGAGATACGACAAGAAGAGAAAGCAGATCAGCGTTTACAGCAAGGAAGCATAAGACTTCAGGCTCCTACGTCAAGTAGGAGCCATTCTTATTTTGACGGAACTATGTTTGTTGACAGAGCAGAAATCACAATAATATCCGGAAAGGGCGGCAACGGCGCCGTCACTTTCAGGAGAGACCCATATGTTCCTGACGGCGGACCTGACGGCGGAGACGGCGGTAACGGCGGCAGTATCATTTTTGTTGCCGATAAAAACCTCAGGACGCTGATGGATCTCAAATATAAGAGAAAATATCAGGCTGAAAATGGTCAGCCGGGCATGAAACGCAACCGTTACGGTAAAAAAGGCCAGGATCTGTATATCAAGGTACCTATCGGCACCATGATAATCGATAAAGAGACCGGACACCTGATGAAAGATCTCACCTCAGACGGAGATTCGGTCATTGCGGCCAAAGGCGGACGCGGCGGCAGAGGAAATGTCCATTACAAGAGCAGCATAAGACAAGCGCCTAACTTTGCGGAGGCAGGCGGCCCTGCAAAATCACGCGAAGTCATTCTTGAGCTCAAGCTCATCGCCGATGTAGGACTTCTTGGTTTCCCTAATGTCGGAAAATCAACACTGCTTTCTGTATGTACAAATTCAAAGCCTAAGATTGCCGGATATCACTTCACAACGATAGATCCAAATCTCGGTGTCGTATATCTGCACGATACAAGCTTTGTCATGGCGGATATCGCAGGTATCATTGAAGGCGCTTCACACGGAGCAGGGCTTGGGTTCAAGTTTCTCAAACACATCGAACGTACAAAGGTCCTGATCCATGTTGTGGATGTATCAGGCTCCGAAGGCAGGGATCCTATAGAGGATTATAAAAAGATCAACACTGAACTTGAGCAGTTTGATGAGCGTCTTGCAAAAAAGCCGCAGATCATTGCCGCCAACAAGATCGATCTTGTGACCGATCAGGAGAAGTATGATGAGTTCATGGAATTCATGAAAAAGGAAGGGCGAGAGGTTTATCCTATAAGCGCTGCGGCAAGACAGGGCCTTGATGAACTCATGAACGCGGCTCTCCGTGGAGTCGAAAACTACGAAGAGCCTGATTACAAACCGATGGTGATGTTCGATTTCGAGGCTGATGAGAACGAAGCCGACTACAGATTGGTCAGCGGATATAAAGATGAAGACGGCACATACGTGCTTGAGGGAAAGCAGCTGTCCAAGATATTCAATTCAACGAATTTCACAGACAGCGGTTCAGTCAGGTATCTGTACAATTACATAGTCAAGCAGGGAGGTATAGACATACTCAGAGAGCTTGGCCTCAAGGACGGAGATACAGTAAGGATAGAAGACTTCGAATTCGAGTTTACTGAAGACTGACAAACCTGATTTCAACAATATCTGCACTTTATCCGGCAATTTTTACACCTGCCGTAATCATATGACCGCGCATGCGGTCATTTTTTGTTGTTTTAAGGACTATTTATGCATGTTTTGGGTCAAATTATAACAAACATCTTATGTTTGCCCTGTAAGCAATAAAAACTTATACTGACAGCAATTTACTGAAGAGGTGTATACCGATGACGGACAGTGTTATTGAAAAGATCAAAGATACTTTCGAAGGCATTCTGAGAGACAGAAAAAAATTGATAAAGATCCTGAGTGTCATGCTCATTCTTGTCGTTGCCGCTGTATTGAGGATACATGATTCATCCAGAGCGGATATAACGATAGAATCAGCGGAAACCGCAGATAAGACAGATGCCGAAGAAGAGGTATACGAGGACGCGCAAATCATTTTCGTAGATATCGGAGGAGCTGTCGTGAACCCGGGTGTTTATCAGGTGACAAAAGACACAAGGCTTTATGAAGTGATAGATATGGCCGGTGGATTGAAAGAAGATGCTGATATGGATTCCGTGAACAGGGCTTCTTTTGTTGAGGACTGCCAGAAGATAATCATCCCCGTCAAGGGTAGTTCTGAAAAGAGCGGCGATGATGTTTCTGCAGTATCATCATCTCCGGGTATTACTCCTGAAGGCCTTGTCAATATCAACACTGCGACTTTGGATGAACTCAAGACTCTAAATGGTATTGGTGACGTTATCGCAGAAAGGATAATAGAGTACAGATCTTCAAATGCCTTCAAAAGCAAGGAAGATGTTATGTCGGTCAACGGTATAGGAAAGGCGGTATACGAAAAAATCAAAGACAACATAACATGCTGAAAGGGGGGCATTTATGAACTATGGCAATTATTTCTTCGCTTTCAATCCATCAGCTGAGAATGAAAAGAAAATGTATGAAAGGAATATACGGCTGCTGGAAACTATCTACAATGTGCTGAATGAATATAACATCAACGTAAAGTGCAAGGGATATACCTTTATGAAAGACGCTATATGCATAATAACAGATTTGAAGAGACTGGATATCTGCCTGGAAAAAGAAGTATACCCCCTTATTGCAAAGAAATATGCTATCACCGGTACTGATACTGTCGAACACGGAATAAGGAATGCGCTGAAATCTGCCGAATTCAAAACAAATCTTCTGCTGCCTAGACCTACTAACAAACTGTTTCTTCTGATGGCCGCACAGGAAGTGAACGCCCGGCTTCTTAAAGAACTTATTGTTTGATTGAAACTGCAGCTGTTTCATGTTAGCATTTAGCCTGTATTATCTGAACCGGAAAGGGTAAATGTATCATGGAAAAAGAAAAAATCGACAGGATAAACGAACTCGCGCATAAATCCAAAGATTCGGGTCTTACCGACTTTGAGAAAGAGGAGCAGAAAGCTCTGAGACAGGAGTTCCTCGCCGAAATAAAAGCTGATTTCCGCGCAACGCTTGAATCCATTGAATTTGTTGAAGAATCAGAGCAAACAATGGATGAAATTCTCAACTGAAAGTGCTATAATTATTGGGAATTTTGCGGACAAGGAGACAGCAATGAAAAACCTCGGTGTAAATGAAATCAGAGACATGTTCAGGGACTTCTTCGTGAGCAAGGACCACTATCCCGGTGCGTCTTCATCACTGATCCCTCGAAATGATAAAAGCCTTCTTATAATCAATTCCGGAATGGCTCCTCTCAAACCATATTTTGCAGGTACTGAGACACCTCCTAAGAAGAGAATGACTACATGCCAGAAGTGTATCAGGACCAATGACATTGAGAATGTCGGAAAGACTGCACGTCACGGCACATTCTTTGAAATGCTCGGCAACTTCAGCTTCGGAGATTACTTCAAGAAAGAGTCTTTGCAGTGGGGCTGGGAATTCTGCACGGAATGGCTCGAGATGCCTAAAGAAAAGCTCTGGGCAACAATATATGAAAATGATGATGAGGCATACGAGATCTGGAAGGATATGATCGGAATGCCGGAAGAGAAGATCGTCCGCCTCGGAAAGGACGACAACTTCTGGGAGATCGGGCTCGGCCCTTGCGGACCTTGTTCTGAGATCTACTATGACAGAGGCCCTGAGTGGGGATGCGGAAAACCTGACTGCAAACCGGGCTGTGACTGCGACAGATACCTTGAGTTCTGGAACCATGTATTTACACAGTTCGACAGACAGGAGGACGGATCATATCCAAGACTCGCGCATCCGAACATCGATACCGGAATGGGTCTTGAGAGACTGGCGTGCATTCTCCAGGGTGTGGATTCGATCTTTGACGTAGATACAGTAAAGTTCATCAGAGACGCAGTTTGTGATATGGCCGGTGTTGAATACATGGCCGGCAATCACAGTGTCGATGTAAGTGTCAGGATCATCACAGACCATCTGAGATCCATGACGTTCATGATCGGCGACGGTATCCTTCCAAGCAATGAAGGCAGGGGATACATCCTCAAGAGGATCATCAGGAGAGCTGCCAGACACTGCAAGCTTCTTGGCATCACACAGGCCAATCCTTTGGTGGAACTTGCTGAGAGCGTCGTAAAGACATCAGGCGGAGCTTATCCTGAGCTTGTTGAGAACCATGACTACATCATGAAGATCATCAAGATCGAGGAAGACAACTTTGCTAAGACTCTTGACAGAGGCATGGAGATCCTCGACGGATATGTGGAAGATATGGAGGCTGCAGGTTCGACTGTTCTGGCTGGAGATCTTGCTTTTAAACTCTACGACACTTATGGATTCCCGCTCGAACTAACCCAGGAGATACTGGAGGAAAAGGGCAAGACCGTTGATGAAGAAGGCTTCAAGGCCAACATGGACGCTCAGAAAGAGCTCGCACGTGCAAATCAGAGAGATACAGAGGGCGATGCCTGGAGAGACGCTTCAGAATACAGTCACTTTGATCCGACCGTATTCCTTGGATATACAGAAGAAAAAGCTGACAGCAAAGTCCTGTATGTAGGCGACTTTGATGAGAACCGCAAGTTCATCATATTTGAGGCAACACCGTTCTATGCTACCAGCGGCGGACAGGTATACGATACAGGTACTGCACAGGTAGATGACAAGGTACTCAGGATCGTCGATGTCATCAAGGAGAACGGCATTTATCTCCACGTGATAGATCCGGAAGACACCGGGTTCGCAATGAGGGTCAAGAAGGGCGATGAAGCTCATCTTGAGATCGATGCCGTCAGAAGACACCGCATCGCAAGAGGACACTCAGCAACACACCTCATGCAGCAGGCTCTCAGAGATGTTCTCGGAAAACACGTCATGCAGGCCGGTTCGTACGTCGATGATAATTATCTGAGATTCGACTTCAACCACTTCCAGCCGATGACAAAGGAAGAGATCCGCAAGGTAGAAGAGATCGTCAATGAGAAGGTCGATGAATACCTGCCTATCAGCATGGTGGAGATGCCTATCGAAGAGGCCAAGAAGCTTGGCGCCATGGCGATATTCGGTGAGAAATACGGCGATATCGTAAGAGTAGTCAGCATGGGCGATTACAGCGTCGAGTTCTGCGGCGGTACTCATATCGACAATACCGGTAAGGTAGGAGGCTTCAAGATCATCAGTGAAGCCGGTATAGCTGCCGGAGTCAGACGTATCGAGGCTATAACCGGATCCAAAGTCATAAGCTACCTTGAGGGCAAGGAGACTACAATCAATACAGTCGCTTCAGCACTCAAGTCCAGTGAGTCAGACCTTACCAGAAAAGCTGCTCAGGTGATGGCTGACATCAAAACGCTTGAATCTACCATTAAATCTATTAAGTCTGATGAAATCAGCAGCTCTGTCGATGATATAATAGCATCGGCAAAAGAGATCGGCGGTGTAAAGCTGATCTGCAAAAAGTTTGAGAACACAGACATCGATCAGCTCAGGAATATTTCCGATGCCGTAAAGGAAAAGGCAGACAACGTGATACTGGTGCTGGCAGCCGTCAACGGCGGAAAGGTCACATTCATAGTATCAGTCAGCGAGGACCTTATCGGAAAGGGATATCACGCAGGCAAGCTTATCAAGGATATCGCAGCAGCTGCCGGAGGCGGTGGCGGCGGCAAGGCCAATATGGCACAGGCCGGCGCAAAGGACCCGTCAAAGGTAGAAGCAGCGCTTGCAAAGGCTGAAGAACTGATCGCCGGGTAATCAGAAGGAGGACAAAATGAGCAAGAACACAATCATGTTTGAAGGATTCAAGGACAGCCAGCTCAATAAAAAGGAAGCTCTTGTTGAGATCTACAATGCTCTGACAGAACGCGGCTACAATGCCATTGATCAGATCGTAGGCTATCTCACATCCGGAGATCCTTCATATATCACAAGCCACAACAACGCAAGAAGCCTTATCCTCAAGATCGACAGGGACGAGCTCCTCGAAGAGATACTCGTCAATTACCTGGATATCAAATAAGGAATGCGTATATTAGGGCTTGATGTAGGCAACAAAACAGTGGGGGTCGCGGTAAGCGACCCTCTTGGCGTTATCGCGACCGGTGTGACCACCATTGAAAGGGTAGGCATCAGAAAAGACACCGGAAAGGTGATCGACTATATCAAAGAATATGGCTGCGACACTGTAGTCATGGGACTTCCTCTTAGCCTTGACGGAAGTGACTCTGTCCAGACGCAGAATGTAAGGGACTTCAGAACAATGCTTGAAAACAAGCTAAAAAGTTCCGGACCGCTTTCCAAGGTAAAGATCGAATGGCAGGATGAACGCTATTCTACTGTGGAAGCAGAAGAGGTGCTTATTGAAGCTAACATGAGCAGGGAAGACCGCAAGAAGATCATAGACCGCCAGGCGGCCATAGTGATACTGCAGAGATATCTCGACAGGATGCCGCGCGAGGAAAGCTTATGAACGACCTTCAGATAGATTATTTCATGGCAGTAGCCACAAATCTCAGTTTCACGAAGACCTCCGAGGAGCTCTTTGTATCTCAGCCTGCGATATCAAGACAGATATCCCAGCTTGAGAAGGAATTGGGCTGCAAGCTTTTCAGACGCAACAATCAGAGAACGGAGCTCACTGAAGAAGGAAGGCTCTATTTTGATCTGTTCAGTAAGTTCAAGGCTGAATTCATCAATACCAAAATGAAAGCCGACAGTATCACCGGCAAAAACAAAGCCGTGATAAGAGTCGGATTCCTTGAAGGATGGGATTTGTTCAATATGATCCCGCCTATGATGGAAAGATACAACGCCGTATATCCTGATTCGGAAGTCATCATAAACTGCTGCGGTGTAAAGGAGCTGGCCACAAGTCTTCTGACAGACTCGCTGGACATAGTTGTAACAATGGAAAACAGCGTCCGAATGTACAGCGAATTCGAGATGTCAAAGGCTGCGAATGTAGGGAAGATCCTGATCTTTTCCGTAAATCATCCGCTCGCGGCAAAACCGGCAGATGAGCTTTCTCTCAGAGACTTCAAAGACGACCTTTTCATTGCTCCATGGGAGATAGTCGACAAGCTTATCGTAGAGGCGATATCCAACTATACCAGACCATATGGTTTCATACCTAAGGTCAGATTCGTAAAGAACCATGAGTCGACGATCACATGCGTAAGGAACAACATGGGTGTCATGATAGCGGACGAATGGGTGTGGGCAAAGGGCGCGGATGACCTTAAGTGGATCCCGTTCAATTCCAGTGACAGCATCGCCATTACCAGACTCAAATCGAAAGATAATGAGAATGTATTGCTGATGGAAAAAATATTGAAAGAAATAATAGCGGAAAACTCCGGAAAATAAGCGATTCACACGCTAAAGTCATTACAAATACTGATACATAACCATATGGTTATGTACATCTTAACACAATACTGATTATACAGAGCAGGGGGAGTCTTGTTAAAATATAAACAAGAAAACCTGCTTTTTATATGTTGACCGAAGGGAGAAAAAATCATGCAGAAAAGCGCTAAACTTACAGCGGTGTACGCACTTATCATGGACCTGCCGCTTAGTCTCGTTATCACTCTTGTAGCACTCGCGCTCTCAAACATCGACGCGCCGGGAAGCCTCAACGGACCTAACTACATCAGAATGGCATGCCTTGCATATGTAGTTACATTCTTTGTAAACTTCCTGCATTCTGAAAGACTGGGATTCGCGTTTGCAGCAAAGCACTCTCAGCCGGGAACTCTCAAGTTCGGAATTCTTCTGAACGTTGTAGTTGCAGCTGTGTTCTGTGTCATCCTTGACCTTATCATGACAGCAGTAGGCATGATCGCCGGCGGAGCATTCTCGTTCGGACCGTACATTGCAGCTGTTCTCAAGGGTTTCATTCCTTGCTATATACCGACACTGATCATTGCGTTCTTCTGGAACAACTTTGCTGATAAGTGGTCGAGAGCTATCTGCAACGAGCCTGCACCTGAGATGCCTGGCGCACCGGATCATAAGTAAAAATCACAAATCCTTTAAATAACAACTCTTTCAGGTTGTTATAATAAATCAGTATAGTAAATCATTTCTAACTATATAGCTTGTAGAACACATATTGCAGGAGGGAAAAATATGAAGATTCTGGGTATTTCTTTCGGAACCAAGAACGGAAACAATGACACGATGTGCAGAGTAGCGCTCGAAGAGTGCCAGAAGCTCGGCGCTGAGATCGAATTCATCCACGCATTTGACTGGGATCTCCAGACATGCACAGGATGCGTAGCATGCTCAAGAGGCCTCGTAATGGGCAAGGGCATGATCTGCACAAGAAAAGATGATTACGCGGCTCTCTATGAGAAGATGGTAGAGGCAGACGGCGTACTC
>JAFWNE010000010.1:0-4803 GCA_017510505.1 Mogibacterium sp. | reverse complement strand
GATCATGGTAACCGAAGATAACGAACAATATCGGATCATCCGCATACAGGAGAAGTTTGAACGTGGAGTTGATCTCTGGGAGCTGCAGAACGTGCAGGTTAAGATAAGGAGTGCTGAGAGTGAGCCAAGTCAGGTGCAAGATTGACGATCTGGGGAAAGTGATAAGCGATATCCTCGATGAGTTTGGAGAAGATATCTATAAAGGTGTCCAAGAAGCGGTTCCGAGGGTAGCAAAGATAGCACAGCAGGAAGTTAAGGCGGCTTCACCGGCAAGAAAAAAAGACGGAAAAAAAGGACGAAAAAAAGGACGGTATAAAAGAGGCTGGACTATCAAGGAAGAACGTAGAACGCAGCTTAGAACTGATTATATCGTACACAACCGGACTGACTACCAGCTCACACACTTACTTGAGAAAGGACACGTCCTTAAGAAAGGCGGAAGAACCGCTGGAAGCACACGGGCTATCACACATATAGCACCGGCCGAAGAGCATGCAATCAAGAATTTCGAGGAGGCTATTGTAAAAATTGCGGAAGGACGAGGTAGTTGAAAATATCCTAATAGCATTAACGGAAGATCAGGTAATCACAGATTACGACTATGATCATTTTGAACAGGGCGAAGTTCCGCCGCTGCCATATGCCGTATATAGACGAATAGCTCCTCAGAGCTTTAGCGCCGATGACAAGACATACATCCGGCCGGATAGTAATGTGGATCTTGAGATATATTCAAACGATCCGGATGAGATGGCAGAGGTAATGGAAGCAGTCGAAGCTTTGCTCGATAAAGAAGAACTATTTTATCAGCTCACAGCCGATACGGCTTATATCGAGTCGGAACGGTTTTATGAAACATTATACGAATTATAAACGAGGAGGAAGTAATAATGGGAAGAAAGAACAAAGTTAAGTTCGGCCTCAAGAATGTCCACGTAGCACCCGTGACATTCGATGATAACGGATATCCGACCTTTGTCATACCCAAAAGGATTCCCGGAGCGGTGAATCTTTCGCTGGACAAGGAAGGCGATCCCACAAAGTTCTACGCAGATGACAGCGATTACTACGATGTCAACAACAATAACGGATACTCAGGCGACCTGGAGATCGCCATGATTCCTGAGTGGTTCAGAACCGATATCCTTGGGGATATTAAAGACAGCAACGGCGTCCTTATTGAGAACGCTGACGCGCCTACTGTATATTTTGCGCTTCTTTTTGAGTTCACCGGAGATGCGAATGGCATAAGGCACGTGCTGTATAAGTGCTCGGTAACCCGTCCCAAGATCGAAGGCAAGACCAAGGAGGATTCGGTAGAAGTCAAGACTGATGTACTGACTCTTTCTTCGGTATCCTGCAAGTTCAACATAAACGGACAGGATGTCATGACACCCAAGGGAAAGACCGATGAGAATACCACGGACGCTACATACAATAACTGGTATAACACCGTATATGTTCCGGATACACTCAGCTCAAGTATCAAAATATCGGGTGATTCCAGTGTTGCTGCGGCGTCTACAATCACTCTTGCAGCCAACACAGTACCTTCTACGGCTGACGTAGTATGGTCGTCAAATGACGAGGATATAGCAACGGTTGACGGAGGAGTAGTGACCGGTGTTGCTGCAGGCAAGGCAGTCATCATGGCTTCGCTTGAAGACGATGCTTCTGTATTCGACACAAAGGTTATAACCGTAACCGCATCATAAGATTTCATTATTCCCTTACCGCCACTGCCAGGCGGTGAGGGAATTTATAAAAAGGGAGAACGAGAATGTATAGAGAACTGGAATTAAGAACATCAGAGGGGACAGTAACAATCGTTCCTTTCAAATCCACAGGAACCACATCCGTATGGTTCAAAAAATTCACAGGTAAGGAACTAATACCGAGCGTTAATGAAGCTATCGGCGAAACACATGAAAGCGATGACATATATTCACGACTTGCATATGTAATGCACAGACAGGCACTGGCCGAATCGGTAAGAGAGATGTCTGAGCTGAATGAAGATGAATATTACGAGTGGCTTGATCAGTTCGAGCCTCTTACGTTTGCAAATAACGCAGGCACCATCGCAGATATCTACATCTGCAATGCAGAAACCTCAAGCGACGCAAAAAAAAATCCCGACCAACAGACCGACCAATGACCACAGCCCTGTATATACTCAGGGCTAAACAGCTGGGGTTAACCATAGAAGAGATGGACCTGCTTTCTGAAGGCATGATATATGACATGATCACTGAATCACAGAACGATACAGTCGAGGATGCATATACAGAGCTTGCCACGCAGGAAGATTTCGATAATTTTTAAGGGGAAAGAATGGTTGCAGGCAGAAATATAAAAGGTATTACCATTGAGATAGACGGCAATACCACAAAACTGAATAAAGCCTTAAAGGATACAGAGAACCAGATTAGGGACAGCGCGAACCATCTCAAAGACATAGATAAACTTCTCAAGATGGATCCCGGCAACACTGAGCTTCTTACGCAGAAATATAAAAACCTTCAGACGGAGATATCCGGAGCAAAGGATAAACTTAAAACACTCAAAGAAGCTCAGGAGCAGATGGTCCGTGAAGGCAAAGTCGGAACGGAAGAATATGATGCTCTACAGAGGGAGATCGTAGAGACCGAGCAGAAGATCAAGAGCCTCACAAAGGAAATGAGGAACTTCGGTTCCGTTTCTGCTCAGCAGATCGCAGTCGCCGGGGAAAAGGTTAAAAAGGTAGGCGGAGAGATAGAAGGCGTAGGACGTGCTCTTATGCCTGTAAGCACTGCCGTTACAGCAGCCGGTACCGTAGCAGTATCCAAATTCGCCGAAGTCGATAAGACTATGACTCTGACAAATCAGACGATGGGTAATACCGAAGCCCAGGCGAAGCTCCTTAATAAAGCTATGAAGGACGCTGCCATGAACTCGACCTTCGGGATGAATGATGCAGCTCAGGCCTCTCTTAATTTTGCAAGGGCCGGATTAACCGCAGAACAAGCTGCAGCTGCTTTGGCTCCGGCAATGAACCTGGCTGCAGGCGAAGGTGGAAACCTTGACACTGTATCAGCCGGACTGGTCGCAACAATTAACGGATTCGGCGACACTTTTGATAAGACATCCCATTACGCAGATGTTTTTGCGGTGGCTTGTAATAAATCGGCACTTGACGTAGATAGTCTGTCGGATGCTATGGGTATAGCAGCTCCGATATTCCGCACGGCCGGATATAGCGTTGATGATGCAGCTCTCTATATGGGAGTTATGGCCAACAACGGTATTGAAGCATCTGAAGCTGCCAATGGATTAAAAACAGGGCTTGCAAGGCTTGTTGCTCCTGCGAAACAAGGCAAAGAAGCAATGATAGACCTCGGACTGATGACAGAGGATGCCATATCCGGGAAATTTGTATCAGCCTTTACCAATGCAGATGGCTCCATGAAGTCATCGATCGAAGTTCAAAAGATATTACACGAAAAATTCAAGGATTTATCAGAATCAGAACAGATAGCAGCTGCTTCGGCCATATTTGGAAAAAACCAGATGTCTAAGTGGCTGGCGCTTATCAATACGGCCCCTGAAGATGTACAGGCACTTTCAAATGAGATAAAAGGTTGCGCCGGTACAACCGATGAAATGGCAGAAGCTATGATGAGCGGCTTCGGCGGATCCTTGGAAAAGCTGAAATCGAGTACAGATGTAGCTGCCACTTCATTCGGTGAGGCGCTGGCTCCTACAATTATCAAGGTGGCAGATGCGATACAGAAGGCGGTGGACTGGTTTAATTCCCTTGATGATGAACAGAAGACAGCCATTGCGAACGCCGCCCTGGTAGTAGCAGCTGCAGGCCCGGTGCTTGTCGTGACTGGTAAGCTTGTGACTGCACTTGGAACGATCATGACCCTCGCTCCGAAGGTAGTGGGTGGATTCAAGGCGATCGGAACAGGCATAAGTACCATAACATCGGGAATGTCCACAGCCCTGCCAGCCATCACTTCGTTTATGGAGGCAGATCTTGGCGGCGCACTTGCCGCAGGCGGAGCAGGAGCGATAGGAACAGCTGCAGCAGCCGTAGGCGGAAGCATAGTTGCATTCTTTGGCGGAGCTGAATTTGGCAAGATGCTCGGAACATATATGTTCCCGGACGATGCTGAACTGTATGCACATTATGCAGGAATAAGCGGAACTCTTGAACTTGTTAAAGATACTGCTATAACGTTTGGCGAACGTACTCAGGAGCATCTGACTACTGCGTGGGATAATATTACGCTTGCCGGCCAGACCTTTGCTGAAAGAACAGGCGAGCATTTCACAAACCTTAAGGCCGGAGCCGAGAATGAGCTCAATACGATTGTTTTGGCCGGTCAGACTTTTGCCGAGAGAACAGGAGAACATTTCGAGAACTTTAAACAGAGAACAAATGAAAGTCTCGAAAATGTTAAGCAGTCGGCCACAACCTTCGCCGAGCATACCGGCGAACGTTTTAATACATTCAAAGAAAATGCGAGCACGGTTCTTGAAAATGTTGCACTGGCGCAACAGACCTTCCAGGAGAGATCAAGCGAACATTGGCAGTCTGTAGGGAATACGATAAGACAGTTCACGGATGACGCGAAATCAAAGTTTGACGGATTCAAGAGCGACCTTAATTCAAAAATCGATAACATAAAGTCGAAGATTGATGAATGGAAGCAGAAGTTCACAGATCTGAAGAGTGGGATCGACAGCTCTGTCGAAGGTATGAAGACGAAGATAGACAGCTTCAAACAGAAATTCGATGATGTCAAGTCTCATATC
>JAFWNE010000009.1:0-10065 GCA_017510505.1 Mogibacterium sp. | reverse complement strand
GACAACGTTTCAAATCCACCATTCGTTCCTGATAGGTACTCTTTGACTACGCTAAGTCTAAACTCATCTGAATACTTTCTTTTTCTTGACATAACAAAACCCCTTTCGTCAGATTCTGTCTAACAAAAGGGGTTCACTTCATGTGAGGGGCTGTTTTCTTCTATCTGGATTTTTTCATTTCGTCTTTGTTAATGTAGCATTTTTGATCGGCACGTTCAAGGCATTCTCTGAAGCTGTCGTTTTCGCGTCTCAGTTCGTCGTAGCCTATCGCGACGGACATGGTGAACGGCAGCTTTGCCTTTTCCGTCACCTCGTTCAGCTTTTTGTGGATGTTGCGGACGAGCTTTTCAGGAACTTCCTCGTTATCTGAATGCGCGATGAAGATGAATTCGTCTCCTCCGTAGCGCGCGATGAATACCGGGGCGTTCACCGAACCCGCAGCCTGCTTGAGAGAATCGGAGATGAATTTCAGGGCCTTGTCTCCCATGGCATGGCCGTATGTGTCGTTGATGCTCTTGAAATCATTCACGTCGATCATCATCACATAAGTCCGTTTTCCTTCTCTGAATATGGCGTTCTCCTGAGAGGTATATTTGCGGAGCTGTCCGCGGTTGTTCAGGCCTGTCAGCGGGTCGATGGAGATGCGGCTCTCCATCATCTGGATGTAGAAGATGATCATCAGTATCGCGCAGCTGTAGCAGAAGATAGGAGTCTCCGGAAGCAGGAGCACCTGCATCATGCCTCCCAGAACGACCATCAGAGGGAACATCCCCACATAAATGTGGATGGTCTTATCCTCCGGACTGTCTTCAGCGGCGGCCCTGCGCAGAACAAGGACAAACACTACTATTATATAAAAGATAGGGATCGCGACCTGGAAAAGACTGTAAAACATCGTAACAGTGTATTCAGGGGTTATCAGCAGATGCGGATCAACCAGCAGGATGGCGACCATTATCAGTATAGACAAACCAAGAGGCAGAAATGATTTAATGATAAATCCTTTTGTATTTCTGCCGGGAACTGTTTCCACCGCGGCCACATATCTTAACCACATGAAAGTTATACCCGCCATCAATATGAAATTGACAAGGGTGATCAGAGCAACAGTGGGCATGGATTTCGGGAGGACGCCGGCGATCATGGAAGCCCATATCGCGTCAGAAACGAAGTAGAGCATGAAGGCTATAAGCGCGCCGTCATACTTGACTACCTTTTCGGACCTGTCGACTGTCGACAGGTTATGGCCCAGCATTATCCCGAATATGATCAGGCATATTATTGAAGATTCAACATAGTATACGAAATATTGTGACATGATACCTGTCGTTTTGCCGCAAAGGCCCTGCATAGCAGGGCCTTTGCAGTAGTAACTTTTTTCGGTGCGTTATTCGAATGTGTAACGCAGATGCGGCTCTCTTGCAGCCTTTGTGTCGTCGAGTCTCAGTACCGGTGTGGTCTGAGGAGCATTCTGAACTGTCTCAGGCGCATTGAAGATGCGCTCGTAGATCTCGCGGAATGCTGTGATAGCCTCGTCGAGCGTCTCCTTCGTCTCTGTCTCGGTCGGCTCTATCATCAGAGCTTCGTGTACGATCAGAGGGAAGTAAATTGTAGGCGGATGGATACCGTAGTCGAGGAGTGCCTTGGCTACGTCCAGAGCCGATACGTGAGTCTTTCTGTAGATCGGATCGAGACCGATTACGAACTCGTGCATGCATGTGGTATCGAAAGCGATCGGATAGATGTCTTTCAGTTTCTCCTGCATGTAGTTAGCGTTCAGTACGGCGTTCTGAGCCAGAGTGTATACTTCCTTACCAATGGTCAGCAGGTATGTGTAAGCCTTGACCATTACGAGGAAGTTGCCGTAGAAGCCTGTCATGTTACCGATGGACTTCTCAGCTCTCTCGTAGTTCTTGCCGTCCTTGCATACGAGACCCGGTGCGAACGGAGCAAGGAAATCCTTGTACGCGCATGGGCCGCTGCCAGGACCGCCGCCGCCGTGAGGTGTCGAGAACGTCTTGTGCAGGTTCATGTGGATTACGTCGAAACCGATGTCCGCAGGACGTACGATACCGATTACAGCGTTCAGGTTGGCTCCGTCATAGTAGCAGAGTCCGCCTGCCTCATGGACGAGCTTTGTGATCTCCATGATGTTAGGGTCGAAGAGACCTACCGTGTTAGGGTTGGTCAGCATCAGACCGGCTGTCTTAGGACCGAGGTGAGCCTTGAGGTCGTCGATATCAACTGTTCCGTTCTCGTTCGACTTGATGACGATGGTCTTGTAACCTGCCATTGTAGCCGAAGCAGGGTTTGTGCCGTGAGCAGCGTCAGGAACGATGATCTCGTTACGCTCTGTGTCGCCTCTGTCTGTGTGGTAAGCCTTGATCAGGAGAAGTCCGGTGAACTCACCGTGAGCTCCGGCTGCCGGCTGGAATGTTACTCCTGCCATGCCTGTGATCTCGCAGAGGAACTTCTCGAGCTCGGCGATGAGCTCATGAGCGCCCTCTACGGTGTCAGCAGGCTGCAGCGGATGGAGCTTGGCGAAGCCAGGAAGCGCCGCCATCTTCTCGTCGATCCTAGGATTGTGCTTCATTGTGCAGGAGCCGAGCGGATAGAATCCGTCGTTTACTCCGTGCGCTCTCTTAGCGAGAGCTGTGTAGTGTCTTCCCATCTCGTTTTCCGAGATCTCAGGGAGATGCGCCTTCTTCTCACGAAGAGGAGCCGCCGGCATCTTCACAGGAACGTCGCATGCAGGGAAGATATCTTGTCCTCTACCAGGAATGCTCTTCTCGAATATCAATTTCATCTTAGAACACCTCCTTTGCGATAGCTACGACTTCATCGATATCTTCTTTGCTGTTCAGCTCTGTGCAGCACCAGAGGATGCAGTCTGTATCACAGCCTTCGCCGCAGCAGCCGCAGCAGAGCTTGAGTCCGCCGAGGATGCCTTTAGCTTCGAGAGCCGCGAGCAGCTTGTCGGCGTCAGGGCATGTCATAGCGAATTCGTTCCAGAACTCGCCCTTGAAGCAGCGCTTCATGCCGATCTTCTCGAGCTCGTCAGCCATGTAGTGAGCCTTGGATGAGCAGAGTGCCGCAACATCCTCGAATCCCTTAGGGCCGATGGTCGAAAGATAGATGCCTGCTCTCAGCGCACACCATGCCTCGTTGGAGCAGATGTTGGAGCTGGCCTTTTCACGGCGGATGTGCTGCTCTCTGGCCTGGATGGTCAGAACGAAGCCTCTGTCGCCTCTTGTATCTACAGTCTCACCGATGAGTCTGCCAGGGATGGCGCGCATGTTTTCCTCTTTTGTTGAGAGGAAGCCGAGGTACGGTCCGCCGAACTCGAGTCCGAGTCCGAGAGGCTGTCCTTCACCTACAGCGATGTCAGCGCCGATCTCGCCAGGGCTCTTCAGAGCGCCGAGTGCGAGAGGCTGGCAGTACATGATGAACTTCGCTCCGCCGTCATGAGTGATCTTGCAGAGCTCTTCAGCGTCCTCTACGATTCCGTAGAAGTTAGGGTACTGCATCAGGAAGCAGGCTGCTGCGTCGTCTTCAGCGAGAGCCTTCTTGAGAGCTTCCTTATCGGTCTCGCCGTCCTTAGTCGGAATGACTACGACCTTGCTCTCTCTTCCGAATGAATAAGTGTTGATTACGGTGAGTATCCTCTCATCGATAGCTCCGGAAACATAGAACGTGCTGTGTCTTCTGTCCTTGCACATCCAGCATGCCTCAGCAGCAGCCGAAGCGCCGTCGTACATCGAAGCGTTAGCGATGTCCATGCCTGTGATCTCTGCGATCATTGTCTGATACTCAAAGATCGACTGGAGGATGCCCTGGCTGATTTCAGCCTGATATGGTGTATACGCCGTAACAAATTCCTCTTTGTTGGCGATCGCGTCGACGGCAGCTGGTACATAATGGTTGTACGCGCCGGCTCCGCGGAAGATCGAACGGAAGATAACGTTCTTTGCCGCGAGTCCCTCTACCTTGCGGGCAACTTCGATCTCGCTCAGTCCGTCAGGAAGATTGAGTTCGCCTTTTACCTTTGCGGCATCAGGGATCACTTTAAAGAGGTCGTCGAAATCCTTATATCCGATCTCGTTGAGCATTTTAAGTTGCTCTTCCTTGGTGTTAGGAATAAAAGTGCCCAATTTGATTCCTCCTTATTGCTGGTAAGAAAACGTTAATTATCCTCTGTACTCATCATATTCATCAGCTGTCATGAAGTCCTCGCAAGCGGAGATGCTTCCGACCTTGATGAACCATGCGCCGTAAGGATCGTTGTTGATCAGAGCAGCGTCATCGAGAAGATCCTCGTTGATCTCCAGAACAACTCCGGAAACCGGTGAGAATACGTCAGCTACAGCCTTTACGGACTCAACATCGCCGAACGGCTCGCCTGCAACTACCTCGTCGCCTGCCTCAGGGAGGTTAACGAATACGAGGTCGCCGAGCTCGCTCTGAGCATAATCAGTGATTCCTACGAAAGCCTCTTCTCCTTCAAAACGAACCCATTCATCGTCCTTTGTGTACTTCAGTTCTTTTGGATCAATCATTGTTCTAATCTCCTTTGTTATATGTGCGTTAGATAAAATGATATCTTTTATTACATCCGCGGCTGCGGATCTTTAACAGTAACTACTTCGCTCTCTTATAGAACGGGAGTCCGACCATCTCGCAGTCGACCATGCGGCCTCTTACGTCTACCTGGCAAGGAGCGCCGATCTCACGGGCACCGGATTCAACGATAGCCATCGCGAACGAGTTGCCGAGGAATGGCAGGAATGTGCCGGATGTCGTGTGGCCTACGATCTTGCCGTCTCTGTATACGTCGAGATGCTCTCTGAGGATGCCGCGGCCTGTAACCTTGAGGCCGACTCTTCTCTCCTTGAGCGGCTGATCTGCTTCGAGGGCAGCCTTTCCGATGAAGTCAGGCTTGTCCATCTTTACAGCGAAGTTCAGACCTGCTGTACGAGGGCTGATGTCCTCATTCAGCTCATGGCCGTAGAGAGGCATAGCAGCTTCCATTCTGAGTGTGTCTCTTGCACCAAGAGCGCAAGGGATGAGTCCGTCATCCTTGCCTGCAGCGATAAGAGCTTCCCATACGTCAGGAGCCTTGTCTGCCGGCATGTAGATCTCGAATCCGTCCTCGCCTGTGTAGCCTGTACGGGAGATCATTACAGGGATGCCCTGGAAGTCGGCATCAAAGATGCATGTGTAGTAGCCTGCAGGGATGTATTTCTCATCCACTACTTTCCTCAGAACCTTCTCGGCATTAGGGCCTTGGAGGGCTACCTGGCCGTACTGGTCGCTGACGTTCTTGAGCTCTACGCCGTCGATCTTGTGATCGCACATCCATGCGAAGTCCTTGTCGGTGTTGGCAGCATTGACTACCACGAAGTAATCGTTCTCGCCCTTCATATATACAATGAGGTCGTCGACTGTGCCGCCGTGCTCATTGCACATCGGGGAATATCTTGCGAATCCCGGCTGAAGGTCTGTGTAATCGTTTGTCAGGAGCAGATTGAGGAAGTCCTTTGCCTTCTCACCCTGAACGAGGACCTCGCCCATGTGGGAAACATCGAACAGACCGCACTGTGTTCTGACTGCCATGTGCTCTGCTTTGACACCTGATCCGTACTGTACAGGAAGAAGGAATCCGCCGAATTCGACGATCTTTCCGCCGTACTTAAGATGGGTATCATAGAGCGGTGTTTTCTTATCCATCGCAATACACCTCCGTAAGTGTTTTATATTGTTATGACGTCCTGCAAAAAGGGCGCAGAACGCCTATCTAACATACACTAATAATAGCATTTGAGGTATAAAAGCGTCAAATAATTATAAAAGTGTCAAACCCTTGCAAACACTGTACTACAAATAATAAATCTTGTTTATTTTTGAAACATAATTCACACTGCTTATGTTAGAATGTATCCATGAATATCGAATGGTGGATGATAGACGGAGCCGTAGGACTTATCCTGCTGATCGCGGCCCTCAGAGGAGCGGTAAAAGGGATAGGCGATACGATAATAAGGATACTCTGCATTGTCGGAGGACTGGCGCTCGGCATATTCTGCAAGGAGCCCGTTTCCGATTATCTTATGCAGACCAGGATCAGGACCAAACTGTACGATCGTTTCTTTGTGCTGATCAGAGGCGACGCTCCTGCGGAGGGAGCTGCGGAGACGACAGGAGGCGGAGCGACGTTCGGTTCGATCCTTTCTTCCGATGGCTCCGGGGAGAGCATCATATCCAAATCGATAGGCAATGTATTTGACAATGCCGCCGACAAGGCAGCAGAAGCGGCTGCCGAGAGACTGACCCAGATAGCGATGGGAGTCATAGCCTTTGCGCTTATCATCCTGGCTGTCTGCATACTGGCGGCCCTGTTTCGCATGCTGATAAGAATGGGCCGCGAGAGGTCACTGGTGCTGGGCTTTGCCGACAGGGTCCTGGGCTTTGTGCTGGGATCCATCAGAGGTCTGATGCTGGCATGGATAGCGGTAGCGCTTCTCATACCTGTCACTACTCTTGTATCGCCGATCAATGTGCCGGCGATGATAGACGCGCTGCAGCACACGACAGTGGCAAAAATCATATATGACGTGAACCCTGTGCTATTGATAGCAAAATACGTATTTAAATAGAGTGCGGCTGCGCGCCGGGCACGGTCCATTCCGGGCGGGCGTCGCGCACTTGTCTTCGGAAAACAACTTACATGCGGCACATAACTTCACTCCCTTGAGGTTTACGCTAACTTCCGGACGCCGTAAGCGTTAGGCACGCACGGAAACGGATCTGCCCGGGAAAGCTGCAGCCGCTTTTTTTATTGATATTTCATGTATTTTTGTGATACAATGTCACGGCTATGGTTATTGACGGAAATACTCGCGCGGGCGACGATGAAAGATATATGCTCGAGGCGGTAAAAGAGGCCGCGCGGGCAGCCGAAGAGGGCGAGGTGCCCGTCGGTGCCGTCATAGTGAAAGACGGGCAGATCATCGCGCGGGCGCACAACAGGATAGAGGCCGCGCGGAGATCATCGGCGCACGCCGAGATGCTCGCCCTTGAGGCGGCAGAGGAAAAGCTCGGCGCCAAGTGGCTCACGGGAGCGACCATGTATGTGACGCTGGAACCATGCAGCATGTGCGCCGGAGCCATGGTCCTGGCACGGATAGCCAGACTGGTCATAGGGACGGATGACCCAAAGACCGGAGCCTGCGGTTCGCTCTACAACATAGCGAGCGACGAAAGGCTCAATCACAGCATAGAGATAACAAGAGGCGTCTTGGCCGAAGAATGCTCGGCTCTTCTGAAAGAGTTTTTCAGAAGCAGACGCTGAAGGAGGAATATATAATGAAGAAACTCAGTCTGATCGCCATACTCACGTCGATCATGATAATGGCCTCATCGGCATTCTGTTTTGCCGATGGCGGATTCGACCTGGTATCGTCATACCCTGAAGACGGCCAGACGAATACATCCATGGAGAACCTGGGCGTCAAGCTGACATTCAGCAAGCCGCTCAGTTCCGCAGAGGCACAGAAGGCGAATGCCGACAAGCTCGCGATTTACGATGAAGACGGAAAAGCGATACCGGTGCAGATCCTTTTCAGTGATGACGAGAAGGGCCTGGTGCTGGTGCTTGCAGATGTCGACGAGGGATTCGTCGCGAAAAACAATTCAGAGTATAAGCTGGTCATCAGCGGTGATCTTGTCGATAACGATGGAGATGTACTCGGCGCGGACAAGACAGTCTCTTTCAAGACATACAATCAGAGAGTCAACAACATGGTCAACATGGTAATGATGATGGTCATGTTCGGCGGTATCATGGTCCTCTCGCTCAAGCAGAACAACGACAAGGAAGAGGAAGTGCCTAAGGACGCTCCTAAGGAAGCTGCTTTCAATCCGTACAGGGAAGCAAAGAGAACAGGCAAGACTGTAGAAGAGGTCATGGAGGAGCAGGCTAAGAAGGAGGCCAAGGCGGCAAAGAAGAAAGCCCGCAAGAAGAAGGCTGCAGAGGTGCAGCCGGAGAAGAAGATCGACAACTGCGCCGAACTTCTCAACAATGTGTACCACGTACATGCTCCTGCACCTGTAAGCAAAGAAGACCGCTCCGTAGAAGCCCTGAAGGCGCTCAGAAAGGCCGAAAGCAAGAAGAGCAAGAATACGGGATCAAAGAAGAAATAGGAAAAAACGTTGCAGGGGAGCGCGTTCTCCCCTGTTTTCATTGACTATGAACAGGATAACACTCAACGCTCACGCAAAGACGAATCTGTCTCTGGAAATCACAGGGAAAAGGCCTGATGGTTACCACGACATAGTTTCTTTCATGCAGGGACTGGGCCTGCATGATGTGCTTAGCATAGAAAAATGTACTCAAAAAGCAACAAAATACAAGATGCCTCATTGCACTGTAAATGGCATTGTTGTATATTTATGTACGGACGCAAAAACAATCCCGACGGACATGGACAATCTGGCATTCAGAGCTGTCAAGGCTTTCACAGATGCCATCGGGCCGGGAGACCTTGAGAAATACATTCCGACGGATACCATGCTCATAGATATCCGCAAGGATTTGCCGGTATCGGCGGGTATCGGCGGAGGCAGTGCCAACGCGGCGGTGGTCCTTCTGGGACTCAACGAGATGACCGGAAGACCGTTCACGCTTAGGCAGCTCATGGACATAGGCGCGGAGTTCGGAGCAGACGTTCCGTTTTCGACATTCATGAACGCTTACCGCAACCGCGGCGTGCTGGCGGGACTCGAGGGACTCGAAGAAGCGAGCGACGCGGCATGGACAGCCGGGATAGGTGAGATAATCGAACCTGCAGAGAGCGTCCCGAGATATGTCATCCTGGCGAATCCGGGCACTGCTATCTCAACTAAGGCCGCCTACAAGGCATTTGACGAGATCGGATATACTGCTGCCGAGAAGAAGCTCTTCATCAATGACATGGAGAAGTACACACTCAGGGCAGACAGAAAGGCGGCGACACTGAAGCGCTTCATGGATGAAAGACTTGATGCCAAGGAACTTCTGATGAGCGGAAGCGGCCCTACAATGGTCGCATACTACGAAGATGTAAACAAAGCCAGAAAAGGCATGACCGCATTGGCCGAGCTGATCGAAGAAGACTGTTCGATCAGAGCATGGCTGACTGACAGCGGCAGATAAACAGGGGGAGATTTATGACAGATATCCAGCTGAAAGTACAGAAACCGTTAAAGGATCTGGTATACCTGGAGCTTAAGCACAAGATCCTTACCGGAGAGATCGTATCCCAGACAAGACTCATGGAGATCGACCTTTCCGAGAAGATGAACGTTAGCCGTACACCTATAAGAGAGGCTATCAAGAGACTCGCGGACGACGGACTTGTAAAGGTAGAGCCAAGACGCGGCGCTTATGTTGCCAACATCTCGATCAAGGACATGCTTGACGTGTTCGAAGTAAGAGAGGACATGGAAGGCTTCGTAGCCAAGCTGGCCGCTCAGAGGATCACCGATGAGGAGAAGGATTCGCTCAGAGAGATCGCAAAAGAGTATGAAGAGGCGATCGAGAAGGCTGATGACAAGGAAAACATCATCGCTCTCGATGAGAAGTTCCACAACTTCATCGTACAGTGCAGCGGCAACGAGACGCTGAGCGAACTGGTCAACTATGTACAGGAGCTCTCGCTCAGATTCAGATATCTGTATTACGATGACTTTTCGCTTTATGAGTCGACAGCGGAGCAGCACAACCGCATCATGGAGGCCATCAACGCGGGCCGCGCCAGCGAGGCGAGACTTGAGGCCGATGCTCACGTGAAAGCTCTGAAGGAATTCGTCTTTGCCCTCGGAAAGAAGATGGAGGTCATGGGCGAGATCGAGTAGATCTCTAAAGCAAACAAAAAACCCGTGCGTTTCGTGAACTAGTCAACAGAAAGTAGACAGTTTAAAAAAGCTATACAAAGCCCATTTCAGTCTTGTACTGGACTGGGCTTTTGTAGTTCAGCGCATATGCCGGTCGTTCATTGTTGTAGTATTTAATGTACTCGCTGATCATTT
>JAFWNE010000008.1:0-18831 GCA_017510505.1 Mogibacterium sp. | reverse complement strand
GCTCATGCTGCTCATGACATTCAGCAGAGACCTCGTCCCGGCGCTCAACTCGACATTCCACTACAGATGGATGATCTCGTACATGTGCTGCGTAGGCTTCATGGACAAGAACACATCCGGTCAGAAGGGCAGCGCTCTGAAGATGTCGCACCTGATGACATACGATATCTTCCGCTATGTAGCTGAGAACCTGGTATTCCTCGCCAAGGGCGACAAGAAGAACGGTAACTCCTCAGAGCTCAACAAGAAAGTCGTTCTCTTCGACGAGATGACCATGGGACAGATCATGGCAGGATTCCCTGATCTCCTTGGTATCCCTTACCAGCTGATGCCGGTATTCCTGGTATCCGAGATCGACCAGCTCACATGCGTACCGTATATCGACGCTGTAGAGAGCTTCGGACTCCCTGCTGATACATGCCCGGTACCTTCGTCAGAGTGCGGCGCTCTGGTAGTAGACGCGCTTCCTCACATGGGATCGTGCTTCATTTCGAGCTCTATGCCTTGCGACGGATCGACGATGGCTTCCGAGTATATGAGCAGAAGATTCCCGGATCTGCCGGTATATCACCTGACATTCCCGGTAAGATACGAGGACGAAGAGACTACACGCTACGCTGTTGATGACATCAAGGGATGCATCAAGTTCGTAGAGGAAGTCACAGGCGCCAAGTGGAACTGGGATGCTTACTTCAAGCAGATGAAGCGCTTCAATGAGGAGACTGCTTACGAGCTGCAGAAGTGGGAAGTCAACAAGACAGATTATCCGCAGATCATCGGACCATCCTACGAGCTCTTCCGTAAATGGAACTACGAGATGGACGGCGGCGCAGACCCTCGTGTAATCCCAACCTTCAAGAAGGTCAACGAGATCATGATGAAGGCGTACGAGAGACGCGAAGAGGCATGGCGCAACAAGATGAGGTACAGAGGAATCGTATGGTCCTGCCCTGCTCACTACTACGCAAACTTCAGCAACTGGCTTGCTAACTGCTGGGGAATCGACATCCTCGTTGAGATGGAGTCCCTGAACTTCACCAAGGTCCTCGAGACAGAGGATAAGGAAGAAGCTCTCATGGACCTCGCAAGACTCTACGAGCGTATGGTAATGAGAAGACATACAAACGGCGGCTACCACAATGTAGTTGACGAAATGTGGAGACAGGTCGAAGACTGGAGAGCAGAGATCATCATCATGTACCAGAACGTTGCCTGCAAGAACATGGCCACACTTCAGGGTATCCTCGATGATACATGCAGAGACAGAAATCACCACATGATCTGGATCGAGCATGACCTGATGGACCCTAGAACGGTTTCAAGAAAGACCATGAGAGACAAGGTAAACGAGTACATGAGAACGGTAATGCACGCAGAACCGGTTGATCCTACACTCTGCGACTTCGACGATGAACTCGGCATGTAACTATTTCCAAAGATATTAATTAATTCATTTATAAAAAGGAGAAAACTATCATGAAATATTATGGCGGCTGTGATGTTGGTTCAACTTATACCAAGGCAGTTATTCTTGATGAGGATGGCAAGATCGTTGCCGATACCACTATCAAGAGCAAGATCAATTCCGAAGCTTCCGCTAAGCTGGCTATGGAAGAAGTACTCAAGAAGGTAGGCCTCAAGTCCTCCAAGGACCTCGCTTATCTGATTGGAACAGGATACGGACGTAACAAGGTTCCTTTCGCTGACGAGAACATCTCCGAGATCTCCTGCCACGCTATGGGCGTACACGTAACAGACCCAAGCGTAAAGGCTATCATCGATATCGGCGGACAGGACGTCAAGGGCATCGCTGTTGACACAGACGGAACAGTTAAGAACTTCGCTATGAACGACAAGTGCGCTGCCGGAACAGGCAGATTCTACGAGGCTATGGCAAGATCTTTCGAGATGACTCTCCCTGAGTTCTCGAAGCTGTCCCTGACCGCAAAGAACGTTATTCCTATCACTGCTCAGTGCACAGTATTCGCTGAGTCCGAGGTAATCACACTCGTTGGTGAGAACAAGCCAATGGACGAGATCGCTGCGGGAATCCAGATGGCTGTTGCTAAGAGATGCTTCGTAATGGCTAAGAAGGCCGGCGCTACTGACTCCATCACACTGACAGGCGGCTGCGCTAAGAACGATGGTCTCAAGGACGCTATCGAGCACGTACTCAAGCTCAAGGTCATCAACCTCAAGACTGACCCGCAGCTGATGGGAGCTCTCGGTGCTGCTGAATTCGCACGTCAGAAGGGACAGGCTAAGTAATCCGAAAGGAGAACTATAATGAAGAACAAGAAGAAAAACCCGATCTGCAAGGCTTTCAAGCTCGTGACAACGATCCTGGGAGTCGCAACGGGAACGCTCTTTGTAGTCTACTTCCTCAACCTCGATCAGAAGCTGCTGGCGTGGGCATACAAGAGAGTAAATGAGATCTTTGACCGCAAACCGGTCGATATCAAATTCTAAGAATCGGAAGGGGCCAGGCCCGCGGGTCTGGCCCCTCAATTCAACAAAGCCCGTAAGGCATGCGTAGGACGTGGGAGCCTTGCGCTGTGCTTTAGACTAAGCGCTCAGGACAACTGTGCGGATTGGCGGCAGTATGATGTTCCACTTATACAGCGACGTCCGGGATTTGCCCGTGAGACATCGACATCTTGGCCCTGCCCGGTAGGAGTTTTTTAGATTAGTATGTTTTTTGAAAGAAAGTGGGCCGATTTTTCATACTAAAGCCGACCGGGAACCATAAAACAGGACCAAATACAGGTAAAGAACGGTCAATTACTGAAATAACCCTGAAAATAATTTGAAATAAAAAAGAAAACGGCGAATTCTTAGGAGAGAGTATGAAAAAATGTCTGTTTTTTCTCCAAAAAACATACTTTTTCAGAAAACTCCTCTAAAGGAGACAAACTATGGAACTTTATAACAGTATTATTGAAAAAATCGACGGGCTGCTCGGTTCGACGCAGCCTAAGCGTTATGAATATAATCCGGACAGATGCTGGGAAGACGTTGGCGGAAACCAGCTGGTAATGATGAAGGAAGCTGCGTATGAGCTGGGCGGCGACAACAAGCCGGCTGTCAACTATGCATGCGTCACTTCGACTGAAGGCTTTGCCGACAAGGATGAGATCCTCGTATACGGAAGAGACCTGACTCAGATCAGCGGCAGCGTACCTTTCGCGAGAATAGTGATCGTCAAGGTAGGCGATCTGAGCGGCGAGAATGAAGAGGATACCGAGCCCCTGTTCAGAGCCATCCAGGATATCGACTTTGTCAAGTATCACGTATACCCTAGGGGTTACATGATCAGATCCTCATCTGATAGTTTCAGGGAGCAGGTCAGAGTGTCGAAGGAAGCCGTAAGAAAAGGCATCACATTTGAACAGGTAGGAAACTCCTATATCAAACAGTTCAAGCAGAATCCGGACGTAAAGGCAGTCAAGATGATATTCCTCACGAGTGACGATCCGGATTACGCTGAGATGAAGAAAGATGCCAGAAAAGTCCGCGACATCACCAAGACTCTTTCTAAGATCCTCGAAGGCATGTCCACGGACTGCCATACATGCAGTCTCAAGGAGATCTGCGACGAGGTAGAGGGACTCAAGGAACTGCACTTTGGCAAGGAAAAGAAGGAATTCAAGGGCTAAATCGAGACTATGGCAAAGCAGGCGGATAAGGCGGAAAGAGAAAAGGCAGACAGGCGGAGAAAGAGGTCCTGGGACTTTTCACAGCTCATCATAGGGCCGTGGATGAGCCGCAAGTTCAACTTCACACATGACGGATTTGAGCCTGCTGAAATAGAAGGGCCTGTTCTGGTCGCGATCAATCATGCCTGCGCTTATGACCCTATTCTTCTTGGAGTGGCGTTCAGGAACAAGCCGCTCACTTTTATTGCGAGTGAACACATCTTAAGGATGAAGACCTGGGGACCGGTACTGGACAGGCATTTCTCACTGATTCCTCACCAGAAAGGAGCAAAGAGTAGCCGTACGGCACTGGTCGCAATGAAGCGTATCAAGCGTGGCGAATCCATATTCCTCGCCGTTGAAGGCGAGCAGACATGGGACGGAAGGTCCATGCCGGTCATGCCTTACACGGGCAAGCTGGTAAAAGGAAGCGGCGCTACTCTGGTCACTTATATGCTCGAGGGAGGATATCTTTCGGTACCGAGATGGTCCATGGAGGCCCGCAAGGGCAAGGTCTACGGACACATGGTAAATGTCTACAGCCCTGATACCCTGAAGGAAATGAGTGATGAAGAGGTAGAAGCCGCGATCGCAAAGGATCTGTGGTTCGACACATGGGAGTGGCAGAAAACACGACCGGAGGGGCCTGTCAGATTCAGATGCAAAGGCGGTTTCGCCGAGGGTCTCGAAAGAGATGTCTTCACCTGCCCTGAGTGCGGTGCATTCGGTACGCTGCGATCATCCGGAGACAATATAGGCTGCAGCTGCGGTTTCAAGGTCAGGATGACCGACACGGGCTTCTTTGAGCCGGCTGTGCCTGTCGAGACCATAGTTGACTGGGAAAAGTTGGACCGTGAAGCGCTTACAGCCCGCATGAAGGAACTCCGTGAGAATGGCTCCGCTGAAGAAACGCTGATCTTCGCGGACGACAACGTCACGCTGGTCAGCATAGGCGATGACCATGCTGAAGAGGAAGCCGCGCATGGAAAAGTGGCCCTTATATATAAGGAAGAAAACTTTGTGCTGACCATCGGTGAGCATGAATTCAAGGTACCGGGCATATCCAATATGACCATGGTGCTGGCCGCCAGAGTTGTTTTCAGCGACGAAAGCGGGTATTATGAATTAAGGTCAGAAAAGTCTTCAAAGACAAATCTGAGAAAGTACGTTATTGCCAGAGATTTATTAAAAGATATTGTTAAGGAGTAAGCTTTGGATTATTCAGCAGCTAACACTCAATTGTGGAACGCGATAATACAGTTCGGCTACATTGCGGCAGTACTGCTTATCGCGATTTTTCTTAGACAAGTTATAAAACCTATTCGCAAGACCATGCTTCCGGTAGCGGTGCTGGGCGGGTTCATCCTGCTTATCGCAAAGGAGATAGGGATCGTGAATCTTGATGAAAACCTGCTTTCCGCTCTGACTTATCACGGCATAGCGCTGGGCTTCATTGCCATGAGCCTGCGCAATCCTGTGAAGAGAGAAGCCGGCGATGAGAGCAAAGTCGGTTTCCGCTCAGGAGCGGTCATAGTCAGTACATACATGATACAGGGCGTGACGGGCCTTATCATAACGATAGGCCTTGCGCTCACAATAATGCCTAACATGTTCAGGGCAGCGGGACTGCTGCTACCGATGGGTTTCGGACAAGGCCCGGGACAGGCAAACAATATCGGAGCAAGCTATCAGTCGCTCGGTTTTGAGGGCGGACACAGCTTCGGACTTGCGATAGCAGCTGCTGGCTACATAGTGGCCTGCATCGTGGGAGTCATTATCCTGAATATCCTGCGCAAGAGAGGCGATATCGCTGTAAGCGAAGACAGAGGACATGTATTCCTCAGAGACGATCACCTTGACGAAGGCGGGGAAAGCAGCGATGTTTCCGAATCGATAGATAAGCTCAGCGTACAGCTGGCAATGATTATCATCGTTTATCTTGTCACTTACGCCGCGACAGCAGGTCTGACAGGTGGGATCGCAAAGATCAGCGAAGGCCTTGCGGGCACGGTCAACACACTGCTCTGGGGCTTCAACTTCATCATCGGCTCCGCGCTCGCTATACTGCTGCGTGTCATCCTTGAGAAGCTCAGAAAGAAAGGCGCCATAAAGAGACGCTATCAGGACAACTATCTGCTCAACCGTCTGTCCGGCGCGTTCTTCGATATCATGATTGTTGCGGGAATCGGATGCATCAACATCGAGGATATCCGCGGACTTGTGCTGCCGTTCGTGCTGCTGGTCGTCGCAGGAACCATCGTCACATGGTTCCACCTGCGTTGGGTCTGCAAGGCAGTCTATGGCGATTATTATTATCAGGGACTCATCTCGATGTACGGCATGCTGACCGGAACCATCAGCTCCGGCGTACTGCTGCTGCGTGAGATCGACCCTCAGCTTGAGACGCCGGCTGCCAACAACCTGGTAGTCGGATCCAGCTTCGGAATCCTGCTTGGAGCGCCGGTGCTCATCCTGGTCGGACTTGCGGCAAAGAGCCCTATGATGTGCTTCGTGACGCTTGGACTGGCGGCTGCATATCTGCTCATACTCGACCTGCTGATATTCAAGGTCGGGCGCCACGCAAAGGCCAAAAAATAATTGCGAAAACCCTTGCAATAGCTATATTCGAGTGATATACTACACAAGCTGTCGTCTCAGCCCGTTCTTTACAGGCCAGCAGAAGTTTGCTGACAGAGGCGACTATGTGAAACGTTTCAATTTTTATTTTTAGAAAGAGGTACCAGCATGAAGGAAGGAATCCATCCTAACTATCAGGAATGTAAAGTAACTTGCGCATGCGGGAACACATTCATGACTCTCTCCGACAAGGCAGAGATGAGAGTAGACATCTGCTCGGAATGCCACCCGTTCTTTACAGGCCAGCAGAAGTTTGCTAACAGAGGCGGCCGTGTAGAGAAGTTCAAGAACAAGTACGGCCTGTAGATCGTAAAACAGGACATCAAACCGGAGCATCTACAGCTCCGGTTTTAATGTGCGTAAAGGAGCGCCTGCCATATAGACAGACGCTTTCATATAATCCGATTTTAATAGAACGGAGTTTTTGATATAATAAATTGGTTAAGAAAAAACAGGAGCCAATATGTTTGATAAATTAGACTTCATAACTGAAAAATACAAGGAATTGAGCGAGAAGGTCGCGGATCCGGCTGTCATTGCTGACCAGAAGACTTGGCAGAAGCACATGAAGGAGATGGCCGAGCTGGAGCCTGTCGTCAAAGCTTACGAGGACTACCGCAAGATGCAGAGCGAGCTGGCTGATGCCAGGGAACTTATCGAGCTCGAAGATGACGAAGAAATGCGCGAGATGGCCAAGGAAGAGGCCAAGGATCTTGAAGAGCGCATGGAGAAGGCTCAGGAAGACCTCAAAATACTGCTGCTGCCTAAGGACCCTAACGATGACAAGAACGTCATCCTTGAGATCAGGGCCGGCACGGGCGGTGAGGAAGCTGCTCTCTTTGGCGGCGACCTGCTGAGGATGTATCTGAGATACGCCGAGCGCCGTCACTGGAAGGCTGAAGTCATCGAGATAAGCGATACGGGAATCGGCGGCGTCAAGGAAGCCGTAGTCATGATAAAGGGCCGCGGAGCTTATTCGAGACTCAAGTTCGAATCCGGCGTGCACCGTGTGCAGAGGGTGCCTGAGACTGAATCGTCCGGCCGCATCCACACTTCGGCTGCAACTGTTGCAGTGCTTCCGGAAGTCGATGACGTAGAGGTGGAGATCAATCCTAACGACGTCAAGGTCGACGTATACAGAGCGTCCGGCAACGGCGGTCAGTGCGTAAACACGACTGACTCGGCCGTTCGTATGACCCACCTGCCTACGGGTATCGTGGTAACATGCCAGGATGAGAAATCGCAGATACAGAACAGAGAGAAGGCCATGAGAGTACTCAAGGCCAGACTCTATGACAAGATGCTGCAGGAGCAGAACGACAAGATCTCGGCCGACAGAAGAAGCCAGGTTGGTTCAGGTGACCGCTCTGAGCGTATCCGTACATACAACTTCCCTCAGGGACGTATGACAGATCACCGCATCAATCTGACTTTATATAAGCTCGACCAGTTCCTCGACGGAGACATCGACGAGGCGGTAGATGGGCTTATCACTGCAGATCAGGCTGCTAAGATGAAGGATTTTGGTTAAGTGGAAACTTTGAGATTATCGACAAATGAAAGCGACATTAAGCGAGCCGGCGAGATCATAAGAGCCGGCGGGCTTGTTGCTTTTCCAACAGAGACGGTCTATGGGCTGGGAGCTGACGCTCTCAACGCTGAGGCCGTCGCTTCTGTATATGCGGCAAAAGGACGCCCGTCGGACAATCCGATGATAGTTCACATCGCTGACGCGACAGACCTGTACGAACTGATCGATGGAGGCGCCGGGTCACTCAGCCGCGAGGCGTCGATACTCATAACAAATGTCTGGCCGGGACCGCTCACAATGGTCTTCAAGAAATCCGCCAAGGTGCCGGATGTCACGACAGGCGGCCTGGATACGGTGGCGGTCCGCATGCCGTCAAACCCGACTGCCAGAAGGCTCATCAAACTCGCGGGCAGACCAATCGCGGCGCCAAGCGCAAACCTTTCAGGCAGACCCAGCCCTACTACGGCTGACGATGTGCTTGAAGATATGGACGGACGCATCGACGCGGTCATCATGGGCGAGCAGTGTGACGTCGGCATTGAGTCCACGGTGCTCGATTTAACGGACATCATCCCGCGTATACTGAGGCCGGGCGCTGTCACCAAGGAGAAACTCATGATGCTCCTGAAGAGAGCGGTGCTGTACGATAACAGCCTTCTCGAAAAGCCTGAGACCATAGCAGACCCGAAAGACGGGGTTTCCGAAGAGGGGTTCAAGCCTAAGTCGCCGGGAATGAAATACAAACACTATTCTCCGAAGGCGGAGGTGCGGCTCATAGAGGGCGGCAAGCAGGAATTCCGCGACAAGGCCAAGCAGCTGGGACTTGAGGCGAGAGAGAGCGGCCGGAGCGTAGCGATAATCGACTACGACAACGATCCGGGCAAGGCGGCACACAAGCTCTTTGCCGAGCTCAGAGAGCTGGACAGGCAGGGCTACGACCTGATCCTGATCCGGACCATCGATGATGACGGGTTTGGATTCAGCGTCATGAACCGCATGCTGAAGAGCGCAGGCTACGACGTAGTAAAGTAAAGTCAAACAAGGGAAAACGGGACGTTTTTCATAACAAACTGATAATAATCACAACGAAGTTGCACATTATAGGGAGGTACGCAATGGGCAAAGTAATGATTTTCGATCATCCTCTTATTCAGCACAAGGTATCACTGATGAGAGACAAGAACACAGCTAGCAAGGAATTCAGAGATCTGGCGCGTGAGGTCGCGATGCTGATGACCTACGAGATCACAAGAGATCTTCCGACAAAGGAAGTGGAGATCGAGACACCGATCTGCCCTGCAAAGGTTCCTATTCTGGCAGGAAAGAAGCTTGCCATCGTTCCTATCCTCAGAGCGGGACTCGGCTTCGTTGACGGGATGCTGGAGATCATCCCGAGCGCAAGAGTCGGACACGTCGGTCTTTACAGAGACCCTGAGACACATGAGCCTGTAGAGTATTACTGCAAGCTGCCTGAGGACATCGATCAGAGAAAGATCATCATCGTAGACCCAATGCTTGCTACAGGCGGAAGCGCCATTGCTGCTGTTGACTTTGTTAAGGCAAAGGGCGCAAAGGACATCGCTCTGATGTTCCTCATCGCTGCTCCTGAAGGCATCGAGGCTCTCACCTCGAAGCATCCTGATGTAGACATCTATATCGCTGCAAAGGACGATCATCTGAACGAGAACGCTTACATAGTGCCTGGTCTTGGTGACGCAGGCGACCGTATCTTCGGAACCAAGTAGCCGTATCCGGACGCATATCAATGGAGGATTACCATCATGAAAATAGCAGTTGGCTGCGACCATGCGGCATATGAACTGAAGGAAGCTATCAAAGAGAAACTGACAAAAGAGGGCCATGAGGTGCTTGACATGGGATGCGATTCGACTGAATCGGTCGATTATCCGAAGTACGGACATGCTGTAGGACGCACGGTGGCGTCCGGCGAGGCCGAGCGAGGCATCGCCGTGTGCGGCTCCGGAATCGGTATCAGCATTGCCTGCAACAAGGTCCCTGGCATAAGAGCCGCACTCTGCACATCCGTAGAGATGGCGGAGATGTGCAGACGCCACAATAACGCAAACGTTGTCTGCATGGGCGCCCGTATGATCAGCCAGGAACTCGCCTTTGATATCATCGACAAGTGGATGACCACGGACTTTGAGGGAGGCAAGCACCTCCGCCGCATAAACGAGATCGAAGACCTTGATTTCTGAAGAAAAAGAGACTTCAGAAGTTTGACACAAGCGCCGCAAAAGTGATATATTTTGAGCGTCGCGAAAGGACTGTAAAATGAGAGATCACAACATCGTAGCAGCAATCTATTATTACGACGGAACTTCGTATTACGAAGTATAGTTTTGCTGCGAACGACGAGGGTCTGAACAAAAGTTGCATCCGGCTTCGCAGCAGACTGCGGAGCCGTTTATTTTTACAAAAGGAGAAAAACGATGAGTTCACTTATTCCTGACAATGTAAGCAAGCACACTAACGTGTACGACGTCCTCGTGGAAAGAGGACTTGTAGCGCAGTGCACCAACCCTGAAAAGTTCAGAGAACTTCTGGGAAATGAGAAGATCAAATTCTACATCGGATTCGACCCGACTGCGGACTGTCTTCATATCGGACACTTTATCCCGATGATCACCATGATGTACATGCAGAAGTACGGCCACACTCCGGTGTTCCTGCTGGGCGGCGGTACAGGTGAGATCGGCGATCCTTCAGGCAAGGCCGACATGCGTCAGGTAATGACCATCGATACAATCGATGAGAACTGCAGACAGTTCAAGAAGCTCTTCGATAAGTACATCGACTTTGACGATGAGTGGAAGTACGAGGGCAACGAGGGCGTATACCATCCGGGTCACCAGAACAGGGAGCCGATCCCGGGCAAGGCCGTAAGCGTAAACAACGCTGAGTGGATCAGGCCGTGCAAGTTCACGGAGTTCTCCAGATTCATCGGATCGCAGTTCAACGTAAACACCATGCTTCGCGCGGACTGCTTCAAGACCCGCATGGAGAGAGATACCGGACTCACCTTCTTCGAGTTCTCATACATGCTCCTTCAGAGCTATGACTTCTATGTCATGCACAGAGACTTCGGTCTGATGGCTCAGCTGGGCGGAAACGACCAGTGGTCCAACATCATTGGCGGTGTAGACCTCACAAGAAAGCTGTGCGGAGACGAAGTATTCGGACTGACAGTTTCGCTGCTCCTCAAGAGCGACGGACAGAAGATGGGCAAGACCGTAGGCGGAGCCCTCTGGCTCGATGAGAGAAAGACTCCTGTTTACGACTTCTTCCAGTACTGGAGAAACGTGGACGACGCTGACGTCAACACATGCCTGCGCATGCTGACATTCCTGCCTATGGAGGAGGTCAACAGACTCTCCGCTCTCGAGGGAGCTGAGATCAACAAGGCTAAGGAGATCCTCGCATACGAGGTCACAAAGCTGGTACACGGAGAAGAGAAGGCTCAGAAGGCTCTCGAAGCAAGCCGTGCGGTATTCGCAGGCGGCGGAGTTTCCGATGACATGCCTACAAAGGCATTCGACGCAGCGCTCTTCGCGGGCGACGGAATGGGACTTGCTGCTCTCATGAAGGAAGCAGGACTTGAGCCATCGACATCCGAGGCTTACAGAACTATCCAGGGTGGCGGCGCCAGGATCAACGGCGAGCAGATCACGGACAAGAGATATTCGGTCACAGAGGCTGACTTCAAAGACGGCGAGCTCATCCTCCAGAAGGGCAAGAAGAAATTCATGAAGATCACGCTCGGATAGAGTATAAGTGATCCGGACAGGATAAAAGCAAAAAATACAAAGGGCAGGTCATCACGACCTGCCCTTTTAATAAGCCGGCCAGGAACTTAGCCTCCGGTCATCTGACCTTATCGGCAATTTCCTTGAAATCTATGACACATTTGCCCTCAGATATATGGACCGGGATTTTGTCATCAAAGCTGTATGTTGTAGGGAAATCATCTTCTTCAAAGAAGAATACTCTTACCACTCTGTCCTTAGGATCGACAATCCAGTATTCCCTGACACCCGCCCTCTGATAGCTGGATGTCTTCACAAGGAAGTCCTTCCTTCTTGTTGACGGGGAAAGGATCTCCACTGTAAGCTCCGGCGCTCCGTCATAATAGTCATCCAGATCCTTTGACTTGTCGCAGGTAATGATTATATCCGGTTCAAGCATATTCCGGTCGTCATCAAATAGCCTGACATCTCTGGGGGCGATAGTAACTTTGCAGCCAGCTTCGGCATCGGAAATACATTTTCTAAACGCTATTGCCAGCTCTAACAGAAGGTCCTGATGTATCCGCTTTGGCGCGGTCATGTCATATATGACGCCGTCTATGAGCTCTACGCGTACCTGGTCGGGCAGAGCATAGTAATCTTTAAGAGTGTAGTGCCCCTGCCTCGGCCAACGCTCGTTCGTTATTGCCTCAAAGCGGTCTTCATATTCCACTGAGTACTCAGCGGCCTCCTCGCGTACCGCGTATGTGGCAAAATCATAATTGTATTCAGAAAGCCCTTTGGAAAGCTCGAGAAGAGTATCTGCCCGGGGATGTTTGGTCTGACCGCAGAATATCTTCTGTACGGTGCTGAGGGGCACGCCGGTCATTTTCGCTATCATTTCGTTGGTATAGCCCTTTTTGTTTTTTATTTCTATCAACTCGCTGACGCTGTACATCGTTGAGACTCCTTCGCTTCTTACTTGAGAACCCTGATCACTTATCTGCCTATATATTGCCATTTTTGGCACATTAATGCAAGATGAAATTGCCAAATCATTTGCCAAATGAATAATACCCTGTTTTGGTGTAAAATTAGCACGTAAACCGAAAACATTTGCAGGCGGTAAGGTATGAGATACATTGAATTCAAAATAACTGTGGACGGGGAAATGCTTGAAACGGCCGAGGCCGTACTGCTTGAGCATGGCTTTGATTCTATGCAGATAGACGATCCGTCCGATGTGCAGGACATACTGGATCACAAAGAACTGTACAAATACGACTATATAAATGAAGAGCTGAGCGCGGACCTCACAAGAAAGCCGACCATCACCCTGTACTTCACGGATGATGAAGAGGGCCTCAGGCATCTGGCCGACACGGAAGCTCTTCTGGCAGGAATGGATGGAGTATGCTGCGAGGCCTCGCCCGCCGGAGACGACAGCGAGTGGCTGTACAAGTGGCAGGAGCATTTCAAACCTGCCAAGGTCGGCGAGCGCATAGTCGTGAAGCCGGGCTGGGAGGACTATGATCCTTCAGAAGGCGAGCTGGTAATAGAGATGGATCCGGGCATGGCATTCGGAAGCGGCCTGCACGAGACGACTTCAATGTGCGTGAAGGCGCTTGAAAAGTACATGCCGGAGGACGCCAGGGTGCTTGATGTAGGCACCGGCACAGGCATACTCGCCATGGCCGCGGTGCTGCTCGGAGCAGAAAACGCTCTTGGCATAGACATCGATGAAGAGGCTGTCCGCGTAGCGACAGAGAACATCAGAAAGAATGACCTTGAAGGCAGCATAGCAGTGATGAAGGGAGACCTCATGTCCGGCGTCGACTACAGTGCGGATGTCATAGTCGCCAATCTGATGGCTGATCTGGTAATGATGCTCTCCCCTGCCGCGGCAGAGCAGCTTGGGCCGGGCGGCATATATATAACGTCAGGGATACTGGACGTAAAAGAAGATGCAGTAAAAGGAGCCATAGAAGCTGCCGGCTTTGATATAATAGAGGTGCTTGCAGACGGAGAATGGCGCGCGATCACAGCGGTAAAGAGGCAGGGAAAACAATGAAAGTAAGATCGACACCCGGACCGCTTCTGGCTCCGTTGCCTGCGGTGATGGTGAGCTGTGGAAGCATGGAGGAATCAAACATCCTGACCATAGCATGGACGGGAATAATAAATTCAAACCCTCCGATGACGTACATTTCCGTGCAGCCCAAACGCTGTTCTCACGATATAATAGAACAAAGCGGAGAGTTTGTGATCAACCTGGTACCGGCAGACCTTGCAAAAGCAATGGATTTCTGTGGAGTACGATCGGGCCGTGATGTTGACAAGTTTGAGGCGCAGGGGCTCACGCGCGAGGCGGCGGATACAGTGTTGGCTCCCCTTATTGCGGAGTCTCCGGTGAACATTGAGTGCAGGGTGAAGGATATAATAAGGATGCCTTCGCACGATATGTTCATGGCGGAGATAACGGCTGTCCATATTGACGAAAAATATGTGGACGAAAAAGGCGCCTATGACTTCGGCTCGATGGATCTCGCAGCATTCAGTCACGGAAAGTATTACAGACTCTCAGCAGAAGAACTCGGATTCTTCGGGTTCAGTGTAATGAAGCCAAAAACAGCAAAGCGCAGAGCCGCTCAGAAGCGGCAGCAGAAGGAACGTAAAAAATAGATCAAAAGGTATGGAGGCAGATATGGTAAAAGAAGTAAACATGGAGAAAATGCTCGCTGATGCTACTGAGAATTTCACAACCGGATTCATGTGTTCGGAATCGGTGCTGGAAGTACTGAACAGACATTATGAGCTCGGCATAGGCGAGGAGGCGATCGCCCTTTCGACAGGGTTCCCTTACGGATTCGGCGACGGGGGAAATGTCTGCGGAGCGGTAGCGGGAGCCACGATGTGCCTGGGCAAGGTCTTCGGCAGAACAGTCAAGGGAGATCCGGCATTCAGAAAGTGCATCGACCTTGTAAGAGAGCTCAACGACGATGTTGCAAAGGAGTATGTCAGCAGCATCTGCCCTGAGCTTATAGCCGACTACGAGTTCACCGATCCGGAGCGCAAGACCTATTGTACGGGCATAGTCCACACATGCATCAGGTCATTCGCGAAGATAATGGAGCGTGAATGCGGAGTTGCTGTTAAGTAATACGCAAACTATTGTAAATCTAACGAAAAGCGGTTAAAATTTAACCACGAATGCGACTATATTGTGTGTTTGCCATAAGGCAAGGAGGATATAAACCATGGACATGGAAACCATTATGAAGATGATGCTTCAGAGCGGAGCTCTCGATCAGGTCACCAGCATGCTTGGAGTTGATGAGAAGGGCGCACAGTCGGCCATCGAGACAGTTATGCCTATGCTTCTTAAGGGAATGCAGAGCCAGATGAAGAGCGAGGACACCAAGTACGGATTCCTCCAGGCCCTGAACGATCACAGCAAGCAGGACACAAAAGACCTCAAGAAGGCTGTAAAGAATGTCGACGTAGATGACGGCTATAAGATCGTTAAGCACCTTCTCGGATCAGAGGAAGAAGAGCTCGCAGCAAAGGCTAGAAGAAGAGCGGACTTGATACTAAGACCATCATCAAGATCATGGCTATCCTGGCACCTATCCTGATGTCCAAGATGGGTCAGACAGCCAAGACAGAGACAGCCAAGGCAGGCTCCGGCGACATGATGAAAGTAGTCGGCGGACTTCTGGACGGCGTAGATGCCAAGGATGTAGTAAACCTCCTCGGCGTACTGATGAAGTAGCACAATCACTATAGGCTTTGAACAAAGGTCGACACATACGGTGCCGGCCTTTGTTTCTGAGGGTCTGCAGGAGCAGGCCGGTAAATTAAAGGAACGAAGATAAAGAAAATGGATCAGGACAGAAGAGATGCCGCCGCATGGGCGAAGGAATGGCAGATAAAGCGCAAGAACCGCAGATTGCTCTATGTACTCGCGGGTATTCTTGCCATTGCGCTGATAGGCTACCTTATAAGCTTTTTAGTCGTGCACACCGAGAGGAGCACTTACGGCTCTGAAGAAGAAATGAGAGCGGCCTGTCAGGGAAGATATGAGGAATCAAACTATTACGAAGATCTGATCATTGAAGGCGATCAGGTCACGCTGACCTATCTGGAGAGGTCCCACTATGACAGGGACTATGCTGAAAGGTATGGATATGAATACGAATACAATGACTCTGTATATGAAGACAGAGTCATCGAGTGGGACTACAGACATGGAGTCATCAAGACCGAATGGATGGGCGAGCTCATCGTAGATAAAAACGGCAACGTCAGGCGTGGAGATTCATACTACGGCACTTTCTATAAGACTGACAAGCCTCGCCCTGAGCCAATCGATCCTTCGACCCTGACAAATCCTGAAGGAAACATGGACGCAGAACTTACCCCTGAAGAGGAGCAGATCATCGAGGAAAGAGAAGAGAATCTGGAGACTGACGAAGAGGCTCTGGAAGATGCAGAAGATACGGAGAACACCGATGAGACCGACTTGCCGGCTTAGAGTAATAAGGACTGACTGCACAGACCCTTACGTCAATCTCGCTGCGGAAGAGCATCTGACCATGAACGCCAATGAAGGCGAGGTAACTCTCTTCCTGTGGCAGAACGCGCACACCGTGGTCATAGGCAAGAACCAGAATCCGTGGCGTGAGTGCAATGTGGAGGCCATAAAGCGCGACGGCATATATCTGGCACGCAGGATATCCGGAGGCGGCGCGGTCTATCACGACATGGGCAATCTGAACTTCACGTTCATCGCCAAAGATGACCTCTTCGACATAGAGAGGCAGACTGACGTCATCCTTCTGGCTTGCAGACTGCTTGGCATAAATGCGACCAAGACGGGCAGGAATGACCTGACAGTCGGAGGCAAAAAGTTCTCGGGCCACGCGTACTTTTCATCAGGCGGCTACAATTATCACCACGGCACCATAATGATGGACGTGGCGGCTGAGGACCTCTCAAAGTACCTCAATGTGCCTGAGGCTAAGCTGAAGTCCAAGGGCGTGGAATCCGTAAGATCCAGAGTGACCAACCTTAAGGAACATGTCAGAGAGCCACTTGTGAACGCGGACACCAAAGAACTTATCGAGGCCATGCAGGACGCTATGGTAAGGGCGGCATCCAGAGAGTACTGCGCGGAGGCTGTTGAGGAAGAACTGCCGAAAACACCGCAGAAGCTTCTGGACAAGTACGCGTCCGAAGAGTGGAGGCTGGGCACCAGGATACCTTTTGAAAAGGTCATAGAGCACAGATTCGAATGGGGCGGTGTCGAGATCCAGCTGGCCATGAAGGGCGAATACATCAGGGACTGCCGCATATACTCGGACGCACTCGAGACCGAAGTCTTCGACATAGTCGAAGAGCTCGTTAAGGGCCGCAGATACGACGCAGGCGAGATCCACTCGCTGAGAGAGGAACTTCCTGAAGGCGCGTCGGCCACAGCCTACGAGATACTCGGCCTCATAGCAAAGTCAATATAAGCAATAACTATATACAAAGAAAGGAAAACCCAAATGAGCGATTACAAGTATGATCTCTTAATTATTGGAGCGGGCCCGGGCGGCTACGAAGCAGCTTTCTATGCAGCGGAACTCGGCATGAAGGTAGCTATCGCGGAAAAGGACCGTGTCGGCGGAACATGTCTCAACAGAGGATGCATTCCTACCAAGGCACTCATGCACTCTTCGGATGTTTACAGAGACGCTGCTCACGGAGCTGAAGTCGGTGTTGAATGTGATGGACTGCGCGCTAACCGTGCAAGGATAGGCGAGCGTAAGGACGAGGTCCTCGACACCCTGAGAAACGGCATTTCCGGACTGATCAAGAAGAAAAAGATCGACCTTCTCGAAGGTGAAGCCAAGGTAGTCGCGCCGCATCGAGTTGTGATCAACGGTGAGGAGTATACCGCAGAGAGTATCATGGTAGCTACAGGCTCAAAGCCATTCATGCCGCCTATTCCTGGTTACGATCTGCCTGGAGTTGTCGACAGCACGGAGTTACTCGATATGGGCGCAGAAGAGATCCCTGAATTCGTCATCATCGGAGGCGGAGTCATCGGTATCGAGTTTGCTACTATCTATGCAGACCTCGGCGATCACGTTACGGTCATCGAGGGAATGGACAGACTGCTTCCTATCATCGACAAGGAGATCGGCCGCAGCATCAAGATGACCCTCGAGAAGAAGGGGGTTGATGTACACGTTGCATCCCCTGTCCAGAAGATCGAAAAGGACGGAGACAAGCTGGTAGTCACCCTCAAGAACAAGAAGGACGAAGAGATCCAGGTAAAGGCGGACAAGGTTCTGATGTGCGTAGGCAGAAGACCGAACACAGCCGGCGTATTCAGCGAAGAGCTGCTTGCAGAGTATCCTGACCTCGTTGACGGCAAGGGCTTCATCAAGGTAGATGAGAGATATGAGACGCCAATCAAGAGCGTATACGCTATCGGCGACTGCAACGGAGGCATCCAGCTGGCACATACCGCATCGGCAGAGGGACGCAATGCTGTAGCTATGATCAACGGCTGCCAGGCTACCATCAATATGGGTACAGTTCCAAGCTGCATCTATACGGACCCTGAGATCGCGGTAGTCGGACTGACTGCTGACGAAGCAAAGGAAGCCGGCATCGAGGTCATCACCAAGAAATACCCGATGTCTGCAAACGGCAAGACTATCATTGCCGGACTTGACAGAGGCTTCGTAAAACTGGTTGCCAGGGCTGACGACCACAAGATCATCGGCGCTCACCTGCTCTGCGGCAGAGCTTCCGACCTTATCGGCGAGCTGGCTGTAGCTATCGGCAGAGGCATGATGCTTGAGGAAGTTGCCAACATCATTCATCCGCATCCATCGTTCGCAGAGGCGATCATGGAGGCTGCAAGACTGTAAAAAAACAAGAGGGGGCCTTATATCTCCGTCAGGCACGCTCGCGCTAACATTCGCACGCAGCGGTACTAAGCTCTGTCTGCGCTGGCGCTTGCCAATCGCTAAGTGCCGGCGTGCTCGAGTTACCTGCCAGAGACATAAGGCCCCCTCATTTTTGTGCATAAAAAACAGCCCTCTGTTGAACTGACCCCAAAATGTTAGACACATTTTGGCAGGACACTAGGCTACTAACAAGGACTGAATTCTGTACTGAACAGGGCTCAGTCCTTTTAGCTTGCCCTTGATCCTCTGATGATTGT
>JAFWNE010000007.1:0-11743 GCA_017510505.1 Mogibacterium sp. | reverse complement strand
TAACAAGTTTTGCTTGTTTGTCTTTTTCTTTCAAAGTCTTTCAAATTTCAGGGCCTAAACCCTGTATTTTCAAGACCTGTTCTGCACTATGAAGTTTTCAAGGTTCCGCTGCGCTTTTCAGCGACAGCTTCATTATTATATGAAAACGGATACCTCAGGTCAACACTTTTTTTGATTTTTTTCAAACTTTTTTTGAAAAAAATCTGCGGGTCCGAAGAATCCCGCAAATTGTGTTATCTACTAATTATATATACTATATATGACGTTTTACATTTTGTACCGGTTTGTACTTTTTCTGTCTTTATTCTGACAATTCCCGCTCGGCTTCTCTTTCCTGACGGGTGATCGCCGCGCTCATCATGGCGTCCTGTTCGATAGCTATGTCTTCCTTTATCTTAGCTATGCGCTTCTGCGCGTTCTTCTGCTCACGTATGCCCTCCTTGGCCTTTGCCAGAGCGCGCTTTTCATCTTCCTCAGCCTCCCTGAGCTTCTCTTCGTTTCCGGTTATGAAGCTAGGCTTGGTGTATTCGATGTCGAGCGACTGCCAGAAGCGTCTGAGTCCCAGGATGATCATGCATATTCCCACAAGCAGTGTGGAGCTCAGCTTGAACGCGGAGTTGTTGAAGAATATGTAGACACCGAATATCAGCATGAGTGTGCTGATGGCTATGCCTATCCTGTGCTCCCAGTCGATATCCATGATGTCAAGCCACTCGGTCCTGAACGCGAGAACTCCTTCGATGGTGAGCCAGAGAGCGAACACCACCTGAGCGGATGTATCATCCGTGACCTGACCGGTGAGAATGACGATGCCGACGATCAGCATAAGGATGCCGTCTTTGGCGATGCCGACGCTCTTTTCCGAGGCATCAAAGTCAGCGCGCCCGCTGATGAGGATCTCTATGGCTCCGAGCAGCACAAAGACCAGCCCTATAACGAAAGCCACCGCCAGAAACGCGGCGCTGCCGTTGGCCACACAGAATATTCCCGTTCCTACCATCGCGATGCTCGCGATCATCATCAATGTTCTCATCTGTTGTCTCCTCCAAAGTCCGTACTATACTACCACTAAAATACCCGCTCTCGCAAGAGCGGGTATCTTATCCATTGCTTTGGCCGCTGTCTTAGAGGTTGTAGCCTGCTTTGAAGGCAGCCTTGTTGAGGTCAACGAACTTGGCCTTTACGTTTGCTTCGATCTCAGCGTCCCAGTCGATATCATCGAGTCCCATGGCCTTTACGAGGGCTCCGAGAAGAACGATGTTCATCGCCTTAGGGTTGCCGAGCTCTGTCGCTACGTCAGCAGCCTTGAAGGCCAGCACTTCACACTTCTCCTTGAGGTGGTCGATGATGCCTTCAGGATACTCTGCCGCGCCCAGGTTGACCGGTACCGGCTGGATGCGATAGTCATTGATGACCATCTTGCCGCCGATCTTGAGGTGGTCGAGCCATCTGAGGGCTTCCATCTCTTCAAACGCAACGATGACGTCCGCAGAGCCCTTGCCTACGATTGGGCTGTAGACCTTCTCGCCGTATCTTACCTGTGTGGATACGGAGCCGCCTCTCTGCGACATTCCGTGGATCTCACTCATCTTGACGTCATAGCCTGCCTTGATGAGGCCGCTTGTCAGGATCTTGCTGGCCAGGATGGTTCCCTGTCCGCCTACTCCTACCAGGAGGATATTCTTTACTTCACTCATTATCTTGTCACCTCCTCAATAGCCTTGAACGGGCAGACCTGCTTGCAGACCGTGCAGCCGTTGCAGCTCGTCTTGTCGATGACGACCTTCTCCTTTGTGGAGATCAGAGCCGGGCATCCGGTCTTTACGCACATCTTGCAGTTCTTGCACTTGTCCTGATCGATCACGCACTGTGTCTTGTGCAGTGTCGGGAACTCATCGATATCCTGCTTGCTGAACTTCTTGAGTACGCACGGCCATCTTGTGATGAGCACTGTAGGCTCATCCTTGCCGAGGAGTTTATCAAGAGCAGCTTCGACTTCATCGAGGTGGTTCGGATTGACCGTGATGATGTTCTCTTCCTTGACGCCGATAGCTCTGCAGAGAGCCGGGATGTCTACCTCAGGAGCCTCATCGCCCATAAGAGTATAGCCTGTACCAGGGTTCTGCTGGTGGCCTGTCATTCCCGTGATACGGTTGTCGAGGATGATGGACAGATTGCTTCCGCTGTTATATACAGCATCCATCAGAGAGTTTACGCCTGTGTGGAAGAAGGTGGAATCTCCGATGACAGACGCTACCTTTGTCGCCTTGCCCGCGGCCTTGAATACCTTGGATGCTCCGTGGCCCTGCGAGAGAGAAGCTCCCATGCAGATGGTGGTATGTACCGCGTTGAGCGGAGGAGCCATGCCGAGCGTGTAGCATCCGATGTCTCCGGTAATCATGAGGTCGCCCTTCTTCTGTCTCTTGGAGAGGCAGTAGAACAGTCCTCTGTGAGGGCAGCCCGCGCAGAGCGCCGGAGGTCTTACGACGGTCTTCATGTCAGTCGTGTATGTCTCAGGCTCTACACCCAGGAATGCCTTTCTGACTATATCCGTGTTGAGCTCGTCAAATCTTGGAATGACATCTTTGCCCGTGCACTCGATGCCGAGCATCTTTACATGCTCTTCGATGTACGGATCCATCTCTTCTACGATGTAGACCTTGTCTACCTTGGAGCAGAAGTCCTTGATCAGATCATCAGGCATTGGGAACGTGAGTCCCAGCTTGAGATAGGAGGCGTTGTCCTCGAATGTCTCTCTTGCGTACTGATATGAGATTCCGGAAGTAATGACACCGATCTTTGTGTCATGCATCTCGACTCTGTTGAACTCGCAATCGCAGGCGAACGCCTTGGCAGCAGCAACTCTTTCTTCGAGTGTTGCTCTCAGCACCTTTGCGTTCGCAGGAGCTGTTACGTACTTCTTGATCTTTGGTTCATAGTCAGGAACAGCTGCTTCTTCTCTGTCGCCCAACTCAACAAGGCCCTTTGAGTGGCATGTTCTGGTTGTGACATGAAAGAGCACCGGCATGTCGAATCTCTCCGAGAGAGCAAAGGCCTTCTTCATGAAGTCCTTTGACTCCTGCGAGTCAGAAGGCTCCAGCATGAGAAGTCTTGCAGACTTGGCGGTGTTTCTGTTGTCCTGCTCGTTCTGCGAGCTGTGCTGGCCCGGATCGTCCGCAACTACCATTACGAATCCGCCGGTAACACCGGTGTAAGCGAATGTGAAGATAGGGTCTGCAGCTACGTTCATTCCTACATGCTTCATCGCGCAGAATGATCTTGCACCTGCAATGGATGCTCCGATCGCTGCCTCTGTAGCTACCTTTTCATTAGGAGCCCACTCGGAGTATACGTCTGCTCCGTACTGAGGCATGTTCTCAAGGATCTCCGTGCTCGGTGTTCCCGGATATGCCGAAGCAAATCTCGCGCCGCCTTCCCAGGCTCCGCGGGCAGTCGCTTCGTTACCGGACATGATAACTTTCATAAAGCATTTCCTCCCTTTTACATAATATCGGAAACGCCTTGCAGCGCTTCCGTGGATTTGTTGTTGAATGCCCTTACGCCATCATTATCTTCTATATAATATAGAAGAAACACTACAATTTACTGTCAAAATTATAACCCTAACAATAAGTTTATTCAATAAAGCAAGGAGCGTAAGTACATCGCTGAACAAACGCCCCTCTTCATTTATATATGACTATTTTGACTGGTAATCTACACATTGCTGGCGGTCAAGGAAGAAGTGGATGCCCGGTGAGCTGTCCTTCCATCTGTCTTCCTGGAAGCCATTCGCAGGCTCAAGCCACTTGCCAACTTCGTAATAGAAGTCCGGGTCGACCGTAGACTGTGCCCATGTGTAGTTCTCTGTCTCATCTATGCTGGTGATCTTCAGCACCTTTACCTTTGAAACTCTGCCGGTCTCCATCGTGGCCATGCATCGCTTGGCATCGCGCGGCACGAGCATCATCACAACACGGAGATCGGTGCAGCACTTCCATGCTATGAATGCCTCGCCCTCCTCCGGGCAGCGCATCTTATACCACTTGGTCTCAGCATCTGTGATCACCTTGTCCTGGTTGAGCGCGTCCTCAAGCACCGATGAATATATATTGGCCCCGCTGAGGTCGATGTCTGTCATGTCCTGGAACCTGAAACTGCACCCCCTGGCCTTGCAGCCGCAAAGCTTCATGCCGACAAGGTCGTTGTCATAGAACGCGATGTTGTCCATCTGTGAGCCGCTGAAGTCGGTCCCGTGAAGATCACAGCCTTCAAAAGTGGAGCGCCTGAAGTCGATGCCGGTAAGATCGCGGCCGGCAAGATCGAGACCCTTGATGACACAGTGGCGCATGTCAGGCATGGCGCCGGCCGCAGCCGCGTCACGCATCCTGCCAAGTTCAGCTTCAAAATCCTCCACAGTCTCAAGCCGGCGCTTTTCGCTTTCCGGAACAGGCATATAAGCTTCGTTCTCAAGTACAAAATCGGTTTCGCTGGAAGTGAAATTCATCTCACAGTCCTTTCCTCAATCTGTGTTTACTGCCTTTTTCTTTATCAATTATACTATTTCACTCAATGAAAAACACAGCCATACGCGGAATCGCGTGGCCGTGTTTTCCATTTATTTGAGCATTAAGCGTGATATGTATTCTATTCTGCTGCAGTCTGATTGACGTTTGCTGCGTCAGGTACTCTGTAGCTGCCCTCTCTTCCTCTCAGGAAGAAGAGTACTCCAAGCAGAAGTACGACTCCGACGATCAGCGGAACTACAGGGCTGCTTACATAACCTGCTATCACATAAGAGATTGCAGAGACAGCAGCGACTGTGGTCGCGTACGGCAGCTGCGTTGATACGTGCGAGACGTGGTTGCAGTTTGCGCCGGCGGAAGCCATGATCGTTGTATCAGAGATCGGTGAGCAGTGGTCGCCGTATACAGCGCCTGCCATGCATGCCGCGATGATAGGTGTGGAAAGTTCAGGGTGCGACTGTGTAATAGCGAGTCCCAGAGGGATAAGGATACCGAAGGTTCCCCAGGATGTTCCGGAAGCGAACGCGAGAACGCATGCTATCAGGAAGAGTCCCGCAGGAATGATTCCTACTGCGAATCCGCTCATTCCTTCTACGAGGCCGCTTACGTAATCAGCAAGTCCAAGGCTGTCCGTCATAGCCTTGAGTGACCATGCGAGCGTCAGAACGAGGATAGGCGAAGCCATTGCCTTCATTCCTTCAGGTACGCAGCTCATGCACTCATTGAAGCTGATGGTGCGTCTGATCGTGTAGTAAGCGATTATGATGACGAGCGCTACGAGAGCTCCCATCGAAAGTCCAACAGATGCATCGGAATCAGAGAAAGCTGTAACGAATCCGGCTCCATCGAAGAATCCGCCTGTGTAGACCATTCCGAGTACGCAGCTGACTACGAGAACGACTACCGGGAATACGAGGTCCATTACGACGCCCTTGTCGCTTCCCTCTTCTGCAGCGCCTGCCATTTCAGCGTTAACGTCAGGTACTGTGAACAGATCTCCGCTCTCTACCGCGTTCATCTCGAACCTTGCCATAGCGGCATAGTCGAATCTCATGACGATGATAGCGATCATCATTACGAGAGTGAACAGAGCGTAGAAGTTGTAAGGGATACATCTGATAAACAGCGCGATGCCCTCTCCTTCACCGGCGAAGCTGGATACAGCCGCGGCCCATGAGGATACAGGAGCGATGATGCATACAGGAGCTGCTGTCGCGTCGATGATGTAGGCGAGTTTAGCTCTGGATACATTGAAGTTGTCTGTTACAGGCTTCATGACGGATCCTACTGTCAGGCAGTTGAAGTAGTCGTCTACGAAGATTACTACGCCCAGCAATACTGTAGCGATCTCAGCCGCGACACGTGTTCTTACGCGCTTGAGGGCCCAGCCGCCGAATGCCTTCGAACCTCCGGAGAGATTCATCAGTGCTACGACCATGCCAAGGATGACCAGGAAGATGAGGATTCCCACGTTCCAGCCATCGCTGAGCGACGCGATGATGCCGTCATTGAGAATGTGATTTACGATGCCGTCAAAATCTGCGCCGGCATAGAGGATAGCGCCCGTGACTACGCCCAGGAAGAGCGAGCTGTAGACTTCCTTTGTGATGAGTGCCAGTACGATGGCAATGAGTGGCGGAAGAACCGCCCATGCTGTTGCATAAAGTGCAGGTGTGTCCATAAATAAGTTACCTCCTAATAATGAAAAAGATCCATGAATAACGCATGAAACGATTCTGCCATGGATCTGGTAACTTACTATGATATTTACCCAACCATGATAGCGCTCCACTTTCGTGACAGTCCGGTACATCTTATTGCACCGTCCCAGCTTGCCGGCTTGGGATTCCGGTAAGCTTCGGCAGATCACCCTTTCACGGCCGCGCCCCCGCGCTTCTGTGACCGTTACTCCTGATCTCTGCGACCTCTATCGGGTCAGTTGTTATTCACTTGTTTACAGTGTAGATAATAAATACAAAGAAAAACAAAGTCAAGCCATTTTGTGAATTTAAACAAAAACATGATTGATTATTAAGGCCCGGAAAGTTTTTTCTCACAAAACAGGCTATTCTCCGCCGGATCCGAGTGTCTGAAGGACGCGGTTTGCTATTGGTGCGGCTGCCTGCGCGCCATAGCCGCCTCCCTTTACCCATACTACGAATGCGTACGGGGACTCCTCACTGTCCGTAAATCCCACAAACCACGCGTCAGGCTGGTATGACTCTCCTTCTGCGGTCCCGGACTTGGCGTAAATGTCCAGGCCGGGGAAATTGCCTTCGCCGTAGTTCTCCACGACGTTATTTTTCATCATGCTTCTGAGCTCGCCTGCTGTATCCTGATCAAGGTATCTGCCGAGGCTCTTGCCGCCGGTTATGTCCTTAAGGAAGGTAGCGCTTTTGATAAGCGTAGGCTGCACGGCTTCTCCGCCGTTGGCTATGGCCCCCATGTACACCATCATGGCGCAAGGGTTGACCATGTCGCCCGCCTGGCCTATGCCCGCCCAGCTGAGTCTGATGTCGTCATTATCCGGGAAGTCGAATACTCCTGCGGCAGTTTCTATGCCATCGACATTGATAGGTTTTGTGAGCCCTGCCTTCTCGGTGTATTCCTTCATTGCCTTGGCACCGACCTCTCTCGTCAAAGCTCCAAAGGCTCCGTTGCACGACTGGGCAAGAGCTTCCCTGAAGTCTACCTCTCCATGCGCGCTGACGTCGATCAGCCTGGACTCCTTGGTGTCGCCTATCTGGTTGATGCCGTCGCAGTCGTATGTGAACGAATCCCTGTTGTCCAGCTTGTCTATGACAGCCGCCGATGTGACCAGTTTGAAGGTGGAGCCCGGAGTGATGAGTCCGCTGAGGAAGTTATTGAAGTAGATAGGCTCTCCGTCATCTACAGTCTCCTCTTCATACGCCGGATCAAAGCCCGGAGTACTCACCATGCAGACGATCTCTCCCGTCTTCCAGTTGTATACGCCCACGGTACCGGTCCTGCCTGCAAGAGCCTCGTAGGCCGCGCGGTTGGCGTTGGCATCTATGGTCAGCGCTATCTTCTTTCCGTTAGCGCTGGCATCGTATGTTCCGTTCAGCAGATCGTAGCCTATCAGCTGGCTCCTGAAGACGGTGATTGCTCCTGTGGATACGTTGCCCAGAGGATCGCCCACCGCGTGTACGGTAGCAACTCTCAGCTCATAATCATCAGTGTAATCGAAGCCTTCCGGAGTGCAGCTGAGAAGCTCTACTCCGTTTCTGTCGGTGACGGTGCCGCGGTTGATGGCTCCGTCAGTATATATCTGTGTATTGCCGTAGAAGGTCGCCCATTCTCCGCCATGCTTCACCAGCCTGTAGCCGAATATGCCCAGGCCCGCAACCAGCATCAGCGCCATTATGAGACAGATGACTGCCCTCTTCTCCTGTTTCCGCATGGCTACTCCTCCCTTCCGGCGCCGAGCCCGGCATTACGCCGCATGTCGGCCGCCTTGAAGTACGCCAGCATCGCCCACGAGGTCATCAGGCTCGTTCCACCCGTAGAGACGAACGGGAAGGTGACTCCTGTGAGCGGGAAGAGGTCTATCGCGCCAAAGACGTTGAGCATGGTCTGCACCAGGAACATCGTGGCAGCGCTGCACGCGAGTATGGTGTAGAACGTGGATCTTCCGGCGACGATGTGCATTACCGCAAACACCGAAAGCGTCGCTATGCACAGCACCAGCAGGACCGCGATTATGAAGCCCCACTCTTCCATTACGAAACCGAATACGAGGTCGGTATTGGACGCGCCTACGTATTTGAGCGAGCCGTTGCCCGCTCCGAGGCCCAGCATTCCGCCGCCTGCGCCAAAGGACATGGTGCGTGTCTGCTGGTAGCCCAGGTCGTCCATGAACTCAGGCTCCCAGACGTGGCCCCATGCATCAAATCTCGATGCTATGTATGGCTTGAACCTCAGAACGATAAGTCCCATCGCGCCGGCTGCTACGGCCGTAAGAGCGAAACGCGAGATATCTCCGCTTCTGAGGAACGAAACGACCAGGTAAGTTGCAAAGAATATGAGTGCCGTACCGAAGTCGCTCATCATAGCAAGGCAGCCAAGGCAGAAGAGCGAGAACAGCGCGTATACCACGGTGTTCTTTCTGTCGTAAAGCTCTTCCAGGGCGCCGGCTCCTATGAGAATGAAAGCCAGCTTGACTAATTCGGACGGCTGCACGGTAATGGCCCCTACCCTTATCCAGTTGGTAGCACCGTACTTAGCAGTACCGAAGATCAGGTTGATCAGCAGCGCCACGATCGAAAGGCCTATAAGGACAGGCTTGATCCTGCGGGTCCTGTTGAGGTCCTGCATGAAGATGCACATGAATATCAGGAGAGCAAGGCCTAAGAGGATCGCTATGAATTCCTTCAATACGATTCCCGGGTCCGAAGATGCCGTCACCGCAAGGTTGATCGTTGACAGGAAGAAGGCTATCATCTCCATCTCAAAGCCGCGCCTGCCTGTTGCGTGGAAAAACATGACGTATGCCCACATTACAGCGCAGAGCAAAACTATCGACAACAGCGCGGAGGCTGTCATCTCCTCGCCCATGCCTATCACCAGCTGGACTATCGTGAGTATCTGGAACACTGTGATGGCCAGCAGTATCTTCCACGGATGTACAGGCTCCTTGTCAAGACGCCTCATGAATCTGTTGTTGCGCGTCTCCTCGATACTTGGAGGCGTGATAGTGGCGATGACCCCACCCATGTCGATTTGATCGCCCGGGCTTATGATGTACCGCTTCTGCGGATCCAGGTCAAAGCCATTGACCTTGGTCCCGTTCTTGGAGCCGAGATCTTTTATCATCCACTTGTCTTCATCGCGCCTTATGAGAAGAGCGTGATTGTTTGAGACTATATTCAGCGGGATGTTGATATCCGCTGAGCGCGAGCGGCCTATGACGTTCTCCCAGTGAGTGATCGGAAAGTTGCCGCCCCCTTCTACCATGTAATAGCCCCATATCTCCGGGGTCGCCCTGGTGGTGAGCAGAGACACGATCGCGATGAGAAGTATGTAAGCCGCAAGCACCACAAATATCCACCTTAAAACGGTGGTTATGTGTACCGCGAGCTCAGGATTCTCAGCGGAGAAATTCAATAACTTCTCTAATACGGTCTCTATAGCTTTCTCCTTTTTTGTGCCCATCCGCACATAGTTATCCAATCATAGTAATTATAGTCTCAAAAGGAACGCATTACTTAAACCTTAACAAAAACTAAAAGAGGTGCAGCTGCCTGCACCTCTTTGCTGTTTCTATTTCCAGCTGCTCTTCAGTCCTACGATGCTGTTGAATACTTTCTCATCGTCTGTCGTGAGCTTGGAGTCTGCTATGTAGTAGCCCTTGCGGAAGAACTGGAATCTTTCGCCCGGCTTCACATTCACTGCGGATGGCTCCGCGTAGCCCCATGTCTCAACGAGCGATTCAGGATCGAATTCCTGCTCTCCTGTCTCCTCGTTCTCCTTCATGAGATAGCCGTACTCTCTGATCTTTATCTTAACGGCGCTGTTTGCCTCGACGAAGTGGATGGTTCCCTTGACCTTGCGGCCTTCGAATCCGGATCCGCTGTGTGTCTCAGGGTCGTATGTGCAATGGAGTGCCACGATGTTGCCGTCTGCGTCCTTCTCTACCTCGTTGCAGGTGATGAAGTACGCCCCCTTGAATCTGACCTCGTTGCCCGGGAAGAGCCTGAAGTATTTCTTTACAGGGACTTCCATGAAGTCATCGCCGTCTACCCAGAGTTCGCGTCCGAACGGGATCTCGCGGGTACCCATCTCAGGCACCTTGGAGTTGTTCTCGACTGTGCACATCTCTGTCTTTCCCTCAGGATAGTTATCGATGATGACCTTTATAGGGTTCTTCACGACGTTGATCGCAGGGACCTTCAGCTGCAGGTCTTCCCTGACGCACTGCTCAAGCTGAGCGATGTCGATCATGGTGTCGGCCTTGGTGACTCCGATGTCGTTGCAGAACTTGCGGATCGCTTCAGGAGTGTATCCTCTGCGGCGGATGCCTGCCAGTGTGCAGAGACGCGGATCGTCCCAGCCTTCTACCTTGCCCTCTTCTACCAGTCTGCGGATGAACCTCTTACTCATCAGCATCGTGGTGATGTTGAGCGGCGCAAATTCGATCTGTCTAGGCGGATTTGGCCACCAGCCTACCTCGCGCACTACCCAGTCGTAAAGAGGTCTGTGATCCTCAAACTCGAGTGTGCAGATGGAGTGCGTGATGCCTTCTATAGCGTCCTCGATAGGATGAGCGAAGTCGTACATCGGATAGACGCACCACTTGTCTCCCGTGTTGTGATGGGACGCGTGGACGACTCTGTAGATGACAGGGTCTCTCATGTTGATGTTAGGGCTCGCCATGTCGATCTTTGCTCTGAGGCAGACCTCTCCGTCAGCAAACTCGCCTGCTCTCATCTTCTCAAAGAGCGCGAGGTTCTCCTCAACAGGTCTGTTCCTGTAAGGGCTCTCCTTTCCCGGCTGTGTAAGCGTGCCCCTGTATTCTCTTATCTGATCCGGAGTGAGCTCGCATACGAAAGCCTTGCCCTGCTTGATGAGTTCGACTGCAGCGTCATACATCGTGTCAAAATAGTCGGAAGCCCAGAGTTTCTCGTCCCACTGGAATCCGAGCCAGTTGACGTCAGCCTCGATGGACTTGACGAATTCGATGTCCTCTTTTGTAGGGTTGGTGTCATCGTATCTGAGATTGCAGCGGCCGCCGTACTTGAGCGCCGTGCCGAAATTGAGGCAGAGCGACTTGGCGTGTCCGATATGCAGGTAGCCATTAGGCTCCGGCGGGAATCTCGTAACAATCTCTTTATGCTTGCCTGTGGCGAGGTCTTCATTGATGATATCATGAATGAAATTGCCCGCCATATCCTTATATTCTTCTGCTGTTGCAAATGCCATGTAATTACCTCCGGATCATTGTCCCAAAAATTCTTCCATATTATATCACAACGAGCAGTCCGGCGTGCAGTGCATTCAGAATATATGGTATAATTTTTACGCAAATATACTTATTGAAATGCGGGTTTGATGATACCGGCGGATGACTTGGGTACGTCTGCACCGGGTGACTGGCAGGCCTGCTTGTTCAGGGAGGTTAAATAGTGGAAAAATATCCAATATATACGGAGATCAATAACTGCCGTGACTGCTATCGCTGCGTCAGGCACTGTCCTGTT
>JAFWNE010000006.1:0-48179 GCA_017510505.1 Mogibacterium sp. | reverse complement strand
TGCGGCTGACACTCAGCCATTTGCGGTGACAATAGCGAGGAGGATCCACCTGTTCCCATCCCGAACACAGTAGTTAAGCTCCTTAGCGCCGATGATACTCGGAGGGTGACCTCCCGGGAAATTAGGACGTCGCCGCTTTTTTCGTTTTTGTAAACAAAGGGCGCAGGCCCTTTTTGTTTTGCCGCAACATGTATGAAAATTAGTACAAACAAATCTTCACAAAATCTTAACATTTGTTATGTATTTGGATACTGGATTTGGTAAAATAGTTTCAGCATTATAGGCACTGGTTTTGCCGCGCCTAATAGCAAAGGAACTTATATGTTAATCTTGTTATAGAGAGGGAATAAAAATGAAAAAAGCATTAAGCGTTCTTCTCATAGCTGCAGCGTGTTTCGGATTCTACGGTAGTGCCGTTACCGTAAACGATGTTCTCGCTTGCAAAGACTATTGGGAAGAAGCAGGTGAAAAGTCCACGGCTGACATGAACAAGCTCGAGGACGGACTCAACCAGCTCCTTGAAAACGAGCAGGCATACCTCGATGGTCTTGGTCAGATCGCTGATGCCGAGGTACAGCTCGCAGAAGGTGAAAAGACACTTGCAAAGGGCGAGGCTGATTATGCGGCAGCACCTGGAAAGCTTGCAGCGGCAAGGAGTGCAATAGCTAGCGGCGAAGCACAGCTTGCTGATGGTAAGGAAACTTTGGCTGCTGGCAAATCGATGCTCAAGCAACTGAAAGAGGGTGTAGCTGAACTCAAGGAAAAGTATCCTACATGGAGACATGGTAACGATGTCGTTCATGGCCGCAATATCTCTACTGATCCGGAGCAAGGAGCTCTTGAGATGGGGCTTTATGCATTTGCAAACGGAAGGGCATCAGAACAGTATCCTACTATGTTCAAGGATGGCTCAATTAATGCAGGCATAGTAGAAGCCTCAATAGAAGCAACTAAGAATAATGCTACGCTTATCGGAGGAATCAACAGTCTTCTTCCAGCCTTAGTCCAAAAAGGACAGAGCGATTACGCAAATGGTAAATGGGAAGAGGCACATCCAGGAGAAACTCCAAATCCTAAAACTCCTGAGTGGCAACAGTACTTTGCAGGATCAGAATCTACAGTAAAAGCAGCAATTAAGAGCAAATATGGAGCGCTCGAAGTCGATAGCAGTAATGTGCGTGAAGTAAACGACAAATTGGTTGCAGATAATGATGTAATGACAATGCTGAAAAACGGCACTGAAGACCAGAAAGCGTTAGCTACTGGTATGTCTAACGCACATTCAGCTTTTTCCGCTTTGGATAATCTTGCCGCTCTTGCAGCAGGAAAGGAAGAAATCCAGAACAAGCTCATCCCGCTTCTCAAAAAGGTTAAGGGCAATAAGGATGTTGAAAAGATAATCGGAAATGTAGACAATGTCATTGCTGGCCTGAATGCCGATGATGATAAATTCATGGCAACCATGGATAAGATCATGGAAGCAGCTCCACAATTGATTAGTGAAGTTACTAAGGCTGTAAAGAAGGGTGAAAAGGATCTTGCAGCTGGTACGAAGAAACTGAATGCAGGAAAAGCCCAGTATAGACAAGGTCTTGCAGATTACAAAGCAGCTCCTGGAAAGCTCGCTGATGGACGCCAGCAGCTCGAAGACGGACGTAAGCAGCTCGCTGATGGTAAGGCTCAGCTTGCTCAGTACGAAGATGGTGAACAGCAGATCAGAGATGGTCTCGCAACACTCTTCAATACAGAGGCTGATCTTGACCTCGTTAGCATCGCTGACAGACTGAACGGCGACGGCGACTTCGATAACGGAGACAACCACCTTGAGATCGAAGAGGGACTCAACGCTGTAGAAGTTGGTAGAGGATATCAGGCTGAGGACGGCGATCTGATCACAGCTGAGATCATGGGCAGAGCAGTCGCTACAGGCGGACTCCTCGCAGCCGGCGTACTCGCAGTACTCGCAGCTATCCTGTCCTTCCTGAAGAAGAACAAGGCTGCCGGAGTCTTCGCACTCCTCGCAGCAGCAGCCGGTGCATTTGGCGCATTCTTTGGCCCTGCACAGGGAACATACTTCTCTGAGATCGCAGGCTCGACAATCGGCACACTGACATGGGTTGCTGCCGGAGTCCTCGGCGCAGTTGCACTCGTACATGCGATCGTTCACTTCGCAGCTCCTAAGAACGCTTAGTTCATAGAGCACAGTTGAACAACTGAATAGACAAGGGAGGTGAGGAAACTCGCCTCCCTGTTCATTTGCAAAGAAACACCATTGCTGTCAAAGAAAATGTTTGACAGCAACTCAAAGAGATGTTATTATATGGCGGTGTGATTGGAGATCCGCTATGAAAGACGATATCGAAAGAGTTGAATACGCGAGCATGCTCTATGACTTCTACGGCGCGCTTCTGAATGAGGCGCAGAGCGAGGTCATGGCGCTGTATCACGAAGACAATCTGTCGCTTTCCGAGATCGCCGAAGAACTCGGTCAGACCCGCCAGGCTGTTCACTACACACTCAGGAAAGCCGAGAAGGCTCTCGAGTCGTATGAGGAGAAACTGAAGCTGGTTGCCTCGTACAAAGAGAACCAAAAACTGGCTGAAAAAGCATGTAAGATAATCGATTCTGCAGGCATAGTTGAGCCATACGCAGATAAGATCAAAAGGATCATAGAGAAGATAACAGAGTAGAAACATGGCATTCGAAGGATTATCCGAAAAATTACAGGGAGCGTTCAAGGACCTGCGCGGCCAGGGCGTTGTATCTGAGAAGGACTTTGAGGACGCGATGCGCGTCGTCAAGATGGCACTTCTTGAGGCTGACGTCAACTTCAAGGTCGTAAAGGAATTTGTAGCGACCGTAAAAGAAAAGGCGCTTGGCGCCGGCGTGCTCAAGAGCCTGACTCCTGACCAGATGGTCATCAAGATCGTAAAAGATGAACTGGTCGAGATGATGGGCGGCACAGCGAGCAAGCTGACGTTCAACCCAAGCGGCTTCACAGTCATCATGCTGGTAGGTCTCCAGGGTACTGGTAAGACTACGACAGCAGGCAAACTGGCGGCATGGCTCAAGCAGACGGGCAAGCACCCTATGCTGGCAGCCTGCGACGTTTACAGGCCTGCGGCTATTGATCAGCTGGAGATAGTCGGCAAGGCGGTCAACACGCCGGTCTACGTCAACAGGGACACTAAGGATCCGGAGCAGATCGCAAGCGAGGCTGTAAGAGAAGCTCAGAGGCGCGGCTGCAACGTGCTGATCATCGATACCGCCGGACGTCTTCAGATCGACCAGGAGCTAATGGACGAGCTCAAGATCCTGAAGGCATCGGTCAGACCTCACGAGATACTCCTCGTGGTAGACGCGCTTACCGGTCAGGACGCGGTCAACATCGCTGACGGATTCAACCAGGCGCTCGGTGTCGACGGCATCATCATGACCAAGATGGACGGCGACTCAAGAGGCGGTGCGGCTCTCTCGGTAAAGTCAGTGACCGGCAAGCCTATCAAGTTCATGGGTACAGGTGAGAAGTACAACGCTCTTGAGCCTTTCCACCCTGACAGGATAGCGTCCAGGATACTCGGCATGGGCGACGTGATGTCGCTTATCGAGCAGGCAGAGAACGCTTTCGATGAAGAGGAATCCAGAAAGCTTGAGGAGAAGATCCGCCGCAACAAGTATGACCTTGAAGACTTTCTCAACCAGATGAGGCAGATCAACAAGCTGGGCGGAATCAGCAAGCTCATAGACATGATCCCGGGCATCTCCGCGGCTCAGAAGAAGGACATCGACTTTGAACAGGGCAGGGCCGAACTCAGAAAGTGGGAGGCCATCATCCTCTCGATGACACCGTTCGAAAGAGCAAAGCCAAACGTGCTTAACGCTTCGAGGCGTAAGCGCATCGCTAAGGGATCGGGCGTCACGGTCACAGACGTCAATCAGCTCGTCAAGAAATACGAAGAGATGAAGAAGATGACCAAAGTCATTGCTAATCCGGATTCGAAAAAGGCGCGCAGCATGATGCGCAACCTCGGATTCTAAAAAAGATATAAAAAACTAATACTTATAAATGGAGGAAAGAAAATGGTAAAGATCAGACTTAAGAGAGTTGGAGCTCACAAGAAGCCTTTCTACAGAGTAGTTGTTGCTGATTCGAGAACACCGAGAAACGGCAAGTTCATCGAGGAGATCGGCACATATGATCCACTGAAGGATCCAAGCGAGATCATCATCGACAACGAAGCTGCGAAGAAGTGGCTCGCAAACGGAGCACAGCCGACTGATACAGTCAGAGCGCTTCTCAAGAAGTCCGGCGCTATCGAATAAGGAGGCACGGAATGGGAAGTCTGGTAGAAGTAATCGCGAAAGCGCTGGTCACTAAGCCGGACGAGGTCCTTGTCACCGAAGAGACTGACGGAAGAGACATAATAGTCAAGCTTAAAGTAGCCGACGAAGATATCGGCAAGATAATAGGCAAGTCGGGAAGAATAGCAAAGGCGATCAGGACCGTGGTAAAGGCTGCGGCGATCAAGCAGAATCTCAGAGTGTCGGTGGAGATAGTTGAAGAAGACTGACGTATCTCAGGAGAAAGTCCTGATAGGCAAGGTCGGAAGTCCTGTGGGTATAAAAGGCGAATTCAGAGTCAATCTGTACTCGCAGGATTCCGGTAATCTGAAGGAGGGCAAGGTCCTCCTTCTTGAGCGTGCGGAAAAAAGCGTGAGCGGAGCCATAGAGAAGGTCAGATACCAGAAAGACAAGCCTGTGGTAAGGATTACCGGCATCGAAGACAGGAATGCCGCTGAGGATATCAGGGGCATGGACGTCAGCATCTATGCAAAAGACATGGAGGAGCTTCCTGAGGGCGAGCACTATGTGCGTGACCTCATAGGCTGCAAGGTAGTGGACACAGCGCAGGGCGGAGCAGAGATCGGAGTGCTCAGAGACGTTATACAGAACACGGCTCAGAGCGTGCTCGATGTCAGCACGCCTGACGGAAAGCAGGTCCTCATACCTGCGGTCGACGCCTTCCTTAGGAGCATCGATGAAGAGGCCGGAATCATTGAGGTCGAACTCATCCCGGGATTCCTGGACTGAAAACGCGTATAAGAAATGAAGATCAATATCCTCACGATCTTCCCGGAGATGTTTGCTCCGCTTCGCATGAGCATGCTGGGAAGAGCGATAGACAACGGAATTATCGAGCTGAACGTCACGGATATCCGCGACTACACGACTGACAGGCACAACCGTGTCGACGATACGCCTTACGGCGGCGGAGCCGGTATGGTGATGCAGGTGCAGCCTATCCTTGACGCGTATGAAGGCAGCGGATACGGCGGAGAGGTCATCTACATGTCGCCGCGCGGGGAGATGCTCTCGGGCGATATGGCCAGAGAACTCTCGGAAAAGGATGAGATCACCATACTCTGCGGCCACTACGAGGGCGTGGATCAGCGCGCGCTCGACAAATTAGGCGCAAGGGAGGTCTCCATAGGCGACTATGTGCTGACCGGCGGCGAACTGCCTGCGATGGTCCTAATAGATACTGTTGCTAGGTTCATCGACGGCGTGCTGGCGGGAGATGAGTCGGTGAATGATGAGTCCATTTACTCAGGCTTGCTGGAGTACCCGCATTATTCGAAGCCCAGAGAATATGACGGCGATGAGGTGCCTGAGATACTGCTTTCAGGTAACCACGGGGAGATAGACCTCTGGCGCTGGGAACAGGCTCTGGCACTCACAAAGGAAAGACGTCCGGATCTCTTTGAGGCATACCTCAAAAGCGAGCCGGAGCTGTCAAAAAAGCAGAAGGCCATACTTCAGAAGTATCTGTAAAAAGCCTGCTGACAAAAATACACAAAATGTAGGCATATCAAGCCTCTGACACAAATATATATTGTGTTATGAGGCTTTTTTGTTGTATAATCGGCTTGAACTATGGAAACTGATCGAAAAGGCCTTTTAACAAGGAAGTGGATATTCGCGATCCTCTTATATATAGGGCTGATCGCGCTGTGTTGTATAGTCGTCTATGCCATCCCTTCTGTAAAGGGCATGCTCGAGAAGACATATATAGCACAATATGGAAGTATAGACGTCACTGATGAGGTCTCTGCTTTTATTGTGAGAGACGAGACAGTCTACGCTGCCGGTCAGAAGAGCATGATCAACAGGCTCGCGGAGACCGACAAGCTGATCAAGGCCTACACACAGATCGTTGAACTGACCCCGACAGATGTCGACATGGAAATGATCGACGGATCGGAAAGCGACAATCCGGTGATCAAGGGCGCATGGGATGCCTTGCCTAAGACAGAGGAGCCGGCTCCTGCTGAAGGCGAAGCCGCCGAGGGAGAGGCAGTAGAAGGCGAAGCTGCCGAAGAACCTGAGGAAAAGGAGCGCACCGGCAGGTACACCAAGATCATGGAGGAACTCGGCGACAACGTGGTGGTCACCGAAGACGGCGTCGCCGTAGATTCGGGCTACATCAGCTACTATGTCGACGGAGCCGAGGCCAAGCTGAGCACCGGCGCGATCGATTCTCTCACTGAAAAAGATCTCAAGTCGCTCACGGGACGCAGGGCTATAGAGGTGCCTGACAACCACTGCGGCAAAGGCTACCCTATATTCAAGGTAGTACGCAACAGCAAGTGGTATCTGGTCTATTATCTGGACAACGAATCTGCGGCCAAGTACTACGAAGGCGAGACTGTAAACATAACCATCAATGATGAAGAGGTTCCGGTAAGAGTCAGCCGCATAGAGAGCGGCACCAAGACTTCGAAGATAATACTTTCGTGCAAGACATTCTTCCCGGGTTTCCTGGAGATCCGCAATCTGGATACAACGGTCACCGTCAACGAGGCGGAGGGCCTGGTGCTTGATGATTCCAGCATCGTGACCGCACCGGACGGGATGCGCGGAGTCTTTGTTAAGAACAAGCTGGGAGAGCACGTATTCAAGCCTGTAAGCGCCAAGGCAGATGACGGCAAGAAATGCGTGGTCTTCTCGGATATATATGTTGACGCAGACGGCAATTTCGTTGAGACCATACGTACATACGACGAGATAGTCGCGGAACCGACAGAAGAAGACATAGCCGGTCTTGAAAAATCGCATCCGGCAAAGAAACCATGACCATAGCTGAACGATTCAAAGAAGTCAAAAAACGGGTCGATGACGCCGCGTTAAGAAGCGGCAGGGATCCGGAAGATATAAAGCTGGTCGCCGTCACCAAGACGCATCCGGCATCAGAGATCAATGAAGCGATAGCCGCGGGAGCCACGGACATAGGTGAGAACCGCGTTCAGGAGATCCTGGAGAAGATCGACGATGTATCACCGGTCAGATGGCACCTTATAGGGCACCTTCAGACCAATAAGGTAAGGCAGGTGATAGACAAGGTGGTGATGATCCACTCTGTCGATTCCCTCAAGCTGGCACGCGAGATAGACAAGCGGGCCGCCGCCGCCGGGCTGAAGATGGACGTCCTGATAGAGATCAATTCCGCGATGGAAGAGACCAAGTCGGGCATCGCGGCAAGTGATCTTAAGCAGCTGGTGACGGACATTACCGCTGAGTGCGAAAACGTGAGGGTATGCGGCATCATGTGCATACCGCCGATAGCAGCGGATCCTGAGGATTCAAGGCCGTACTTCAAGGAAGCGGCAGAGCTCTTCGAAGACATGAAGAGCTGGCAACTCCCGCCTGAGAGGTTCGCGCCGACCGAGCTCTCCATGGGCATGTCGGGCGACTTCGAGGTCGCTGTGGAAGAGGGAGCAACGATAGTCAGAGTAGGCAGTTCGATATTCGGACCGCGCAATTACAGATAGAGGAGGAACAAGCAAATGGGTTTCATGGATAAAATGAAAGACCTGGTCGGGATCACCGATGAGTATGAAGATGATTACGATATAACGCAGGATGAGATCGACGCTTACAAGAACGAACTGAACAGGGCAGCAGCTGCCGCAGCGCCTGAGGCTCCTGCAAACACCGGCATCAGCCCGCTCGCGTTCAACGAGGTGGCACCGCCGCAGAAGTTCACGGAGAAGCAGCAGGTACAGGCAGACAGAGCATCACGCAACGATTCCGGCGCTTTCAAGATGGTAGTCATCGAGCCTAAGAACATCGAGGAATGCCGCAAGCTGATCGACAATCTCAGAAACAACAAGCCGGTCATCATCAATCTCGAAAAGGTCGAGACAGATCTGGCCCGCAAGATGTTCGACTTCCTGAGCGGAGCGACATACGCGCTCCAGGGCAACATCCAGAGAATCAACCAGAACATCTACCTTTTTGCCCCTCGTAATGTTAACATTAAGGCAATGGTAGACAGGACCACAGAGTCCGGTAAGACGATTTCGAAAGAAAGTCCGTGGAAATAAACAGTCCGCAGATAAAATATAACAATGATAATGTAAATCAATAGGAAAGGTGAGGTAAGACACTATGATAATGCCGATTGATATCGATAAGAAAGAATTCAGCCGTGACAAGAAGGGATACAACTCCAGAGAAGTTGACGAGTTCCTGGATCTCATAGTCGCAGATTATGAGAAGGTACTCAACGACAACAGGACAATGGCTCACAAGATCAAGGCTCTTGAGAAGCAGCTCGAAGAAGCCCAGAAGGATGACAACGCCATGGTCGAGACACTCGAGACAGCCAAGAAGCTGATGGCTGACATCTCCGCAAGCGCAGAGAGAAGAGCCGAGCTCATGATGAGAGACGCTGAGCTCGAGGCAGAGAACATGCTGCTTGACGCAAAGGTCAACGTAAGAAAGCTGACAGACGAGCACGCTGTACTCAGCACAAAGGTCAGAAGACTCAAGGACAACTTCCGCAAGATGCTCGAGGCTGAACTGGCACGCATCGATGAGGACGATTTCGATCTGATCAGAGATCTTGCAGAGATAGAACTCCCTAAGGCAGAGGAGCCTGTTAAGGAAGAGACCGTAGATAAGGCGCAGACTCTCGTTTTCGACAAGATCGAGGATGCGGGATCGCTTGAGGTCGACTTCAGCGCTCCAACTGAGCCTGCAACACTCTCGGATCTTTCCGACAGCCTCAAGGCTATGGCAGAAGAGACTTCGATAGATAACACTATCATCCTGAAGTAAGAGCCTATCCTTTCTTATTAACACGATAAAAAACGCTTTACCATTCGTGGTAAAGCGTTTTGTTGTTTTGTTTTCAGCCCGAAGTCTTTACTCGAAATCGTAGCTGCCCAGCTTTTCTTCGCGGCCTTCGTTCAGATAGTCACAGATGGCCACATATGTCTCATAGGAGATGTCGTGCTCTATCTTGCACGCGTCTTCTTCGGCCTGCTCGCTGCTTACTCCAAGTTTCTCAAGGAAAGCTGTAAGAGCTTTGTGCCTTTCATAGATCCTCTTTGCGATCTTGTAGCCTGCCGGAGCCAGTGTGATAGGCCCATTGGCATCCATATTGATATATCCGTTCTCTTTGAGGCGCTTTACCGCGTATGAGACGCTCGGCTTGGTGACTCCGAGCTTCTTTGCGATATCTATGGAGCGGATGTATCCGTGCTCCTCCTGCAGGATGAGCATTGCCTCAAGATAGTCTTCCGCGGATTGCCTGATTTTCATGATGGATTCTCCTTACGTGCAGGGCATCTCTTTTGCCCCCTAACAATATCATAATACGGATGCATATTCAATGAAATACGGTTTACAATCAAACTTTCAATACATCATATGAATTTCATGTGAAATTGTATCAAAATAGGTGCAAGCCTGTCGTGGATGTGCTATCATAACGTCGTTGACAAGCAAGAGGCGACAAAGCCCGCTCTTACAAATCAGAATGTAATTACAAGGAGGAAATTATTATGGCAAAATGGGTTTGCAGCGTATGCGGTTATGTACATGAGGGAGATACACCTCCGGAAAAGTGCCCTGTATGCAAGGTTCCTGCAGAGAAGTTCATCAAGCAGGAAGAGGAAATGACATGGGCTGCTGAGCATGTTCTCGGCGTTGCTCAGGGAGTGGACCCTGAGATCATCGCTGATCTGAGAGCAAATTTCGAGGGCGAGTGCTCCGAGGTAGGTATGTATCTGGCTATGTCCAGAGTCGCTTTCAGAGAGGGATATCCTGAGATCGGCGAGTACTGGAAGACTGCCGCTTTTGAAGAAGCAGAGCACGCTGCTAAGTTTGCAGAGCTCCTCGGAGAGGTGCTCACAGACAGCACAGAGAAGAACCTCAGAATGAGAGTAGAGGCTGAGAACGGCGCAACACTCGGAAAGACAATGCTCGCTAAGAAGGCTAAAGAGCAGAACCTCGACGCTATCCATGACACAGTTCACGAGATGGCTAGAGACGAGGCAAGACACGGCAAGGCATTTGCTGGTCTTCTGAAGAGATACTTCGGCTAAAAGCTTGTCTTTTTAAAAATCCTACGCTTTTGATGAAGAGGTCAGAGTATATCTGACCTCTTTTTCTTTTGCGGATCAGGGGCAAAACCGGCGTAAACCGGACAAAAAAACATAATTAGTACATAACAACATATTGACACTAAATCCACCCATGACTACAATATATAGTGTTCGGAACGGAACATATTTTTTTACGCTCTAAAAAGAAAAGAACGTCCAAAACCAGTCAAATCAACATTTTTCATACATACAATAAAATAAGAATAACGGAGAGAGAATATGAAAAGCATTGTAAAGAGAGACGGCAAGGAGATGCCGTTCGATGAGTCTAAGATCTTCAACGCCATATACGCTGCTAACAAGGCAGTCGATGGCGAGAAGATGACGAGCATCGACTTCACTTACCTTACCAAGAAGGTCGTAGAGCAGCTGGATGGCGAGACCTGCACAGTCGAGCAGGTGCAGGATATCGTCGAGGCGATGCTCATCAAGTATGACTGGGAAAAGACAGCAAAGGCATACATCCTGTACCGCGCTGAGCACGCAAAGATCAGAGAGGCTGAGTCCGATCTGATGAACATCTACAACGAGCTCACTTACTCCTACTCCAAGGATGCGGACATCAAGAGAGAGAACGCCAACATCGATGGCGACACTTCGATGGGCACCATGCTCAAGTACGGTTCCGAGGGCGCAAAGTATTTCGTAGACAACTACGTACTGCCTAAGGACATCGCAAAGGCACATATCAACGGTGACATCCATATCCACGATAAGGATTTCTACATGCTTACCGAGACATGCTGCCAGATCGACCTTATCAAGCTTTTCAAGGACGGATTCTGCACAGGTCACGGCTATCTCAGAGAGCCGCAGTCGATCATGAGCTATGCTTCACTGGCATGCATCGCGATCCAGGCCAACCAGAACGAGATGCACGGCGGCCAGTCGGTACCAAACTTCGACTACGCTATGGCGCCGGGTGTCGCAAGGACATATATAAAGGAATACTTCTCTGCGCTGACTGAGATAATCGCCGCGAAGCTCGACGTGGCGTATGCGGACGCTAAGGCTATCGCTGACAAGATCAAGGCTGAAGCTGAGGCTCCGACTCTGGCGACTAACGGCTCGTATGGCGAAGTGCTGGGCGAGTGGTTCGATAAGTCAGGATGGGCCGGTGGACTCACAAGAGATCAGCTGGTAAGATGCAGCGCTCAGGCCGCTGAGGCAGCATGGGCGAGGACGGACAAGATGACCTACCAGGCTATGGAGGCTCTTATCCACAACCTCAACACCATGAACTCGAGAGCCGGCGCTCAGGTACCGTTCAGCTCGGTCAACTTCGGAACCGACACGACTCCGGAAGGCCGCATGGTCATCAAGAACTTCCTGCTCGCCACAGAGGCGGGACTCGGAAACGGCGAGACTCCGATCTTCCCGGTTTCGATCTTCAAGGTCAAGGAAGGCGTCAACTACAATGAGGGAGATCCTAACTACGATCTCTTCAAGCTGGCCATCAGATGCAGCGCAAAGAGGCTGTTCCCTAACTTCAGTTTCCTGGACGCTCCGTTCAATCTGAAGTTCTATGAGGAAGGCAACTACAATAAGGAAGTTGCCTACATGGGATGCCGTACAAGAGTCATGGCCAACAGCCATGATCCTTCAAAGGCGGTCGTATGCGGCAGAGGAAACCTCAGCTTTACATCGATCAACCTGCCAAGACTCGCGATCGAGGCTAACAGAGACTTCGACGTGTTCTACAAGAAGCTGGATGCCATGATGGAGCTTGTTGCAAGACAGCTGCTGCACAGATTCAGGATCCAGTGCACAAAGAAGGGCCGTAACTATCCGTTCCTGATGGGACAGGGTATCTGGATCGACTCCGACAACCTCGGACCTGATGACAGCGTAGCTGAGATCCTCAAGCACGGAACTCTTTCCATAGGATTCATCGGACTTGCGGAGACCATGAAAGCTCTCACGGGCAAGCATCACGGCGAGGACGAGAGAGTCAGAGAGCAGGCATTCGAAGTCATCAAGCACATGAGAGAGTTCTGCGACAGAAAGAGCGCAGAGACCGGCCTCAACTTCACTCTGCTGGCTACACCGGCTGAGGGACTCTCCGGCAGATTCGTCAAGATCGACAGAGAGAAGTACGGCAAGCTGCCTGGCATCACTGACAGGGATTACTACACAAACTCCTTCCACGTGCCGGTATACTTCCCGATCGGAGCTTTCGAGAAGATCGCGATCGAGGCGCCGTATCATGACCTCACAAACGCGGGCCACATCAGCTATGTAGAGCTGGACGGCGATACCGCCAAGAACCCTGAGGCTTTCGAATCTGTCATCAGATTCATGAAGGAAGCAGGAGTCGGCTACGGCAGCGTAAACCATCCTGTAGACAGAGACCCTGTCTGCGGATACACGGGAGTCATCGATGACGTTTGCCCAAGATGCGGAAGACGCGAGGGCGAGCCTGTCACTATCGAGAGACTGAACGAGCTTCGCATGAGGTACCCAAGCGTACCTGTTCCTTGCGACTGCACACACTAGTTGAATGGGAGCCTGTGGGTTTTCCACATGGTTATCCACAGGCTTATCCACAACATGATGTGGTTCCAAGTAAAAAAAACAACAATATACATTAATATTGCTTCACAAACGCGATATTTGAGATATAATAAGCAGGCATAAAAAGAGAAGTGAGAGGTACGGAGGTACGTTATGAATAACAAGGCAGTAAAGAACATCAACGGCAAGGTCGGAGAAGGTGTGGAATTCGAAAGAATCAGAAGGATCACAGGATATCTCGTAGGCACACTCGACAGATTCAACAACGGCAAGAGAGCCGAGGTAGAGGACAGAGTCAAGCACGGTCTGTCCCATAATTAATCGACCGTTATGATCTTACATAGCCGCCAGGCCCGGAAAGCGGTCGGCGGCTATTTTTATGAAAGAAGAGGCGCAGCCATGGAAGAGATGGATACGAGCAAAGTCATAAGGGTATGCGGCATAGAGCCTGAGTCCATAGTCGATGGGCCGGGATTCAGGTACGTCCTTTTTGTGCAGGGATGCCCTCATCACTGCAAGGGCTGCCACAACCCTGAGTCATGGGATCCTAACGGCGGATACGATATGACCGTCAGGGATATACTCGACGAGATAAAGGCAAAGCCTAACATCAAGGGTGTAACCTTCTCAGGCGGCGAGCCGTTTGAGCAGGCGAGAGCGCTCGTCGATCTGGCCCGCTATCTTAAAGGCATGCGCTACAGCCTCATGAGCTACAGCGGTTATACTCTTGAGGAGCTTGAGGCCAAAGCGGAGAGCGATTCTGCGGTCGGAGAGCTGCTGGGTATGATCGACATACTGGTGGACGGCCGTTATGAGGAAAAACTCCGCAACCTTACGCTTGTATACTGCGGCTCCGAGAACCAGCGTGTCATAGACATGAACAAGACGCGCGAGGCAAGGGCTGCCGGCAAGGGCGATGAAGTAGTGCTGTACAAGTCGGACTTCGATTTTGAGATAAAGATAATCTAGGCAAGGAGGCCCCAATGAAACTGGAGCTGGTCGCGACGGCGACCTTCGGTCTCGAAGCCGTGGTAAGGCGTGAGATCGAAGTGCTTGGATACAAGATAATAAAGACCGAGGACGGGCGCGTCACCTACATGGGTGATGAACGCGCTGTCGTGAGGTCGAATCTCTGGCTCAGGTGCGCTGACAGGGTATATGTCCGCATGGGCGAGTTCAAGGCTACGGACTTTGAAGTACTCTTTCAGCAGACAAAGGCGCTGGAATGGGAGAGCATCATACCGCTTGAGGGAGCATTTCCGGTGGTGGGAGGCTCGGTCAAGTCCGTGCTGCACAGCGTGCCCGCCTGTCAGAAGATAATAAAGAAGGCAGTCTCAATGAGGCTGTCCGAGTTTTATTGCAGAGAAACCATGCCGGAGACCGGTCCGGAATACAGGATAAGATTCATCGCGCATAAGGATGAATTCCTGATGCTGCTGGATACCAGCGGCGTGGGGCTGCATAAAAGGGGATACAGAGTGAGCGATGTGGCAGCGCCTATGAAGGAGACGCTTGCCGCTGCGCTGGTGCAGCTAAGCTTCTACAGGAAAGACCGCGTGCTTGTCGATCCGTGCTGCGGGTCCGGTACCATCCCTATCGAGGCTGCCATGATAGCCCGCAATATTGCGCCGGGCCTTGGAAGGCCGTTCGCAGCGGAAGGATGGGACATCATCCCGGCTGAGATCTGGCGAGAAGAAAAACGTCTGGCCTTTGAGGCTGCGGACTTCGACACAGAGCTGAATATAGCCGCGATAGATATAGACAGGCGCGCCATCAAAGCGGCAAAGGACAACGCGGAAGAAGCCGGGGTCATCGATGACATCGATTTCATCTGCATGGACATGACGCAGTGGAGGCCGGGAGCAGGCATACCTAAGGGCGTGCAGGCGGGCGAGCACGGCGTTGTCATATCCAATCTTCCGTACGGTGTGCGCATAGGCGACGAAAGATCCATAAAAAGGATATACAGCCACTTTGCGGATCTCATGGCGGAGTGTCCTGAATGGTCGTTCTTCCTTATCACTTCGGATAAAGAGATAGAAAAGGATATAATGAAGAGGACAGGGCGCAAGGCCGACAGGAGGCGCAAGCTCTATAACGGTACGATAGAGACGCAGTTCTATCAGTATCACGGAGAGCGGCCGCCGAAGACAAATTTGAGTAGATAGACCTACAGGCAAAATGATATACTCGCTATAGTTAAGTTGATCAAAGAGCGAAGAGGTGTGGACATGACGAAAAAAGAATTCTACTATCCATCGACAGACGGCAAGACACAGATCCACGCGATCAGATGGGATCCGGAAGGCAAGCCGAAGGCGGTTTTCCAGATCATCCACGGCATGGTCGAGTTCATTGACAGATACGACGGTTTCGCTTCATATCTGGCTGACCACGGCTATCTGGTCTGCGGTGAGGACCACCTGGGACACGGAGCTTCGGTACAGTCCGATGAATACCACGGCTACTTCGGCAAGGAGGGCAACGCGTGGGTCATCGCCGACATCCATCATCTGAGAGAGATGATGCAGAAGGAGTTTCCTGACCTGCCGTACCTGATGATGGGCCACAGCATGGGATCGTTCCTGATCCGTCAGTACATCACCGAGAACGGCGCTGACTATGCAAAGGGGCTTTCCGGTGTCATCATCATGGGAACAGGCTGGCAGCCGGGCGCGGTGCTCGCGGCAGGCAAGATGGTCGCGAAGATGCTCGGCACAAAAAAGGTGGGAAAGTCTGCAAAACTGATCGACGGGATGTCGTTCGGCAGTTATCTTAAGAGGATACCGAACGCCCGCACCATATCGGACTGGCTGACGAAGGACGAGGCTGTCGTGGACTGGTACCGCAACGAGCCTTGGTGTACCTTCCACTTCACGCCTAACGCGTATTACCATATGTTCTCAGGCATGCAGAAGGCCCATGACACAGACCGGATGAAGAAGCTTCCTAAAGGGCTGCCTATCCTCATCACGTCCGGAGCCGAGGACCCTGTCGGAGCATGGGGGGAGGGTGTCCGCAAGACGTTCATGGTCTACAAGGACAACACCGAGTGCGATGTTTCGATCAAGATCTACGATGACGACAGACACGAGATCCTCAATGAGACTGACAAGGATCAGGTTTACGCCGACATGCTGGAATTCCTTGACAGCTGCATCAAATAGAAACACAGCCGGATACTGAATGGAATACAGTGCCGCACTCATAGCACGAATAGTGACCGCTGCCGTTCTGGCCATATTGTTTGGCAACGGCAGTGTTGTCGCGTTTAACCGCATAAAACCCCAGTGGTTCGAAGACTGGGATGAGACAGCACCTAAAGACGCGCCGAGAAAGATACTGCCGATCAAACTGGTTGAAGCCGACGCGGACGGAAGACAGAGACTGCCGAGCAGTCCGTGGAAGTACGCATTTACGGGATATTTTGCCCTCACAGGGCTTTATCTGGCCGTAAGGGGTTCCGGTCTGCTCTTTGAGATATCTGTGCTCTGTGTGCTGTTTATCGTCCTTGAGATGGCTATATCCGACCAGCTCTACCGGGTGGTGCCGGATGAGTTCAGCATAATGCTGGCGATAGCCGCGACCGCTTTTGTGGAGTATCACGAGAAGTGGTGGGAACCCGCCGCCGGAGCAGCTTTGGGCTTTGGCATATCCGCGGCCGTACTGCTACTTGGCATGCTGCTCTTCAAGACGGGCAGCATAGGCGGAGCCGACATCAAGTTCTTCACATGCATGGGGCTCATAACCGGCCGTACGGGCATAGTCCTGATATACATACTGACGACACTGCTGTTTGCTGTGCATTCAGCGGTCCTCATAGCGACAAAAAAGAGCACCATAAAGGACCGCAATCCGATGCTGCCGGCAGCTTGTGCCGCAGTAACGGTTTACTTCCTGTTCCTGTGGAACATAGGGGACATGTTATTCATAGAACTGTAATGGCCAAAAACGTTCTGATAAAAATCGAATACGACGGCACCAATTTCAGCGGCTGGCAGATCCAGCCCGAAGCCCGCACGGTGCAGGGCGAGATAGAGCATGTGCTGAAATACATTGCCGGACATGACGTACACATCCACGGCACGAGCCGCACTGACGCGGGCGTCCATGCCCTGGGCCAGTGCGCGACTTTCGACTGGGATTCGAACATGCCTGTTGAGAAGCTGCCTGAGGTCATGAACCGCAGGTTCGGCGCGGGCGGAGAAGGAAGGAGCGGGGCTCCCGGAGACATCCGCATACTTTCGGCGGATGTGATGCCTGAGGACTTCCACGCGAGATACTCGTGCAAGGGCAAGACCTACAGATATGTCATAGACAAGACCGGAGATATATTTGTCAGGAACCGTGCGCTGCAGTATCCGGGCGCAGATAAGCTGGATGTGGATATCATGCGCGAAGCAGCGTCTCACATAATCGGCATTCACGATTTCAAGTGCTTCGAGACCGCGGGCGGAACTCCGAGGGAGTCGACCGTACGCACGGTATCCGCGCTGGATATCACGGACGGTGAAAGTTCAATAACGATAGAGATAACGGGGGACGGCTTCCTGTATAATATGGTAAGGATAATCGTCGGCACGCTGATAGAAGCCGGCGAGGGACGCAGGACAGCCGCGAGCGTCGCTGAGGCGATAGAGAGCCGGGACCGCTCAAGGGCGGGATTTACGGCTCCGCCGCAGGGACTGTACCTCAAAGAGATATATTTTTAGAAAAGGAAAACACTGTTGTATAAAGTCAGGATAGACAAATTCGAAGGCCCGTTCGACCTGCTCATATACCTCCTCGAGAACGCGAGGATGGACATTTATGACATAAAGGTCGCGGAGATAACGGAGCAGTATATCGGCTACCTCAAGGAGATGGAATCTCTAAACATCGAGGTGGACACCGAGTTCATAGTGCTCGCGGCTATTCTCATACGCCTTAAATCGCGCATGCTGCTGCCGAGGATAAACACTGACGGCGAACTCGAGATCGTAGAGGACCCGAGAGTCGAGCTCCGTGGAAGGCTGCTTGATTACATGCGCATCAAAAGGGCGGCGGAGGCTCTGCAGGCGGCAGAAGAATACAATCTGGCTGTCCATGAGAAGCCGGCAGAAGATATGTCGGTATACGTCGACGATCCTGATGAGATACTGCGCGTAAGCGATGAGCAGCTGGTGAACACCTTCATACTCTTCCTGACCAGACGCAAAAAGGTAGAAGAGGTGACCAGGCGCTACCAGAGGGTTCGCAGGCGCAAGGAGACGATAGAGGCGCGCATAAGGGATATGGCGGTCCTGCTGGGGCAGAAACTGAAACCGGGAACAGACGGGATATCCTTTGCGGAGCTGCTGCCTGAGAAACCTGACAGATATGATATAACACTCTCGTTCATGTCGCTGCTGTCGATGATCAAGAACATGGATTACGATGCCATGCAGGACAAGAACTTCGGAGAGATCACGGTGGTCAGAAAGGACCCTGAGATACTGGCCGCGCAGGCCGATGCCGAGGCGGCAGGAGTCATAGAATACGCCGATGATGAATTCGACGATGAGTTCAGCGATGAATTCAATGATGAGATCTATACAGAAACGGAGATTTCGGATGTACAGCAATAAAACAATGAAATCCGCGCTTGAGACCATGATGTTCATGTGGGGAGAGCCTCTCGAGGTCAAGGACGCCGCGGAGGTGCTCGAAGCGGAAAAAGCTGAGGTAAGAGAGCTCTTCAGAGAGCTTCAGGCGGAATATGAGCAGGAGGGCAGAGGCATCAGGATACGTGAAGTAGACGACGCTTTCGGTTTTGTCACGCTTGCGGAAAACGACATGTTTCTGCAGAAGCTCTGCACACCTGTAAGGGTAAGAAGACTGTCGCAGGCTGCTCTTGAGGTGCTTGCCATAATCGCGTACCGCCAGCCGGTCACCAGATCCGAGATCGACTCGATCAGAGGAATCAAGAGCGAGCGCGTCATAGACGGACTTATCGACAAGGGCCTAATCGAGGTCACCGGAAGATCGGAAGGCGTCGGCAGACCGCTCATCTACGCGACCACAAAGGAATTTCTGAAGAAGTTCGGATTCGCTTCGCTAAAAGACCTGCCTGAGGTGCCTGAGTACGAGGAGCTGAGACGGGAAAGAGAAGAGGAAGGCTACGGCCAGATGTCGATCGACTTTGAGAACAAGGAAAGCGAAGAGTAAACTGACGATGAGGATCAATCAATACATAGCGTCGGCGGGAGTAACGAGCCGCCGCAAGGCAGATGAACTGATAGCAGAGGGCCGGGTGAAAGTCAATGGCGCAGTACTGACTTCGCCCGGTTATCATGTGGAAGAAGGCGACGTGGTAGAGGTCGATGGCGCGCGCATCGAGCCGGCCGGCAAGAAGGTCTATTACCTGCTCAACAAGCCGGCGGGCTATGTGACATCCACAGCAGACAAGGAGGGCAGACCGCTGGTAACAGAGCTGGTGCCTGACAGCGTCAGAGTGTTCCCTGTGGGAAGGCTCGACTACAATACGACGGGACTTCTTATCATGACAAACGACGGAGAGCTCGCCAACGCGCTTATGCATCCTTCAAAGGAGTTCGATAAGAAGTATCTCGTCCGCGCCCAGGGCATAGTGACCCGCGATGAGGTAAAGCTCCTTGAAGCGGGGATAGATATCGGAGGATTTGTCACTTCGCCTGCGGAGGTGCATCTGGCAAAGCATGACCGCAATTCCACAGTCGCTGAGATAATAATCCATGAGGGCAAGAACCGCCAGGTGCGACGCATGTTTGAGGCCATAGGACACCCGGTGCTGGAGCTTTGCCGCACGGGGCTTGGAGACCTCACGATAGGCAAGCTCGCCATTGGGCAGTGCAGAAAGCTGAGCCCGGCGGAAGTCGAAAACCTTAGAAGGGCAGTAAAATAGGGGATAAAAATCAAGACCGGAAGGATGATCCTTCCGGTCTTTTGTGTTTGTTTAAATGCGGGTCTATTCTCCCAGATACGCCTGCTGGACACGTTCGTCTACAAGCAGGGCCTTGCCCGGGCCGGCCATCGTGATGACTCCGGTCTCCATTACGTACGCGTAATCGGAGATATCCAGGGCAGCCTTGGCGTTCTGCTCGATCAGCAGGATGTTTACGCCGTCCTCCTTGATCTTCTGGATACACGCGAAGATGTCCTTGATGACAAGCGGCGCGAGTCCCAGTGAAGGCTCGTCCAGCATGAGGAGCTTAGGCTTTGACATGAGGGCCCTTGCTACCGCCAGCATCTGCTGTTCTCCTCCGGAGAGGGTAGCGCCCAGCTGCCAGGTCCTCTCCGCGATCCTTGGAAAAAGCTCGTAGACCCAGTCTCTGTCTCTGGCTATCTCGGCCTTGTCCTTGCGGAGATAAGCTCCTGCCGCGATGTTCTCATCGACTGTCAGGTCAGGGAAGATCCTGCGCCCTTCAGGGCAGAGGATAATGCCTTCTCCGACTATGTCCTTTGTCTTCAGCGAGCTGATGTCCTTGTCATCCCAGTAAACGTGACCGTCACTTTTCGGGACCAGTCCCATGACCGCCTTCAGCGTGGTCGACTTGCCGGCTCCATTGGCGCCGATCAGCGAGATGATCTTTCCGTCAGGCACGTCTATGTCTATTCCTCTGAGAGCGTGGATTCCTCCGTAATGTACATTCAGATTTCTGATCGCAAGCATTATTCGTCACCTCCCAGATAAGCTTCTATTACTGCAGGGTTGGCCTGGATCTCGGCTGCTGTGCCGTCCGCGATCTGTCCGCCGTAGTTGAGCACGTAGATGTGCTCGCATATTCCCATGATGACCTGCATGTGATGCTCTATCATGAGAATGGACAGGTCGAACTCGTCACGGATGCGTCCGATGAACTTCATCAGGTCATCGGATTCCTGAGGGTTCATGCCGGCTGCAGGCTCGTCGAGCAGCAGGATCGAAGGGTGGGTAGCGAGAGCGCGGGCGATCTCAAGATGTCTCTGCTTGCCGTAAGGAAGCGATGTGGCGAGGTCATCCCTGTTCTCGTAAAGGTCTACCTTGCGAAGCAGTTCTTCCGCTTCAGCCCTCATGGTCGCTTCCTCTGTCCGAGCTTTTTTGCTTCTGAAAGTGGCTCCGAACACGGACTCGGTCTGGTTCATGTGCATGCCCACCAGTACGTTCTCAAGAACGGTCATGCCCTTGAAGAGCCTGATGTTCTGGAAAGTACGCGCCACGCCCAGCTTTGTCACCTTGTCAGGCAGCATGGTAAGAGCCTTGGTGTACTTGCCCGCGTTGCGGCCTTTGTACGTATCTTTCATCTTGCCCTGCGGGTAGTTTTCTATGACGACTTCACCGTTTATCTCGATGGAGCCGTTCGTCGGTTCATATACGCCCGTGATGCAGTTGAATGCTGTCGTCTTTCCGGCGCCGTTAGGTCCGATAAGGCCCACGATCTCGTTCTTGTGGACTACAAGGTTGAGGTTGTCTACGGCGACGACTCCGCCAAACTGCATGGTTATGTCGGAAAGCCTCAATACGACTTCTCTTTTGTCTTCAGCCATATCACTTGCCCTCCTTGTCGAATACCATCACGGTGTCGGAAACCGGGAGCGGGGTAAAGAGAGCTTCGCCCGAAGCTTTCTTCGCATCGCTGGCATCCTTTGCTTCCTTCGCTCTTGCCTTTGCGGCAGCTGCAGCGGCCTTTGCCTCGCGTTTTGCGGCAGCTTTTGCCTTGCGTCTTTCAGGCCATGCCCTGAGGTTGGAAGGAAGGTTCTTCCACCAGCCTATGAACCTGTCCCAGCTGAACTCCTTGTCTCCCATGATGCCGCGGGAGTAGAAGAGTACGATCAGCATGATCAGTACCGCGAATACTACCTTTCTGAATCCAGGCCTCATGAAGCTTGCGGAGATGCCCAGCCAGCGTCCGGCGTCGAGACCTCTGAGCCACCATTCGGATGCGGCTGTGAAGAGGAATGCGCCGATCACGGAGCCTGTGATTGATCCGATGCCGCCGATGACGACTATGAGAAGGATCTCATAAGTCATGACCGTGTTGAACGGCGTGGCGTTGATCGTGGTCTGGAACATCGCCAGAAGCGCTCCGCTTATGCCTGCGAAGAATGAAGAAATGACGAAGGATATTTCCTTGTGCTTGAAGAGATTGATGCCCATCGCCTCGGCTGCTATCTCGTCATCGCGGATCGCGCGGAAGGCGCGCCCGTAGGTGGAGTTGATCAGCAGCAGTATTATGGCGATGCATATGCCTGCGATCAGCACAGGGAATACCGCGTTTCCGTATGTCGTGTACTTACGCAGCACATTGGATCCGTTGGTGACAGGGCCGAGGGTGTTCCACTGGAAGAAAGCTCTCAGTATCTCCGCGAATCCGAGTGTCGCTATCGCAAGGTAGTCGGACTTGAGCCTCAGCACCGGTATGCCGATGAGGAAGGCTATAATCGCGACTATCAGGCCGGCTCCCAGCATAGGGATGAGCATTCCCAGATAGTGTCCGAAGACACCGAGGCTACCCTCGAGCGCCTCGACAATGGACCACTTTATTACGCCGCCTTCAAAGTACTGATAGACAGTATCGTGCGAAGCGACAGGTATGGTGAATATGGCGTAAGTGTATGCTCCGATGAGCATGAATCCAGCCTGACCGAGTGAAAACAGGCCTGTGAAGCCGTTCAGCAGGTTCATCGACGCCGCGACTAAGGCGTAGATGGAGCCTTTCTCGATGACGGTTATGAGCATCTTCCAGCTTGAACCTGCCGGTATGACGATGTCGCCAAGATATACCAGCACCAGGAAGAGCGCTATTGCGGCTACGGAGAGGGCCGACTTGGTCTTCTTGTTCAATGTCGTTGCCATGGCACCCTCCTATACCTTGTCGATGTTCTTCTCGCCGAAGAGTCCCGTAGGTTTTACCATGAGGATGACGATGAGAAGCACGAATGTGAATGCGTCCGAGAAGGTAGTCCAGCCCGCGCCCTTGATGAGGTTCTCGCAGACACCTATTACAAAGGCTCCGACGACAGCGCCCGGAACGGATCCGATACCTCCGAATACTGCAGCGACGAAAGCCTTGAGGCCCGGCATCGCGCCGGACATCGGGTTGATGCCCGTGTAGTTGGAGAAGTAGAGGACCGAGCCGATGGCGGCAAGTCCGCAGCCTATTACGAACGTGACTGTTATTACCCTGTTGATGTCTATGCCCATGAGCGAGCTCGTCTCGAAGTCACGCGAAACCGCGCGCATCGCCATTCCGATCTTGGTATGTCTTATCAGCATGACGAGCAGGAATACGAGCACTATGGTAAGGACCGGAGTGATGAGCGTAACCATCTTTGTGGTCGCCGATCCGATCTTTACGGTCTTCTGAAGGAAGCTGATCTCAGGGTATGTCTTTGTCAGACCTCCGGTGATGTACAGCGCAAAGTTCTGCAGCAGGTACGATACGCCGATCGCGGATATCATGATGGACATTCTCGGCGCTGACCGGAGAGGCCTGTATGCGACTTTTTCTATCGTGGTTCCGAGGACTATCGCGAAGATTATTACCAGTATGACCGAGAGCCAGAGAGGCAGTACGGTGATAAGGTAAACCATGATGAGTCCCGACCACATGAATACATCGCCGTGCGCAAAGTTGATGAGCCTGAGGATACCGTACACCATCGTATATCCTATGGCTATCAGCGCGTATTGACCGCCGACCGCGATGCCGGCGAGTATGTATGGTAACCAGGTTTGTAACATGTTTTGTCCCTTTTTACAAAATCGCGGGAAGCCGCGAGGGCTTCCCGCTTGTGTTTATTATGCCGTTAAACTGTTTAGCGGATCAGTCCGCAGACTGTGTCTTAAGGAACTCCCAGGATCCTGTCTCTGTGTTGCATTTCTTTACGAATGCCTCTGTCTTGTTGGCGTCTCCGACTTCATTGAAGGATACGTCTCCGCAGACGAGACCTGATACCTCGAGGCTTGGCAGAGCAGCGAGGATGTCGGCAGGAGCTGTCGAACCGGCAGCCTTCATCGCTTCGAGAGCTACGAAGTAAGCGTCATAGCCCATTGCCGTTACAGCAGCGAGGTCTGTGTTGCCGCCGTTGTTTGTCTTGGCATCTGCATTCTCTTCCATCCATGCCTTGATGCCTTCGTCGAATTCAGGGTTTCCGCCTTCCTGATAGAAGGTAGTAACGGTGATATCTACGTTCTTGCCCTTGGCAGCCTCGGTGATAACGTTGGAGTCCCATGTGTCTCCCGCGAGGATAGGCATACCGAGCGACTGAGCCTCAGCCTGGTCGATGATGAGAGCCGCAGCCTCTGTGGATACAGGTGCGAAGAATACGTCGCAGCCGGCCTTCTTGGCGTTTGCTACATAGGATGTGAAGTCTGAGTTCTTGTCAGGGAACTGCTCTTCGACTACTTCGCCGCCGAGTCCCTTGAATGCTTCTACGAAGTAGTTTACAAGACCTACAGAGTAGTCATCGCCCAGCTTGGAGAGGCAGTATGCCTTCTTGCAGCCGCTCTCCCACGCGTAGTTGGCGAGTACCGTTCCCTGGAAAGGATCCAGGAAGCAGATCCTGAAGTACTGTTCGCAGTCAGCTGTTACCTGAGGGTTCGTGCATGTTACGCCGATAGCAGGCACTCCCGCGTCAGCGAATACATCGGCAGCGGCGATCGAAACGCCGGAGCCGTATGATCCGAGTACTATGGATACGTTCTGGGATACGAGGTTCTGAGCCGCTGTTACGGCCTTTGCGTTATCGGACTCGTTGTCTACGATCTCGAGCTTGACGGTGTATTCCTTGTCGCCAATGGTAACCGTCGGCTGCATCTCGTTAGCGTACTGGATGCCGAGTGTTTCCTGCTTGCCGCCTGCCCCGTTGTCTCCGGAAGCCGGTTCAAATACACCGATCTTGATGACATCGCCATCAGCGCTTCCGCCACCGCCGCCGCATCCTGCGAGCGCCAGCATTGCGAGCACCAGAGAAAGCGCAAGGACTAAAATCTTTTTCATTTTGGTTCCTCCATTAAACATTTTCTTACAATACGCGGCGGTCCCAAAGCCGCCGTAGAAAAAGTTAACAAATATGGTAAAATTCTACACTAAATAATCGAGAATTCAAGGCGTGCGGGGCTTTGCGCAAATAAAAAACGGGAGGATTCCGTCGCACACGCACATTGAACCCTCCCGTGTCCGTGACACGCTGACAAGAGTGTTTTTACTATTTCTGAAGGTCGGACATAAGGTCTTTATCCTTGCCGCCTTTTATGTATGCTTCGATGATGTCTACGGCTCCTTCGACACCCGCCCGGCTGGTGTTGATCAGAAGGTCGTACTCGTCGCGGCCGCCCCATTTATTGTCGGTGTAGAACTCGTAGTATCTGCGGCGCTGCTTGTCGATCTGCCTGACAGCCTTCTCCGCGGTAGGTACGTCAAAGAGGTTTTCAGGCTCGGCCATATTGTGGATCTGCAGTTTTCTTCTGACTCTTTCCTCAAACGGCGCAAAGAGGAAGATGCTGACATGTCTTTCCTCAGATAGTATGTAGTCCGCAGCGCGGCCGACTATAACGCAGCTTCCTTCAGCTGCGATCTCCCTGATGATGTTGAACTCCTCTTCCTGGATCTTCGCGAAAGGCGAGGCCTGGAAGTTATCGAATCCGGAGAACATGGTGTTGAAGGAAAGCTCCGGAGCCTTCTCGTCATTATCGCGTATGTATTCTTCCTGATAGCCGGTGTTGGCGGCTGCCCTGGCGATGATCTCCTCATCATAAAAAGGGATGCCGAGCCTTTCCGCTACGCGCTTTGCCACCTCGTGGCCGCCGCTTCCGAATTCACGGTCGATAGTTACGATGACTTTATCTTCCATATCTTTTCTCCATTCTCCGTTAAGATCGTTTTCAAAATTATATCACTTCACGGGCCTTAATGCGAAGCGCAAACGGCGTCCGCGAAGGCCTGCATGTCTTTGAGACTCGTGAATATGGCCCTTGCGTTGTCCGGACGTCCGCCTCCGCGCCCGTTGAACTTTTGGGCGTGATCCTTTACCAGCTGCCCGCACTTGTATTTATCGCTCGATGAAAGCAGCAGGCAGGTATTGGCGGACGGGTGTTTCATTATCAGGAAGAGGTCAGGTATCTCATTGATCACCGCAAATCCGAGCTTAAGAAGATCATCCGTGCTGAAGAGGTCGGACTCATAAGCGTAATGATCAAGACCTCCGTCCCTTACAGCGGATTCGATCTTTGCGGCCTCCATATCCTTCACGTAGGAACTAAGGCCTGCCAGGCGCGCCTTGAGGGCGGAAACATTCTCCGCTTCTGCATCGAGCCTTGAGCAAAGGTCGGCAGGGGAGCAGGAGTAGCGCTTTGCCGCGTCGGACAGCAGCGCCGAGTCGGCGCTCAGTTTTTCGAATGCCGCCTTGCCGCAGTCAAAGTAGATGCGGTTCATGCCCTTGTTAGGTTCGCACTTGTAGATGGCGACCAGTCCGACTTCTGCCGAGCTTGAAGGGTGGGTGCCGCAGCAGGCTATGCAGTCGAAAGGGTCGCCCGGGTCACCTACGGTGACGACGGACACGCGTCCGTCATGCGGCACCTGCTTTCTTACAGGCAGGGCGAGAGATGACTCATAGTCGTCAAACCATGTGACGGTGACCGGAAGGTCTGCCCATACGGCCTCGTTGACCGTGCTCTGAGCCAGATCCAGCTCCTCGTCTGTAAGCATGCGGCCGTCAAGGTCGATGTCGATGGTGATGTACTCCGCGCCCATGTGGAAGCCCTTGTTTGTACCGCCAAAAAGCGAGTACATGGCTCCGCTCAGCATGTGCTCGCCGCAGTGGCGCTGCATGTGGCGGAAACGAAGGTCCCAGTCGATGGTAAGAACGACTTTGTCGCCAACATTGAACGTGCCTGACGGCGCGTCGGTCTCGTGCCAGACGTCGCCAAACAGGTCATCATCAGAGGCACGGACTATCTCGAATACCGCGTCCCCGGCGGATACCGAACCTTCGTCCGAAGGCTGTCCGCCGCCCTCAGGATAGAAGACGGAAACGTCGCAGGCTATCACATCACAGCCGTTTTTCTCGCGGACCGCGGTGATAACGGCCTCGTTTTCGGTTGCATATTGGTCTGTCCTGTAGATCCTCTCGGTGCTCATCAATGTTCCTTTCCTATGTTTCACGCGTTTCACAAAATCGAACAAAACGCGTGCTCAAAAATTTTTTCAAAACTGTGGATAAATCCCGTTGACACAAGGAAAAAACGCGTTCTATCGTTGAAACTCCAACGATACAGGTCGCGGACTTTTCCACATGCATAAGTGGAAAAGATTGTATACGATTTTTAAAATCTTTGTGGAAAAGTCGCAGACCTTGAAAAATAAGGCATTTTGGTTTTGTTGAAAAATATGTGACAAAAAAACGAACATAATGTGAAGATGCACGTTTTATGTTTTTTAAAAAGTATAAACTGCCGTCATTCGCCTTCAGGCTCCACCAGTTCGTCAAACATGGCGCCAGGCACACGGCAGAGCGTCTGGAAAACGGACGAATCTATCCTGTATCTTCCCTTGGTGCTGAGGAAAGGCGCGTAAAGCGAAAAGATGGTGGAGTCATCAAGCATCGAGATGTTCCGAAGATTGTTGCTCATCAGCACCAACTCGCCGGCTATGGTCAGCACCGCGTATCCGTAAACATCGTCATTCAGCCTGTAGGAGGATGTATCGACGTGATTGTTGTTTCCTTTATATGCTGTATACAGCCAGCCGTTAGGCACCATTGTCGCGGCCGAGTTGGCAAAAGGCAGGATATACTTCGGATCGAAACCCGTCATCATATCGTCCTTGCAGTCAAAGACCGTGAGGTATTCCGGCCTGCTTACCTGCATGGCAGCCTCGTAATCCGAAAGCTTTATGATGGATCCCGCCTTTATATCCCTTACGACCGGGTTGGTGGTCCGCTGGCTACCGCTCAGCCATATGACGAGGGTCGCGTGGTAGTACGCGTCCCTGGCGAGCGTGGTTATCCTGCAGCGGAAAGGGAAGGACAGGCTGTCCCCGGAAGGATCCTTTTTCCTGTCGCTTTTCTCTATGTCCGTGCGCACCAGAGTCTGTATTCCGGCGTCCGTGAGACCTGTCTCGCGCAGAGCGTCCTCGCTCATCGACGAAAGATACGATGCCGCAGGATAGTCGCAGTCAACGAGTCTCATTATGAAGTAGTTGATGGTCTCGAAAGCCGACAGCTTGAGCGGCGAAGTCTCCTCTATGGCGTCGCGGCTGCTGCAGTCCGCTGATGTGATGCCCCTTGAATTGAGAGCGTCCGTCATGAAGCCCAGCCTCATCTTCGCGTAGGCGCGGAACTCTTTGTTTTCATCATCGTCGTACTCACGCTGCATGTCTTCGGAGGCAAGAGGCAGGGCGTCCTCGATCAGCCTCAGCATGACTGAAGCATCTATATCCCTCAAGTTGCTTCCCATGACAGCGACAAAGCGGTTGAACAGGCCGTTCATCTCTTCTCTGTTATCGGCAAAGTCTTCTTCGCCGGGCGTGCAGATGAATTCCTGATACTCATCGACCCCGTACTCTGAGTAGTCGAGATGCATCACCTGATAGAGCCTGGACCTGCGGTTCTCTTTTCCGCGCCAGGTCACTTTAAGAGCCACGACTCCCATGAGCCTCGCGCAGACGGCGCGGCAGGACTCAAAGTCGTAGTCGCTGAAGTGATTGTATTTCTCTGACTTTTTCCCGTGTATGAGTTTCAGTTCCGCCATGGCTAAAGTATAGCAGATAAAGGGCAATATTTTCAGATAATTGTCACTCGCGGACTGTTGACTTTGCGCCCGGCAGAGCTATAATAAATACGACCTTATCAAGAGCGGGGGAGGGAATGGGCCCTTCGATCCCGCGGCAACCTCACAGGAAGTGAAGGTGCCAATTCCCACGGGGCGAAGGCCATGCCCCGGCAGATGAGAGTCCAAAGGTTCTCTCTGCGTGCGGCAGAGAGCTTTTTTTATGGCCAATACGAAAGGATCATATATATAAATGAAGAAGTTATTTACATCAGAATCAGTTACTGAAGGACATCCTGACAAGCTCTGCGACCAGGTGTCCGACGCCATCCTCGATGCCATACTCGCTCAGGATCCGAAGGCTCACGTAGCCTGCGAATGCGCTGCAAAGACAGGCATGATGATCATATTCGGCGAGGCATCCGGCAACTTCGATGTCGACTATGAGGCTATCGCGCGCAAGGTCATCTGCGAGATCGGATACGACAGCGACGACGCCTGCTTCAACGGCAACACCTGCAACATAATCGTGCACATGGAGGAGCAGTCGGCGGACATCGCGATGGGCGTCAACGAATCGCACGAGGTCAAGACCGGCAGCAGCAGCGACGAGTTCGCGCTCATAGGCGCGGGCGACCAGGGCATGATGTTCGGCTACGCCAACTCCGAGACGGAGGAGCTTATGCCTCTTTCGGTCAAGTACGCTCAGGTGCTGGCCATGAGGCTGGCCGAGGTCAGGAAGGACGGCACTCTGCCTTACCTGAGACCTGACGGCAAGACGCAGGTCACGGTCGAGTATGAGGACGGCAAGGTCACAAGGATAGACACCATAGTGGTATCCACGCAGCACAGCGCGGATGTCAGCCTCGACCAGATAAGGTCGGACGTAATGACCTATGTCATCGACCCTGTGGTGCCGTCGGATCTCATCGATGAGAAGACCAGATATTTCATCAACCCGACAGGCAGATTCGTCATAGGCGGACCTATGGGAGACTCGGGTCTCACGGGGCGTAAGATAATAGTAGACACTTACGGAGGACATTCGTCACATGGCGGCGGAGCCTTTTCCGGAAAGGACCCTACAAAGGTCGACAGATCCGGAGCCTATATGGCGCGCTACATCGCAAAGAACATCGTGGCGGCGGGCATCGCGACAGAGTGCGAGGTGCAGCTTGCATACGCGATCGGAGTCGCCGAGCCGGTATCGGTAAGCGTAGACACGTTCGGCACCAGCAAGATGGATGCCGAGCAGATCGCTAAGCTTATCTACGATCACTTCGACATGAGGCCGGCCGCCATCATCAAAAAGCTTCAGCTGGACAAGCCTCAGTACAGAGCGCTCGCGGCCTATGGACACATGGGCAGAACGGCGCTTGGGGTCAAGTGGGAAGACACGGACAAGGCGGACGAGCTGAGAAAAGCGGCAAACAGTTATTAACAGCGCCGGAAGGGACATTTGCGACGAGATGCGGCGCCTCTTTGGGGAAACATATATGTCACATTTTGAGAAAGTTTCATTTGAACAGTGGAAGGCCGACTGCGGCATAAAAGGTCTCAGCGATGAGATGCTGAGAAAATGGTACGATGCCATTAAGCTGCCTAAGCAGGCGACAGCCGCTTCTGCGGGCTGCGACTTTTTCATGCCGTTCAACTTAAACTTCGAGGGCGGCAGCAGCTTCAAGATAGCGACAGGCGTGCGCTGGGTCTGCGAAGAGGGCGATAGAGGAAAGGTCCTGCTGATAGTCCCGCGCAGCGGACTCGGATTCAAGTATGGGATCAGGCTGTCCAACACGGTGGGAGTCATAGACGCAGATTACTGCGACTCGGATAACGAGGGGCATATCATAATCAGCCTCATAAATCCGTCGGATGTTGCCGTTCCGCTTGAAGAGTGCAAGCCTTTCGCGCAGGGCATAGTCGTTAAGTACGAGGTGCCTGACGGAGCTGAGTCCGAAGAGGCCAGAAACGGCGGCTTCGGCAGCACGGACAGGTAGACGGAGAAAAGATGGAAAAAGAAACGAGAGTAGCTGACGTAGTAATAATCGGCGGCGGAGCTTCGGGACTTGCAGCCGCGATAGAGCTGGGGATGAAGGCCCCGGCCCTTGACGTGCTCGTAATAGAAAAGATGCCCGAGCCGGGGCGCAAGATAAGGGCTACCGGAAGCGGCCGCTGCAATATAACCAATACGGAGGCTGCCGGGTTCAACCGTATAATGGAGTTCTTCAGGGAGATAGGCCTGGTCACAAGGACTTACGAGAACGGCCTTGTATATCCGTACTCGGAGTCGGCGGCAGACGTAGTGGCTCTGCTTTTGGAGCGCGCGGCTTCGCTGGGGATCCGCTTCGCCTGCGGAGAAGAACTCATGTCCATAAAGCACATGCCTGCATCGCTTGTTTCAGATCCTCTGCCGGGAAGCAGCAATGTCTTCCAGATGGAAACGGTCATAAAGGACCGCGACGGCATGCACAGCATAGTCACACAGGCTTCGTTCGTTATAATGGCGATGGGCGGCAAGGCAGGACCGACTTACGGCACCATAGGCGACGGCTACAGGATAGCCAGGAACCTTGGTCACAGCGTGGTCACACCTGCGCCGGCTCTTACAGGCATAGAGTGCGAAGAGTGGGATGAGGGCCGCGAGCCTTGCGGCATCACTCTGGGCGGCACAAGAAGCGCGGGCGTGGTCTCGCTCTACAAGGATCCTAAGCATGTGTTCGGAGAGGATACTAAGATATTCGAAGAAGCCGGCGAGATACAGTTCACCAAGTACGGGCTTTCAGGCATCTGTGTCTTCAACATGTCAAGACACATGAGATACGACAGGCGCATGGGAGAGGGACTCGATCAGTTCCTGGTCAGGGCAGATCTTTTCCCGGATGGCGATATCGCTGAGTACATAAGAGACAGACAAAACGGCAAATTCTCCGGGACACCGGCGGGAGAGATCCTGCGTACGGTCCTGAAGGAGCCGCTTGCGGACTACGTGATCCAGGCATCGGATGACGGACCTGATGAAGAGGGGCGAGTCATCGCGGACAGACCGGTATCTTCTCTCACTGATGAAGAAATCAAAACGATAGCCCGCAACGTGCACGCTCTTGAGTTTAGCCCTAAGCAGATACGCGGATGGAACGACGCTCAGGTAACGATGGGCGGTGTTTCTCTTGATGAGATAGACGGAGCGACATCAGAATCGCTCCTGGTGAAGGGACTGTATATTACGGGCGAGCTGGCCGACAGAGACTATCAGTGCGGAGGATTCAACCTCAGCAACGCGTGGCTCACGGGCCTCTCGGCTGCAGATGATATAGCCGCTGCCGTAAGCAGCAAAGGAGAATGATCATGATAAAAGTGTATTGCTATTCAAAATGCTCCACCTGCAGGAAAGCTCTCAAATGGCTTGATGACAGGGGCGTAGCGTATGAGAAGATAGATCTGAAGGAAAATAACCCGGGCGAAGCAGAACTCAGGGAGTATCACGCAAAAAGCGGACTGCCTCTCAAGAGATTCTTCAATACGAGCGGGATGATCTACAGGGACATGGAGCTGTCAAAGAAGCTTCCGGCAATGAGCGATGATGAACAGTTTGCTCTTCTTGCGTCGGACGGCATGCTGGTAAAGAGACCGCTCCTTGTAAAGGATGATACCGTTCTTACAGGCTTCAGAGAAAAAGAGTGGGAAGAGATCATTTAGGCGGGATCCGCAGAATTAAACATCAAGAAAAAGACCGGTCATTCCGGTCTTTTGTATTTCTCTATTATGTGCCAGGCGGCTCGTATACCGTCGCAGGCCGCCGATGTTATGCCGCCTGCGTAGCCTGCTCCTTCTCCGGCAGGGTAAAGGCCTTTTATATTGCTTTCGCCGCCGGCGTCTCTCAATATCCTTACCGGAGATGAGCTTCTGGTCTCAACTGCAGTGACTACCGCATCAGGATCATCGTAGCCTTTTATCTTTCTGGCGAAGTCAGGAACCGCTTCACGTATGGCTTCGGACGCGAAGCCCGGGAGTGAGGCGTAAACACGTTCTGCGGGACTCAAGGAGGCTGTGTCCTCGTGAGCGAAAGAGCTTTCAACTGATGTGATGGTGAGGAACTCCTTCATGGTGCAGCTAGGCGGTGCGAAGCTGCTGCCTCCGTTCCGGAACGCGAGTCTCTCATATTTTTCCTGGAACCTGACTCCGGACAGCACATCATCCGAACCGAAGTCGGAGGTCCTCACATCGCAGAGTATGCCGCTGTTGGCTGTCCCGCTGTCACGTTTTCTGTTGCTCATGCCATTGACGCAAAGCTCGCCGTCCCTTGTGGAGCAGACGACGACTTCTCCGCCCGGGCACATGCAGAACGAGTATACTCCGCGGCCGTTTGAGGCCTTGTAATTGATGCTGTAATCCGCAGGCGGAAGCTTTCCGGTCTGTGCCGATGCGCTTAGCGCGTCCGTAACACGCGGAAGGTTTTCTTCACCATACTGCGACGCGTCGATCAGGCTCTGAGGATGCTCCATGCGGACTCCTATCGAGAAAGGCTTCTGCGCCATCACGACAGCTTCTTCGTTAAGCATTTCGAATGTGTCTCTGGCGCTGTGGCCGACGGCAAGAATGACGACGTCTGCGGATATGCGGTACTCAGAAAGCTTTCCTGTTTCAGGATGAGGGCCATAAATATCCAGTGCCTGAAGCCTGCCATCGCTTTTAATGATGCAATCAACTCTGGTTTCGAATCTTACCTCGCCGCCCAGCTCGACTATCTTTTTTCTTATATTGACTATCACAGAGCGGAGGACGTCGGTGCCTATGTGCGGCTTTGCCAGATACATTATGTCATCGCCGGCCCCGGCATCCCTGAACTCGGCCAGTACCTTTCTGATCAGCCCGTCCTTTATGCCTGTCGCGAGCTTGCCGTCCGAGAAAGTGCCTGCTCCGCCCTCGCCAAAGAGCATGTTGGCCTCAGGGTCTAGCACACGGTCTTTCCTGAATCTCTCTACCGCTTCGACACGGCCGGACATGGCAGGACCACGCTCGATGAGAAGAGGCTTGTAGCCTGCCTTTGCGAGTTCGAGAGCAGCGAAAAGCCCGCACGGACCTGCACCGATGACCACCGGTCTGCTTTCGAGCGGCTCTGTTCCGTTTTCCGGCGGTCTTACCGCAGCGGCTTCTGCTTCTTCATCGACCTCGGCCAGGTTCTTTATCCTGCGGCCGCTCAGTTTTTTATCTGTAACGAAATCTACCGCATATACGAATTGTATATGCGGCTTTTTTCTGCTGTCGATGGATCTTTTTCTTATCTCAAAGAAACTGATGTCTGATTCCCTGATGCCCGCTTTCTTTGCAGTGATGCGGGGCAGAGCTTCCATCGGCTCGTCTATATCCGTTTTGATCCCGCTCAGCCTGTATTTCATCTATAAGCCCATTGACTCGCGGATGCCGTAGAGACCGATAGGTTTATCTGCCAGCCATATGCAGGCATTGACAGCCCCCTTTGCGCATCCTTTCCAGTTGAGGCAGTGGTGGGTGATCTCAAGGCGCTCGCCGTCACCAAAGAAGTAGACAGTATGGCTGGACGGGGTGTCGCCTCCGCGTATGGCATGGAAGGTGACTTTGCCTTTCTCGCGGGGATGTCTGCCGAGCGGCCTGCCGTATACGGCATCGTCGACTAAGTCGACGCCGACCGCTTCGCCCATGCTCTCGATCAGCTCGCGGGCGGTGCCGCTCGGAGCGTCGAGTTTCGTGTTGTCGTGCATGTCCACTATCTCGATATCGGTATCTTCATAGAGTTCTTTGGCCGCGTCCATCAGCAGCTTTCTCATCACGTTCACCATGCGGTCCGTGTTTGCGGCTATAAGGATAGGGATCTCGCTTGCTGCGGCTTCAAGACGGGCGCGCTGCTCGGCATTGAAGCCCGTGGTACCTATAACAAGAGCCTTTTTATGTCTGATGCATGCGTCGAGGACTTCCATGCCGAGCTCGACTCTTGAAAAATCGCAGACGACGTCGGCGCCGTCGATCACGGATTCAAGGTCATCGACGACGGGCGCGCCCACGGTCTTTCCTATCATGGCCACCTCGCCTATATCCTTACCGATATAATCCCTGCCTTTAGGGCCGATACCGGCCACTATCTCAACATCATCTCTTGCCGCGGCATCGGCAACTATAAGGCTTGCCATCTTGCCGCGAGGAGCGGTTATTATCAGCTTCATCTTTATATCTCCTTACTTTGCCACCCTGAAGTCGAGGACCAGCTCATCCAGCTCAGGCTCCATCTGTTTAAGCTTCACGCCGGCTGTCTTCAGCATCAGCTTTGAAGCCTGTGTCGCCGGCGTGTCGGCATACTTGTCTGAGAGGTAAATGACCTCCTTGATGCCGGACTGGATTATCGCCTTGGCGCACTCATTGCAAGGGAAGAGGGCGACATACAGTCTGGATCCGCTGAGGTCCTTGCCGGACGCGTTCAGTATGGCATTGAGCTCCGCGTGTACCACGAACGGGTACTTTGTCACTTCGCCTTCGCGGTCCCACGGAAACTCGTCGTCCGAGCATCCCTTAGGAAAGCCGTTATAACCGGTGGTGAGTATCACGTTGTTCTTATCTACTATGCACGCGCCTACCTGTGTGTTAGGGTCCTTGCTGCGCTTGGCTGCCAGCAGGGCTACGCCCATGAAGTACTCATCCCAGGATATGTAATCTTCTCTTTTCTTTACCATGTCTCCCTCCGAAAAACCCGGCACGGGGCCGGTCTCATGTGCTTGTCTGATGTGATTTTACGACACGCGAACGCTCTTAATCAAGCCTGCGTGACAGGCTCTCCGCACTTGAATAAACAGGCCTCAAAGTGTTAAAATATCTCTAACTATGGCTTCAAAAGAGGAAAAGATGACACTTAGAAAAAAAGACAGCAAAAACAACACAAATAACAGCATTTACCGCAGGACTGCAATGTGCCTCATAGCCGTGCTTGTCCTTTGCGTTTTTACATTTTTCGGCATCAGCAAGGTATACGCCGACCCGAATGACGCGGAAGCTGCCGAATCGACCGAATCAGTTGAGACTACCGACGCGCTTGAAGCGACGGACTCAGCAGAAACAACGGAAACCCCTGTGACTGAGAACGGAGCCTTCGAGGTCACCGGATACGATATGACAGCCGCAGTGGGCAAGGACCATTCGTATACCGTAGAGGAGAAGATCAGCGTCAATATCCCGGCACAGCTCGACAAGATGGAGTTCGCGATCCCAAGCGGCAGATTCCGCATAGAGGGCATCGAGGTGGAAAACGTGGCCTACGAGACAAAGAAGGCTTCGGAAGCGAGCAAGGTAGCGATAACCGAAGCTGATAAACTGTCCGAGGGAGCTCATGAATACACCATCAAATACAGGATCCGCGAGTATGAAGACGGGGATGCTGCAAAAGACATGTTCTACTTCAACGTGCTTCTGCCTGAGTGGAAGCAGCCGATAGGCAAAGTCAACATCAGCGTCAGCTTTCCGGAGGACTTCCCATTCGATGACATGCATTGCTATGCCGGCCAGTTCGGCGTTCAGGATGTAGATAACAAGATCACTTTCAAGGCGAAGGATTCCGGTCACACTGTGACAGTCACGGGCGAGAAGATCCCGGAAAACTTCGGAATCACGCTCAAGGCTCAGCTGCCGGAAGGCTACTGGGAGAACGAGCTTGACGGAAGCTGGTCGCTGACCGCGATCACACTCGTGATGACGGTGGTGTCGCTCATACTCCTCCTGCTTTGGATCATCGGAGGAAAGGACCCTAAGGTAAAAAAACAGACCGTGACAAAGCCTATCGAGGGCATCACACCGGTCGAGCTCGGATACGCCTTTAACAGCGAGGTCCGAATCAGAGACGTGCTGCACATGATACTGCAGTTTGCTCAGAAGGGATACCTCAGCATAAGCGAGTACGAGCCTAAGAGATACAGGATAATCAAGGGCAAGCGCCCGGTAGGCGAAGAGAAGATGTACAGGAACGCCTACAGCATACTCTTTGAGGACGTATACAAGGGAAGAGCCGTCGACATGGATAAGATCCCTGCCAGACTGGAGAGGATACGCGCGTCCATAGAAAACGACGTAGCGGCGGGATTCACGTCAAACGACGACTCGCCGTTCACTCCAATATCCCGCACTTTCAGATACGTAGGCGCAGCTGTGCTTGGAGCGGGGCTTGCGCTCTCAAACGGTCTCTCGTATTTCTACGGTTACCAGAGCCCTAACTACGTAGAGAGCGCCATCGTTGGTGCCGCGGCAGCCTTAGCTTCGCTGCTGCTCTGCAATGTGATAGACCGGAAGGACTCGTCGTCGACTTCCGCGGGAGTCTTCGCGGAGGCGATGAGCTCGCTGCTGCTTGCGCTGCCGGTCCTCTATGCTGCATACAGGGTATCGGTCAACACGGGAAAGCCTGTCATAGGGCTTCCGCTGGTGGCTGCATCTTCCTTCGCGGCATTTCTCATAGTCATCATGAGAGCCAGAGGAAAGAACAACGCCGTGCTGGTCAGCAGGATCCGCCGCCTCAGGAATTTCATCTACCATCCGACACCAAAGGAACTCCTGGAGAACCACCTGGCGGACGATCAGTACTACTACGACATGATGCTGTACGCGCTGGCATTCGGAGCCGAGGAATCGTGGGCGATATCCTTCCTCACGCTCGAGGTGCCGGAGCCTGAGTGGTACATAGATGACATAGAGGGGCAGGCCTTCAGCAATCTGAGGGGCACGCCTTCAACAATAGATTACGCAAGAGATTTCAGATCGTTCATCAGAACGTTCGAGAACATATAGAAGAAAAATGGCAGAAAAACAGAAGATAATAAACATAGCAGTAATAGCGCATGTAGACGCGGGCAAGTCCACACTGGTGGACGCGCTTTTGGCGCAGTCACATGTTTTCCGTGAGAACGAGCAGATAGTGGACTGTGTAATGGATTCCGATGCGATCGAAAGGGAGCGCGGCATCACCATCTACTCCAAGAACTGCTCCATCATGTACAAGGACTATAAGATCAACATAGTCGATACCCCGGGACACGCGGACTTCAGCTCCGAAGTAGAGCGTATCATGAAGACTGTCGACACGGTCATCCTTCTTGTGGATTCAAGCGAGGGGCCAATGCCTCAGACGAGATTCGTTCTCAGCAAGTCGCTCGCCCAGGGAGTCAACCCTATCCTGTTCATCAACAAGATAGACAAGAAGGACGCCCGCATAGACGAGGTTGTGGACGAGGTCTACGAACTCTTCATGGACCTTGAAGCAAACGACGATCAGCTCGACTTCCCGATCCTCTACGGCATTGCCAGACAGGGTATCGCTGTATGGGATCCGTCCGAGGTCGAAGGCATCAACATAGGAGAAGGCACGCAGAAGATCCATAAGTCTCCTAAAGGCTACGAGGGATTCAGCATCGAGCCGCTTCTGGAGTGCATCACCAAGCACTGCGATCCGTATCCTGACAGGGACGAAGAACCGCTTCAGCTGCAGGTGTCGACACTCGCCTACGACGACTATATCGGGCGCCTTGGCATAGGCCGCGTAACCAGGGGAACCATCAAGGAAGCCCAGATGGTATCGGTCACCAGATCAGACGGCAGCGTCACCAAAAACAAGATCAATCAGGTATTCGTATACAGAGGCCTCAGCCGCACGACTGTAGCTGAAGCCGGCTCCGGCGACATCGTAGTCGTATCCGGCATATCCGATATCTCCATAGGCGATACCATATGCGACCCGGATCACCCTGAGTCGCTCGGTACCATAAGCATAGAGGAGCCGACGCTCTCCATGAACTTCATGGTCAACACCTCTCCGTTTGCCGGAAAATCCGGCAAGTATGTCACGTCAAGACATATAAAGGAGAGACTCGAGAAAGAGCTTGAGGTAAACGTCGGACTGCTGGTAGAGCCGACAGATACCACTGACTCGTTCAAGGTATCCGGCAGGGGAGAACTCCACCTCTCGATACTCATCGAGAACATGCGCCGCGAGGGCTACGAGCTGGCAGTTTCCAAGCCTGAGGTAGTCGTAAAGCGCGGACCGGACGGAGAGAAACTCGAGCCGGTAGAAGAGGTAGTCGTGAGCGTGCCTGATGAATACACAGGCCCGGTCATTTCGAAACTGAATCTCAGAAAGGGTCTCATGACGGCAATGATGTCCGAGGGCAACGGATGGTCGCGCATCATCTTCACGGCTCCGACCAGAGGCCTCATGGGCTACCGTTCTGAATTCATCAACGATACAAGAGGCGAGGGTACTATGGTAAGACGCTTTTCCGGCTTTGAGCCGTGGAAGGGCGACATACAGGGACGCATCAACGGAGTCGCTGTCGCCCAGGAAGAGGGCAACTGCACCGCTTACGCGATCTTCACGATACAGGAGAGAGTGCAGATGTTTGTCAAGCCTCAGGACCACGTATACGAAGGCCAGCTGGTAGGCATGAACGCCAGGTCTGATGACATGGTGGTGAATCCGTGCCGCGCCAAGAAGGCCACAAACATGAGGGCAGCGGGATCAGACGATACGATAAAACTGACGCCTCCAAGGGTATTCACGCTCGAGGAAGCGCTGGAATTCATTGACGACGACGAGCTGGTCGAAGTGACGCCGACGGACATCCGCCTGCGCAAAAAACTGTTGACCGAGCTTGAACGCCGCAAATACAATAATCGTATGAACAGGTGATCATACCGAAAGGAGAAAAGTAATGAAGATCCTAGTAATCAATCCGGGCGCTACTTCCACAAAGATCTGCGTATTCGAGGATGAAGAGGAAGTGATGCGCGTGGGTATAGACCATGACGCGGCAGAGATAGCCAAATACCCTCACGTGGTAGATCAGGCGCCGTTCAGAAAGGCGGCCATACTGGATACCATAGAGAAGAACGGCTATAAACTGGAGGACTTTGACGCCATCTGCGGAAGAGGAGGTCTCTTCAAGCACATCCCGTCGGGCACATATAAGGTAAATGACGCGGTCATCCATGACATCGAGAACCCTCCGTATGGTGAGCACGCAGCCAACCTCGGAGCGTATATCTCGAAGGAGCTCGCGGACTCTGTAGGCATCCCGGCATTCTTCGTCGACCCGGTATGCGTTGATGAGATGGAGCCTCTCGCGAGATATTCCGGCCTCGGACTCGAGGGATTTGAAAGACAGTCGTTCTTCCATCCGCTCAACCACAAGTCGGTTGCCAGAAAGGCCGCGAAGCACCTCGGAAAGGCTTATGAAGAACTCAACCTCATCGTATGCCATCTGGGCGGCGGCGTTTCGGTAGCGGCCCACAAGAAGGGCAGAGTCGTTGACGTGAACAACGTCAAGGATGACGGCGCCATGGGCATGGACAGAGGCGGAGCCCTTCCTGCCAACGCTCTTGTAAATCTCTGCTTCAAGGAAGGCATGACAAAGGCCGATGTAAAGAGGATCATCGGACAGGAAGCCGGAGTGTATTCCTATACGGGCACAAAGGACTTCAGAGATGTAGAGAATGCTGCTTTCAATGACGGCGATGAGAAGATGCTGATGGCATTCAAGGCTATTGCTTATCAGCTGGCAAAGGATATAGGCGCCATGTCGGCAGTCCTTCGCTACAATGTGGACGCCATCATCTTCACGGGCGGAATGGCATATTCGGAGAGATTCTGCGACGAGATCGCATCGTATGTAAGCAAGATCGCTCCTATCATGAGATTCCCGGGCGAAGAGGAGATGAGAGCCCTCGCAGAGGGTGCTTTAAAGGCGCTCAGAACCGGACACTGGGAGACTTACGAATAAACAATTGAAAAACAGAAGCATAAGGACAGCGGCAATAGTGTTATTTACAACGGCATTATTTGCCGCTTCTTGCTTACTGTGTTTTGCGGATGACGATGTCGTCTATCATGATAACGCGGAAGACGCTGTAGCCGTGCTCCGCGAGGCCATGAAGCAGCGAAAGAGCCATGTCGCGATAGGCATTCTGGGAAGCACTGATGAGGAAGGCCTGAAGCAGGTGATCGGCAGGATGCTGAAACTTGCCACGGAACATACCGGAAAGCCTGATGAGGGAGATTACATAAATTTCCAGTATGAATCATATAAAGGCGAGGCTCAGACGACGCATTACGGCACCAGCCCCGCCGTGGAAGTCAACTACGAGCTTACGTATTATGACAGCGCGGAGCAGGAAGCCGAAGTAAGCAGCAAGATAGTGGAAGCTCTTGCCGGGCTTGACCTGGAACGCAAGACCGACTACGAGAAAGTGCTGGCCATACACGATTACATCTGCAGAAACACGGAGTACAAATCAGCAGAGGATCTGGGTGACACAGGGCGGACCGCGTACGGAGCCCTTGTTAACGGCAAGGCCGTATGCCAGGGATACTGCGTCCTGTTCTACAGGATGCTGCTCGAGGCAGGCGTAGACAACAGGATGGTATTCGGCACCGGAGTCGGACCTGACGGTACGACCGCTTCACACACATGGAATATCGTTGACCTGTACGGACACTATTACTATGTCGACATCACCTGGGATGATGCCGGCGGTAATCACGATTACTTCCTGATCCCGGCCGGAGCAGGATTTGAGGATGAACACATACCGGGCGAGGAGTTCGGTGAAAGAACTTTTGCTGAAAAGTATATAGTGACGACAAACCCGTTCCGCGGAGACGTGCCGGGGACCGTGGACAAGATAAAATGGGCGGCTGAAGATATGGCAGCTGCCATAATGAACCGGAAGGGTACAAGCTAAATGGAAAAAGAAGAAAAGATCGCGAGTCTGGCCAAACCGGTAAAAAAGGGAATACTGAGACTCATATTCAGCAGATTCTTTCTGATCGCGCTGCTCCTGATACTGCAGGTGGGTCTGGCAGTAGCAGGATTCCTGTGGTTCAGAAAAGCGCTGCCTGCCATTCTCTATATCCAGACGGCATTCGTTTTCGCGATGGTCGTATATCTGTTCAACTGCAGCATGGATTCATCCGCCAAGCTGACATGGATATTCATCATATCCATAATTCCTCTGGCAGGAGCAGCCATGCTTCTCTTTACACAGATGAATATCGGCCACCGCATGGAGACGGAGCTGGTAAAGAAACAGATAAATGACACCCTCAAAAAGCTGGATAAGGATGGACGTGTGCTGAAGGCGGTCGAGCATGACGGCTCAGGAACCGATGACCTCTGCAGATACCTTAACAAGACAGGCTGCTTCCCGCTTTACGACAGGACTCAGGTAACATACTTTCCGCTTGGAGAAAAGAAGTTTGAGGCGATGCTGGAAGAACTGGAGAAAGCGGAGAAGTATATCTTCATGGAGTACTTCATCGTAGAGGAAGGGTACATGTGGGGACGCATCCTGGACATACTGCTTCGCAAGGCAAGAGAGGGAGTCGAGGTGCGCGTGATGTACGACGGTATGTGCGAGATGTCCACGCTTCCGATCAATTACTGGAAACTCCTGGAGGCAAAGGGCATACATGCCAAGGCGTTCTCTGCCATAAAGCCTGTAGTCTCCTCGCATTATAACTACCGTGACCACCGCAAGATCCTCGTGATAGACGGCAAGGTCGCCTTCAACGGCGGAGTCAATCTCGCCGATGAATACATAAACCGCATAGAAAGATTCGGGCACTGGAAAGACACGGCTGTAATGCTGAAGGGACCTGCGGCAAGAAGCTTTGCGCTGATGTTCCTGCAGATGTGGTACATAGGCGTTGAAAATCCGGACTATGATACATGGCTCTCGATGCCGGTGGACGAATATCCGGATGCCAAGGGCTGCGTGATGCCATACTGCGATTGCCCGCTTGACGAGTACAAGGCAGGCGAGGCGGTATATATCGATATCCTGTACCGCGCCACTGATTACGTTCACATCATGTCTCCGTATCTGATACTCGACGGAGAGCTGGAGACGGCCCTTCGCTTCGCGGCTCAGAGGGGAGTGGACGTAAAACTGATATTGCCGGGCATCCCGGACAAGAAGGTCGCGTACTCGCTTGCCAAGACGCACTACAGGAGTCTGGACGAGGCAGGAGTAAAGATCTACGAATATACACCGGGCTTTGTGCATGCAAAGGTCTTTGTAAGCGATGACACAAAGGCTGTGGTCGGGACCATCAACCTCGACTACAGGAGCCTTTACCATCACTTTGAGTGCGCCACTTACATGTACAGGACTGACTGCATATCTGAAATAGAAAAGGATTATCAGGAAACCCTAAGAAAGTGCAGACCGGTCACATCTGAGAGCATAAAGAAGGAGAAGGCCTTCTACAAGATAGTCGGAAGCCTGGCCAAGATGATATCCCCGCTGATGTAAAAAGGCTAATAACACAGAATGAGAATACCGTATTACGAAAGCACGATACACAGACAAATAAGAGAAAAGAGAGAAAACCGCAAGGAGAGGATCAGGGGCGATCTGGAGCTTTACGGCGGCGAAGTGCTGCAGTCCGATGAGATGAAGCAGGCTTATGATCAGACCCACCACAAGTGGTCGACACTGGGCGAACATACGATGAGAGTCGCCATGTCCAGCGTCATGATCTGCTATGCCCTCAGAAAACTGAACATTAAGGTCAACATACCTTTGGTCGTCGTAGCGTCTCTCTGTCACGACCTTGGCATGCTGGACAGGGGAAAGTTCGCATCCCTGAAAGAGTCCAACGTGGAGCATCCGAAGGAATCCGTTTCGGTAGCGAAAGAACTTGTAAAAGACCTTCCGGAGGAAGCCGAGAGCATCATCGAACGCCACATGTGGCCGCTTGGAGAAACCGGGGCTCCGGATTCTCTGGAAGGCGCTATAGTGTCAGTTGCTGACAAATACAACGCTGTCAAGGATATAGTAAAAGGCAGCGAAGTTAAGCACACAAATGCAAAGAGCTATGTGCTGGATGAAAAAGAAAAAATACTGGAAAAGGTAAGATAGGACAGGAGGAAAAAAGATGCTCGCTACGTATTTGTTCAGGAATCCCGCGGTCTGGGTCGTTCCTCTGCTGATACAGATCCTGAGTTACTGGAAGATACTCGGGAAAATGGGTAAGAGAAGATGGTGCGCCATAATCCCTATCCTCGGTGAGATGGAGATGTCGACTGATCTCTTCTATCTGATGAGGTCATTCTGGCGGCCTGCCATGATAACGATAGCCATGTTCCTGACTTCGCGTTACCTGGGGATGGATAACATGTATTCCCTCGTAATGGCTCTGGTTGCCCTGATAGTCTACGGCGTTTTCATGATACGTCTTTACTGCAGGCTCGCGAAGCAGTTCGGAAAAGGAAAGGGATTTACTTTCGGACTCATAATGATGCCGCTCCTTTTCCTTCCTATACTCGGATTCGGAAAAAGCAGGTATCTGGGCAGACCGGAATTCAGACAGGACAATCTCAGCCCTCAGGCCAAAAGACGCAGGCAGGTGCTCGCAGCCATCGCCTCGGTGGTAGAACTGGTCGTTCTCGTAGTAGGATGCTTCTTCATAACGATGATGGTCCATCCGTTCAGGCCTGTAGCGCAGTACATGCTGGACGATAACATTAAAAAGCTTTCATCGGTCACAGACTCAGACGAGATAGTGAGCCGTGAGGATACTTTAGGCGCTGACTACAAAGCGGTCATCGACGGGCAGCGTACCAGAGACTACTTCTTCCCTGATCATTCAGCGGATCAGAAGGTCGTCGTCATTGAGTACGTAATAGGCTCCAACCTTGAGGACGGAAGAGGCATGGCCTCTTTAAACATAGCGCAGATGCTGGACGCCACCGCAAAGGGCGAGCATCTTGACTTTGTTGTGGAAGCCGGCGGATCAGACCGCTGGTTCACGAAGGGGATAGATGACTCCACCGTAGGAAGGTACCTTATAAGCGGAGGCGAGCTGGAGACAGTAGAGCTCCTTGACCCTACGACCTGCATGTCCGAACCTCAGAACCTTACGGACTTCATCGTCTGGGCAAAAGACAAGTACCCTGCGGACAGATACATTCTGGTGCTGTGGGATCACGGCGGCGGATTCGCCAGCGGCTATGGCGCTGATGATCTTAATAAACGAGCGGACGGAGAAACCATAATGTCTGCGAATGAGATCATCGGTGCGATAAAAGATGCCGGCATGAAGTTCGACGTCATAGGATTCGACGCCTGCCTGATGCAGAATATAGAATACGCCAACGCTCTGGAGCCATACGCGGATTACTATCTGGCATCAGAGGAGACCGAGCCGGGCACGGGCTGGTTCTACACAGCGGGATTCGGCAAACTGGCGGAAGACCCTACGATCAGCACCGAGGAATTCGGAAAGGCTATGATAAGCTCGTATGATCAGAGTATGCGCGCCACACACGAAGGTGAGCCGCAGCACGACTGCACGCTTTCGCTTGTAGACCTTACACTTGTAAAACCGGTCTATCAGAAACTGACAGACCTTTACTCAAAGTCAACGATTGAGATCGCAGACAGCCCTGCGGTATTTGCCAACATGTCGGCCGGCCGAGCCAAAGCCTACCAGTTTACCGACAAGGAGCAGGTAGACATGGTGAGCTTCCTTACCAATCTTAAGAACGCTGATTACAAGCAGCAGGTCGCTGCGGATGAGGAGCTGGACGAGATAGCGAAAGCAGCAAAGGCCTGCGTGGTATGGCACAACAGCGACTCTGCCGAGGGCGTCAACGGACTGGCAGTAGACTTCCCGTACAGTGATCTCAGCTATTATGATTTTGAGCATGAACAGCTCGAGTTTGCAGAGTACAGCAGAGAGAAGGACTTCTTTGACCGGTTCTGCAGCATTATGGCAAGCCAGGAAATGGCTGCCAGTAAGGATTCGGACAGCACCTGGGGCAAGCTCATGGCTGTGGATTACACGGACAAGGCGTGGTACATAGAGGGCTTTGAGAACTATGACACCACAGACCTGTTCGTCGATATCCCTGTGACGGAGACTGAAGCCGGATACCTGCCTCAGCTTCCGGACAAGACATGGGACACGATACTCGACTGCGAGATCGCCGCTTACATCGCAACGGACGAAGGCATGATGTATATCGGTCAGGAACACTTCTATGACGAGGACGAGGAAGGACATCCGCTCGTCAGCATGGACGGAGTATGGTCGCACATCAACGGACATGTCGTATGCTATGAGGCAGAGGAACCTTTGGTTACAGAAGAGGGCACGATCTACCGCGGCCTTGTCAAGGCAAAACTCAACGGCATAGAGAACATCACCCTGCACATCGAGTGGGATCCTATAGCTGATGATACGGAAGGTGAAGTCACAGGCCGTGTGACCGGATACAGCAGGGACAATGAAAAAGAATTCTTCTTCATGAAGAAGGGCCTTGAACAGTTTGAGACCGGCGATACCATAGAATTCCTCTTCGACTTCTATGATGAAGAAGGCAACCTGATAAAGACAGGAACCTATGGAAACAAGCTGCGCGTCATAACAGACGACATGCTTACTGTCAGTGACGAGCTGCTCCCGTCGGGCACAGAGGTACAATACTTCGGAGTGCTCACTGACATATATCAGAGAGAGCTGATGACTGAGGAGATCAGAGAACAGGTTCAGTAAGACAAAAATAACTATTATAAGCAAAGAGGGGCAGGTCACGGACGGCGTGATCTGCCTCCTTTCATTATTAGAACGACAAAATGTTGTAATTCAGCACCGCTTGTGCTATTATTAGCGAGCTGGGCAGAAGCCCTAAGCAATAATTAGCCGTGGAGGATTGACCGAGTGGCTAAGGAGCCTGATTGGAAATCAGGTAAGGCGTAACAGCCCCGTGGGTTCGAGTCCCATGTCCTCCGCCAAAATTTTGCCCTGAGAGACGTTTTCTCAGGGCTCTTTTGTTGCAACGGATACAGGCTCTATCCCTTGAAATTTCAGTATGCGGCGCGTTTTTTGAAACTGCATGTGATGTATGTGGTATGTATCTTGAATTGCGGAAATCTGGGTCTCTGGTTGGGGCTGAGAGCGCCTCTGATGGGTTTGAGTACGGTGTACTGGCATGGTACAAGGTACCTCATAAAAACGTGTCTGACTGGCGGCATGGTACACGAACCCACGAAGGTAATTATTTCCTGAAGAGCCTGATATTACTGGCGTTGATGCCGGTTTTTGCCGCTGTTGGAGATCCGCCGTACACGAAAGTCGCCATTTTCCGTCCCCAACAGCATGTTTCAGAGGGCTGTCCCCATCGCTGTCCCCAATACGCCTATAATATGACAGATTCTGAGCCGTTCAACAAATGTCTTTCTGACCGATCTTAAAAAAGATCCTTTATATAATTGCAGGTTCTGACCGGCTCTTTTACACTGAAACTGAAATAAGAATTACATATATGGAAAAGAAAGAGGTGAGCCAAATGTTCAAACCTAAATTCAGATTCACTTACGATGAGGTCAGGATCATAGTCATGGCTCTCGTTGAGTTCAAGAACCAGCTTCTGGCCGAAGGCAGATACACTGATGCCATCGATGATCTTCTGATCAAGTTCGTAGATTAAAATGATTCTTCTTTCAGCTCCGGCTGACTACATGACTCCGTGCAATAAGGTGCGGAGTTTTTTATTGAAGCCGGAGAACCCGGAGGAAGGATCAAATATGTTTACTTTTAAGAAAGAAAAAGAAGAAGCTATGAGCGAAGAGGAAAAGAAGATGGCACAGGAGCTGGGCGATGCGATTGGTAATCTGGAAGAGGGAGGTCTTTTTTATGAGGAGATCGAAGATTCAGTTGAGCTTTCACCTGCAGAAAAACTCGCATACAATATCGCAGACCATCTCGCAGCAGTCACGGCAGAGAGGTTTTCTGACATGATAGATGGGATGGACATGGATATCGCAAAGCAGATTGTTGGGAGGCTCCAGCAAAGCGATGCGGAAGCACTCGTTGGTATGCTTAAGGCGATGTTCCTTGTAAAGGGAAGGGTCCATGCAGCTGAGGAGCTGGATCTCCTTGGGGAGTGTGAGGAGTATGCAGAATCTGTTTACTGGCGTTTCCATGACACGCTCTTCGGTCAGGAAGTGTTCGAATGGTTCAGGATCGATCACATGATTCAGAACTGCTCCAGAGAGGACTGCTCCGCAGTTATCAGGATACCGCTGGAGGTGAGCTGATGGCAAAGACGATAGCAATATGTAATCAGAAGGGCGGTGTCGGCAAAACAACAACTACTCTGAATCTCGGCGTTGGTCTGGCCAGGCAGGGAAAGAGAGTACTCCTGTGCGACGCAGATCCTCAGTCTGATCTGACAGCGGCTCTCGGATGGAACGGTGACGCGCTTGAGAAATCACTCGGAAGACTGATGTATCTTGCGACGCAGGAGTATAAACCTATAGTTCAGGATACGATCATCCACCATCCCGAGGGAGTTGATCTTATTCCGTCCAATCTGGACCTGTCTTCAATGGAAAGCCAGCTTGTGAATGCCATGAGCAGAGAGAAGATACTCTCGAATCTCCTGAAGACAGTGAAGAAGGAT
>JAFWNE010000005.1:0-40620 GCA_017510505.1 Mogibacterium sp. | reverse complement strand
GAAATAACTTGCCGGTCCCATTACATCAAACGTCTCGCCCCACCGCAGCTTCATAATCGATATTCACGCAATGAAAAACTGGGATCCACATATTCTGCAGTTCCCAGTTGATTCCTATTGCCATTAACTTAATGACATTGGCCAACCGGCCGTTTTTTTATACTCTATTTCCGACTCAGAAGCCACGCAATTCAATATCTGTAGCAGATCGCCTTTCTGATCTGATCTGCTTTGTCCTCGCCGACCAGAATCTTTACAAGTTCAAAAGCAAAGTCGAAAGACGCGCCAAGCCCCTGACCTGTGATCAGGTTTCCATCAGCTGCAACGCTTTCGCCTGTGAGTATCACTCCCTCCATCTCGCCTTCAAAGTCAGGATGGCATGTTGCTTTCCTGCCTTCCAGTAAACCCATAGATGCCAAAAGCCAAGGAGCTGCACATATGGCCGCTAAATGCTTGTTTGCCGCAAATTCCCCGCATTGCTCTTTTACGACTGCGCTTTCGCTCAGGTTTTCTACACCAAGACGTCCGCCCGGCAGGACTATCAGATCGACAGGATCAAAATCAACATCTTCCGCAAGAGCATCTGCCATCACCTTGATATGGCGCGATGAATCCACCTGCAGCCTTCCCATGACTGAAGCCATGGTCGTCTCAACACCTGCCCGGCGCAGGATATCGACCACTATCAGTGCTTCACATTCTTCAAATCCATCTCCCAGAAAAACTACTGCTTTCATACCGAAAACTCCCTTACATCTTTGCTTTTTGTTTAATGCAGATCCTATTGAGGACCGTTGTAGCGGAAGCCCATCATGGTTATGTCATCGAACTGTTCGGCTTCTCCAACGAACGCATCCATATCCTCCTTGACGTCTGCCAGCATAGCTATCATCGGAACGCCCCTGTTGGCGTTGAGGATAGTGAGCATGCGGTCGGTACCGTACTGCTCTTCAGCGGTATTGATCGATTCAGGCACTCCGTCCGTATAAACGTACAGGACATCACCCGGATCAAGCTGCAGTTCGTACTCTTCGAAAGTGAGCTCTGCTATCGCGCCAAGCGGCGGACGGTGCGTGTCTTTCAACAATTCGAATAAACCATCCCCATGCATTATCGCAGGATATTCATGCCCCGCATTGACGCATCTCATCACGCCCGTCTTCAGGTCTATGATGCCCATCCATACTGTTACGAACATGTTGATGTCGTTTCCCTCACATAATTCCTCGTTGACCTTCTCAAGGACCACAGCCGGCTCTGCGCCGCTCTCCGCAAGACTGCGGATGGCTGTCTTGCTGCGCATCATGAAAAGTGCTGCCGGTATGCCCTTGCCGGACACATCGGCTATGACCAGCGCCATCTTTTCCGCATCAACAAAGAAGAAGTCGTAGAAATCTCCGCCGACCTCCTTGGCAGGATCCATGGTCGCGAAGATCTCAAAACCTTTATGAGAGAATGTGAAATTCTTTGGCAGAGCCGAGTCCTGAATGGTGTGAGCTAACATAAGCTCCTGCTCCATTCGTTTCTCAGCTGCATCTATATATCCCTTCAGTACATCCACCGTGAGGTTGATATCATCGGAAAGCGACGCGAACTCTGAAGAGTTGTATACGTTGACCTTTTCTTCCAGATCACCAAGCGTGATCTTGCCGAGTGATTCGGTCACCTTCAGCAGGTTGTCCACCACCATGCTCTGCACCAGCAATGAAATCAGGACATAAATGATGGTAAGAAGCAGGATATCTGCCAGCATCGTCTCTAATGCCTGGATATCGCGCGCTTCGTACACCTCGCTCTCAGGTATCTCAGCAAAAATCGTGAGACCCTCTTTCGATCTGTGCACCATGCACAGTGAATCTTCTCCAAAAATATTGGCTGTGAAAAGCTCATGATTGCCGTGCGCATCGATAAGCTGCCTTACCCCATCATTGTAATACTTGCCGCCCTGTGTGCCTGCGACAACATTTCCGGTTTCATCAAGAACGACAAATGTACCGGTCAGACCTACGTGATGGATGTAGTTCTCTGCTTTACCGCCTTGATCATGTATCCAGCTGACGGATTTGTTTATGTCCATCCCCGCTGTCTTCAGGTCAACTTTTGCTGATTGCAGCGCCGCCTGTGTCTGCATGGCATAGGTAAAGCCGAAGTTGATGGCAAGCACAACGACAGTGACTCCGAACAGCCATACCTGGAACTTGTTCGAAACAGAAACCTCCCGCGGTGGGATCGCCCGGAACGGACTGTGCGTTTCGCCCAGGCTCTTCTTGATGACAGCCGAGATCAACGCCAGTCCCAGACCGCTGAAGATTATCATCGGGCCCGAGCATACCCTTACGACATAGAACGCCATGCTCATGTCATTCCTGTGCGTGATCAGCACCACATACATGTGGAAGACTTCGATAGCCGCGCCCATGAAGAACGCGTATGTGACAGAAGGCTTTTTCCCTTTGAAGATGAAGACATGCATGAAGGCTGCGAAGAATCCCGCAAGACAGGTGGATACGCTGCACGCCACTCGCGTGTACTCGCCTATGCTGAAATACGTTCCCACAATGTAACGCTCAACACCGCCTATCAGGCCGGCAATGATGCCGGATACCGGATCGAAGAACAGACCCGCGCACATCGGACCCAGATCACGAACATTGAGCAGCATGTCGGTGTAGTCGATGGCGAAGTGGGTCGACATGACCGAGAGGATCCCGTAAAACAGACCTATCGCGACCTTAAGATCGGACGTGATCTCCCTGTCCTTAAGATTTCTCCATACCAAAAATGTCAGTATGACGTATACCAACGTAACTGCTGACATTTTAAGTATCATCATGAATGTGACCATAGAAAACCCGTCCCCTTTTAAACCCTATTGATTTTCCATGACGCGGACTTCACGTATGAAAAAGTCCATGCCCTCAATGATATCCTTGTCGAAACTACCACACTCGGGACATATTCCCTTGTTTGCGACTATCGGGAATACCGTGCCGCACTGCCGGCAGCGTCCGACTGCAGTGATCCTTTCTATGATGAGCTCCGAGCCGCGCAGAAAGTCATAGTCATCCGAGATGACTTCGTAACCGTCCTGCAGGAACTCAGGGATCACGGACGTAGCCTCTCCGACCTCGATCACAATGGCATCCACGTGATCGAGGCCGTTTTCTTTTACTACTTCTCCAACTTTATCGACAACGCCGTAGAGCAGCGTAAGCTCGTGCATTCTTGCTCCTTTAACGCTTGCTTGCGTCGCCTCTGTTGTTGTCTTCCTTTATGAACTTCTTGACTGCGATCTTCATCTCACGGTCCTTGCGGTATTTCTCAACGTAAGGTCCGCGGAAACGGATCGAATGTACCGGCTCATCAAACTTCCTGATCAGGTGGATAGCGTCGAATATGCACCTTGTTGTGCAGACTCCGCATCCGATGCATCTGTTCTGGTCTACCTGAGTAGCTCCGCATCCGAGGCAGCGCGCTGTCTCAGCCTTCAGCTGCTCCTCTGTGAACGTGAGGCTCTCATTGCGCTTTGTGCCTACCTTTGCCTTATCGACACCAGGCATCTGACGCTTGATGTTGTCCCAGCTGATGTGATCGAAGTCGAGATCGGATTTGTCGAGCGCCGTGTACTCTCTCTTGTCTCTCGCGAGAGTCAGGCTGTGACCCGGCCATACGAAGCGGTTGATAGAGATCGAAGCCTCCTTGCCTGCAGCGATGGCATCGATGCAGAACTTCTGTCCCGTGTAGATGTCACCACCCGCGAAGATGTCAGGCTCGCTTGTCTGATATGTCAGAGGATCTGCCTTGACGAAGCCTCTTTCCGTGAGTTCGACGTTGACGCCAGTCAGCAACTTGCCCCAGTCAGGTCTCTGGCCGATGCAGTACAGTACGGTGCTGCACTTTGCCTCTTCCGTGACATTATCATCAAATTTAGGATCGAATCTTCCCTCAGCGTTCTTGACGCTCACGCACTTGCGGAACTTGATGCCGCTTACCTTGCCGGCCTTTGTCGTGACGACTTCGGTCTGGCCCCATCCGTCGTGGATCGTGATGCCGTCCTCTTTGCAGTATGCCTGGTCTTCTTCACCCATAGGCATTTCATCGTAGGACTCGAGGCAGTAAAGGTCGACCTTCTTTGCGCCGTATCTCTTTGCCGTACGCGCAACGTCAGCTCCTATGCTTCCGCCGCCGATGACTACCACATCGCCGCTGAGCTCGACGTCATTGCCGCGGTTGATGTCCTTCAGGAACTCAACACCCGGGATGACTCCCTCTGCATCATCTCCAGGGATGCCCAGCTTGCCGCAGCCCTGCAGTCCGATGCCGAGGTAGAATGCCTCAAAGCCTTCTTCACGCAGCTGCGGGATGGTGACGTCAGTACCGACATCAACGCCGCATCTGAACTCGACTCCGAGAGCTCTCAGCACATCGATCTCAGCCTCAACAACGTCCTTCTCAAGTCTGAACGCAGGGATGCCATTGACCAGCATTCCGCCAGGTCTCTTTTCCTTTTCAAATACAGTTACCTTGTAACCGCCTGCTGCCAGATAATAAGCGCAGGAGATTCCCGCCGGGCCTGAGCCGATGACGGCGATCTTCTTATCGTGATCCCAGAGCTTGCGAGGGATGAATCTCTTCGAAGCCTCGATCTCCCTGTCGGCGATGAATCTCTTGACCTCGTCGATGGCGACAGCCTGGTCGATCTCGCCTCTTGTGCACTCGTTCTCGCAGTTATGCGGGCAGATGCGTCCGCAGACTGCAGGCAGCGGGTTCTCTTTCTTTATGAGCTCCAGGGCTTCCATATACTTGCCCTGAGCCGCAAGTCTTATGTATCCCTGTATCGCGATATGCGCAGGGCAAGTGGTCTTGCAAGGCGATGTACCCGTCTCGACCACGTTCTTTCTGTGATCTCTGTAATCAGCGTCATATCTTTCAGGACCCCATTCCTGCTCATCAGGAAGTTCTGTAGGGATCTGAACGATAGGTGTCTTTGAGCAGATCTTCTGTCCAAGCCTGAGAGCGTTGTTTGCGCAAGTCTCTACACACTGTCCGCAGGCCACGCACTTTTCCTTGTCTATCTCGGCGACATAGTTGCTGCGTACCATGTTAGGCGCTCCGTAGTATGTGGCGCTTCCGATGGCCATGCAGCTCTGCGGCTGGCAGTTGCAGATCGCGAACGAGATGCCGCTCTCGAGCGTGGTGATCTGGTGGATGCAGCCAAGCGCTTCTGTTCTTTCGAGATGCTCATAGACCTGTTCCTTGGTGAGCTTCTCTCCGCGGCCGTGGCGGATCATCGTCTCAGCGAGCAGACCCATGTAGATGCACATTCCGTCTTCGAGGTCGCCTGTACCCTCGCCCATGATGCGGCGGACCCTGCGGCACTGGCACGGCACTCTGCAGAAAGCTCCGCCGACAGTAGTCTCGATCAGCGTGCTGAGTCTCTCCATGGTCATGACCTTGGTTCCTGCCGGCAGCGCACTCTCTACCGGTACTACTCTCATGATGCCGACGCCCATAGGCATCGATGCGGCTACCTGTCCATACGATTCGAAGGCATGCCTCTGGAACAAGTACGAGATCTCAGGATGCGATTCGTTATACTCATTGCTTCTTGCCAGCTGGAACTCGAAGATTCCAGGCGCGAAAGGAACGAGCAGATAGATCTTGGCGCCGCCCTTGCCGAGCTTCACATCCATGAAGTAGGCGTTGTCAGCGCATTCTTCAAGTATTCTCTTGACCTTCGCGACCGGCATTCCCGTCTTCTTTGCCAGTCCTTTGGCTGTGGACGGCATGACGAGCTTCATCTCGCTCATCACCGCAAGCTGTTCATCTGTCAGCAGGTAATCGAGCAGCTGATACTCTGCGCAATCCGGAGTGATCTTCAGTTCGCCTTTGTTCGCCATCTCGGACGCAAGCCTCAAAAGCTTGTCTTGTCTGGTTTCCATTTATTTTTCTCCCTCTTACAATAATGCGTTGATTAAAAAGTCCGCATATCACATAAATTGTATCACAGAAGGCATAATAATGGCTCGGGGATTTTGCCTCTCCGAGCCTATTTATAAACGCTTTTTTCAATAATAGTTTCTGTTTTTTCTCTAGTATCTATTATGTACCTTCTCGGCGAAGCACAGGACATCTTTGATATTTATTTCCATACCGTCGTCAAGGACCGCCTTGCCGCTCATCTTTCCAAATACCTGATGCTGATCGGAAACTATCACCTTGTAGTCGAGGCATGCGGCCCTGTCGAGCACAGGCTCGAATTCCATTTCGAAACGCCCGTCAGAAGAGGTGAACGTCCACTTGTCCATATATCCGCTTTCCGGAATGTTGAAAATGATGTCATCCAGCTTGTGGGCCCTGCCGTTCCAGAAGAGGATGTTCTCGGACGCGGCGCTCGTGTCACCAAATCCGTAGCCGATGTTCCAGCCAAAGCTGTTGCCGTCAACGTCTGCGTTGCCCGATCCCCAGAACCAGGTGTTGTCGTATGTCCATACACCGCGTCCCCAGTCGAGCGTTCCGAAGTCGGTCTTAGGATCGAACTCATACTTTTTGCCGTCAAACTTTACCCAGCCGGACGCCCTCATGCAGTTGATCTTCTGGTTGTAATAGAAAGCGTGCTTCTCAGGCCAAGGCGTCGCGATCACCATCGTGTCCATCGGAGGCTGTTCAAGGACGATCTCCGCATCCAGAGGCTTCTCATCCTTGAAGTTCTCAAAATGGCATTTCAGGTGCCTTGTCTGATACTTCACCTCAAAACTCATCTGCAGCCTTTTGTCGCTGTACTTTGTTGTGCCGTACGATGAGTCATTCGGCAGTCTCAGCTTGCCCATAGGGAAGGCGTTCAGAACGGTCTCCGTGTGCTCCCATGGCCCATCGCCGAGCCACAGCAGCGAGACCGACTGCAGGCCGATGTAGCCGTCATCAGATATAGTGAACGCGGCAGCAAAGTCCTTGCCCGTCACAAGATAATAGTCCCATTCCTTTATACGGAATTTAGGCGCCTTGATGTCCGCTCTGTTGTATTTCTGCACCAGTCCGCGCGACCAGCCCGGCTCCCTGAGTTCGCCCTGCGCATCCAGCAGCGGCTGTACCGTCGTTACTTCATGATTTCTCATATCATCATCCCCTTGTCTTTTGGTCTCCAATACTCAGTATATTTTTATCATGTTCTCCGGTGATATGCCGTTTTCCGCGCAAAAGCCTTCAAGCTGCTCCGGCCTTCTGATGAGCATCAGTTCGTGCAGCTTTCCGGTCTCAGTGTCTCTGGCGCAGAGTGTCTGTTCTCCGGTGCAGATGCTGCATCTCAGAACAGGCTCGCAGCCTTCCGGCATCTTCGGATATTCGCTTTTCTTCTTATTGAACAGTCCCATGGCCTATCCTCAGTTTTTGCCGCAGCAATTCTTATATTTCTTTCCGCTGCCGCAAGGGCACGGATCGTTGCGTCCGACCTTGACTCGTTTTACAGGGGCAGTATTTGCTGACGCGCGGTTTTTCAGCGACATGAACGCTACCATCTCGTAATAGTCGTGTCCGCGGTTGTCACGGATGCGGCACTCACGACTCATCTCCATGTAGAGTTCAAAGAACTTCACTTCTATCTCATCAGAAGGAAACCTGAACTGTCCGGACTCATCCGCGGCAAATGCCTCTGCCGCGTCATTCATCCTTACATGACTGTTGACCGCCTCGTAAAGGTCGTGGACCTTGAACGACGCAGTGTCCTTGTCGCAGCCGAATGTTTCGGCAATGAAATCCCTCAGCTTTGCATGCGACTCGCGACTGATCAGGCATCCCTGCTCATACAGCTCTTCCACTTCGGCTTTGGAAGGGATGTAGAAGTCTACGTCGCCCTGTATCTGCTCTTCAAGAAACTTATAGTAATCGTCTTTCTCAAAGCCGTTCAGCACCAGCTTGCCGTCACGCTCGGTGAACCACTGGCTGTTAGCAGGTGTACTATCGAAAAGATCGCAGATCTCTTTCGCGTCCGCGTTCGGATATGCCAGCCGGAAGAGCTGCTCCAGAACGTCCCATGTCATCACGCCGTAGAGATACTGGCCCGCTTCCAGACACTTGTACATCCAGTTGCGCTTCTGCCATTTAAGTTCCAGGTCCGATGTCCAGATACTGTTGTATCCGCGGCGTACCAGGGGCGGTATCACCACCTTGTCGCCGTCCATGTCTGCCAGTTCTTCTGCCGCAAGCAGTCTTGCCAGCATCCTGTCAGTTTCAACGGTCAGGATCACGCCGGCAGGTCTGTCCAGCAGGAACCTGAACATCTGCATTTCGCTCTCTCCAAGAGCGGTCAGTTTGTCTTCAAGGATCTCCCAGTTCATCTTTTATCGTTATTTCTCCAGTATCGATTCCAATATGCGCACAAACTCCTCAAGTCCCGCCTTGTCCTCTTCATCAAAGCGGGCGAGAATAGGACTGTCTATGTCCAGCACGCCGCAGATATTCCCGCCGGCATGCATGGGCACGACTATCTCGGAGTTGCTGGCCGAGTCGCATGCTATGTGTCCCGGAAACTCATGCACGTTCTTTACCAGCTGAGTGCGATCCTGAGCCACGGCCGTACCGCATACGCCTTTTCCGATCTCAATTACCGTGCAGGCCGGTTTGCCCTGGAAAGGACCAAGCTCCAGTCTGCCGCCGCGGACCAGGTAAAATCCCGCCCAGTTTATGTCTTCCAGTGAATCCCACAGCAAAGCGGCGGCGTTGGACAGTATGGTGATGTCCCACCCCACGCCATCTGAAAGACTCATCAGCTGGCTGTTCATCAATTTGTAATCAGTCATTCCGCGCAAAACTGTCCTCCAAACAGATTCTCTATCACCTCTATGTCGGACGGCAGCCATTTGACCGACCACACGTCATCCATGCTGAGCCATCGCGCCGCCTCATGTTCTACCAGTTCGATCTTTTCCGAGATCAGCCTGCATAGATAGCAGCGCATCACCATGTGGAACTTCGGATAGTCGTATTCCACGGTATCAATTAGTCTTCCTACCTCTATCTCAGCATGAAGCTCCTCGCGGATCTCGCGCACGAGCGCTTCCTCAGGCGTCTCGCCCGGCTCTATTTTGCCGCCTGGAAACTCCCACCAGTCCTTGTAGTCGCCGTAGCCGCGCTGAGTCGCGAAGATTTTGCCGTCCTTCACTATTATTGCTGCAACAACGTTTATTGTCTTCATGCTTTTTACAGTATCTCTTTCTCTACTATCTCTGCCGCCGTCCTGCACGCGCCGATGCACGGTCTGCTCCGGTAATACTCTTCCGTACGCACGGCAGGTTCAGCTGTATCCTCACCCTTTTTCAGACCCAGCAGCTCTCTGCAGATGATAGAGCCCTGGCGTTCTTCGAATTCGGCGCACATCTTTTGGATAAGCGCGTACACTTCCTTCTTGCTCTCATAGTCTGCAGGATCCGAATAGCCCCTCAGGTATCCCGTGACAAGCGTCATGCCGGACACCGCTCCGCATACCTCTCTGAGCTTGCCAAATCCCGCGCCAAACGGGCTCGCTATCTTTGCGGCTTCCTCGACCGTCATTCCAAGCACATCCGCAAACGCGGCAAATACCGACTGACCGCAGTTATACCCTTGTCTGAATAATTCTTCCGCTCTGTCTGCTCTGCTCATTTTATCTCCCGTCACTCATCCAGATACGATACGAGGAAGTACTCCGCCAGACTATTCGGACGGATGTTGGCCCTTGCTTCGTCACGCGTGAACCACGCATACGAATCTATCTCATAGTTAGTATCCAGTTCACTCGAGTCCTTTACGAATGCCGTGAAATTGCACATCAATGTGTCCGACTTCTCGAAGAACTGCGTACGGTTGAACTTCATATGCGACACGGTCATGCCGGTCTCCTCACGGACTTCTCTGGCTACAGCGTCCTCAAGTGACTCGCCCCTGCCTACATAGCCGGCGACCAATATGTACGATGGTCTGCCGTATTGCTGGATCAGCAGTATCTCATCCTTTTCCTCGTTCACGACGATCATGCTGACCGCCACATTGTACTGCGGAAACCTATACTGCTCACACTTGGGACAGTACGGCGCTATCCCTTCATTCTCAAGTTCTCTCGGTACCAGTTTGGTGCCGCATTCTCTGCAATAATTGCTGCTCATAGTCTTTCTCTTTTTCTGAAATGTTTGCTAACTAATAATAGCACATAGGCCGCTGGTTTAGGTCTATATGCTATCGATTTCATCTCAGTGCTGCCTCAGAAAGAACAGTACTTCCGTTATGAGCCACAAGCTGCCGATGGCGGCGCATACTTTGTTGGCCAGCCTGTCGGCGTAGAACCAGCCAAAACTGATCCCTTTCTTTGCGGGATAGAATATCCGGACGGGCCGCTTGTTTGTCATGTCCAGTATCAGGTGAGACGCGAAGGCGATCACAAACGGTACGGCCGCCGCAGGAAATATGAGCCAAAGCGAAAATGCTTCAAGAGCCAGTGCGGCAAGCGAGTGCGAAAAGCCGCGATGGCTCGAGACACTCGCGAAAGCACAGGTAAGCGCAAAGCCTGCCACGCCTGCGCACCAAAGGTATGATCCGCTCTGCGCGATCGAGCGCCACATTCCCGCGTCTATGTGATAGTCCTCAAAGAGAGCGGCAGCCGCGACTGCGAACATCACTATTCTCCAATGTGAAGAATCCTGCCTCTCACGAGGGTTATCACAATCCAGATCACAAATGAGGCACCCTAAGGATGCCCCCGTGATTACCGGCAATGTTTCCGGGATCGAGTCCGGCGCCGCTATCGTTAATGCCGCTGCCATTCCTATAGTGATATGTGCTTTTGCTAACATTTGTGTTGATTATATACCGCCCAGAAAAAACGTTACTGCGAATACCGTCAGTATTATTGCGACATGTCTCATTACTTCCTTTGTGTTGACCATCGTGTTCACCTCCTGCTAAGAAAAAGCTTTGAGTGTACCTGATGGCCATATATTACAAAGGTATATAGGTCAAAAAACGCCCTTCAGGCAACAAAAACAGGGCTGTTGCCCTATTTCGATCTTTATAGTGAAGGCAGGAACGGGAACACAGCCACTATCGCCCATCCGGCCAGGAAGGCTATCAGGTGTTTCGGCTCCCTGTGGATGGCCACGTATTCACGGATCAGCGCGCTCGGCCAATAGTATGCCGCTACGCGGCTGCCGATACCTGTACACTTCAGTCCTATCTTGCGGCAATACCTCAACGCCCTATAGACGTGGTAATTGCTCGTAACCAGAGCCGTGTACTTCCGGCCCTCGCGCGCATCAATGAGAGCCTTGCAGTTCTCCAGGTTCTCAAGTGTCGTAGCCGACTGATCCTCAAGCAGGATATCGCTCTCCGGTATCCCCTTCTCACGCATATACTCTGCCATGGCCTCGGCCTCGGATATGGTCTCGTCTCCGCCCTTGCCGCCTGATGGTATGAGTATCGTAGGCGACGGATCCGTCGAATAGACCAGGATGGCCTTGTCGATGCGGTCGGATAACAGTCTGGATACCTTATTGCCTTCCAGCAGTCCGGCGCCGTGAATTATCACGTAGTCAAAGTCCTTCTTGCGCGGAAGGATCATCAGGAACAGCGAATAGAACAGGAACAGCAGGAAGCTCACCGATACATAAATAACAGATAGCGAAATGAACGCGATGATGTTTGTCAGTATGCTGTGTTTCGCGGCAAAATCCGTATGCCAGCCGGTCAGCACCAGATAGACCGTGCCTATCTCGCCCAGTCCTATCGCTATACCAAACAGCAGCGACAGCATATTGGAGAGGCTTCGGCCTTCGTTTTTATACATGATCACACCGTTATGGATCAGAAAGACAGGCACCAGAAAGATAGCTATGCCCGTCAGCACAGCCACCGTGAGCAGTGTCTCGGCCTCATGCCCGTCCGCGAACATGGTGGCTGCCACGACCGTGGAAACCAGCGCAAAGAAAAGGAAGTAGCAGTTGCGATACCTGCTCCTGTCCTTCTCAAATGATACTGTCAGCACTACCCACCAGAACAGCGCAAACAATGATGCCAATATCTCGGCAGCGTCCATTAAAATCCTCCCTCCGCAGCCGGCCTAAATACCGTACTGCTGTGATAGTTCTTTTATATTTTTCTTCATCTGCTCTACCACGCTGTCCGGCGCCACTATGCGAACATCTCCGTCGATCGCCATGATCCAGCCAAAGAACTGCTTGCTCACCGCGACCGTCACCGTGGTCCTGAAATGTTCATCATCGACCGGCACTATGATTATGTCCTTGCCGAAGCGGTCTATTATAACGCTCACCAGCCGGTTCTCCGCCTCCAGCATTACCTTGGTCTCATCACCTGCATACATGCCAAACAGCGTGTTGGTGTAATGCGCGATGTTGAATTCCTTGAAAGCAGATTTGCCCTCGCGCTTTTCATCAATGACACGTATGTCGGTCATCTTGTCGACGCGATAGTGGATTACCTTGTCGTGTGTGGAGTCATATGCGACCAGATAATACTTCTCATCATCCCACATAAGCGCCCAAGGACTCAGACGGTACCAGCGTCCGTCATAACGCGGCTCCATCTCTTTCTTAAGGTTCCAGTCAAAATACTTGAAACGGATCTGCCTGTCAGCGCCTATCGCCTCATGCAGCTTGTCTACGTTGTAGTAGATGCTCTCGTTCATGGTCTTGACGCGCCCTGCGATGATCACCTGCCTATGCAGGCGTGAACCCTCGTGCCTGCTCACCAGCGACTCCAGTTTTTTGATCAGCTCTTTTGACTTCTTATCGGTAATGAACTTGGAAGACTGCACCGAATCCACCAGGAGCTTGAGTTCCGGCAGCTCAAAGTCGCGGCTGCCGAGGTGGTAGTAGCAGTTGCGGCCTTCCTTGGTCGTGATGATGTCGAACCCAAATCTGCGAAGCTCTTCAAGGTCGCGGTATATAGTCTTGCGGTCCGCGTTGACACCATACGCCTCCAGTTTCGAAATGATCTGAGGCATGGTAAGAGCGTGCCCGTCATCAGTCTCCTCATGGAAGATCTTGACGAGGTACAGCATCTTCAGTTTTTGGTTGTCGCCTTTACGCTCAGCCATGGTTACTTGATCAGGCCGGCCTTCTTGGCCTCTTTGATGATCTTATGGAAGTCCTTGAGCGATACTTCCACATCGTGCTTGTTCACAAAATCCACGAACTCAGTAAACGTGATCTTATTGTCAGCAAGGATCTCATCTACCTCCGCCTTGAGTTTTTCATCAGTATCATACTGCTTAATGAGTTCATTTACCGTTGCCATATTATCCCTCCATTATTTGTATAAAAGTGCCTATTTCGAATTACAGCGCACTGTGACGCCTTTGTCAGGTGTCGACTCATCGCCGATCTCTATGACCGGCAGCGGAGCGCCTGCCTTTTCGCATTCTCTTCTTATCTTATCGAAGCCGACTCCCCAGGTCTCTGTCTCGCCTGCCGCAAAGAAGATGCTTGCGAGCTTAGGATTTGCCGGATACGAGGAGTGATCCTTGTAGACATCCTCTACGCCGAGCCTGGTGACCGGCCAGCGGCCCTCATTGAACACGCTGACACTGTCTTCACGTACCTTTATCTGTATCGGATTGCCGCTCTGATAATCCTTATTGATTACCGCGTTTATCAGCACCTCGCGGAAAGCTTCCTTTGGCCAGAAGTATGTCTCTACCCACTGAGTCTCATCGTCTATGATATCCGGCTTCATGTATTTTGAGTAGATCAGGTCCACGGCTGTGTCGATCTGCGTGAGGAAGGGTCCTCGGACCGTGTCGTAGTGGACAATTTCTCCCAACTCATCGAACGAGCCGATGTTGATGAACGCGCCAGTCACGTACTGCTCCGGATCCGGATGGAAGAAGAGCAATGCCGCTCTGCAGAGATGTCCTTCTCTGTCGACGCATTTGAGATCCTGCAGGATATCCTCCCTGGACCTGTCAGATTTCTTCCTGAATATGTCGAAGGCGCTGTCATCCAGTTCATCTATCTTGGCGGTCGGCATTATCACCTCGTCCCAGGTCTTGCCGCTGCGCTCAAGTATGAACTTCTCAAGTTCTATACCGTTCAGTTCCTGGAGCGTGCTGCCGGAGCGCTTGTATGCCTTCCCGTCGCACGATACCATGTGCGGGTAAGGCTCCACCACTATCTCCAGATAGTCGAGCGTCCCGTCCTGATTGACTATTACCGGCTCCTCGGACTTCCACTTCTTGAGTTTCAGTTCCTGCTGCTTGTCCTTTGGTTCAAAGATGCCTGCGGCATACAGGTTCTTGTCCCTGTCTCTTATCTCGGCCGGGATCTTCTTGTTGGACTCTTTTGTGCCGTCTGTGTTGTAGCGTATGTTGACGCCGCGCCGCTCAGCGCTGTGATAGCGGACCTCAGCGATGATGCCCATCTTGGTCTTGATCTGGTTAGGCAGTTCCTCCAGCAGTCTGCGGTAATTCTTCAGGCCTACTACGAAGCCGTCGTCGTTCACACCCACAAAGAGATGACCGCCGCCAACATTGGCGTAGCCGCAGAGCCACTTGAAGTACTCGTCATGCCACGAGGCCTTCCATTCATTGTTCTGAGATTCCGGCTGTGCCTGGGTATAGGTCGTTTCCATATTTGTCCCCTTCTTATCTTATCTGTTGGTCCTGTCAGGGCTCTCCGTTTGCTGCTCGTTCAGCAATTCCTTTATCTGCCTTATGCCGCCCGGCACGATGCATGGGACCTTTCTGAATAATACTCTGACTAACCTGAAGAAGCCTTCGTCGAGTTCCAACTGATGTCCCTTCTCGGTTACCATGACAGCTGACCCATCTTCATTGAAAGTGCACGGATATGCCCTGAGGGTTCCGTATTTCTCGCTGTAGTACCTGCTTGCCAGTCCTTTATTGCCGTATTCTTTTTCAAAGCGGCCATGCTTCAGCCACATCAGGAAGGCGTCTTCCTGCGCAACATCATATGCGACGTCGATCGCCTCGTATGAGTATCTACGGTTGCCCTTGATGATACCCAGGGCCCAGCTTCCACACACCCAGAACCTGACATGGCTTTGCTTCGCTGCCTTGAGCATCGTAAACAGGTCGTTCCATGTGACGACCTCCTTGCGCTGTATGCTGAACACGGATATGCAGAGCATGAAGAACGCGGCAAAGTATATAAATGTCGTTACTACATACGTATATTTATTATCCATGAGCTGCAGACGCAGCAGTCCTGTAAAATCCGATAATGTGAATACGATTCCCGCGAGCCAGTAGTAGCGGTTCGAAAGAGAGAACGCCATCACTGCCACTATTATCGCCCCATATATCAATCCGACTATTAACAGCAGCGGCTGGTCGACAAGTTTGGTCAGGGCAACGACAGGTATGAGCAGGCTCACGATGAATACTATCTTCTGCCACAGGCGGATATATGTAGTTTCGACTATGGCCAGAAGCATGAACACATGGCCAAAGGCATACAACACGCCGCCCACCGGCACGGAAAAGAACACTGCGATATCCCCCAGGAAATAGAAGATCAGCGTCGGCATCAGCAGATTATTTCGTTTGGTCGGGTAGTACTTGGTTCCAAGCACGGCGCCCGCGACCCAGCTAATGTCTGTCACACCCTTCATACAGAGTCTCGGCCAGAAATACGCCTCTTCATCCACAAAGAACAGCACGGTATTGTTGATTATAAATACAAGGATGCCCAGCGCGAAAAGGCCCGCGGTTATGCAGGCCAGCTTTCGCTTATCCTCAAAATGATCTGTCAGCTTATTGAGTATCTTGTTCATATGTCAGCTTTTCTTGTTTTCTATAATAATATCATATCAATAATACCATATCTGCCGCATACAAAATGCCCCGGAGTTTTTGCTCCGGGGCTTTTATTAGTCTTCATTGAAGTTTCTGTAAAGGTCATTGACGCTGGCCTGCGCGTGATCAGAGATATGTTTGTTCGCTATGTGGTCTCTCAGGTCTTTGATCGCCAGCATCTCGTCCGCAATATCTTCAAGCCTGTACCTGTCCTGTCTGCAGATGTAACTGATCATCCTCTCAGCAGTGAAATCAGTATTCATCTCAAGACAAATGAGCCGCGAGAATGCCTCCGGATAACCTTTCTGAAGCATAAGATCATATAGTTGTTTGCTCTTCTCACTCATATCCGCAAATCACGTTCTATAGTTCAGCTACGATTTCAGATACTGCCAGCTTTCCATGACACAGACCGCAGCCGGATTCCCTGCAAAAGGTGTATTTGTAAACGCGTCTACAATGTATTGTTTCATTCTGTTTTCTCCCGGAGGTCCAGATTTTTGCTTTACGTTTAATAATAGCATAATCAATGCACAATAAATGCCCTGGAGTTATTCCAGGGCAATCATCATTGGTGGAGATGACAGGAATCGAACTCGGGTCCAAGTATTGGATTTTCAACATTTCTGAAAACCCTGCGGACAAATTTGCGAACCCGGCCATAGGTCCGGGCATTATCTGATCAGATTGGTTTACTCAAAATCTCGATTTTTACGCTGAAAGTGATTGAGCTATGATGCTTTTGGAAATCCTAATGGTGTAAATCATAAAAGGTGAATCAGGATCATATAACAAACGGTCCCGGTCACAATCGAAAGGTACATATTCCCGCGGATCCACTGAAGAACGATCACCAGAAGACTTGCGATGATTTCAGGAATTCCGAATGGATATTGAGCAAAAGAAGTTTCGCGAAGGCAGTATATAACAAGTACCGTCATTATAGCCGGGGGAAGAACCTTACCCAGATAATGGACCATTTCAGGTAATGGCCTGTTGCCGAAAACAAGAAACGGAAAAGCCCTGAGTATCCATGTTACAAGAGCTGTTACAGCTATGACCGCTACAGGATAAAACATACTACTCGTCATCTGAACCCTCCTCAGTCTCGATTGACCTTCGAAGAACCATCAGCGATAAGAGACAGGCTATCAATGTCGGTATTATAAAATAGTCTTTGCCGAGCAGAAGAAGAAATACCACTGAGCAGACAACCGCCACAAAAAAAGGAAGCTTGGAACGCTGCTGACGCCATTGATTGACAACTACCACCAGAAAAAAGGCTGTGGCAGAGAAGATTATGCCTTCCATGTCAAAATCAAGGAACTGTCCGGCGCATGAGCCAAGGAAACAGCCGAATACCCAATACATATGATCAAGAAAGGCAATCAGAAAAGCAGCCTTGTTTTTATCAAGCCAGGGGTCATACCGTACGGAGCATAACAGGGAATATGTTTCATCAGTAAGTGTGAGGATCATATATGGCTTTTTCCATCCCATACTGCGGAATTGTTCGATAAAGCCAATACCGTAAAACAAGTGTCGCACGTTGATGAAAAATGTCATTATCGCTATTGAGATCAGAGACGCTCCTGACGTCATCATAGGAACCATTACTATCTGCATAGATCCGGCAAAAATGAAAAAAGCGGAAGCCGTGGACAGTACTACATCATAACCGGCATCGCTCATGAGAATACCGAAAGCAATGCCGATAAACAGATAAGTGAAGAAAATCGGTACAGTGTTTTTAATTGCGAATCTGAATTCTTTCATGAAAAAAAGTATAGCAAAACCGTTATTCACGCGCAATTCACGCAATTACAGAGATTTATCTCAGTTGCGGACTCAAGCATAAAAGCAGTTGATGAATATGTGGAATTCTATAATGATTACCGTCCACATCAGCGACTTGGCTATCTGACACCAAACAAGGTTGAAGACGAATACTACAGTCAAAATAAAACTATGGATACATCAATATAGACATAACCATAGCTTTTACTCTGAACCGCTTGCGGTATGAGTCCAAGACCATAGGTACAAAATACCGCAAGCATTCCAGCAGGAATCGAACCTACGTCCAAGTATTGGTTTTTCAACGTTTCTGAAAACCGTGCAGACTCATTTGCGGACTCAGCCGTAGGTCTGAGTAATACCCGGTTAGGTCGATTTCCTCAAAATCTCGCTTTTATTGGTGAAGGTGACCACAATCTAACCATGCTCTATGTATTGAATTCTCAGTGTTTCTGAAGAAACTGCGGACCCATTTGCGGGCTCAGCCGTAGGTTATGGCATAGCCTGAGTAGGTCGGTTTTTCATCGTGTTCACCTAATGGCTTTTATATAGTTTATTTCTTCTTCACATCGATATCGACATTTGTTCCGACTGGCACTCTGCTGCCTGGCTGAAGGCTCTGATGGTAAACAAGCATACACCACGCTCCCACTTTGATACAGCTTTTCGGCTCCTGCCAAGCTTTTCAGCTAATTGTTCCTGCGTCAAACTATGAGCTTTCCGCTTATTGGCTATATATTGTCCTATCTTTATCTGATCCATCAGACTGCCCTCACTACTGGAATAATAGTATCTTTTAATGGAACAATACCGTTATTATCAGAAAACATACAGCCCTCAGAGGTAGCATTTCCCTTTTTTGAGTAATATGATGATTCTCAGTACCAGATATACTGCGGCTGTCAGGAGCAGTATCCCGGTAAAGTAGTAACTTGCGTTATATACCTCATCAAATCTTCCGAGCAGGCAGAGCGGGATGCTGATCGTAAAGGCTACTGGGAGAAGAACTGCATTCTGTATCTTTTCTGCGTAGTATTTTTTGCGGCAGGTCAGGTACAGTATGATCCCGGCAGCAGACAGAATTCCGCCTATTATCAGCCAGTAGTTATAGACCAATCTCGGCAGAGTCACAACGCCTCCGTTTTCCGTTGCTCCTTTCTCACCATAAATCAATACATCACCGCCATCAGCAGGGTAATAATACACCTCGTCTATCTCATTCTTATTACCTATTCTCACCAGGGTTTCACTGCTCTTCCCGGATAGCTGATCCCACCTCGTGCGATAACATCCTATAAAAGCCAATGATCTGCCGCTGTCCTGATCCATAAAACGGTCAATATCATAACCGCTGACATTTTTATCCAGCACGGCCACGATACTTCCGTCTGATAGTTTTTCTATAGTCAGCGCTTTACCCGGATCTTTTATGTATATAGGGCTCATCATGTGTATCACTGCAATAATGATAATTATCAGTCCCATTACGAATCCCAGTATTGTACTCGTGATCTTCCTTTTTTCAATAAGGCTTCTGGTAAGCGACAGACCGTCTGAAGCTATATCGTTCAGCTCATCTCCGGATACCGGCTCATTGATCCTTTCCCCTTTGATGAGTTCGGCGATTGAGACATCCAGACATTCGGAAAGAGCTTCCAGATTGTCGATGTCCGGAAACCCTCTTCCCGTCTCCCAACGTGAGACAGCCTTATCAGAAACATGTATAGCATCTGCCAGTTGGACCTGTGTGAACTGCTTCTCCCTGCGAAGTTCTGCGATGAATTGTCCGGTTTTTTCAATATTCATAAACATTCACCTCCTGCAGAAACATTATCGCCATACTAAAACAAAATCATCCTATGTATCATAGAGTTATCATGCTTTATCTATTAATACTTTTCTCTATACTGTTCCATCACATCCACGAAAAGTTCTTTAGTAGTCGGCGGTGTGTATGTTATAGCGTTTGCCCCGGCCCTTATCGTCTCTCTAATGCTCTCCGGCGTATTCCCTCCGGATGCTATTATCGGTACATCCGGGTACTTCGCATCTATCATCCGGACTATGTCAGGCGTCCTCTCTCCTGCAGCGACGTTTATGATAGACGCACCATGGCGCAGTCTGTCACGTATGTCTGACTTCTCGCTGGTAACTGTGATCACGACCGGTATATCGATTGAAGTCGCTACCAGTTTAAGGTCGCGGTTGCTCGTCGGGGCATTCAGCACCACTCCAAACGCGCCCTGGCTCTCAGCGTCTTTTGCCAGCCTCACCGAGCGGAGGCCCTTGGTTATACCTCCTCCTATACCGGTAAATACCGGTACTGCAGCGGCTCGTATTATAGCGTCGCTTATTGACTGCTGCGGAGTGAACGGATAAACAGCGAATACTGCATCTGCATCACAGTTTTTGATGATAGCCAGATCCGTTGTAAAGACCAGGCTTTTTATCCTGCGTCCGAAGATCAATATGCCACTGGCCTCACGTATCTCTTTTGGCATGATCAAAATGTTGTGTCTGAGCCTGCTCTGTATGGATGGTATTATCTCCTCGTCTTTCAGCGCTCTGTTCAGTTCTCCTGCAAGTCGTGAGATTTCAGGATTCATATTCGTAGGACTCTTTATCACCTTCCTTATCTTTTCTCTGCCTGCCATATGTCTGTACCTCCTTTAAAGATATCAGGCTCTGACCTGAGTATATTTAGAGATAGTAACATATGAGCAGAAAAAGATTATGACCGGAAGATGAATAATAATTCACGGTGCCTTCAGAAATAAACAGCCAAAATAAAAACTATGGCTGCATCTGGATTGACATAACCATAGCCAAAAATGTGGTGGAGATGGTGGGAGTCGAACCCACGTCCAAGAGTATTTCCGAAAGACTTTCTCCGAGCGCAGCCGCTTGCTGCTGTTTCGCTTACCCGTCGCCCTACGGCAAACTCGGGGCTCGCTATCCCGTAGATACTCTTACGCTACCGGGAGATCACGCAAGAGGTCCCTGCATGCATGACGCCGGATTCCTTCGCTGCAGGTGACGAAGGGCCGACGCGCGGGGCTGAACTATGCAGCCAGTGCGAAGTTGTTGTTTGTTTTAGCGTTTCTTCTTAACGGGTACTTTTAACGTGGATCACCGCCACGGCTCGCTTATCTTTGTTCCACACACCTGTCGAAACCATTACACCCCCATGGGTAATGAGAGCGGCCTTTTGGACCGCTCTTCATTATACATTTTCAAGGCCGTCTGTCAATACAGCGGATCACTTTTTCAGAAAGTCTCTGAATGCCACCGCGACAAGGCTGCAGTCTATGATGATCGCTCCGATCAGAACGGCGAGCGCTCCTCCTGAAATAATTGCCATAGTCACACCTCCTTATATCCATCCAAGGCAGGCGCAGATGACTATCATCACCGCGTCAAAGCCAAGGATCCCGCCGGTAACCATTGCCGACTGTTTGATCGTCGGTCTGTCGTGCACATAGAATGCCGTAGCGAAGAACGGCAGATAGCCGATCAGCCACAGTATCCATGGGCAGCTTCGCTGCCAGAACGCCCACTCCCACGTAAGCAGGTCGCAGTAGTTCAGGAAACATTCGATGATCACTGCCAATGTCGTCAATACGAGGCACAGGAATACGCGGTTATTAATGCCGAGGATCTTTTTCTTTGGATCCTCCGGCAGCATCAGGCATACCGTGACGCCCATGATCAGGAACATGAAAGATATCTCGATGTTGTACCCGATCATCAGCAGCCATGCCGTATTTCCCACGCCGACCGGCGTACCCCAGACAGGCGCGTAGCCGCTTATGAAGCAGATCATGGAGTTCCAGATCTCGTTGAAGATATCCACGCCCCAGAGCGCGAATGCGCCGAGGACTACCTTATAGTTTTTCTCGTGCAGCTGCTTCTGTACGATATACATCGTTATCAGAAGGAGCGGGACTACGTACCAGTGCATGGTGGCCTGAGGATTGCGCAGGATCTCAAGCGCTGATTGCGTGTATTCGGAATAACCACCCATATACAGTTTCCCCCTTTCATCCCAAAGTTATTCTACCGTAAATATCACTATGCTGTAAGCAGGCAGGTTCAGAGTACTCCCTTTGTACTTTATACTTTCCCCATTTGCAGCAAGAACCTCTTTCAGCTTGAAGCCCTTTCCTGCTTTTTTAAGTTTTTCTCTTCAGTCCGGCTGCTTAGATTCATCACTATCAAAAGGTCATCATCTGTATCGCTTCTCCGGAAGAAAGCAGCTGTTTTTTCGTCGCTCAGGAACAGCGCGTTTTCAGTCACGCCCCTTGCGATCGCCGGATACTCATTGCGTATGCGGATGACCTCTTTGAACCAATTATACAGTGACCCTTCATCTTTCATCTGATCTGCCAGGGAAGGAAACTTCATTCGTACTTCGTCCGTGTAAGGCGGACCTGTACAGATGTCCGGATCAGAGGCCTCGTTACTCCAGTACATCGGAGCGCGTCTGTTTTCATCCCTGCCGGATCCGTTCATGCCTATCTCTTCGCCGTAATATACAAAGGAATTACCGGTCATGAGCAGACTCATGGCATACGCCATCTTCGTTACAGGACCGCTGTCATCCGGATAGTATTCAGCGCTCCTGTCCATATCGTGATTCGTGTAGAACGGAGCATCAACGCAGCCCGGGGCTGCATCCGCGTATGCTTTCTCTGCCTGCACCATGTTCTTCACATAGTACGAAGCCGAGTAAGTGCCGTTGAGGGTCTTCGCTATAAGCCCGTCACGGCCGGCGAACGGAAAATTGAAGAGCGAATCGATGCCGGAAGAGTAGAGGCCGGTGATTGTATCACGGTCAGTCCAGGCCTCTCCGACCAGATAGCAGTCCGTATCTATGCTGTGAGCTGCCTCCGTCAGGAAGCGGATGAATTCTGTGTTTGCTGTCTGATCGTCCTGGAAATATGACGTTACCGCGTCGAGTCTGAAACCGTCAACTCCCTTTCCAAGCCAAAACGCCATGATGCTGCGGATCTCATCTTTCACGGCATCGCTGTTCAGATTCAGATCGGGCATCTCGGACCAGAACCTCGACTCATAGTACCATCCAGTGCCTTCAAGATGTGTATAACCGTCTGTTGGCTGACTAGTGAAATTGTAGTAATCGAAATACCTGCAGTATGATGGGTCCGGTTCCCAGCCGGCAGGAAGCTCATGCAGGTAATCCGATGCGGCTCTGAACCATTCATGCTCATCTGAGGTGTGATTCAAAACCAGATCCAGATATACCTTGATACCCCTGTCGTGGCACTCTTTCAGGAGAGCCTCATAGTCCTCCATGGTGCCGAAAGCAGGATCGATGGCGTAATAATCATCCACATCATATTTATGGTACGTCGCGGACGGATGTACCGGTGTCAGCCACAGCGCATTGAAGCCGAGAGCTTCTATGTAGTCCAGTTTGGAACGGATGCCGTTAAGATCGCCTGTGCCGTCCCCGTTCGAGTCACAGAAAGATCCGACAAATATCTCGTAAGTCGTACGGTATTTGTCGTCAACTGACGCGTTTGCTTTCCGGCCGGTTCTGCAGCCGGACAGGCACAGCATCGCGCACAGCATTATACATATCGTCTTTTGGATCTTTCCTGTCATACGCTTCTTTATGAAAGAGACAGGGATCACTCCCTGCCTCCTGAGTTATCTCTTTGGTATGCGGCCCGGCTTAAAGGTTGTCCGCACCGTATTTGTTGAGCAGATCGTGCTTGAGGTTCCACAGCGGTTTGCTGAGGTCGACATAGTATGTCTGCGGGTTCTCGAATCTGAGCGACTCACCCCAAAGCTTGTCTACCTGCTCCGCGCATGTCGCCTTTATCTCCTCGATGGTCGGCTCCTTGTAGACCAGCTCGCCCTTCTCAAAGATAGGAACAAGCAGATCGACGGCCGTATAATCGTAAAGCACCTTGCGCTTCCAAACAGCGTTAGGATCGAATATCTCGAATGGCTTGCCGTCAGGCAGCGGCTCATCTCTGAGCATGATCACGTCAGCCAGCGCCTTGCCGTGGTCGTTGCCGTAGAATCTTACGACTTTCTTGAATCCCGGGTTAGTGATCTTCTCGACGTTCTCTGAGATCTTCATCTTAGGGATCATCTCGTCGCCCTTCCAGATGCCGGACAGCTTGTAGACGCCTCCGAACACCGGCTCGGATCTCGCCGTGATGAGCCTCTCGCCTACGCCGAAAGAGTCGACCTTGGCGCCTTCCAGAATAACATCTCTTATGATGTACTCATCCAGTGAGTTGCTGATGACGATCTTGCAGTCTGTGAGGCCCTCTTCATCGAGCACCTTGCGGCACTCTCTGGTGAGGTATGTGATGTCTCCGGAGTCTATGCGGACGCCCATCCTTTCAGGCTTAAGTTCCTTAAATACCTTTATCGCGTTAGGCAGTCCCGACTTGAGTACGTTATATGTATCGATCAGCAGTGTCGCGTTCTGCGGATAGATCTCCGTGTATTTGCGGAATGCCTCATATTCGCTGTCAAAGCTCTGTACCCAGCTGTGTGCCATTGTACCAAGAGCCGGAACGAAGTGGTTCCTGTCAGCGATGGTGCATGCCGTTCCGACGCAGCCGGCGATATACGAAGCCCTGGCGCCGTATACCGCGGCATCTGCTCCGTGAGCTCTTCTTGTACCGAACTCCATGACAGGTCTGCCCTGAGCAGCCCTTACGATCCTGTTGGACTTTGTCGCGATAAGGCTCTGATGGTTGAACTGCATCAGTATGAATGTCTCAACGAACTGCGCCTGGATCAGCGGTCCCTTGACTATCATGACAGGCTCGTGCGGGAATATCGGGTAGCCCTCAGGCACCGACCACACGTCGCACTTGAATTTGAAATCGAGCAGGAAGTCCAGGAACTCCTCGCTGAAGCATTTTTTGCTTCTGAGATATTCTGTATCCTCCTCTGTGAAGCTGAGGCGCTTCATGTAAGCTATGATCTGTTCAAGACCAGCCATGATGGCAAAACCTCCGCCATCAGGTACGCGTCTGAAAAAGACATCAAAGCACGCCTCCGCGTCCTTTATATCCGAGTTGAAATAACCGTTTGCCATCGTGATCTCATAGAAATCCGTAAGCATGGTGAGATTGTAATCGTTAAGCATCTCGCTCTCCTTTGCTGCCCTTGGGCCGTGCTGCGCGCATCCCAGTCCCCGCGCCTTTTGTTACCTTATAAGTATACTTTCAGCGCAGAGTATTTGCAATGTATCTGTGTTGAGGAAGAAGCCCGCGCGTGTTAGAATATATTGAGATTTTATGTGCGACACTTTGCGCGCAGGAGGACCATGCGGGAGATTATAATCACGTCAAACGATTCGGGCCGCAGGCTTGACCGCTTTCTGAGAAAATACCTTCCGGGGGCATCCCTGAGCGAGGTATACAAGGCAATCAGAAAAGACATCAAGGTCGACGGCAAGCGCAGGAACGAATCGTACATACTGAATGAAGGCGAAGTCCTGACGCTGTACCTGACGGACGAGGCTCTCGACCGCTTCGGCGCCGGGTCACGTAAAAGTAATCACGGCGGACAGGCAAAACGTACTTTCGGCACCGTCTACGAAGATGACAACGTGCTGATGGTAAGCAAGCCTTTCGGCCTGCTTACTCACGGAGATTCACAGGAGAAAAAGGATCACCTGGCCAATCAGGTAAAGGATTACCTGATAGAGACAGGCGCCTTCGACCCGCGTAATGAAAAGGTCTTTGTTCCCGCGCCGGTCAACAGGCTTGACCGCAACACGACCGGCATAGTTCTCTTCGGAAAGACAGCAGCAGCCATGCGAGAACTCAGCCGCATGATACGCGAGGATGATATCCGTAAGTTCTACCTGACCATAGCCTGCGGCGAGATCGAAAAAGAACTGCATCTTGGCGGCTCACTCGTTAAGGACGAGGACGCCAACAAGGTGGAGATCTTAGAAGGCGATGAGGGCAAGGTTATCGAGACCATCGTAAGGCCGCTTGAGATCCTTCATTTCGGCAGCGGCCTGACAGCTACTCTCTGTGAGATAGAGCTCGTGACCGGAAGGTCGCATCAGATAAGGGCACACCTGGCCAGCGTTGGACACCCGCTCATAGGTGACAGCAAGTACGCCACAAGGGGTGCGGCCCCTGTCAACAATTACATCAAGGCACACTATGGGCTGACGACTCAGCTTCTGCATGCGGACAGGATCGAGTTCCTCGACTCCGCAGCAGCATCCGAAAGCCTCGGCTATCTGACCGAAAGGGCTTTCGACGCGCCGGTCCCTAAACGCTTCCGCGAGATCTTCACCGGACTCGGCGGAAAATACATCTATTGATAAGGAAAGAACATGAGAGCAGACAGATATAAGACGAGCAACCATACATCGACAATGAAGGAAGAAGACCGCAAGGATTTCTGGAGCGGCGCATCCGTAGATCAGCACGCGCAGGATGTATCTTCAAACGGGGGCGCGGGCAGTTTCCTGAAAAGCCTGATCATTGACATATTGATCGCCGTCCTTCTTGCGGGCGTGGTGCTCTACTTCATCCGACCTACCATCGTAAAGCAGACTTCGATGGAAGACACTCTCCATGAAAACGACTACATGATCATGTACCGCCAGGCGTATAAGAAGCACGATCCTGAGCGCGGCGATATCATCATATTCCAGAGTTCGCTTACCGATGAAGACTCAGGGCGCGACAAGCTGCTCATCAAGCGTGTCATCGGTCTGCCGGGCGATCAGATAATGATCTCCGACAATCAGCTGTACATCAACGGCGAGCCGTACATAGAAAATTACCTGCGTGACGGCTACACTCCTGCATTCGAAAGGCCGGCGGAGGGCGAGACCTACACTGTTCCGGAAGGCTATTACTTCTGCATGGGCGACAACCGTGCGGGAAGCGTCGATTCGCGTCGATTTGAGGTCGGCGACGTCCCGCGGGATGCTATCAAGGGCAAAGTCGTTGTAAGACTCTTCCCGTTCAATCAGATAAAGACATTCTAATGACAAAACGCACACGCAAGGTCATCGTGAATAACAAGAAGGCGTTCCATGATTATCATATCGAAGAACGCTATGAGGCGGGCATCGTGCTGACCGGCACCGAGATCAAGTCGATCCGCAAGGGCTCGTGCAGCATCAAGGAAAGCTATGCCAAGATCACAAGCAAGGGCGAGCTGATACTGACAGGCATGCACATCGCGCCTTACGAGCAGGGCAACCGCTTCAACGTCGACCCTCTGAGGCCGCGTACTCTTCTGATGCACAGAAAAGAGATAAACAAGCTGTACGGTACAGTCAAGACACAGCAGGGCCTGACGCTGGTACCGCTGTCTGTCTATCTGGACGAGCACGGCAGATGCAAGGTAGAGCTGGGGCTGGCCCGCGGCAAGAAGAACTACGACAAGCGCGAGGCTGAGGCTAAGCGCGATGCGGAGCGCAAGATGGACAAGGCCATCAAGGCATCGAGAAACCGTTAATGTTTCAGGGGGCATTATGCCCCCTGTTTTGATAGAAAAGGAGGGACCCTAATGCTAAACAAATTCTGTAAAAAGCCGCTCTATGAAGTGACACTCAAAATGGCAAACGTTGCCATGGGTGTTGAAAAGGCCGATACGGTCATCAAAAACGCGAAACTGGTAAACGTATGCACATGCGAGATTCAGGAAGGCATAGATGTCGCGATAGCCGAGGGCCGCATTGCTCTTGTTGGCGATGCCGCTCAGTGCATTGGCGATGCCACTAAAGTGATCGACGCGACCGGCCAGTATATCGCCCCGGGCTTCATGGACGCGCACATCCACGTAGAATCTGCTATGATCGGCGTGGGCGAGTACGCGAGAGCTGTAGTTCCTCACGGCACCACAGGCATATTCATGGACCCGCATGAAATCTGCAACGTCTGCGGACCTGACGGTGTAAAAGCCATGATAGAAGACGGCAAACGCGTGCCTCTCAAGGCTATGTCAAATGTGCCGTCGTGTGTACCGGCTGTTGCGGGCTTTGAAGACACGGGCTCGCACATCGGACCGGATGAAGTCCGCGAGATGATGACGTGGGACGGCATCATGGGCCTGGGCGAGATGATGAACTTCCCGGGCGTGATCTATGGAGACCCTAACGTGCACGGCGAGCTCGCCGAGACTCTCAAGGCCGACCAGGTCATAACCGGACACTATTCCGTGCCTGATACCGCCAACGGACTGAACGCCTACATCGCGTCAGGTGTAAGATGCTGCCACGAGTCGACGCGCGCCGAGGACGTGCTTGAGAAGATGCGCCACGGAATGTACGCTCTGATGCGCTACGGCAGCGCCTGGCACGACATGCCTGTTATAATCCGCGCGATACTCGACAACAAAGTAGAGGACCGCTTCGCCTGCCTCATCTCCGATGATACGCATCCGGATACGCTGATCAGCGAAGGACATCTGGACTACATCGTCCGCCTCGCTGTGAAAGAGGGCCTCGATCCTATAAAGGCCATCCAGTATGTCACCATCAACCCGGCCACCTGCTTCCGCATGGATCATGAGATGGGAAGCATCACACCTGGCAAGTGCGCGGACATCGTATTCTTTGACGACCTGAATGACATACAGATCACCCGTACGATGATCGACGGCGACATCGTTGCGGAGAACGGCAAGATGACGGTCGAGATCGGCAAGTCCGCGTTCCCTGCTTCGGTCTATGACACGATGCACGTTGGCGAGACCATCACACCGGAAAGCTTTAAGATCGCGGCTCCTGAAGGCGCCGGCGCAAGCGTGAAGACCCGCGTCATGGAGATCATCCCTAACCGTGTAGGCGACTATGAGAGGATCATGGATCTTAAGGTCGCGGACGGCGCTGTTCTGAACGATCCGGATAACGATGTGATAAAAATGGCGGTGTTTGAACGCCACCACAAGACCGGGACGAAAGGTCTCGGGTTCCTGAAAGGCTTCGGTTTCACCAAGGGCGCGATGGCACAGACCGTTTCCCACGACGCTCACAACCTGCTGGTAGCGGGCACGAATGATGAGGACATGGCTCTGGCCGCCAACACTCTGGTAGAGTGCGGAGGAGGCCTGTGCGCTGTCGCTGACGGAAAGGTGCTGGCTCTGGTGCCGCTGCCTATCGCAGGACTCATGAGCGATGAGCCGGTAGAGGTAGTCGCTGATAAGATCACAAAGCTCGACGCGGCATGGAAGGATATGGGCTGCACCATCAATTCGCCGTACATGACCATGGCACTGATGGCTCTGGCCTGCCTGCCTGAGCTGAGGCTCACTAACCGCGGCATGGTAGACTGCAGGACCTTCCAGTTCGTAGACCTCTTTGCCGAATAAAAAAGCGGGCAGTCTTTGCTGCCCCGCTGCGTAAGCTCAAATGAAAAGCCCCGCGCCGGCAGGCGTGGGGTTTATTCTATAATTCAAATACCAGTCCCGTTCTGAAGCTGTGAACGATATCTCCCAGCTCGTCGCGGAGTATGGTCATCGCCCTGTCGCCCGTACAATGTCCGGTATAGATGCTTTCTACCCCGGTGCTTCCAAGTCGGTGCGCGAATGCCCTTACATAATCATCACTCTTGTTGAAAAGATGGAAGCCTCCGATCATCGCCCTTATCTTGCGGTCAGGGTATGCCTGTATCGCTTCATTGACGATATTGTCAGCGCCCGCGTGTGAACAGCTGTTGAATACGACGACTCCGTCGTCCTGCTCAAAGACAAGACTCTGTTCGTGTCTGAAATCATCAGGTTCATAGCCACGGGGACCGCGCTTCAGGTACATGTTCTCAGCTATCCCCAGTTTATCCAGTTCTTTTGTGGTATGGCCCAGCAGCCTGATGCCGTCATATATCATCATGTCCGACCCGGCCCTGATTATCCTGTCAGCATGGCGCTTCAGGATGCCGCGCGGGATACCCGCATAATTATAGTGGCCGTCCACAAGATCATAGCAGTATTCACGGCAGCCCTCCGCAATATACAGAGGAGCGTGGCTGTTGACCTCGAAGAAAGTGTCAAAGCCGTTCGCGTGATCATCGTGCGCGTGCGAAAGAACGGCAAAGTCGACCGTCTCAAGATCGATGCCGAGCTTTTCAGCGTTTTCGGCAAACAGGCCGGACAGACCGGCGTCAAGCAGTATGGTCCTGTCCCCGTACTCTATGAGATGAGACAGGCCCCACTCGCCTTTCAGGTTTTCGCCATCTATATTATCCGCGAGTACCGTTACCTTCATGTGTTTCATTCTTCTATATCTCCATTTTGTAGCTTCCGCTGGAGTTTATCAGCAGAGTACCGGACGGATGTGTCATGCAGCGCGTGAACACACCATACTCCTCATGCACATGACCGTAAACATGCAGCTTCGGCTGATGCTTGCTGAGGAACCTGTTGAAGCACTCAAATCCGGTGTGAGCTATGTCTTCCATGTCTCCGTAACCCTTGCACGGGGCATGCGTGAGCAGTATGTCGAAGCCCGTCTTTCCTTTGAGTCTTTCCCGTAAAAACACCTTCCGCAGACCCGCTATCTTCCGTGACATCTCTTCTTCCGTGTACATATCTTCAGAATAGTCCCTGTATCTCATGGATCCGCCAAGGCCCAGTATGCGGACTTTCTGCTTCACGGTCCCCTTGCCGCATGCAACTTCAACGATCTCCCCGTCCGCGTCTATGCAGCCTTCCGGCGGCTTTTTATCATAATGCCCGTCGTGATTGCCGCGCACGTAAACGAGCGGAACATTGAGCATGGTCACGAGGAACTCCAGATAATCGGCATCCAGGTCGCCCGCCGACAGTATGAGTCCGATGTCCGCCAGCTTTTTCCGGGTCTCCTGGTTCCAGTCATCCCAGAGATATCTTTCTTCATGGTCCGCGATCAGAAGCAGCTTCATTTTGTCTTCGCCTTTTCTACGCCGCCGTACTTGACGGTAATCTGAGCCTCATCTTTCAGAACATCGATCTTAGGGATCTCTCCGATGATGTTCTCATTGAGCTGATCCATCATGATGATGTCCTTTGAGTCGAACTCGCTTCCAAACAGATCGAAACGTCCGTCGATGATGTCCTGCCTGAGCTGACTGATAAGCCTCTTTGTATATGGCGACAGTCCGTCAGAAAGCTCTATGTCCACAACTCCGGATATCATGCCCCACCAGTAGTTGGTGGCCTGGTCCTTTTTGTCTACACGGCTTGAATGGTAAGTGCCCTCTATCATGGTCTTGACTATGATCTCATAGAGTTTGCCCCACTTTATGACAGGCACCGCCAGATTGGTGATGCGGCAGGTGCCGGACAGGTCGTTGCCCTGACCCGGTTTGCAGCGCTCCACATAGCAGAGGCCGAACGCGTCGCTGCCGTCGACGGCGTGCAGCGAGTCCACGGCTGATATCACGTGGATCCCTTTATCCACCATGTCCCACCACCAGTTGGTGTCGCGTTTGGAGTACCAGTCGAGGTAGATCTTAACTTCAGGGTCAGCCATTGCCGCGCCTATCGCGAAGGCATTGATGCCCGCAATGGTCCCGTAAATAGGGTAATCCGAACAGTAGCCGATCGTGTGCGTACCATCCGCAGCAGCGGCCTGTCCCGCGACTATGCCTTCAAGGAACTTGGCTTCATATATTTTCACGTAGTACGTTCTTACAGCCTGATGTGCCAGATTGACCGAGCAGTTGAGGAACTCTATGTCCTTGTACTCTATGGCAGCGCGAAGAGCGTCGTTGATCTGTCCAGGTGATGTCGTGAATACGGCCTTAGCACCCCACTCAGCGGCATCCCTGACCGCAGCCTCAAAGCTCTCCTGATCTCTGCAATCCTCATAACACCTGGTCTTTACCATTCCATCGTACGCCTTTTCAAGCCTGATGCGTCCTTTCTCATGGTCGGCGATCCTGCTGGAGGCGGCGATGCTTTTATCATATATGAACGCTGCTTTGAACGGGTTCTTTACCGAATACGTTACTGTTGGAATCACTTTTCCGATCAGTGAATCCGGGCCTGCCACGATATTGCCGGCTTTGGTTATGAGGCTGCCTGCCTTGACCGCTTCGTCTGATGATTCGACCAAAGCTACTCTTTCCTTGTTGGCTTCTGTAAGGAGCTCCTTCTTTATGCGCAGCAGCTTTTTGCTTACGACCGAAGGCGGTTGATGGTTGAGCGCGTCCTTTATGTAGATGCGCAGGTAGACGACGAACGCGTCACCCGGCGGGAGGTCAGGCATCTTGTCGCCGAGCTCGCGCCACGCCATGGAAAACATCCAGTAGGCGCTGCGCAGCGACCTTACCAGATCGCGTGGCCATGGTTCCTCAAGATCCCGGCCGAGGAGCTCGGCTATCTCTGCGTATGCTCCTTCCCATGTCGGCTCGATATCGTAAACAGGCGCGACGCTGTAAAACTTCAGAAACTCCCTGTATTCCGGATGCTGATCAAGCACCTCAGCTTCTGGTACGACTCTTGTCACTTCCGCCGCGATCATCGGCATGTCAAGGAAGCGGCTCACCGATACGCGTTTGTTGCCCTCCTGCACATAAAACCTGTGAAGGTATTCATATGCTTTTATAGGGTCATTGAATCCCTCACTGATCTGAGCCTTGTACAGGTTGTTCCATTTGGCTGCGAACTCGCTGTCAAGTTCAATGAGCGGCATGAAATCCGGGGCAAATGAATTCTGCCTGGAGCGCGTCTTTGTGCCTGCTATCAGTTCCACCGGTATCTCCATGATACCCAGAGGCTTATGCGTCAGCGTATCCGCGTCGGGCTCTATGTCATCGAGCGCCGGCAGGTACGGGTACTCTCCTGCCGCGAGTTTTGCCTTGTATTCTTTTTCACCGGCCTTAAGAGCCTTGTTATATTCTTCAGTCATGATTATTCTCCGTTTCTCGCTTTATTGTACACGACACGGCCGCCTTTTTCCGACACTTTTGGCACTTTTTTCGGCAATATCCGCACGGCTTCTGTTCGGATCAGCCCCGGAAACCTTGCGATTACCGGACAGATCCTGTTCTTTTCGCTGATTTGACTCCGCCCGCCTGCTGCTGACATACTGTGTCCACCTGAAATACCTTATTCGAAATGGAGAAACGCAAATGCTGGATTTTACGGAATTTAAAAACGAATTCATCAACAGCTGCAGAGACGAGCTTGCCGGGGTCGCCCGCTTTTCCCCGTACAGCAGGATCGAGCTTGAGGAACACAGTATCACTAAGGCACAGCGGGGCGAACTCACGGGCCTTATCTTCAAAGAGCCCGGTACCGTATGCGCGCCGACTTTCTACGTCGAAGATTTCTACGACTTGTATAAAGAAGGCCGCTCGCTGAAGGACCTTTCGGTCACGGTAGTACAGGACGCCTACCGCTATATCCACAATCCGCCCGATTTCCCCGATATAGATCCGGATGTTTTGGCCGGACAGGGCCTTTTCGGGGTAAGACTTCTGAACAAGTCCGGGAATCGAGATTATCTTAAAGACGTGACTTACCTCGACACAGGCTGCGGCTTCGCGCTCATAGCGGAAATAAGGTCAGGTGACTTCCGCGCGGTCATCACCAACAGTCTTCTGGACTCACTCGGCATGACCAAAGAGGCCCTTTTTGAAAGGGCTCTTGAAGACTCCTCGATGAATGACCGCGCGACTTTATTCGATCTGGCGGACATGCTCCCGGCATTTCCGGAAGGCAGCATCAACCTTCTGGATTCCGAGGCCGGAACGGTGCTCCCGCCCGTCTCTCTGTATGTTCTCAGCAATGAGAGCAGTTTCTGGGGAGCGGCGGTGCTGTTCTATCCGGGCATGTTGGAGCGCCTAAGCGATCTGATGGGCGGCAGCTTCTACGTGCTGCCTTCATCCATCCATGAAGTGCTTCTGCTGCCGGCCACCGAGGGAGATCCTCAGAGGCTGGTGGATATCATAAGGAGCGCCAACAGGACTGTTACAGAAAGCGACGTATTCCTGGCGGACGAACTGTTCATCTGCGAGTCCGGCAGGCTCAGACAGGTCAGCTATGGCGGGGTAGTACCCTCCCCGGGAAACTTCCCCTGCTGATAAATATCCCTCATCTTTATAGGAGTACGTAAAAAGAAGAGAAGCCTTGCGGCTTCTCTTCGGTTTTTTTGATCAGCTGACTGTTCAGCCTATGCTCCGGCGGCTTCCTTAGCCTTCGCAGCCTCGGCCTTTGCCTTCTTGGCTGCCGCAGCCTTTTCCGCTGCCTCTTTTTTAGGCAGTTTCTTGAAGCTGTTGATGGCACCGGTCGGGCAGACCGCGGCGCAGAGACCGCAGCTCTTGCACTTGTCGGCATCGATCCTCGCGAGGAAGTCCTCTACGTGGATGGCGTCAAAGTTGCAGACCGTGGTGCACTTCATGCATCCGATGCAGGCATTGTCACAGTTCTTGCGGGCAACAGCGCCTTTGTCTGTGGATGAGCACAGAACGTGTACCTGATTCTTCTTCGGTACGAGCTTGATTATCTTCTGCGGGCAAACGCCTACGCACGCGCCGCATGCCACGCAGTTTTCTCTGTTGACTCTCGCAACACCGTCTACTACTCCGATAGCGTCGAACTGGCAGGCGTTCATACAATCGCCGAGTCCGATGCATCCGAACATGCAGGCGTTAGGCGAAGAGAACCAGCCCTTTGCGCCTTTGCAGGACTGCATGCCCTGCCACTCGAGCACGGTCTTGGATGCTTCACATGTTCCGTTGCACATTACCTGCGCTACCTGTGGTTCTGCGGCGCCGGCAGCTCTGCCGAGGATCTCGGCGATCTGAGCGGCTACAGCAGCTCCGCCAGGGGAGCACTTTGTGCAAGGAAGCTCTTCGTCAGCTACCAGGTTGGACGCGTAATCATCGCATCCCGCGAATCCGCAGCCGCCGCAGTTGGCGCCCGGCAGTACTTCTCTGACCTGTGTGACTCTTTCGTCTACAGCTACATGGAATACCTTTGAGGCAAATACCAGAAGGCCGGCGCAGACAAGGCCAATGACTGCTACTAACAGTACCGGGGTCATTACTCCACTCATCTCTCTACCTCCTTACTGGAACATCCCTGCGAATCCCATGAATGAAAGAGCCATGATCGAAGCGGATACGAGGATGATACCAACGCCTCTGAACGGTGTCGGAACTCCCTCGAGGTCTACCAGCTTCTCCTCACGGATGCCTGCGAAGAGGACCATAGCTACCATGTAGCCGACGCCCGCTCCGAAAGCATACACAACGGATTCGATGTAGGTATAGCCATAACTTATTGCGTTGATCGTCGCGCCCAGGATAGCGCAGTTTGTCGTGATCAGCGGGAGGAAGATACCGAGGGCCTTCTGGAGGGCCGGCAGGTACTTCTTCATGAACATCTCTACGAACTGCACGAGTGCGGCGATAACGAGAATGAATACTACGGTCTGGAGATAAGCCAGATCGAATTTATTCAGGATCTGCATCACAGGCCATGTAACGAGCTCGGCGATGACCATTACGAAAACGACAGCGCCGCCCATTCCGACCGATGAGCTCATCTTGTTGGATACTCCGAGGAACGAGCAGATTCCCAGGAACTGGGACAGTACGAAGTTGTTAACAAGCACTATCCCCATAAAGATAACTATAAGGTTTACCATTATGCTTGCCCTCCTTCCTATACTGCCGGAGCTGCAGGAGCAGCTTTCTCTGCTTTAACTTCCTCGTTGGCCTCAGCGGTGTTGCACGAATTGTACATCGGGCAGAGTCCGCAGCTGAAGCCCTTGGCCTTGAGAGCCTTGCCCTTCGTAGCTGCCTGCATGATGGCGATCAGTACTCCGAATACGAAGAATCCGCCAGGAGGCAGGTTGAAGAAGCCGATCGAGAAGTTAGGGATGATGGTGAAGCCAAGCAGGCAGCCCGTTCCCAGAAGTTCTCTGATGGCTCCCATGCATGCGAGCGCGAGTGTGAAGCCCAGTCCCATGCCGATACCGTCAAGAGCGGAATCGACAACGCTGTTCTTGTTCGCGAACGCCTCAGCACGGCCGAGGATGATGCAGTTAACTACGATCAGCGGGATGAATACTCCCAGTGCCTTGTTGATGTCCGGCGCGTAAGCCTGAAGCACGAACTGTACCAGTGTTACGAATCCGGCGATGACTACTATGTAGCAAGGGATCCTGACCTTATCAGGAATTGCCTTACGAAGCATAGATATTACGATGTTGGAACAAATCAGTACGGCTGTAGCCGAAAGTCCCATTCCGAGCGCGTTGATCAGTGATGAAGATGTAGCGAGGAACGGGCAAGTTCCGAGCAGGAGTACCAGTGTAGGGTTCTCCCTGATGATACCGTTGGTCAGTATCGAGAGCTTACTTTTCTTTTCCATTACTTAACACCTCCCATCGCTTTGTACTGCTCAAGCGCGCAGTAAACGGCCTTGTGTACGGCTCCGGACGATACGGATGCTCCTGTTACGTGCTGAACGGACGGGTCGCTCTTGACTACATCGCTGCCGAGCTCTGTGAGTCCCACATACTGAGAGAGATGCTCTGCTGCGTGAGCCTTTGTACCTACGCCCGGTGTGTCGGCGTGGTCTGTGACCTTGACGCCTGTGATCTCTCCGTTGCTGTTGATGCCGACCATTGCTGTCAGCACTCCGCCGTAGGAGTTTGTCTTGACTGTGACTACCATGCCTGCTCCGTTATCTGCGGTGTAGACTTCAGTCGCGTATACCTTTCCCTCTTCAAGGACGAACAGATCGGCTCCGGCGTCGCTGAAGTTGTCGCCTTCAGGCAGGAGCTCCATACGTGCTTCGCTGGCAGCCTTTGCTGTGTTCTCAGCAATGATAGGTGCCGTGACGCCGTATGTGAACGCCAGCAGGAAAGTGGTCACGAAGCAAATGACTACAAGTACCAGTATAGGCGAGATGTATTCCTTGAATGCGCTTGTTTTATTTTCCATTCTTAGCACCTCCCTCCTTCAGATAGAACTTGTAGGACAGATTGTTCAGAAGCGGTGTGCAGAGGTTCATCAGCAGGATAGAGAAGGACACGCCTTCAGGATACGCGCCAAAGAGCCTGATGCTCATCGTGATGATTCCGCAGCCGATGCCGAAGATCAGCTGGCCAAGAGGCAGTTTAGGCGATGTGACATAGTCTGTCGCCATGAAGAAAGCTCCCAGCATAACGCCGCCGGACAGGACGTGGAAGAGTGCCCAGTGAAGGCTTCCAGTCGCGATAAATCCGAAGACGAAGACCGTGCCGATGAACGCGCACGGGATGACCGGGCTGATGACCTTGCGGACTATCAGATAGATGCCGCCGATCAGCAGAGCCAGAGCGCAGACCTCGCCGGTCGAGCCGCCGTGGAATCCGAGGAACATCTGCATCAGTCCCGGGATCTGGTCCGTATTGCCCTCAGCGTAGAGCGCCAGAGGTGTAGGGCCGGTAACAGCATCAGTAGCCTCCGCGAGTCTCGTCACAGGCCATGTGGACATGTTTGCCGAGAACGAGATGAACAGGAAGATACGCGCTGTGATCGCCGGGTTGGAGAAGTTCTTTCCAATGCCGCCAAAGAGCTGCTTCACGACTACGATCGCGAAGAGACATCCGATGATGGCCTGCCAAAACGGGAAGTTTGCCGGCACGTTGAACGCGATCAGCAGTCCCGTCAGAGCCGCGGAAAGATCTCCGACTGTCTGTTTCTTATGTGTAATTGCATTGTAGATGTACTCGAAGAGTACGCTGGCTGCTACGCATACGACCGACAGCAGCAGGGCCCTGAGGCCAAAGATGTAGATGCTGGCGATCCATGCAGGGGCGAGTGCGAGAAGCACTGATCCCATCAGCCTGGTTGTATCCGATTCCGTTACGATGTGCGGTGAGGAGGATACGATCAAATTGTCATGAAACTTATTAGCCATTACTTTGACGCCTCCTTTACCATCATCTTAGCGAGCTTGTTAGTCAGGCTCAGCGGACGTCTTGCCGGACATGTGTATGAGCAGCTGCCGCATTCCATGCACTGCATGACGTTGAATCTGTTAAGTTTGTCGACATCCTTGTGCTCGTATGCTTCGGCAAAGATGCTTGGCATCAGACCGAACGGGCAGGCCGTGTGGCAGCGCTGGCAGTTGAGACATGCTGTCTCTTCCTTTACCTCTGCCATCTCCTGGCCAAAGCACAGGATGGACGATGTGTTCTTCATTGTTGGGGACTCGTCGGACTTTGTAGCTCTTCCCATCATAGGTCCGCCCATGATGATCTTGCGAGGCTCCTTCTTGTAGCCGCCGCAGAACTCCACTACATCCGCGATCCTTGTACCGATCGGAACGAAGACGTTCTTAGGCTCGGCGACAGCATCGCCGTCGACCGTGACTCTTCTTCTTACGATCGGCATGCCGGTCTTGAAATACTCGGCCATGACTCCGACTGTCGAAACGTTATCGAGGATGACTCCAAGCTGAGCAGGGAGCACGCCCGCGTTCATCGTCTTGCCTGTGACTTCGTAAACGAGTACACGCTCAGCACCCTTCGGGTAGCTTGACGGAAGCGGAACGATCTCGATATCCTTGATCTCGTTCTGTTCGATCAGTCTTTTGAGGTTTGCGATCGCGTCAGGCTTGTTTGTCTCGACTCCGATGTAGCCTTTCTTGAGGTCCAGCCACTTCATGATCAATTTCATTCCGTCGAGAACGTCCTGACCGTTCTCCACCATCTCTCTGTTATCCGTCGTGATGAACGGCTCGCATTCTGCGGCGTTCACTACGAGGCACTCACACTCATCGAGGTTCTTAGGGTTCAGCTTGACGTGAGTCGGGAAGGAAGCTCCTCCCAGACCAACCATACCGCTGTCTCTCGCAGCTTTGACGAAATCCTCAAAGCTGTTGATCTCAGGTATTTTGACTTCTTCGCTGATCTCCTGTTTCTTGTCTGTCTCGATAACGATGTGAGTTTCAAAGCCGCCCATTGAACCGCGGACCTTGTCGATCGACTTAACGGTACCGCTGACGCTTGAAAAGATAGGTGCGCTGACAAAGGCTTCGACGTCGCCGATCCTCTGTCCTACCTTTACATAATCACCCTTCTCTACGAGAGGCTGACAAGGAGCGCCAATGTTCTGGGACATGCTTATGCTTACTTCATCCGGTATCGGCATCGTCACGGTCTCGCATGCGGCCGTGTTCTTGTGATGCGGTACGTGGATGCTTGGCAAATGTTTCCTTTGGCTCATCCCTTTAGAAACTCCTTTCACACATTACCTTTCACTTTCAATAACTACTTTTTCCCTTCTTTTTGCACATCAAAAGAAGAGCGCTGTCAAACAGCTTACATATTATATACCATTTGATTCAAAAAAAGATGATTGCCAAAAACATAACAGTACAAAACTGTTCCTTTTAGGGTACAATATCGGTATGAAAGACTACACGATCTCGGACTTTTTAATGAAGAACGCGGCAAAGGACGACGTATCGTTTCACATGCCGGGGCACAAGGGCAGAAGCGCGCTTTATGAAGAAGCGGGCTATGGCGCCCTGCTTAAGAACGCGGCAGCCTGGGACATCACTGAGATACCGGGAGCGGACACGCTGTACAGCCCGCGCGGCGCTCTGCGTAACGTGATGGATAACTACGCAGAGCTGTATGGCGCCCGCCATACGGAGCTGCTGGTGAACGGCTCCAGCGCGGGCCTCATAGCCGCCATCATCTCGAGCGTACCTGTCGGCGGTAAGCTCATACTCGGACGCAACTCGCACCATGCCGCCTTCAGCGCTCTTCGCCTCGGCGGTATCAATCCTGTGTATATCCGTCCTGAGACGGATCCGGATTTCAATATAGCGGCTGAGATATCACCTTATGAGCTCGAGGCCGCCTGCGAAGCAAACCCGGACGCTTCAGCCGTGCTCATCACCAGCCCTAATTACTGCGGACAGCTAAGCGACATCGCCGTGCTTTCCGATGTGGCCCACGACCACGGCATGCTCCTCATAGTCGATCAGGCACACGGCGCTCACCTAAAATTCTTCGACTACGACGCCGAGACCGCCAGAGAAGAGGGGGCATACATCCCTCACATGAGGCACGCTGCCGAATCGCTGGGTGCGGACATCGTTGTCAACAGCACGCACAAGACGCTCCTCAGTTTCACGGGAAGCGGTATCCTCAACATCTGTGGTGACAGCGTGGACATCGACGCGGTGAGTGAATCCCTGCGCATGGTGCAGACCACCAGCCCTTCATATCTGCTGATGGCGAGTCTGGATATAAACGAAAAGATAATGCGCAATAAGTGGCGTGAAATCGTCGCCGCCTGGAAAGAAGACCTTCGCGGATTCTATAAGGGCGCCTCAAAGATAAACGGCCTTACCATTGTGACCGGAGGCGGTGCCAGAGGATCCGGCGCGCAGGATGAAGAAGTCTTTGCGCTGTACAGATACAGGGAAGGTCCGGATCCGACCAAGATAAACATAAGCATGTCGGAGCTCGGCCTCTCAGGCGATCGCCTCGACAAAGAACTCCGATACAGGGGCATCATCTCCGAGATGGTCCACGGCGAGTACGTCCTCCTGATGACCGGAGCCGGCAATGTAAGGCATGACTATGAGCGTCTGCTCGACGCCCTTCAGGATATATCCTCAAGCTACGGAGTCGGGACGCACATCGACCGCACCCCTCGCTCCTTCGATGACATAGTCCTGGACTACGCTGACGTGCCGGTCGATGGAGTATACGTGCCTCTTTATGAAGCGGTGGGCAGGGTCCTGTATAACCCTATAATCACCTACCCTCCGGGCACTCCTATCGCCTGCCCGGGAGAGATACTCTCCATGGAAGTGATAAGCCACATATCCGACATCCTTGAAGACGGGGAGACCATCACCGGCGTGGATGAAGAAGGTATGATCAAAGTCGGCACAGGATACTAAGAATGAAAAAGAGACCGCGCGAGCGGTCTCTTTTGATATACTTTTTTGCTTTTGATATATTCTTTTGCTTTTGGTGTACGTTTCTTACTTTATTACCTCGCGGCCGCCCATATAAGGCCTCAGAGCCTCCGGTATCACGACCGATCCGTCCT
>JAFWNE010000004.1:0-4287 GCA_017510505.1 Mogibacterium sp. | reverse complement strand
TCTATTGCAAATTGAAGAATCTGTTTTACATCTGTTATATTGACCATCTTATCATCTCCACAAATTAAAATTTGTGCTCCCCGAGCACAGAATAACTCGAGAATATATTATCACATAATTCTTCGTTTGTAATCATCAATTATTATCCCAACAAACGACGGTGTGACAGCTTCACATTCTCCTGATTGACCATAGCGTACCTTAGCGTTGTATCAATCTGCTGGTGTCCCAGCAAACGCTGCACCTGCTCGATCGGCATGCCCTTGTCAATTGCTCTTGTGGCCATAGTACGTCGGAACTTATGAGGATGAATTCCCTGAACCGATACATGACGTCCTAAAGTTCTCATTCGGGTTTCAACTCCACTAATGGTTAATCTGTTGTATGGAGCCTTTAGCGAAACAAACAGCGCCGGATTGTCATCGGTCCTTGTTTGCAGATATTCTTCGATGTGAACCTTGCTCTTAGCATCAAAATATGCCCGCCGTTCTTTATCTCCTTTGCCATAGACAATGCACTCTCTTGTCGCAAAGTTGATATCAGCGATGTTCAGGTTTACCAATTCTCCAACTCTGATTCCTGTTGAAAGAAGGAGCTCTACCATAGCAAGATCCCTTTTTTCAAGGCATCCATCTCTTAGAATCTCGATGATTTCATCAGAAATAACGGCTTTGACTTTCTCTGTTGCCTTAACCTTATGAATACGCTTAACAGGACTTTTGACAATATAGTCCTCTTCCTCGAGCCAGGAGAAAAAGGTTGACAAGACTCTACGGATATTGTCTATAGTAATCTTGCTGCAATGACCTTCATCCTGATATTGGGCAAGATACCCTCTTAATCCCTCGGTCGTCATCTTTACAACAGGAACATCCAACTTCTCAAACATCTTGTTCAATGCCGTACGATAGTACATAATAGTTCTCTCTGAACAACCTTCCAGTTTCTTGGCCGCCAGGAACATATCTAAATACTCTTTGTTCGAATAGTCATAACGTTGCTTTTCTTCCTCACTAAGCCTCCAGACCAACACGTCCTGAAGTTTCCTCAGCTGCGCTGCACTTAGAACCTCTGACATATCGTTAATGATATTGAAAATTTCTTTTCCCACTTCATTCTCCTTATCGATACAGGCAATTTCCCCATAAAAAAGCGGCTGTTGACTGAGAATTTTCAGAACAACAACCGCTTATGAGTAGCTCATTCAGTTATGATACTTTCCTATAAAAGCGCCGTTCAAGAGCGCATCAATCATCGCAAAGCCTGCCTGGACAGGAACAATAACATTTTCAAAATCATCTTTAATGCTATCATCGTGGCACTCCTATCTGCGGTACGATCTCCGGCATACCCGATACCGGGATGAATACCCCAGCTGCGATATCCTCTGCACGGATCTGTTCCTTCATTGCTTCCATCTTCTTACGCTTTTCAGATTTCACTCGATCCTCATATTGACGCTGCCATCCGCTTTCCTTCCGGCGAAGATACTGCTGATGCCGTCTGTCTTTGAGTTCTTCTCTCTTGCGGATTACCTCCAGTTCTTCAGCTGTCGGGGCTGTTGGAAGTAGAGACGGGGGAACAAATTTGCCAACAAAGTTAAAATAGATTTCAATCTCTTGAGTAGTCTTTATGCTGCCCTTTCGGTCACGCTCATGAACCAAAACTTTCTCGACAAATTCATTCAGCATTGTATTCGTCAGCTCATCGAAGGACACATACTTATCGAGTAGTGCCACAAATTTTTCTATCGATTTATCGCCGTGTTCAACAGTCTGAATAAAGCAACGCAGCTCAGCAAGCTCTACTCTCAGTGCCTGCTGTTCTTTGGCATACTGCTGATCAAGAAGGGTATATCTATCATCAGAAAGCCTGCCGAGGATGTTGTCCTCATATATTCTGAGGATCAGTTTCTCTAATTCAGAAATTCGTTTTTCAACGATGCCTATACGGTCTTTTTTCTGATTGAATTCCTCAGACTGCTGAACAGCCTGCGTTTCTCTGATCACTCTCAAGAACTCCTCTCGGTCATTCTGAGAGTATTCAGATATTGCCTTGAGCATGGTCTTTATCAGTTCGATGACGGCATCTGCATTGACTCTATGTTGTGTTGGGCATCTGGTTCCGACCGGTACCTTGCTGTAAGCAGAACAAGTATATTGAGCAATTCTTTTGCCATTGCTGGTCCGATGGACATACATCTTCGCCCCGCAGTCAGCGCAATACATAAGGCCGGTCAGAGGATGTGTTTCACCCCATCCGTTCGGATATCGGCGGACATTATTCCTCAACCGCTGGCAAGTATCGAACGTTTCCTGGTCTATGATCGGTTCCTGCGTATTCTCAAATACGACCCACTGATCCTCGGAAACATAGTGACTTTTCTTATCCTTGAAGTGCTTCCTGGTCTTGAAGTTAACGGTATGCCCCAGGTATTCTCGCTTCTTCAGGATGTTCACGATAGTAGATGATCCCCAGTTATAAGGATCCTTAAAGGTCTTGTTCTTGTTTAGTCCCTGACCAAAACGTGCCATGTGCACGGCGGGTATTTCAACCTTCTTTTCCTTAAGCAGTTGAGCTATCTGATAAGGACCGAAGCCCTCCATAGTCCATGCAAATATTTGACGGACAATAGCTGCCGCTTCCGGGTCCACAATCCAGTGGTCACCATCATGTTCGTCCTTCAGATATCCATAAGGGCAACTGCTGGCAACGTGTTTGCCGGAGTTACCCTTGGCCTTAAAGGTTGATTTGATCTTCTTACTGGTATCCCTGGCATACCACTCGTTCATGATATTACGGAAGGGAGTGAAATCATCATCTTGTTTGAGAGTATCGACACCGTCGTTAAGGGCAATAAGACGGATATCTCTCTGCCGAAGCATCTCCATGATCTGTCCGACTTGCAGATAGTCACGGCCCATTCGGCTCATGTCTTTGATTATGATGGTACCAATATTACCGGCTTCGACCTCTTTCATCATTGCCATAAAACCTGGCCGGTCAAACCTGGTTCCTGAAATGCCATCATCCGTAAAATGCCTGAACGGAGTCAAGTTGTTATCTTCCGCATATAATTCAAGCATTTTCTTCTGATTGGTTATGCTGTTCGACTCACCTTGCAGCTCGTCATCGTGGCTTAGACGCTCATACAGAGCAGTAATTCTTTCTCTCACTGTAATTTCCTCCTTTCTCCGTATGTATTAAAAAAGCTCTAAGCGCACTTCAGTAACAACGTACTAAAAGTACTCCCAGAGCATATAACACCAGCAGCAAGCTTATATTTCTTGTACTGCCTGACTGCGAAATGTTTTGGATTCTTTTTCTCCAGATTCTCGAACATGATATCTACGGGATTCTGGAACTCTTCATCATCCTCTCGCACCTCCATGGCGTTGATGAATTCGATCAGTGTAGCGAAGTTCTGTTCCTCGATAGGCGCTTCGTAATGGATATATCCGATCAGCGCACAGTACAGCAGCGTCTCCGCCTTGGTCCAGAACTCATCCCCGGACTTGCCGTCGCCCTTGGTGTTGGCGATCAGAGTCGTGACAAGCTTCAGGATGTCCTTTTCGCTATGGATATAGGCGAAAGGGTTATAGTGCATGCTCTTACTGAAATTGATCGTATTGAAGACCTTCACTTCGTACTTCCCGATGGTCTGAAGCGCATATCCACATTCCACCAGGATGCTTCCCTTTGGATCAGTGACAACATAAGAGCTATGCATCTGGAGAAGGTTCGGTTTCAGCCAAAACCGGGTCTTACCGGAACCAGATCCACCGACGATCAGGACATTCTTGTTTCTTGCTGTAGCCGGATTCTTGGGGCGGTTGCTCATGGTCAGACGTTCCGTCGCTGTCAGGATCACGTTGTTCTCAAACTTGGGATCCATGAATGGCTCAATATCCGCATGAGTACCCCATCGGGCGGAACCGTATTCCTGATTGTGTTTGAAGTGCTTGGCGTTTTTGTGGCGGATATAAACCGCAAGGTACAGAGCTCCGCCGAAGACAGCACCGACCAGAAGGTCTGCCGGGTGAAAGCTCGGAAGAGGATTTTCAAAAGCGACACCCAGAGCGCTGAAGAATGACAGCAGTTTCTTACTGGCATCTGCGCCTTCAGCCAGCCGCCAGGCCTCGCCCAGATTGGTACAGACGAGGCCCATGAGCGCATAAGGGAGCACCTTGATGATGATCTTTTTCAGTTTCTTCGTGTTCATCGTGTCTGCTCCCTTTGCCTGTCACGGTTAATGACTCTGCCGGGCAGTGCCAGGATAGCAGCCTT
>JAFWNE010000003.1:0-32154 GCA_017510505.1 Mogibacterium sp. | reverse complement strand
TTGGTAGACACCTGGGACTTAAAATCCTATGGGTAGTGATACCCGTACCGGTTCGAGTCCGGTCTCCGGTACCACTTCGAACAATTTAATGACGCGGGGTAGAGCAGTTGGTAGCTCGTCGGGCTCATAACCCGGAGGTCGAGGGTTCAAGTCCCTCCCCCGCAACCATGTAATTGCAAGGCTTTCAGAGATTCTGAGAGCCTTGTTTTATATTCTTTCCGGCTTAATGAACAAACATTAGCTAAACTCTACTCAAAAATGATATTTTAACTACCTGATTGCGGCGCAATAGCTGTGTTAAAATACTATTATTAATTGAAATATGAAAAAGGGGAGAACGAATGGAATTCGGATGGATCAACGTATTCGGCGCGGTCATTGTGGTCCTTATGCTGATACCGAATATTGTTTACGCTATAAAGAACAAGGGTGAGAAGAATCTTTGCGCGAACCGGTTCATGAACATCGTGGAACAGGTCGGGCGGTACGCCTGCATCTTGCTTATGTGGATGCCTCTCCTTGTGTGGAAATTCGGATTTGCAAGCGTTCTTGACATGATGCTTTACATGGCGTGCAACGGACTGCTTCTTGCCGCGTATTGGATCACGTTTGCGTTCTACATGAAGCGCAGGTCAGTGCGGCTCGCGCTCGTCCTCGCGGGGTTGCCCTCATGCATTTTCCTGCTCAGCGGCATCCTGTTAAAGCATTGGCTGCTTGTCGCTTTTGCCATACTGTTTGCGATTGGGCATATATACGTGACTTACAAGAACGCGATACTTATCAAGGACAGAAAATGACAAGCAACAAAAGCCAAGATGACGCATAAAAATGGTATAATAATTAATTGAATATACTGTGTTCAAGGAGAAACGCGAAAGATATTTTTTCATAGCTGAGAAAAAGGATATTTATGACTATTTATAAGAGAGAAAAGGCGGTCATTGCAGGCTGCGCGATACTCATAAGCATCATGATGCTGGCAGGGATCTTATTTCCGACGAGCGTTTTTGCAGTTGACGATAATAGCGTAACAGTAAAAGTTGGCTATTATGAGAATGAAGTGTTTCAGGAAGGAGCCAAACAGGGTGCTGTCAAGAAAGGCTATGCCTATGAGTACTATCAGAAGCTGTCAGAGTATACCGGCTGGCACTACGAGTATGTATACGGCGATTTCAGCGACTTATATCAGAAACTGCTGGATGGCGATATTGACGTACTTGCCGGTCTTGCGTGGAAAAAAGAGCGCGAAGAACTTATAGGTTACCCGGATTCGCCTATGGGTAATGAGACCTACAACCTGATAAAGCACATTTCCGATGAGAGCATCACCGTCGATACCGCGACGCTGGAAGGAAAGCGCATCGGTGTGCTGAACAGCGCCATGACGGACTCTCTTAAAGCGTTCCTGCAGGATCACAGCGTGCAGGCAGAGATCGTGCTTTTCGATGATTATGATCCGCTCTTCAAGGCCTTCGACGATAATGAGGTGGATGTGCTTGCAGCAGAAGGGGACGGTGCCTACGGACGTGATAACGCGGAATTGCTTTACTCTTTCGGTGCATCCGATTACTTCCTTTGCGTCAACAAAAACCGAACAGACCTTCTTGCGGATCTCAATATAGCTCAGACTGAGCTCTCTGTTGATGAACCAAATTATATCAACTTCCTTCGCAGCAAATACTATCCCGTGAGCATATCCAGCCGCGCGTTTTCGGAACATGAGAAGCAGTGGCTGACCGGGCACGACTCGCTGCGTATAGGCTATCTGAACAATTATCTCCCGTACAGCGGTACAGATTCCGCAGGCAATGTAAACGGACTTCTGAAGGATCTTATTCCGCGTATGATGAAAGATCTTGGACTTGAAGACCTTGAAGTCTCATATACTGGTTACGACAGTTACGACAAGATGATCGCGGGGCTGGAAGATGGAAGCGTCGATATGGTTTTCCCGGTAGGCGGCGGACTGTATTATGCGGAAGAGAGCGGGATATTCCAGTCGAATGCGGTCGTTTCAGCTGCGACAGAACTGGTATACAAAGATGAATATAACGACGAAACGGTGCGGCATTTCGCTGTAAACGAGAACAACAGCATGCAGTACTACTTCGTGAAGACATACTACCCGGACGCGGAGATCACCTTATATCCTTCGATCGACGAGTGTCTCCACGCTGTGAATGACGGAAAGGCAGGGTGCACCACCCTGAATGGACTGAGAGCGAACGACATACTGCGAAACAGCCGGTATAACGGCCTTTCATTGCTTCAGACCGCATACAATGACGATAGGAGCTTCGGCGTACAGATTGGAAATGAGGGGCTCCTGAAACTGGTCAACCGCGGCATCAACATTCTAGGCTCTGATTACGCACAGAACCTTGCTTTCAGGTACACCGATCAGCTGCATTCCTATTCGTTCGGAGATATTATCCGGGACAACATGGGTCTTGTCGGAAGCATAATGCTTGCGATCGCCGCGCTTGTGATCATGTTCCTGGTACGCGACTCGAAACGCTCTAAGCAGCTGCTCAAGCAGCAGGAACGCCGCGAGCAGCAGGACAAGATGATAACCGCGCTCGCTTCGGACTACCGCTGCGTCTATCACGTCGACCTGGACAATGATGACGCTGTCTGCTACCGGGCTGACCCCGAAGCCACAGATCAGACGCCTGAAGGCATCCATTTCCCTTATCTTGAGCGTTTCACCTGGTACGCAAACAATTGTGTTGCAGAAAACTACAGGGAGGGTTTCCTGGAATTCATCGATCCGGTCAATGTGCGTAAAGCGCTCGAGAATGACCCTATCATAGCCTACCGTTATCTGGTGGAGCGTGACGGAAAGGAATACTACGAAATGATCCGCATGGCAGGCGTGAGGCATGCTGAAAACCGTGAGGATCATATCGTCCACGCGGTCGGCCTTGGTCTGACAGTCATCGATACCGAAATGCGTGAGACGATGGCAAAGAATCAGGCTCTAGGCGAGGCTCTCGCGGCGGCAGAAGAGGCCAATAAGGCAAAGACGGCGTTCCTGTCAAGCGTGAGCCATGAGATCCGTACGCCTATGAACGCCATCATAGGACTGGACAGTCTGGCGCTGCACAATGATTCAATCCCTGAAGAAACGCGCGGGTATCTTGAGCAAATAGACGGGAGCGCGAGACACCTGCTTGGTCTGATCAACGACATACTCGACATGAGCCGTATAGAATCCGGGCGGATGGTTATTCGCAAGGAAGAATTCTTCTTCCGCGATATGCTGGAGCAGATCAACACCATGGTCATGTCCCAATGTGAAGAAAAAGGATTGCATTATGAGTGCAAGGTGATTGGCGGTGTAAGTGATTACTACATTGGCGATGACATGAAGCTCAAGCAGGTCCTGATCAATATCCTGTCGAATGCGATCAAGTTTACGGACGCGCCGGGCAACATCATGCTGACGGTAGAGCGCACTGCCGTCTACGGAGATCATTCGACCCTGAGATTCTGTATCAGTGATACCGGTATCGGAATGGATAAGGAATTCATCCCGAAAATATTTGACACTTTTACACAGGAAGACAGCAGCAGAAACAGTAAGTATGGCAGCACCGGTCTCGGCATGGCCATTACGAAAAACATCGTTGAGCTGATGAACGGTACTATCTCTGTCGAATCTGAAAAAGGTGTAGGGACAGAGTTTACGGTCACCATTACTCTTAATAACAGCGATCATCAGGGGCTGTCCTCATACTCTCTGAACCCGAAGGATATACGTGTTCTGGTGGTTGATGACGAAGAGATAGCGGCTGAACACGCAAGGATCGTGCTGGATGAAGCGGGCATCAAGGCGGATACCTGTTACGATGGGCCGGCAGCCTTGCACATGCTGGAAGTGCAGCACGCAAAGCACAAACCATATAACCTTGTCCTGCTTGACTGGAAGATGCCGGGAATGGACGGAGTTGAGGTGGCGAAGGAAATACGAAAGAGATATGACAAGGAAACAACAGTCATCATACTGACCTCTTTCAACTGGGATGAGATCCTGGAAGAGGCGATACACAGCGGTGTCGACAGTTTCCTGGCAAAACCTCTGTTTGCGTCGAATGTGCTTGATGAGCTGGAGCGGATCGCCCGGAAAAACAATATGAGTCTCTTTAAGGAGAAACAACGGACTGAGCTCAAAGGCAAGAGGATCCTTATGGCTGAGGATGTCTTCGTCAACGCGGAGATCATGAAGCAGATCATTCTCATGCGGGAAGCTGAGATCGATCATGCTGAAAACGGCAGGATCGTATTGGAAATGTTTGAGAACAGTCAGGAAGGTTATTATGACGCGATCCTGATGGATGTGCGCATGCCGGAGATGGACGGTCTGGAGGCAACAGCGGCTATTAGGGCTCTGGACAGACCGGATGCAAAAACGATACCGATAATTGCCTTAACTGCCAATGCCTTTGACGAGGATGTTCAGCGTTCACTGCAGGTGGGCATGGACGCTCACTTGTCTAAACCTGTGGATCCTGAGCATCTGTATCAGACACTGGAGGAGCTGATCTGGGAATACTATCAAACCCGCGAGCTTTGATGTTGTCTTCAACATTTTTCCGTACAACCAGCTGATGACCGCCTTAAAGGCGGTCATTTTTTTACGATATCTTTGGAAAACAGGCAGTAAATGGTACAATATTATGAAAGGTTTTATTCAACTCATAAGGAAAACGATGAACAGAAAACTGATATTTTTGGATGTCGACGGAACGCTCACGCCTCCGGGCGGTCAGGAACCGCCTGAGAGCGCTGTAAAGGCGATCAAAAGCGCTCAGGAGAGGGGCCATAAGGTCTTTTTGTGCTCGGGACGCAATAACGCCATGATGGAGCCTTTGTATAAATACGGATTCGACGGAGGCATAGCGAGCTGCGGCGGATTTGTTTTCGCGGGCAATGAAACGCTGTATGACAACCCCATGCCTGAAGATCAGAAAAACAGTCTTATCACTCTGTTTAAGGAAAACGGCGTGTCCATCGAACTTGAAGCAAAAGATGACAGCTACTGTGATGATATAGCCAAGAAGTTCCTCAAGGAGGACAAGGGAAGAAACAGCCATCTGCTTCGCATGATAAAGGCTGTATGGATCGAACTCGGTCCGCATCCTCTCGAGGAATACGACGGGAGACCCGTCTATAAACTGGTATACGTATATGAAAGCGACGATCAGCTGAATGCCGCGAAAGCAGAGCTCGGGGATGAGCTCATGTTCATAGAGCATGACTTTTCGGAACCGGACTGCAGGTTCGGCGAGGTCATAAGCCGCTTGATAGATAAGGGCAGCGCCGCCCGGCTCGTTGCTGAAAAACTCGGTTTTGATATAGCCGATACTATAGGCTTTGGCGACAGCATGCTGGATCTTGAGATGATAGAAGCTGTCGGTACAAGCGTGTGCATGGACAGCGGCAGCCCTAAACTCAAGGATATGAGCGATCTGGTATGCCCGGCAGTTGATGAAGACGGAATAGAGTGGGCATTCAGGAAACTGGGGCTCATCGATTAAAGTGACAAGTATGAAAGTTTGTGTTTTTTCAGATTCTCACGGCTATGCCGGAAATATGATGACCGCAATAGGACTGGAAAAGCCGGACCTTTGCTTTTTTCTCGGAGATGGAGAAAGGGACATCGACAGAGTGATCGAAAAGTATCCGGAGCTGCCGGTCTACGCTGTAAAGGGCAACTGTGATTTCAGAACAGAACTCAGCAGTTCGCTTTTTTGTGAGGTGGAGGGCGTAAAAATATTTGCGACCCACGGCCATCTCTCCCGGGTAAAGTATGACTTTGACCTGGAGACACTGACATCTCAGGCAGCGGAAGCCGGGGCGGATATAGCTATGTTCGGGCACACACACTGCCAGCATTTGTCCGAGAGCCGTGGTATCACACTCCTGAATCCGGGCACGGCCGGGAGAGGGTATTATCCGTCTTATGCGGTGCTGATGATAGAGAACGGAAAATACAGCGCCGACCTTAAAACGATCTGAATAATAATCGCATATATAGAAAAAAGGGAGGGAGATCAATGACTTATCTGTTACTTAATCCGCTGGCCAATAACTCAAAAGGCGAACAGGATGCCAGACAGTGGGCCGCAGAGAACAATGTTGAGTGTGAATTCACAAGTCTTCTGGACATCAAAGACATGAAAGCGTTCTTTGATGGTCTGAAAGAGGATGATGAAGTCATTCTGACAGGCGGAGACGGGACCATCAACCGCTTTGCCAATGACGTGTACGGCTATGAGTTGAAAAACCCTGTATACTACGTCAAATGCGGCAGCGGGAACGACTTTTACCGTGATAACGAGCACCTTGCTGTTGACGGGAAGATCGACATCAGACCGATGATGAAGAATCTGCCGCTGATCACTGTAAAGGGAATACAGAGAAGATTCGTGAACGGTATAGGATACGGCATCGATGGTGAGACCTGCAGGATAGGCGACATCCAGAGGGCTACTTCAGACAAGCCTGTAAGCTATTCAAACATCGCCATCAAACTTCTTCTGGGCAGCTACAAGCTCAAGAAGGCGACCGTTGATGTCGATGGAAAGGTAAGCACCTTCGAGAATGTATGGATGGCTTCCACCATGAAAGGACGCTTCTATGGCGGAGGCATGATGGTAGCTCCGGCGCAGGACCGCTTCAAAGAAGACGGAACAGTATCAGTCGTCACACTGTATAAAAAGAACAGGCTGGTGACGCTTATGAGATTTCCGTCCCTCAACAAAGGCGAGCACGTCCTGAAAAAGGACTGGGTTACCGTACAGACCGGTAAAAAGGTAACGGTATCGTTCGACCAGCCTTGCGCTCTGCAGATAGACGGCGATGTAATAGAAGACGTGCTGACATATACCGTAGAGACGGGCGTTTGATAGCGGGGGCAAGCCATGGATAGATATGACGTAATAGTGATAGGCGCTGGGAACGGCGGCCTTGGCGCAGCCTGCAAGATCCTCAATGCGGGAAAGTCCTGTCTGGTATGCGAGAAGCACAATATACCGGGCGGCTTTGCCACGAGTTTCGTGCGCGGGAGATTTGAATTCGAAGCATCCCTGCACGAGTTCAACGGAATAGGAACGGACGAAGAACCGGGAAGCACCCGGAAGGTCTTTGAGGAACTCGGCATCGCTGACAAAATCGAATGGATACAGCTGAAAGACGCATATCATCTGATTTCGGAAAAGGAAGGCTATGATTTTGTCATGCCTTTTGGAGCGGAGGCATTCGCTAAGGAAAGCGGAAAGCTCCACCCGGACGGCGAAAAATGCATAAAGGACTTTCTCGCACTGTGCAAACAGATACGTGAGGCTATGGCATACCTTAGCGAAACCAAAGGGAAGCCGGATCCTCAGGTGATGATGGAGAGATTCCCGGATTATCTTGCATGCGGATCTTACTCGGTGAAAGAGGGATTCGAGGCACTTGGTTACCCTAAAGTGATCGTAGACAATCTCAACGCCTACTGGTGCTACCTTGGCGCAAATGAGAATAATATGACTTTCCTGCACTACGCTAACATGATAAACAGCTATATTACGGGTGGTGCAGCCATACCGAGATACCGTTCCCATGAGATTTCACTGGCGTGCGAAGAACGCATACACGAGCTTGGAGGCGATATCTGGTTCAACACCGAAGTAGTCAAGATACTCACAGATAAAGAAGGACACGTCTGCGGCGTGAGACTCAAAGACGGCAGAGAAGTGGAGAGCAGGCATGTTATCGCAAACTGCTCACCGCATCTGGTATACGGAAAGCTTCTTGACAGCGAAGCCGTGCCGGAAAGAGCGATCAAACTGACCAACTTCAGAAAGCTGGCAGGCAAGGGCTTTACGGTGTTCCTGGGACTCAGCAAGTCTGCGGAGGAGCTTGGCATAACAGACCATAACTATTTCGTATATGATTCCTCTGATAACGTAGAACAGTATGAGGCTATGAAGACTTTAGAAAACACAGGAGCTCAGGCAACGGTATGCCTCAACAACGCATATCCTGACTGCTCACCTGATGGTACTTGCATAGTCTACATGACGACGCTGTTCACCGATGACGCATGGAGCGCCGTGTCTAAAGAAGATTACTTTAAGACCAAAAACAAAGTTGCCGCGAGAATGATCAAGAGATTTGAGAAAGCCACGGGCACTAATATCCATGATCACATAGAGGAGATAGCGATAGCTACCCCTGAGACATACGCAAGATATTGCGGACATCCGCAGGGCACCATCTACGGCTACGAATCGCAGTACTATGACGGCTTGATGAACAGGATCCAGATGGTAGAAGAAGACAGATTCGTACCGGGCCTCAGGATAGGCGGAGGTTACGGCGAGAGACTGCTGGGATATCCGAGCAGCTTCAAGTCCGGTGTAAATGAAGCCGGCCGTACCCTGAGGGACATGGAAAAGGAGGGTAGGTAATATGGCTTTCAAGAGAAGTAACGTTCCCGGCGAAGACATCAGACTCGCCATGGAAATGACAGCAAAGCGCCGTCAGATGATAGACGAAACACCTGCAACTCCGCTGGTATACGAATATGGGGTCAACCGGCTGGCAAAGGCTCTGCATCCGGGTTTCGTAAAGGCCGTGATAGCAGATAAAGCTCCATGCAGCGCCGACTGCGTTAAAATCACTCTGAAACCGGCGGATGGCGGGGAATTCCCGTATTTCAGAGCCGGACAGTTCGTAACTCTGTGCTGCAAAGCCGGAGACTCGTATCTGAGCCGACCTTATTCGATCATATCGTCACCAAAGGAAGCTCTTGCGGGCAAGCTTGAGATAATGGTGCAGAGAAAGGGCATATTCTCCACATTCATAATCGATGAGGCGCCTTCAGGGACTGAATTATGGATGGGAGAGCCATCCGGAGACTTTCATCATGACAGTATCCGCGACAGGGGACACATACTTGCAATAGCCGGCGGAAGCGGCGTCACACCTTTTCTCTCGATGATGAAAGCGATAAGCGAGGGAAGTGAGGACTTCAGGCTTACGCTTGTGTATGGCGCCAGGACCCGGGCTCACATCCCGTTCGATCCTGAAGCTTTCAAGTGCGAGGGAGTCGAGACTGTCGTTGTGCTTTCCGATGAGGAAGCTGAAGGCTACAAACATGGCTTCATTACTGCTGATCTGCTGAAGAAGTATATCGATGATGACACCAGCGTCTTTATGTGCGGACCTGACGCGATGTACAGGTTTGTCGGCAGAGAACTCGGGGGTATGGGATTCGATCCTGCAAGGATACGGCAGGAGAGGAACTCCGTCGGTGACAGGGAAGTCGATGAAATAAAGGTGTTCAAGCTTACTGTTTATATACGTGACAAGGTATATGAGCTTGACGCGAACAATAATGAGACTCTGATCACAGCTCTGGAACGCGCGGGCATTCCTGCGGTAGTCAGATGCCGCAACGGATCCTGCGGATTCTGTCACAGCAGGGTAGTTGACGGTAATTACTATATCGCCAAAAAGGATGATTTCCGCAGACTGGCGGACCGTAAATTCAATTACATACATCCGTGCTCGACATATCCTGAGTCAGACATGATAATCGATATTCCTATCATGAATCCATAAGGGAGTATGAATATGACCGTATTTATAGTAATATACCTGTTGGCTCTGTGCTGCTATTTCAAGACCAGAACATCGGGAAATATAAAAGCCAGAGCAATAAATAAATACCTGATGGCAACCATGTACCTCGTGTTTGCCATCGTGGTCTTCTTTAAAAGATATGATTTTGCAAGCTATCAGACGCTTCTGATGGCAGCGCTGATACTCGCGTGGCTGGGGGATATCTTTCTGGTATTTGACTTCGGCAGAGGCGGCGATTTCTTCCTTGCGGGCAACATATGCTTCGTGCTGTACGAACAGATAGTACTTGTGGACCGTGGAGGATACGGGTTCAGGGATTTTGCCTGGACTTATGTTGTGGCGGCTGTTATGCTTGCTTTTGTCATATTTGCCAGCGGACGCTGGCCGGATAAGATCAAAATGGGCAAGATGCGCTGGCCCATGACATTTTATCTTTCATCGATATTCATGCATGGCATAACAGGACTGGCTCTCATGCTGATGATGCCGGGGACAAATTACGCGCTGTTGGGTCTCGGCTCGTTCCTGTTCATGGTCTCGGATATCGACCTGAATCTGTACAGATATGTTTTCAATAACAACAAATGGCTTGTCAGGTTCAACAGCCTGACGTACTTTACGGGGCTGCTGCTTATAGTAATAAGCACCGCACTGTAGCCGTTTGAATAATAAATTATCACTTGAAAGGAATAAAAAAACGTAATGGCTGAACTGGAAAAACTTAAAAGGGACTATGCAGAACTTGTTGTAAAATCCTGCATGAATATTCAGAAGGGACAGAGATTGGTTATAACTTGTGACGTTGAAAACGCTGATTTCGCAAGGCTTTGCGCTGCTGAGGCTTATGACGCAGGCTGCAAAGAAGTAGTAATGTCATGGGAAGATGATGAGCTCAAACGCATGAAGTATCTGCGTGCTGCCGACGAAGTGTTCGACAAGGTCGACTCGTGGACAGTAGACTTTCGCAATACCCTGTCTGAAGAAGGTGCGGGTTTTCTGCACATAGTCGCTGAAGATCCGGAACTCCTGAAAGGCGTCGACCCTGACCGTATTACGAGAGCGCAGAAAAGCGCCGCAAAACCTCTGGAAGCATACCGCAAGAGGATGATGAGGAGCGAATGCCCATGGACAGTATGCTCGGTACCTTCAAAGGCATGGGCAAAGGCTGTTTTCCCTGAACTCAGCGAGGATGATGCAGTAGACAGACTCTGGAAAGAGATCCTGAAGGCATGCAGAGTCGACGGAGGGGATGCCATTAAAAACTGGAAAAACCATGTCAATGAGATCAAAAAACACGTCGACATCATGAACGGATACAGATTCAAGACTCTGAAATACAAGAACTCCGCAGGTACTGATGTGACGCTCGACCTTGCGGAAGGACATATCTGGACAGGCGGGGAGGAGAAAGGGCCGAACGGTACCATGTTTGCCGCAAACATTCCTACAGAGGAAGTATTCACGGTCCCGGACAGACGTACAATGAACGGCACTCTTGTTGCAACCAAGCCGCTCAGCCTCAATGGATCTTTAGTTGATGGATTCAGCTTCAAGGTAAAGGACGGAAAGATCGTTGAGGTGCATGCAGAAAAGGGTGAGGATATCCTGAAGGAAGCAATCTCTGTCGATGAGGGAGCTTCATATTTCGGAGAGGTAGCTCTTGTGCCTTATGATTCGCCTATCAACAAGTCAGGCGTGCTCTTCCTCAACACTTTGTTCGATGAGAACGCTGCATGCCATTTCGCGTTCGGTGAGGCATATCCTTGCATAGAGGGAGTTGATACCATGACCGAGGATGATTTCAAAGCGAAGGGCGTCAATTCTTCGATGACCCATGTTGACTTTATGGTCGGTTCCGCTGATCTTGAAATCACCGGAATCACTCATGACGGTGAGGAGATTCCGGTATTCAGAAACGGCACTTTCGTGTTTTAGAGAAAACCGGAGCAGACTGCAGACCGTAACTTTGAATATTTAAACAGAAAGAAATGTGGTAAACTTGAAACACGGGTTTACCACGTTTTTGATCAATGAAAAAACTCAATTGGATAGAGATAACCAGTTTATATATCGGCGTGATAATGGGCGCCGGATTCGCGTCAGGACGTGAGTGCTGGCAGTTTTTCGGTGTATTCGGCAGTAAGGGTTATTACGGAGCAGCCGGAAGCACCATGTGCTTTGTGCTGATAGCCTGCATGCTCACATATATCGCCAGGAGCAAGGGGACCTCAGACCTCGGCAAGCTGATTTCACCATTCGACAACAAGATCATAGATGAGGTGATAGGCTGGGTGCTGGCGGCGATATATTATTCCATGATAATCGCCATGACTGCGGCCGGAGGATCGCTTCTGAACCAGCAGTTCGGTATCAGCAAAGTCATCGGAGGCATAATCATCGCGTTGCTGTGTATAGTAACTGTGTTGGGAGACTTCGAGAGAGTATCAAAGGTGTTCAGACTGATTGTGCCGGTGCTGTTTGCAGTAGGTATAGTAACGATAATCCTGACTATACACGCTGACTTCCCGCAGAGTGGAGCGGTCGATGGCTATCAGCCGGGACGCATGTCACCAAGCTGGCCGGTATCCGCCCTGGTATTTATGGCATATAACACGCTGGGGATGACTACTATGTCAGGCAATTCTGCCGTCAATGCCAAAGACAGCAAAAATGCATATGCCGGAGCCATCTCCGGAGCTCTTTGTCTCGGAGCACTCACGATACTGCTTCTCAGAGCTCTGCTGACAGACATGGCGTTCAGCTCGGACCTTGATCTTCCAATGCTGGGCTTTGCCGGGAGGCTGTCGCCTGTTCTGAGCATCATATACTCTGTGATCCTCTACGGAGCGGTGTACTCTACGGGAGCCAGCACATACTACGGATTCAGCACCAAACTGAGGCCGGGCGGGCACAAGAAATGGATAATAACCGGCGGTGCCGCAGCAGGATTTCTGCTTGGACTCACGGGATTCAAGAAACTGGTCGAGTTCCTGTATCCGGCACAGGGATACATAGGCATCGTATTTATATTCCTTATAATCATCAACTTCTCAAGAGAGATCATCAAAAAAGGGAAAGCAGGGGAATGCTAAATGAACAGTAACATCAAGGAAGTGCTCAAAGCCCTGGAAGAAGGCAGGATAAAAGCCGAAGAAGCGCTGGAGCGTTTAAAAATAGAACCTTTTGAGGACATCGGATACGCCAAGCTAGACCTGCACCGCAGAGTCAGGCAGGGTTCCGCTGAAGTCATATACGGCGAAGGCAAGACAGCCGAACAGATCATCGGGATAGTGGATGCGATGGTCAAAAAGGAGCAGGAGCCTATTCTCGTAACAAGGCTTGATGAGAAAAAGGCAGCAGCCCTCGCTGAGTACCACAAAATAGATTACAGTAAAGAGGCGCGTCTGGCTGTAGTGGGCAAAAAGCCTGAACCGGACGGCCTCGGTCGTATTGTTATCGCTACCGGCGGAACCAGCGATATACCTGTTGCTGAGGAGGCTGCGATAACCGCTGAGACACTGGGCAATGAAGTTGTCAGACTCTACGACGTTGGCGTAGCCGGCATACACAGGCTGCTCGCGAATAAAGAGTACATAATGAACGCTTCTGTCATCATCACGGTAGCCGGAATGGAAGGCGCTCTCGCTAGCGTAGTGGGCGGTCTGGCGGATTGTCCTATCATAGCCGTGCCGACAAGCGTGGGCTACGGAGCTTCATTCGGAGGCCTTTCAGCGCTTCTCTCGATGCTCAATTCATGCGCGAGCGGTGTTGCTTGCGTCAATATAGATAACGGGTTCGGAGCGGGCTATATGGCCAGCCGCATAAACCACATGGAGGCTAAAAAATGAGAGTGATGCACATCGACTGCAGCATGGGGGCTGCGGGTGACATGCTCTCAGCTGCACTGCTTGAACTGCTCCCTGCCAATGAACGTGATGGTTTTGTTGAGGCGCTCAACAGACTGGGTATCCCGGGTGTCTCAGTGGAAGCTGAGACTTCCGTAAAATGCGGAGTGAACGGTACGCATATCCGGGTGAAAGTACATGGAGAAGAAGAAGGGCATACGCATGGCCACGAAGCACATCATGAACACCGCGGCATGGCGGATATCGAACATATCGTAAATGATCTTGAAGGATTGTCCGAAAAGGCCAGAGATGATGTGATGAATGTTTATCAGATCATCGCTGATGCCGAAAGCAAGGCGCATGGAGTGCCTGTCTCGGAAGTCCACTTCCACGAAGTTGGTGCCATGGACGCGATCGCTGATGTGAGCGCTGTATGCATGCTTATGGATAGGATAAGAGCGGAGCATATCACGGCATCTCCGGTGAATGTGGGCGGAGGTACCGTCAAAAGCGCGCATGGCATCCTTCCGGTACCGGCCCCTGCAACCGCGTTCATACTTGAAGGCATTCCTTATTACTCCGGAGACATAAAGAGCGAGTTATGTACTCCTACCGGAGCTGCTCTTCTCAGGTATTTCGTTGATGGATACGGAGACATGCCGTCTATGGCCATTGAGTCGGAAGGCCATGGCATGGGCACAAAGGACTTTGATAAAGCCAACTGTGTCAGGATTACTCTTGGCGCTGCGGAGTAAATACCGATTATCGATTGACCGATTATTGGTTTAAATCTATAATAAATTTGTTAGGCAATTATAGCTTCGTGCCGGAAAATGGCATACAGAAAAGGAGTGTAATATGGGTATTTTTGACAAGATCACAGGGAAGGAAGCCAAGGTAAAAGCAGAAGCTGAAGCCAAGGCAGCAGAAGTAAAGGCAGCAGCTGAAAAAGCCGCAGCAGAAAAAAAGGCAGCTTTTGAGAAAAACATGGCTGAAGTAAAGAAGCAGCAGGAAGCAAAGGTAGCTGAGGTCAAAAAGGCTGCTGAGGAAAAGCTCGCAGCTAACGAGGCGTTCAAGCTTGACGTTGACGGCAAGTGGGGCCCTCTCTCGATCAAGGCTGCTCAGCATGTTCTCGGCGTAGGAGAGGACGGCATTTGTGGACCTGAGACGATCAAGGCCATCCAGAAGAAGGTCGGCGCTGCAGAAGACGGAATCTGGGGCACAGAGACATCCAAGGCTCTTCAGAAGTTCCTTGGCGTTACAGTTGACGGAGTAGCAGGCCCTGAGACATTCAAGGCATTCCAGACATGGATCAACAAGGAGCTCGGTTTCTAAAAGCTTCAATAATTGCTGACCTGATCCCCGCAGAAATGCGGGGATCTTATTTTGTCTGAACATGAGTATGTGGTAAAATACGGAAGATGTTATTTTGAAAGCAGGTGGGCGGTATTTCAAGAGTAGTAGTAGGACTCTCCGGCGGAGTCGACAGCGCGGTCGCTGCATATTTGCTTAAAAAGCAGGGCTATCAGGTGATAGGCGTGACGCTCAGGACATGGCAGGCTGAAAGCGGAGCTTACAGCCGCTGCTGTGACATAAGCGACGCCCGCCGTACAGCCATGCAGCTTGACATACCTTTCTACAACGTGAACAGCCTGCCTGAATTCAGGGAACATGTAACGGAACCGTTCGTGAAGGCATATCTGAGCGGCCTGACTCCGAATCCTTGTGTTGCCTGCAATAAACATATCAAGTGGGAGAGACTGCTGTCATTTGCTGACGAGATAAACGCTGAATACGTTGCTACAGGACATTACGCGCGGATCGTCAGGACAGAAAGCGGCAGATATACCGTGAAGCAGGCTGCTTATGCCGCAAAGGATCAGACATACATGCTTTATCAGTTGAGCCAGGAACAGCTTTCACGGACGCTCATGCCTCTTGCCGACCTCACAAAGGAAGAAGTGAGAGAGATCGCGAAAAAAGCAGGCCTTTACGTAGCAGACAAACAGGACTCGCAGGAGATATGCTTTGTACTTGACGGCGGATATGCCGATTACATAGACGCGCATGTGGAAGGAAAACTGCCTCCTCCGGGAGATTTCGTCGACGAGGAGGGCAAAGTCCTCGGAAAGCATAAAGGAATAATCCATTACACTGTGGGACAGCGTAAGGGCCTTGGAATAGCGTTGGGTTATCCTGCTTATGTAAAGCGCATAGATCCTGAGAACAACACGGTAGTGCTTGGTAACGAGGATTCAGTGATGAAAAGCCGTATCCTGGTCAGGGATCTTGATTTCATGTCGATTGAAGGCATCGAAAAAGGAGAAAAGATCAAGGCTTTTGTTAAAATAAGGTATCATCACGCGGCTTCAGATGCATATCTTGAGCGTATTGACGATAATACAATATCAGTAGCGTTTGATAAACCGGTCAAAGCGCCGGCCCCGGGACAGTCAGCGGTCTTCTATGACAGCGAAAACCGGGTCATGGGCGGCGGCATTATACAGCCGGATATACAATAAAACAAAGGAGAAGATGGGTTATGGATATATATGACGAGATAGATCTTTCGGGCTGCCCTTATTGCGGAGGAGCGGGACTGCTGGATGACGGCAACGGATGGTGCTGGACGGTCACCTGCATGGACTGCGGTTCTCAGACAGGAGAATTCGCATTTACCGATGAAGAGTCCAGAAAAGTAGCTGCGCGCAGGGCTGCTTACGTGTGGAACCTGGGAAAAGTGATACGCAGCGATCTCGGAGAATAATTATTACTTATTTTGACTCTTTTCATTGAGTAAAGGGCCTTTGTAATGGTAAAATAAACCGGTAAGCAAACCATAGCTTTTATAATGATTTACAGGGATCGGAATGATCCAAAGGAGGAATCGAATAATGAGAGTAGCAATCAACGGATTCGGACGTATCGGAAGACTGGCGTTCAGAAAGATCTACACTGACAAGGACATCGACGTTGTAGCGATCAATGACCTTACAAGCCCTGTAATGCTTGCTCATCTGCTGAAGTACGACAGCGTACAGAAGAAATTCGACGCTAAGGTCGAGGCGGTTGAAGACGGCATCGTAGTAGACGGCAAGAAGATCAAGATCTATGCTGAGGCTGATGCCAGCAAGCTCCCTTGGGGCGACCTAGACGTAGACATCGTCCTCGAGTGCACAGGCTTCTATACATCGAAAGCTAAGAGCCAGGCTCACATTGATGCCGGCGCCAAGAAGGTAATCATTTCTGCTCCTGCAGGCAATGATCTCCCGACAATCGTATACGGCACAAACCATGACATCCTGACAAAAGAAGACACCATCGTATCCGGTGCTTCCTGCACAACAAACTGCCTTGCTCCTATGACAAAGGCACTCAACGATTATAAGCCTATCCAGACAGGATTCATGACAACCATCCACGCTTATACAGGCGATCAGATGATCCTCGACGGACCGCAGAGAAAGGGCGACCTCAGAAGAGCAAGAGCCGGAGCTGTCAATATCGTTCCTAACAGCACAGGCGCTGCCAAGGCTATTGGCCTGGTTATCCCTGAACTCGCAGGCAAGCTGACAGGAAACGCCATGAGAGTACCTGTTCCATCAGGCTCCATCACGATCCTCGACGCTATCGTAAAGGATGAATCCGACACGATCACAGCAGAGGAAGTCAACGCTGTAATGAAGGCTGCAGTTACAGATTCCTACGGATACTGCGATGAAGAGATCGTTTCCAGCGACATTATCGGAATGAGCTACGGCTCACTCTTCGACGCTACACAGACTCTCGTCATGAAGTGCGCAGATCACCTCTTCGAGGTAAGAGTCACATCATGGTATGACAACGAGATGAGCTATGTAAGCCAGCTCGTAAGAACTCTGAAGCACATGGTATCGCTCGGCTAGTCGATAACAGACCAACAAAAGATAAACTCCGGTTCACACCGGAGTTTTCTTATTCCGAAAATATGGTATTATTAGCGGTAGAGGAAACTGCTGAAAAAAGAGGTAAGGACTATGTATTACAGCGAGACTGAAGCCAGAAAGATAGTAATTGAAGCGGGGTTAAAGCTTGTTGAGAAAAAGCTCATTGCCAGGACCTGGGGCAACATCAGCGCCAGAATCAGTTCGGATGAATTCATAATCACTCCAAGCGGCAGGGCGTATGACAGCTTGTCTCCATCTGATCTCGTAAAGGTCAGAATAAAAGACTGTTCGTATTCCGGAAACATCAAGCCAAGCAGCGAGAAGGGCGTACATGCTGCCGCGTATTCGCTCAGAAGCCATGTCGGATTCATCATCCATACACACCAGTACTATGCGTCTGCTGTAGCGGCTGAGTGCAGAAGCATAAGCGCAGCACCATGCGCGGACTATGCTTTGCCGGGAACTGCAAGGCTCAGGAGAAATGTTGAAGCGTGCGTCAGAAACAATCCTTATGATAAAGCCTTTCTTATGGCCAGACACGGTACACTGATCCTCGGTTCAGACATGGAAGATGCTTTCGCCCGTGCAGAGTCGCTTGAAGACAGCTGCAGAAAACTGGTGGAGCGCAGAGTAGGGGCAGCCGATCTTGAGGCAACAGCCGGTTTCGATACATCAAAGATCGATATAAAGGCTCTTCCTTACATCAAGGTAGTAAGTGATCCGTATATCCTGAAATGCTGTGAGAAGGGGAAACCGGTCGGATCATACATAGATGATTTCGCGCAGATAGTCGGCCCTGACATGCAGGTAGTGTCAAATGACGAGTGGGCGGCGGAAAGGGCGCTTCTCGGATATTCCACTAACAAGGCACCGATGGGCTTCCTCGGAAAGATGCCTATGACAGGAGCTTTGGACCGCATGGGCGGTCAGCAGCCTGCCCTTAACTCGACCATCGGCCGCAATGCTGTTCTCGTAAAGGGAGTAGGAGCTGTTTGTGCGGGGAAGACCAAGGGCGACGCTGAAGCCATAGCCATGATAGTCAGCAAGAACTGCGCGGCTGCATGTTATGCGAAATACGCGAAACCGCTGGGCCGCGTGGACGCAAGGCTTCAGAGGACGATATATCTTACAAAGTACTCTAAACAGATGGAACAATAAGTGGGAGCCGGAAAGAGAATGAAAAACAAGGAAGTCATCAGAGCAATAAAGTTTGCGCTGATATCCGCTTCAGCGGGAATAATAGAGATAGGGCTGTTCACAGTTCTGAACGAGTTCACCGGATTGAGATACTGGCCGTGCTATCTGACAGCCCTCATAGCGTCTGTGCTATGGAACTTCACGATCAACAGGCGCTACACATTCAAGTCAACAAAGAACGTGCCGAGGGCCATGGCAATGGTGTTCGCTTTCTACATAGTGTTCACTCCTGCGACCACCATATTGGGTGACTACCTGGCAGAGACTGTGGGATGGAACGAATACCTCGTGACAGGCCTCAACATGGCACTCAATCTGACGTTGGAATATCTGTATGATACGTTCATAGTCTACAGGGGAGACATGGACAACAATGACATCGCACAAAAGCAAAAAGAAAAGGAAAAGGCCGACGCTTAAGCGCCGGCCTTGGCTTTTGTATTATCATCAGCCGCATATCTCTGTAAGTGCTTTTATCGCGGCATCCACATCGGCTTCGGTGTTGAAATTTCCAAAGCTGAAACGTATCGTTCCGGTCGGGTAGGTGCCCAGAGTCTTATGAGCGTTAGGCGCGCAGTGAAGACCGACTCTGGTCTCTATGCCGTAGTCGAAATCGAGCCTGAAAGCAGCGTCAGCGCAGTCTACGCCAAGCGTCTGTATGGAAACAACTCCCGTGCGACCTTCTATCCCCTTAAGGCCGATTATTTTCAGCTTACCGGCTTCTTCGAGAGGCAGGATCCCGTCAAGGAATCTCTTCGTAAGACCAAGCTCGTGCTCACGTATGGCATCGAGCCCTTTTTCTTTTATCCATTTGAGTCCGGCGTGCAGTCCTACTATGCCCGGAATGTTCATGGTGCCGGGTTCGAATCTGTCAGGCATGAAATCCGGAATCTCTTCGGTATGACTGATGGAGCCGGTTCCGCCGGAAAGGAGAGGATCTATGAGACTTATCATACCTTCATCGAGGATGAAACCACCTATGCCCTGAGGGCCCAGAAGCGATTTATGTCCTGTAAAGCAGAGGGCATCGATATGCATCTCTTTCATGTCAATAGGGATGATGCCCGCGCTCTGAGCGGAATCGACAATGAACTTAAGACCATGCTTTTGACAGATCCTGCCGACTTCCTTAAGAGGATTGACCGTTCCTACCAGATTGCTTGCGTGTGTCATGACTATGGCGACAGTGTTTTCTTTGATCATGTCTTCCACTGCATCCAGCACCAACTCGCCGGTCTCAGTGCCCGGGATCCTGTCAAATTCGATACCTTTTTTCGAAAGCTGAACCAGAGGTCTCATCACCGCGTTATGTTCCATTGAAGAGCATAAAATGTGATCGCCCGGTTTCAGAAATCCCTTCAACACCACATTGAGTGATTCGGTAACGTTTTTTGTGAACACCACATTTTTGCAGTCCGAAGCGCCGAACATCTCTTTCAACATCTCGCGGGTCTCAAAGACCGTTCCTTCGAGATCATAAGCAACCTGATAGCCGCCGCGATTAATATTGGCACCTATGCTTGTCATGTACTCGTATACGGCATCGGCAACTTCCTTAGGCTTAGGGAACGAAGTCGCGCCGTTATCCAGATATATCTTTTCCATTAAATCTCCTTTTACCGGGAAGCGTATAATCCTACAAAACCATTATAATACTGCATCGATCAAATTGATAATACATATGATATAGATAATACCAATAATGTTATGCACTTTATTTAGAGTAACAGATTTGTTGAATATGCGGACTCTTTTCCCTATAATTATCTTAGGAAATAATGCGAAATCAGGAGTTTATCATTTATGGATTTCAGTAAATATAAACGCGTACATTGCCTGGGGATCGGCGGGATAGGTCTGTCTGCTGTTGCCGAGATATTACTCGACAGAGGGTATATCGTCAGCGGTACTGACATACATCCGTCTAAGGTCACCAGGCATCTTGAATATCTGGGGATAAAAGTATACACATCACATGAGCCGGAGAACGTTGAAGGCGTCGATGCTATCGTTTATTCTGCAGCCGTTTCGGATGAGAATCCGGAGGTAAAGAGAGCGAAAGAACTCGGCATCCCTCTGTTTTCGAGAGCTGAAGTGCTGGGTATGATAATGGATGACTACGAGAACTCTGTGGCCATCTGCGGTACGCACGGTAAGACCACAGTCACATCGATGACCTCGCTCATTCTGCGCAACGCGAATTACAAACCGACTATCCTGGTCGGCGGTAATCTGCCCCAGATCAACGGCAACGTCGAGATAGGCGGGACCAAGTACTTCGTGACTGAAGCCTGCGAGTACATGGACAGCTTTCTTCAGCTTCGTCCAAGCATCGGAGTCATACTCAATATCGACTCCGACCACCTCGACTACTTCAAGGACATGGAGCACATAGTCAGGTCATTCAGCACATTTGTTGAGCAGATCCCTCCTCATGGAATAATCATCGCTTTCGGAGACAACCCGTTCGTACGCAGCATCCTAAAGGACCATGACAACAAGATCACTTACGGATACAGCGAGAGCAACGATTTTTACGCCGAAAACATCAGGTTCAATGAAAACGGTTATCCGATTTTTGAGATCTGGAACGCCGGCAACAAGGTCGCTGAGTTAGAGCTCAAGGTACCGGGAGAGCATAATGTGCTGAACGCCATGGCTGCGTTTGTAACAACATCGTATCTGGGAGTAGATGCCAAAACGATAGCTTCGACTTTGTATGATTACAGCGGTACGAACCGCAGGTTCGACTACATCGGTACGACAGAAAAGGGCGTCAAGGTGATCGATGACTATGCTCATCATCCTACAGAAATCAAGGCAACTCTTGCGGCGGCGCGGAATGTGAAGCACAACAAGCTATGGCTCATATTCCAGCCTCACACATATACGAGGACGAAAGCCCTGTTTGATGAGTTTGTCGATGCTTTCATGGATACTGATGTAGTGATTCTCACGGATATCTATGCTGCGCGAGAGAAAGACGTATACAATATCTCATCATATAAGCTTGTGAATGCCATAAAGGCAAAACACCCGGAAAAGCCTGTATATTATGTCAAGGACTTTGAGGATATCGCAAAGTATATAGAGAAGTTCGCGGGCAAGGATGACATAGTGATGACAATGGGCGCGGGAGATGTCTACAAAGTCGGAGACATGCTTCTGCACAAAGACGAACAGTAATTATTTCAGCCGCACAAAAAGGAGTAAGAGCGCCATGATACGCAATATGACAAGTGAAGCATTTTCAAATCTCAAGCTGTTTACCTGCAATTCCCATCCGGAACTCGCGCAGGAAATCGCTGAGCACATGGGGGTAGAATTGGGAAAATCCACTGTAACTAAGTTCAGCGACGGAGAGACGAGCGTAAGCATCTGGGAATCGGTAAGAGGTAAAGACTGCTTCATAGTCCAGTCGACGTGTGACCCGGTAAATGACAACCTTATGGAACTTCTGATCATGACGGACGCTCTCAAGAGGGCATCCTGCAACAGCGTCACGGCAGTAATGCCTTATTACGGCTATGCCAGACAGGACCGTAAAGCAAAGGCGAGAGATCCGATCACAGCGAAGCTGACTGCCAACATGATCACAGCGGCGGGCATAGACAGAGTCATAACCATGGACCTGCACGCGTCACAGGAGCAGGGCTTCTTCGATATCCCGGTAGATCACATGCTTGGCCAGCCTATGCTGACTGATTACTTCAAGCTCAAGGATCTTGAGGACCTGGTCATAGTTTCTCCTGACCACGGCTCGGTATCAAGAGCCCGCAACATGGCAAAACCTTTCAATTGTCCGATCGCCATCATCGACAAGAGACGTCCGGAGCCAAACAAAAGCGAGATAATGAACATCATCGGTGATGTTGAAGGCAAAAACTGCATCATACTCGACGACCTTATCGACACTGCAGGCACTATCTGCAACGCTGCAAAGGCTCTTGACGAGCTTGGCGCTAAGTGCGTATACGCATGCGCTACACACGCGGTCCTTTCGGGACCTGCGATCGAACGTATCCAGGCAGCTCCTATCAAGGAAATGGTACTGCTGAATACGATACCTATTCCTGAGGAGAAGATGCTCAAGAAGATCACAGTGCTCTCAGCAGGACATATATTCGCGGAGACGATCTCGAGAGTCTATTCCAACAAGGCGATCTCCGTAATGTTCAATTCATAATATAATAAATGGGATTCTTCAGAAGACAGAAAAGCGAGCCGGGATTTGCAAAGGACAGCTATGTCATAGTTGGCCTGGGCAATCCCGGCAAAGAGTATGCAGACACAAGGCACAATATGGGTTACAAAGCCATAGATGTGCTTTCTTCTGATGAGAACATTGAGATACGCAGAAATAAATTCCACTCCCTGATAGGACAGGGACGCATTGCCGGCAAAAAAGTTGTTCTTGTGAAGCCGGAGACATATATGAACAGAAGCGGCATTGCCGTCAGAGAGGCGGCAATGTACTTCAATGTGGCTCCGGAGAACCTCATTGTCATATATGACGACATCGATCTGCCAAGCGGTTCCATCAGGATCAGAAAGTCAGGCGGAGCCGGTACTCATAACGGCATGAAAAGCGTTGTGGAGCAGCTTGGAACAAAGGACTTTGTGCGCATAAGGATAGGAGTAGGCGCGGCTGAGGCAGGTGAGGACCTGGTAAACAGAGTCATAGGTGAGGTCCCTAAGGCTGAGCGCGAGCTGCTGCAGAAGGCAGCGGCCGAAGCTGCAGCTGCTGTTAAAGACATAATCACCATAGGAGTGGATAATGCCATGAACAGGCACAATCATGTAGCGACAGAAAAGAATGATAATTGACCACAGCGGCATAAGCGGCAGCAGAACAGCCTATCTGCTGGCTGAAAAGATAAGGGAGAAGAAAAAACTTCTGGCGGTGGTCTCGTCCGGACAAGCGGCGGCTCGTCTGGCCGATGACCTCGTTTTTTATATGCCCGAACTGGATCCTATAGTTCTTTCTGAGGAAGAAGACGTAAGGGTGCTTTACGAGGTGCGTGACAGAAGCTCACTCGTCGCCCGCATCAAGGCGCTTACCGCGCTTTCTTCTAAACCGACTGATGAGGCGGATGCCGAAACAGGAAAGGGACTCACAGCAGTCATAGCTCCTGTCAGCGCGGCTCTGAAACTTACAGAAAGCCCGGTCAGATTCAGATCAACATTCACCACTCTCAAAACAGGGGAAAGGAAAGACCCGCAGCAGCTCAGAAGGACTCTTTCAGATGCGGGATATAAGGCTTCGGATGTTACGGAATCTCCGGGAGAATACACATCTCGTGGAGGGATACTCGACATATTCAGCCCGTCGATGGATGCTCCGGTCAGGATAGAGTTCTTCGACGATGAGGTCGACTCCATAAGGACATATGACAGGGAGACGCAGAGGTCCACGGGTGTTTTGAATGAAGTCACGATAGTACCTGCATCGGAATTCATCCCGGACAATAAAGAGAAAGAAAAAGCTCTGGCGGCCGTAATGAAAGAGTACGACCGCATGGTAAGGAGATATAAGAAAGAGCACGCGCATCCTGATGTGAGCGATGGACGCATCGACGCTGTCGAAGGCCACAGGGGCAGGATGAAAGACTTGTTTGCTCAGGACGGCAACTCACAGATCTATGCGGACATGATCGAATTCTTCGACGTGGAAAAGTGCAGGCTGTGGGACTACGCCGATGGCTGCGCTATAGCGGTATCTGATCCGTCCGCTATAATGAGCTCTATTCCTGAAAACAGGACAGAGGATGAGTGGTTTGAGATATACAAAGACGCCGCAGGCACTGTATCAAAGCGCGACATCGACATCTACACTCCGTTCCCAGAGAAAGTGGCAGGAGCAGACCGGTTCGACAGGATTGACAATGTAAAGAGCAGGCAGATAGCGCCGTTCAACGGCCACATAGAGCTTTTCGCGTCCGAAGTCGGCAGGCTTGCTGCTTCCGGTTTCAGGATCGTGATCGCTGCCGGATCTGATGAACGCAATGAGAGGGTTCGTGAATATCTGGAGATAGCAGACGTGAGCGGTGACATCTCATACCGTTCCGGAAGTCTGTCGGGCGGCTTCATCATGGATGATGAGAAAGTCTGCTATATCTCGGAGAACGATATCTTTGCCGGTGCAGTGAAGCAGCCACGGAGGAAACCTAAGAAAAAGAGTTCCAGAGAAAGCATACGATTCTCCGATCTTAAGCCGGGCGATTATGTAGTACATGAAGCTCACGGCATAGGCAGATTTGAGGGCATAAGTCCCGTCACTGCCGACGGTACGACCAGAGATTACCTGCTGATCCGATACGCCGGATCAGACATGCTGTATGTACCGACAGAGCAGCTTGACGTGATACAGAAATATATAGGCAATTCAGGCAACGCACCTGCGCTTTCAAGATTGTCCGGAGGCAGCTGGAAGCGCACCAGGGAGCGCGCCAGAAAAGCCATAATGGAGATAGCCGAGGATCTTGTCCGCCTCTATGCAAAGCGCCAGGCAGAGGGAGGCTATGCCTTCGGAGAAGATACCGTATGGCAGACTGAATTTGAGGATGCCTTCCCATATGCCGAAACTGACGATCAGCTCAGAGCGACTGCCGAGATCAAAGCCGACATGCAAAGGCCTCTCCCTATGGACAGGCTGCTTTGCGGTGACGTAGGATACGGCAAAACGGAAGTGGCCGCGAGGGCTGTGTTCAAGTGCATATCCGAAGGCAAGCAGGCGGCGATACTCGCGCCTACGACTCTTCTGGTCAATCAGCACTATCACAACCTTAGAGAGCGCTTCGACAACTTCCCGTTTGAGATAGAAGAACTGTCAAGGTTCAGATCAAAGGCAGCGCAGACGGCAACGGTAAAAGGCATAAAGAGCGGCAGGGTGGATCTTGTAATAGGCACTCACAGACTGCTTTCGGATGACATCACTTTCAAAGATCTCGGACTGCTGGTAGTCGACGAGGAGCAGCGCTTTGGTGTCCGCCACAAGGAGAAGATAAAAGAGCTCAGGAGCAACATAGACGTGCTTACGCTCTCTGCTACACCGATACCACGCACGCTCAACATGTCGCTCACCGGAATAAAAGATATAAGCCTTATAGAAGAGCCGCCGGGAGACAGATTCCCCGTGCGCACATACGTGACTCCTTACGAAGAGGAGATACTGCGCGATGCCATTACGCGTGAACTTGCCAGAGGCGGACAGGTATTTGTAGTCAACAACAGGATCACGGGTATCTCAACAGTCGCGGAAACGGTCAAGAGGCTGGTGCCTGAAGCGATAGTTGGTGTCGGTCACGGGCGTATGAACGAAGAAGTGCTGGAGAATACCATGCTCGACTTCATAGAGGGACGCATAAATGTGCTGGTCGCCACTACGATAATCGAGAACGGCATCGACATACCAAACGCCAATACTATGATAATACTCAATGCCGACAGATTTGGCCTGGCGCAGCTGTACCAGCTGAGGGGCAGGGTCGGCAGATCAAGCAGGCTGGCATATGCATATCTGATGTACCAGCCGGGCAAGGTACTGACAGATATAGCCCGCAAGAGACTGGCGGCGATAAGGGAATTCACGGAGTTTGGCGCGGGATTCAAGCTGGCGATGAGAGACCTTGAGCTAAGAGGCGCCGGCAACATACTCGGCGAGGCGCAGAGCGGACACATAGAGAGCATAGGATATGAACTCTACTGCAAGGAAATAGACAGGGCGGTCAGACAGCTGAAAGGCGAAGATGTAGGAGAATCAAGAGCAGACATCACCATCGACCTTCCTCTGAAAGCTTCCATCCCTGCGTCCTACATACCGGATGAGTCACTCAGGCTCGAGGCTTACCGCCGCATCGTGGGCATACTCGACAGCGAAGACGCAATGGATGTCATTGATGAGCTCACAGACAGATACGGAGATCTCCCTGATGAAGCGCTCAGCCTTATCAACGTTGCGGAGATAAGGGCTCACGCGGAATACCTAGGTGTTTCAAACATCAGTAAAAAGGAAAGATGGACTCAGATAAGGTTTGCGGACAATGTCAAAGTGCATCCGTACGTCTTTGTAATGGCCAAGTCCGAATACGGAGAAAAGGTGGCGCTTTCAGACGGAAGGGTGACCATGCTTCAGTATCACAGCGGAAAGACTATAGAAACGGAGAAGCTGCTTGGACTCATGAGGTTCTTAAGAGCAGCCAAAGAGGACTCGAAGCAGTTTGAACAATAGAAATAAGTGTTTAGGTCTATTCACATCGGTATGTTAATACCGTATAATAAGTCGATTTTGAAAGGCACCAAAGGGGTTGAAAATGCTTTTTAAGAACATAGGACTCATTGACGAGAATTTCGAATATAAAGAAAACATGTATGTGGGTACCAACTGCCACAGGATCGTGTACATAGACAGCAAGCCTCCTGAAAACGAGGAGGTGTTCTTTGAGACATACGACGGCAGGGGAAAGGTGCTCATGCCGGCGTTCTACAACGCACACGGACATTCCCCGATGAGCCTCATGAGAGGTTACGGAGAGAACCTGCCTCTCGACAGATGGCTCAACGACAGGATCTTCCCGTTTGAGGACAAGCTTTACAGCGAAGCCGTGTACTGGGCAACGATGCTTACCATGGCGGAATCGATAAGATTCGGCATAGTCTCAACAACCGACATGTACTACTTTATAGATGACATGGTGAGAGCAGTCGTTCACTCTGGCGTAAAGACAAATATCTCGCGGGCTGTCACCAACTTCGGGACACCTGTATCAGAGAGCGCTTCTTTGAAGGAGGCGGCTCAGGCCATAGAGATGTATTACGGATTTGAGGACGGCCGCATCCTTGTTGACGCGAGCGCTCATGCAGAGTACACTAATGACTTCGAGATGATAAAGGCAATCGCCGACATGGCCAAGCACTATGATGTCAGGACGCATGTACATTTGTCAGAGACGGAGAGCGAGCACAAAAACTGCATCGAAAAGTATGGAAAGACTCCTGCTGAAGTATTCCTCGAAGCCGGAATGTTCGACGTTCCTTGTACTGCAGCGCACTGTACGTGGGTAACGAACAGCGATCTGGATATCTTTAAGGAAAAGGGCGTGACCGTAGCCAGCAATCCATGCAGCAACATGAAACTGGCAAGCGGCATGTGCAATGTGCCTCCTATGTATAAAAAGGGCATCAACGTGGCGATAGGTACAGACAGCGTTGCGAGCAACAACAGCCTTAACTTCTTTGAGGAGATGAAGTTCTTCGCGCTTACCGGCAAGGTGACTTCGATGGATCCTGCGACGATGACTCCGCAGCAGGTGCTCAGAAGCGCCACAAGAGCCGGAGCGCTCTCCCAGGGACGTGAAGACTGCGGACTTGTGAAGGAAGGCTTCAAGGCAGACCTGATAGTCGTTGACAAGAGCGGTCCTAACTGGACAGCCTGTGACGACATCGCAAACGGACTGATATATTCTGCTGACGGAAAGGACGTGTGTCTCACGATGTGTGACGGCATGACTCTTTACAGGGACGGCGAATATACATTCATAGATATAGAAAAGACATGCGCTGAGGCCGAGAACGCCAAAGCGGAGATACTTAAAAAACTGTAGATGAGAGAAGAAGATACAAGAGATAACGAAGAAAAGAAGGAAGGGCAGCAGACATCCGCGCTTCTGATGAAAGGTGCCACCATACTGGTAATAGCCGGTATAGTGAGCAAGATTTTCGGTGCTATCTTCAGGATACCGCTGACCAACATGATCGGCGCGGAAGGGCAGGCTTATTACAGCGCTGCATACGCTGTTTATAATCTTCTGTTTGTAATAGCGACAGCTGGCTTCCCGGTGGCGATATCAAGGATGGTGTCATCCAGGATAGCCGAGGGCGATTTCCTCAACGCTCATAAGTCGTACAAGCTTGCGATGAAGGTTTCATGGGCGCTGGGAATCATCTCGTTCATCGTCATGTTCTTTGGAGCGGGAGCGATAGCATCAGCCTATAAGAACCCGGGCGCAGAAGCATCCATGAAAGCCATATCCGTGGCGCTGCTCTTTACTCCTGTGGTCGCTTCTATGAGAGGCTACTATCAGGGCAGACAGAACATGAAGCCTACAGGCATCACTGAAGTCATAGAACAGATGATGAGAGTAGCAGTAGGACTGACGCTTGCGTACATGTTCTATAAGACAAACCTTCAGTACGCGGCAGCGGGAGCTACATTCGGCGCTTCTGCCGGTATTATAGCTGCTCTTGTCGCGATGGCGGTTATCTATGCGCGCGATAAGGAACCGCGCAGCAAGCTCCTTGAGGGATCTGTCGTAAAAGCTGAGACCGATAAAAAACGTCTTAAGGAACTGTTTGCCTTCCTTATCCCTATAACCATAGGCGCGTCCGTGATGCCTATAATGTTCAACATCGATGCCGGCATCATTGTCAGAAGGCTCCTTGCGACAGGATGGGATCCGGTCATGGCAAAGAAGCTGTACGGCCTGATGGGAGGATTCTGCGATCCTATCATCAACCTGCCTAACATCTTTATCGACGCAATCTGTATCAGCCTTATGCCTGCGGTCACCACAGCTTTCACGCTTAATAACAAGAAAGATATGGATGATCACATAAAGACCGGTCTTAAGACGATGATGATAATCACTTATCCGTGCGCGATAGGACTTATCGTTCTGGCAAAGCCGATCCTGACCATGCTTTACTACAGAAAGTATGATGAAGCGCTGCTGGCGGTCCCGGCTCTTCAGATACTCGCTTTGTCGATAATCACTCTTTCGATAATGCGTACGCTCCAGTCGTGCCTGCAGGGAATAGGAAAGATGATGCTTCCTGTATACAACCTGTTTATCGGCGCCATAGTAAAGGCTGTCTCCTCGTACATACTGCTGGGCATACCGGCTGTGAATATCAACGGCGCGGCCATCGGCTCGGTACTGGCTTACGTAACGGCAGGCATACTCAACTTCCGCGCGCTCAAAAAGTATACAAATGTCTCGCTTGACATGAAGAGCATATTCTTCAGACCGCTTGTAGCGGCTCTGATAATGGGCGCGGCAGCCATTGTTTCATACAAGCTGCTGTTCCTGATCACGTCAAGCAACGCGGTATCGACACTCGTTTCGGTAATGTTTGCTGCAGCGGTCTATTTCGTGAGCGCATTTCTGACCGGAGCAGTCACAAAAGACGAGATCGAGCTCATACCGAAAGGCGATCTTATATACAGACTGGCAGTCAGGCTGAAGGTGGCAAAATAGGGCAAAAACCCTATATTTTCAACGATTTTATGGTTGACATACTATATATTGATACATATAATGTACATAGTATTTGATATCACTTTATTTAGGAGGAACAATTATGAATAAAGCAGATTTGGTTGCAAAGGTTGCAGATAAGACTGGTTTCAAGAAGAAAGACGCAGAGCTCGCTCTTGACGCAGTACTCGGAACAATCGAAGAAGCACTCGTTGCAGGCGACAGCGTAAGACTGATCGGTTTCGGAACATTTGAGACAAGAAGCAGAAAAGCAAGAACAGGCAGAAACCCTCAGAAGCCAGACAAAGTTATCTCCATCCCGGCTTCCAAGGCTCCTGTATTCAAGGCAGGCAAGTCCCTTAAGGATGCTGTCAACAAGTAATTCAATTGAAAACAAAGAGACGCGGATAGCCTGCAGGCTGTCCGCTCTTTTTGATGTAAAGCTATGAGATTAGATAAGTATCTGAAGAATTCAAGAATAATAAAAAGGCGCACCGTGGCCAAAGAAGCCTGCGAGCAGGGAAGGGTCGAAGTCAACGGACGTGTCGCCAAGCCGGGGTTAGAGCTTCGGACAGGCGATGAGATCTGCGTAACATTCGGGTCCAACGTGCTCAAAGTGCGCGTTTTGTCTATGCCTGAAAACGTCCGCAAAGAGGACGCTGACAGTCTTTATGAAGTGATCAACTGATACTTCTGTTCTTTACGTGCTTAAGTACGTATCTGTCGATAAGCACTATCGTGATCGCCATCACCGGGATGGCGACTATTTCTTTTACGGCTCTTGATGCCAGCAGCACATTGAAGCCTTTTCCTATTATAAAGGTCAGCCAGTAAGTATTGATCAGCAGATTGACGATCAGGCATACCAGGGCTGACGCAAGCAGCGCTCTCCAGAAAGTTACTTCCTTTTTATATAGTACCCATCCAAAGATAAGACCCGTAAGTACAGCGGAGACCGTAAAGCCCGGGAAAAAGGCGCCGGTAGGGAAGAGCCATGCTCCCAAAAGATCTGCAATGCCGTATCCTATAGCCGCGATGACAGGACCGTACAGGATGCCGAGCACTGCAATAGGCAGGAATCCGAAGCCGATCCTGAGGAACGATATATTGATAGAGACAAGCTTTGAAAGCACAACCGCTAGTGCGATCATGAAGCCTGTAATGATGACAACTTCAGTTGTAAGCTTAGTTTTATTCATACAAAAAACCTCCTGAACCCAGTAATTGCAATACATTAATAAAAACGCTCACCTGCAGCAATTACGTTTCAAGAGGCTGACTCTTGCTTTTTATTGATCTGCAGTAGCGGATGCAATATCAAACCGCAACATCGAATGTTTTCGTTCCCGGGCAACATCCCATCCCAGGGACACTTAACGCTTGATATTTACTCTACAAGACGGATTTTAGCACAGTTGACAATTTGTTTTCAACAAAAATAAAGTGCGGTTTTTGGCGGTTTTTTGCGGATTTTTGTTTGCCTATTTTTTCCAATAATGTGCCATATTATATCTAAGGCCTAATAAACATGATTGGATCATGATCCGGAAACATACTTCTAGAAACCAGTAGGAGGGATGTCATGCAAAAATATGATTATCAAAAGAAACGCCGCTATGCTCTCCCGGAATATATTTCGGTGATCAGTGCAAACAACTACGCAAAGATCAGGATAGATGACATTGAGATACTTGAGCAGGACGGCCGAAAGATACATGTGATCACCGCAGCAAAGGATTACACTTTTTACGGGGCGCTCAATACTATTGCGGAGTCTCTGGCAGAGAGAGCTTTTTACAGACCAATCAAGCGTATGATTATCAATCTTGACCATGTAAGCAGCATAACCAGCTATTCAGTCAACTTTAGTTCGGGTCAATCGGTAACACTGGGAAAGAACGCGTTGCTGAGCATTAAAAGAGCATATAAAAAGTACCTGCTAAGATATCCGCCGTATACGACGTGGGAGCCGCTTGCAATGGTAAGTGAAGTGTCGTCAGGATCTAGTACTGAAAGAAAAATTGCTTCACAATTCGATAATGATACGGATGATGAGCCAGTACCTGAACTGCTCAATTAAAGGCGTCTAATCTTGTATCAAAAAGAAGCCAAGAATCGTAAATATTTTGTTGACAAGCAGGCTACCCGTATATATAATAATGAAGCTGTCGCTGAAAAGCGCAGCGGAACCTTGAAAACTTCATAGTGCAGAACAGGTCTTGAAAATACAGGGTTTAGGCCCTGAAATTTGAAAGACTTTGAAAGAAAAAGACAAACAAGCAAAACTTGTTA
>JAFWNE010000034.1:0-32177 GCA_017510505.1 Mogibacterium sp. | reverse complement strand
TGCTCCGTGATAAGGAGAAACTCTTTACTACAATGTTCGGGGAGACTCCTTATTCAGGTGGCGGGTTTGCTGATGCGCTGCCTGACAACTGGAAGAAACATGGCATAGTTTTCAACAACGATAAGTGTTCGATCATCAGCATCGTCTTTAAGACTTACGATAATGATGAAGCATATGTAGGTCATACCGGTATCCTGATCGACTGTCAGGATATAGCTGACACAGACTCGAAGTATGTATTCATTGAAAAACTGGCTTTTGGAGATCCGTTCAAAGTGACTAAGCTTAATGAGAAATCAGACCTTATAGAGATGCTTTCAGAACGCTCAGATTACACAGTGGAAGGAGGCGAACCGGCACCTGCAGTCTATGAGAATGATAAACTGATTGGTGAGTTGAAAAGATAGAAGTCAAAAGAAAGGCAAAAGCATATATTGAGTTTTTGGGGAGAGGAACAATGAGGGAGCATATAAAAAGACGTAATAGTATCTTTGTGCTGATGACATTAGTGTTGATTATAACTATGACAGCATGTGAAAAGAAAGAACAGAGCACCGAAGAAGTTAATGGAGCTGAAAACCCGTCTGCTGAATTGAGTCAGAATGATTTGGATGCATTGTTACAGCAGGTAGCTGACAATGAGGTGCAAAAGGATTATGAGAAATATATGCCTGATAAAGCTTTTGCCAATGCAGAAGTATTCGGTATTGACAGAGATGGGGATTCCGGTAAAGCCTATGTGTATCTTAATTATTCAGAATATGTTGCACTAAAGGGGAAGGCATATGAAATGTCTGGAGGCTCGGGTGAAGCGATCATTAAGTTCAACTATTCCGAGAGCGGACCGGAGCTTAATGAAGTTGAGTGGAGCGCGGACGGAGACCTTCATGACGGTTGGCTCAAAGATAATTTCCCTGCAGAATACCTTAAGAAGGCGAAGGCTTTTGAGGCATATGATGAGAAAGGCCGTAACGTACTTACTATGATGTTACAAGATACGGTCGAGAAAGCGATGGGGGTTCCAGTCGAGCAGAACGATCTTCTCAGCATAGATACAGATAAGGAAACATACGAGATAGTCAAGGTGATCGAAAGCGGAGAAGGTGAGAACTATAAATTCGATACAGAGACATTGGAAAAGGGGAATCTAAGCGATCTGTAAAGCATTTTGTGCTGGCTATAATGAAGAGAAGTGTCTGGCGGAAAGGCACTATAGATTCCAGTTAGTGTGGGAAAACAAAAGGAGTGAAAATGAATTCAAAACGAATAGGATTTATACTGCTTGGCATAGCCTTGTTGATGTCGCTTGGGTTCTGGCTGATAGCATGTCTGTTTGCATGCGGACAGTTGTACAATACCTATGACCTGTGGTTTTACCTTTCCGATGCGCCGGTAGCTGTACTCATAATAATTGTGCTGTTTGCCGGATCAATTGCGTCCTTCGTGGCGGCTATACGAGCAAAGAAAAAGAGTGACTGAATATGAAGATCGGAATCATATTAGAGGATATCGTCGGACTGATAAAGGAGAATCCATAAGTGTGCCTCCGGTTGGAGTGATGAATGCCCTGCCAAGTAGTGTAACAGGGATCAATAAGCACAACGATTTATCAGAGTGTGTCCAGGAAAGATCAACCAATAAGACGGGATAAAAAGATATGACATAGAGTAAGTTGTTTGACTACACTTTTGACTACACTGAAGAACGGCGTGGCAAACCTCCTTTCATTTCAACGTTTTGAGGATCCGCCCTCTGTTCAAATCCCCCTCTCTCCGCCAAAAAACCCGTTGGGATCCCAACGGGTTTTCTTTTTGCTGTTAATGCACTTTATAGATAAGGTATTCTGTACCGTCGCGCGTTGTCACCGTGTCTGCTAAATCTGCAGCGAGAGGCTCATCCTCACTTCTTCCGGTCATACGGCGGAGGTTGGCTTTGCCTTTGGTTATCACATAGACATTATCCCGTCGCAGGAAGTCTGCACCGAGATCTTCAGTGCCTTCCGCGGCGAGTTTTTTATTGTAAAGAGGGCTGTAGGCAGCCCAGCTCCCCGACATGAACCAGTTTCCCTGATGAAGATCATCGTAAGGCGTCGAAGAACCCGGAAAGCTCGTAGTGCGCAGAACATAGAGGTTCTCAGGATGTTCTCCGCAATACTCTAGCAGTTCTGCCTTGCGGCTCTGCCCGGAAAGCTTTTCCGCTTGCTGATCCTTCAGCGCCGAGACCGCGTCAGGCAGCGGATCGTGCATAAGGAACAGAACGAGCAGCACGATCTGGATAAGTCCCGGCAGCCTGCACCACTTTATGTCTTTCCAACGCATCAGTATGCGGCCTGAAAGAAGCACACCTATGCAGAATGTAAGAAGCCAGATTATCTCCTCTATGCGGCGCGGAAAGCGCCCAAGCATCGTGAGATATATCCACACCCCGGCAAGCAGTATCCCCATGGACAGCATCTCAAGCAAAAGAACAGCGCTCTTTCGCCAGCGATCCTCGCGGACGGTCAGCAGGCTAAGGAGCAGAATGGGTATAAGACACACCCAAAGCGCGTGTGTGATGCGTACAGTCCAAACTGAGATGTTTTCAGGATTCATGAAAGTTTCAAGCGCTGCGGGGATCATCTCTCTGACGCGCTGCAGCAGTGATCCGGACGGATCATCTTCAGCCTGCTGCGAAGAAACATATTCATAGATCGCGTGCACCTTATCAGGGCCGAATCCCTCGACCATACAGTAGGTATAGCCCTTGAATGCGGACACAGCTTCTTTTCCCATGCCTATCCCTTGATAGAATTCCTCGTTGCCCTCGTACGGAGGGATGCGGCCGTAATCCTGAAGCCAGGAACGCTCGGAATTATATGTACGGTAGGTCTGCCAGTCTTCAGTGCCGTATGCGGCCTTATCAGCATGTACGATACCAAATGCCATAAGGCCGATCACGATCACTGCGAGCCACGGCTGCCATGAGCGGAAAAAGCGCAGGCGGAATCTGAATATAAGCAGCACGGCAATGAAAGGGATGACCATAAGGAAACATTGCCGTCTGAGACACCAGCACGCAGCGAGCAGCACTGCAAGAACAAGCAGATTCAGTGGCTTTGCAGTCTCTTCTTCGTCCATGAAGCCGAGAAACAGTATCCCCATAACGCCCATGAATGCCGCTGCCGTAGTGAAAGTCATGCACGAAAAGTGCGGAAGCCACAGCACCCCGACTGCCGTGTCGAAAGCCATGCAAAGCACCAGGCGGTTGCAGCTGAAGGCACGCAGCATACGGAACAGCACACAGACCATGGCGAATACCATAAGCGCCGCGATCGTTAAGACATACCAGTTGGCCCCTCCCGCAGGAAAATGCTCGTATAGCTTAGCTATGATCCATGACAGAGGATAGCGCACATAAAAAGCGTGAGCTTCCGGAGAGCCGGTATATGAACCGTCAAGGAACTGCGCGATCAGCGTATCGTCATTTATCTCGTAGCTGAACGGCACTGTCTTTATGACGAGAACCATTAAAGGCAGTACCGCGGCCAGGGAGATCAGCAGATCGTACGCGAAACGGGCAGCGGGAAACCACCGGTTTCCGCTTAACTGTTTCTGCTTCTCACGGATGTTGCTGATGCGGTCCATATTATCCTCCTGACGCGCCATAATTCATCATAAATATGGTATAATATTTTGAATGTTTATGCGAGCACAAGAAGAGGGTGGACAATGTTTGGAGAACATTTTGAGCTAAACGCTAATACGCTTGCCGTTGTTGAGGAAATAGGGCGTCACATGCCCGGAGGCTTCTTTATCTATAAGGCATCCGGGGACGAAGAACTGCTTTATGTGAACCGTGCGGCCCTGGATATTTACGGCTGCGCAGACCTCGATGAGTTCAAGGCTCTTACCGGATATACATTCAGGGGGATGGTGTACCCGGACGATTATGATGCCATCTCATCGTCCATAATTGAGCAGATAGGGACAAACAGCGACAACATGGACTACGTGGAGTACCGCATCACCAGAAAGGACGGAGCGGTACGCTGGGTAGATGACTACGGACACTATACACATACAAAGGAATACGGCGGCATCTACTATGTATTCATTTCAGACATAACCGAAAAAAAGGAGCGCTTGGAGACGGACATGGCTGTCAGACAGGCCGTAATAAACGCGCTCAGCGAATCCTATCATACGGTATGGCTGATCAATGACGTAGAAACCGAAGAGTTCTCTCTTTACCGCGGAGATATCGCCGGCGACGCGGATGAAGCCAGATCTCTCCGCGAGGCCCTCAGCAAGATGAACTATTCTGAGGCCAAGGAGTACTACATAGATGCGGCGGTGGCGGAAAGCGACCGCGAGCGCATGAGAGAAGAGCTTGATCTCAAGCTGATCGTAAAAAGGCTCAACGAGCAGCAGCAGTTCAATGAGAGCTATCTGCGCAGGATGGGTGACGGCACTGAAAAATACTTCCGCATCGAATTTACAAAGGTGAAGATGCCGGGCGGAAGGATGGGAGTAGTCTGCGGATTCAAGGACGTTGACGCGGACGTGCGTCAGGGACAGGAGATACAGAGAGCCCTGAGAGAAGCCGAGCAGGCGGAAGCTCTCGCCAGGCAGGCAGATCTTGAGCACCAGCTTGCGCTGCAGGAGAGGCTGCTTGAACAGGAGAAGAAGAGAGCGGAACTCGACAGCATGATAACCGCTATGGCATCAGACTACCGCAGCGTTTATCACGTAGATCTCGATGAGGATGACGCAGTCTGTTACCGCATCGATCCGGATGCTCCGTGGCAGATGCCGGAGGGAGTCCACTTCCCGTTCCACGAGCAATTCACGGATTACTGCGACAGATATGTCGATGATGAATACAAGGCCGGCTTCATGGACTTCATCGATCCCGACAACATCCGCTGGGCCCTTTCTACGGAAAATATAATCGCATACAGGTATCTGGCGAGGCAGGGCGACAACGAGTATTACGAGATGCTGAGGATGGCCGGCGTGCGCCACCCTGCTGACAGGGATGATCACATAGTCCACGCTGTGGGCGTAGGATTCACTGTCATAGATAAGGAAATGCGCGAGTCCATAGAGAGGAACCGCGCCCTGAAGGAGGCTCTGTCGGCCGCCGAGCAGGCAAACAAGGCCAAGACGACCTTCCTGTCCAATATGAGCCACGAGATCCGCACTCCGATGAACGCCATCATAGGGCTCAACAACATAGCGCTCAGCAATCCGGATCTGTCAGATGTAACAAGGGATCAGCTGAATAAGATAGGCGCGTCTGCGCAGCACCTTCTGAGCATAATCAATGACATACTTGACATGTCCCGCATAGAATCGGGCCGCGTGACCATCAACCCTGAGGAGTTCTCACTGGTGAAACTGCTCGATCAGGTCAATACGATGATAGGCGATCAGTGCCGGGACGGGGGACTTACATACAGGTTCCTCACGAAGGGAAAGATCGACGGTTATTACTTTGCCGACGACATGAAACTGAGGCAGATCCTGGTGAACATACTCGGCAACGCCGTTAAGTTCACGCCTGAAGGAGGAACCATCACATTTACCGTCGAGGAGCTGAACCGCATGAGCGGCAACGCGACGTTCAGGTTCGTCATGAGCGATACGGGCATCGGCATGAGCAAGGAATATCTGCCGAAACTCTTCGATACCTTCAGTCAGGAAGACAGCAGCGCGTCGGCTTCCAACAAATACGGCAGCACGGGTCTCGGAATGCCGATCACGAAGAGCTTCGTCGAGCTGATGAACGGGCACATAGATGTTGAGAGCGAGAAAGGCAAGGGCACCACATTCACCGTTACCATGACTCTGAGAGAGTCCGAACATTACGCTGAAGAAGGCGGTATCGAGATACTGCCGCACGAGATGGCGGTCCTGGTGATCGACGATGACCCGGTCGCGTGCGAACACGCAAGGCTCATCCTCGGTCAGGTGGGTGTAAGCTGCGATACAGCACTTACCGGCGCAGAGGGCTTTGAGATGGTAAGAATGCGCCACGCAAGGCGAGAGCCGTATAACCTCATTCTCGTCGACTGGAAGATGCCTGAAATGGACGGCATCGAGACCACGCGCCGCATCCGCAGCGTCATAGGCCATGAGTCGGCCATTATAATACTCACGTCTTACGACTGGGACGGTGTAGCCGAAGAGGCAAAGATCGCGGGAGTCGACACATTTGTCGCTAAGCCGCTCTTCGCGGACAGCGTAATGGATGAATTCAGAGAGGCGTTCCGCAGAAAGAACGAAGTGCTGCACAGGCAGAAGATAGATTTGAAGGGACGCAGGATACTTCTGGCCGAGGACGTGATGATAAACGCCGAGATCATGATAATGGTCCTGGGCATGCGTGAAATGAAGGCCGAGCATGCGGAGAACGGGCGTATTGCGGTAGATATGTTCAGCGCCAGCAGCCCGGGATACTATGACGCGGTGCTAATGGATATGAGGATGCCGGAGATGGACGGCCTTGAAGCCACAAGAACGATACGCGCTCTGGACAGGCCGGACGCCAGGACCATTCCTATCATAGCCCTGACCGCGAACGCGTTTGACGAAGACGTACAGCGCAGCATGCAGGCGGGCCTCAACGCCCACCTGTCCAAGCCGGTAGAACCGGACGCGCTTTTTGATACACTCGAAAACCTTATAGGCAGCACGCTGCGGGAGGACACGCAGGATGGAAACTAAAAGAAGCAGATCAAGAAACGCTGCGATAATCGGCATCCTTATAGTTATCGCGATCGTGGTCGCGGGCACGTTATGGATGGGGCACGCCGGGAGGCAGGATACGGATGACGCCGTAAGGGCGGTCAGCCTGCTGTATCTGGACGAGCTTGCCGGCAGAAGAGAACAGGTAGTCCACTCGAATCTGCAGGGCAACATAGAGACCATAAACGTCGCGGTCAGCCTGCTGTCGGACGAGGATCTGAGCGATGACAAACACCGCCAGGATTACCAGAAGAGGATAAAGGCTCTGTACGATCTGGAACGCTTTGCCTTCGTAGGTGAAAGCGGCACCGTGTACACTTTTTCAGGCACAGAGAACAGCGCGGACAGCTATCCTTTCGATCCGAAGACCCTAAGCGAGCCTGAGATCCATGTCATCAACAGGGACAGTGAAGAAAAAAAGGTGATCATCGCTGCTCCGGTAAAGGATAAAGAGTTTCAGGAGGACAGACTGGCTGTCTGCTTCATGCAGATAGATATGGCCCAGATGCTCGAAGGCGTTTCGATGCACTCAGATGAAGACTCCGCGACCTTCTGTAACCTTTATACTACTGACGGTTATCCGCTCAGCAACGCGGTACTAGGCGGCTTCGCGGAAGAAGATAACCTGATAGACGCTCTTAAGCATGCGGAATTTGAGCAAGGTTATTCACTGGGAAAACTGGCGGATGACTTCGGGTCAAAGCAGCGCGGCGTAGTCTCCTTCGAGTACAACGGAAGGAACGAAACGCTCGCGTATATACCGGTAGAAGATACAGACTGGATACTTACCTACCTGATAAGGGAATCACTCATAAGCGACAGGATAAGCCCTATCACACAACGTACGCTTTACAGGAGCGTCCTCCAGTCGATCCTGACTATCGCCGCGCTTGTGATCATGTTCCTGTTCATACTCAGCGAGAACCGCAGAAACGCCAAACTTATGGCAGAGCATGAGGCAGCGGAGACTGAGGCCAGAGTAAAGCAGGAGGAACTGGCACACCGCCTTGAACTTCAGGAAGAGCTTCTTGCGGAGAAAGCTCAGGGAGAGCAGCAGGACCGCATGATAAATGCGCTGTCCTCCGACTACAGGAGCGTCTACTATCTTGAACTTGATAGAGACTGGGGCGTATGCTACCAGGCCCGTACCGACCTGCCGGGCTTACATGAAGGAGAGGAGTTCAATTACCTGGAGGCTGTTACGGAATACTGCAATCACTACGTGACAGAACCTTACAGAGAAGCTTTCCTTGAGTTCATCCAGCCGGATAACATAAGAAAGGGTCTGAAGGATCACATGGTGATCGCATACCGTTACCTGATAAGCATAGAAGGCAACGAGTCCTGGGAGGTGGTCAAGTTTGCCGGCGTGCGTCACCCGGACGAAAGGGACGACCATCTGGTGCACAATGTAAGCGCCTGCTTCGCGGACGTCGATGAAGAGACAAGAAACGAGCTTGAGACCAAACAGGCGCTGACTGACGCCCTCAACTCCGCTGAGGAAGCCAATAAGGCAAAGACAGCCTTTCTCTCCAACATGAGCCATGAGATAAGGACGCCGATGAACGCCATCATCGGTCTTGACAACATAGCGCTCAACGATCCGGAAACACCTGAGAAGACCAGGGAATACCTTGAGAAGATAGGGGCGTCTGCAGAACATCTGCTGCACCTCATAAATGACATACTCGACATGTCGCGCATCGAGTCCGGACGCATGGTCATAAAGAACGAGGAGTTCGCGTTCTCAGAGCTGCTCGAGATGGTCAACACCATGTTCAGCGGACAGTGCGCGGACAAGGGTCTGGAGTATCAGTGCCATATAAACGGCGAGGTCGACGACTACTATGTGGGCGATAAGATGAAGCTGCGCCAGATGCTGATCAACATCCTCGGCAACGCAGTCAAGTTCACGCCTGAGGGCGGAAAAGTCGAGCTTACGGTCGAAAGGATCGCCAGGTACGAGAACAAATCGGCTCTGCGCTTCACTATATCCGACACGGGCATAGGAATGAGCAAGGAATACCTGCCTAAGCTCTTTGACACATTCACTCAGGAAGACTCGTCCATGACCAACAAGTACGGAAGCTCCGGACTCGGCATGGCCATCACCAAGAGCATAGTTGAGATGATGAACGGTCATATCGAAGTCGAGAGTGAAAAGGGCAAGGGAACCACGTTCTATGTAACGGTAACTCTTATGAACGGCGCTCAGCACGAGGCAGTGGCGCATGGAAAAGAGATCCGTCCGGATGAGATGACAGTGCTGGTTGTAGACGACGATCCAGTCGCCTGCGAGCACGCTAAGCTGGTTCTTGAGAAGGTGGGCATCGCTGCGGAGATAGCGATGTCAGGACCTGAAGCCATCAAAAAGACTCAGCTTCGCCACGCAAGGCGCGATCCGTACAATCTGATACTGGTCGATTGGAAGATGCCTGACATGGACGGCATAGAGACTACGCGCAGGATGCGCGAGATAATCGGACACGAGTCGGCGATCATCATTTTGACAGCTTATCGCTGGGATGATGTGGCGGATGAAGCGATTGCGGCCGGAGTCGACAGCTTCCTGCCTAAGCCGTTGTTCGCTAACAGCGTAATGGAGGAGTTCAAGAGCGCGATGCATGCCAAGGGCATCATCACCGCCGATAAGATCAAGGTCGATCTGGAAGGCCGCCACATACTGCTGGCAGAAGACGTCGAGATCAATGCCGAGATCATGATGATGGTCCTGGCCGCTCGTGGTATGGATGCCGATCTGGCGGTAAACGGAAAGATAGCCGTAGAAAAGTTTGAGGCAAGCGAGCCGGGTCATTACGACGCCATCCTGATGGATATGAGGATGCCTGAGATGGACGGCCTTGAAGCCACAAGCAGGATCCGAGCCATGGAAAGACCGGACTCGAAGGAGATCCCTATTATCGCTCTTACAGCGAACGCGTTCGATGAAGATGTGCAGCGCAGTCTGCAGGCCGGACTCGACGCGCATCTCTCAAAACCGGTACAGCCTGAAGCTCTCTATGAGACTCTTGAGAGCCTGATCAAAGACTGAGAGAAGAACCACATCGCCAAGTCTATCGATGTAAACGTGATGATGAGGTCTCTTACCAAAGTACTTAAATAATAAGGAGCAATAAAGAATGAGATATTATCTCAACAAGACGAACTACTGCGATTTCAACGTATTTGAGGACAATAAACTGGCTCCGAGGAGCTATTTCATTCCGTATCCGGACAGGAAGTCCGCAGACGAAGCAAAGGGAAGGGACAAAAGGTATTCATCACCTAAGGTCCTTTGCCTGAACGGCGACTGGGACTTCCGTTTTTATGCCAATCCGTCGAATCTGCCGGACATCCTGGATACGGACAACGGCAAGTGGGACAAGATAGACGTGCCTTCGTGCTGGCAGTTCATAGGATACGATAAGCCTTTCTATGTAAACTTAAGATACCAGTTTCCGTATGATCCTCCGAAGATCCCTGAAACGGACAAAGTCGGCAAGGTCTTCAGCATCCAGGGCGCTGATTACGGCTTGGGACCGAGATGGAAGGATCCAGGCAATGAATATAACTTTGTCGGAGTATACAGGACTTTCTTTATGACTGACGGTCCGGATGCTCCGCCGAGACGCTATGTCGTTTCATTTCTGGGAGTAGCTTCCTGCGCTGACGTCTACCTGAACGGCCATTACGTTGGCTACACCGAGGGCTCGCACAACACCGCGGAGTTCGACGTAACGCCGTATCTTCACGACTGGAACAATGAGCTTCTTGTAGTCGTGCACAGATGGTGCAACGGCTCATACCTTGAGGACCAGGATATGTTCCGCAATAACGGCATATTCCGCGACGTGCTGCTGAGGATATCCGAGGGCAACGAGTTTGAAGACGTGGACTTTATAACAAGGAAGGTCGGAAAGACCTGGTTCGGTACCGCGAGAGCGGATCTCCTTGAAGACGCTGAGGTCACATTCACGCTCGAAGGCCCGGGCATACATCAGAGCAAGACGATAAAGTCTGAGGCGAAGAGGGCGGAGTTCACGTTCAGAAACCTTGAGCCGGCCGAGTGGAATGATGAGACTCCGGTCCTTTACAACATCTACTACGAGATCCCGGGAAGCTGCATCAGGGAGAGAGTGGGCTTCAGGAGCGTGGAGATAAGGGGCGACAAGTTTTATGTGAACGGAAGCCTTATAAAGTTCCACGGCGTGAACCACCACGACACAGACCCGAAGAACGGATACACCATGTCGCCTGAAGACATAGAGCGCGACATGAAGCTCTGCAAGGAGTACAACATAGATACCGTGAGGACATCGCATTACCCGCCGGATCCGTATCTGCTGGAGCTATGCGATGAGCTTGGCATATACGTGGTGGACGAGGCGGATATTGAGACACACGGCACATACATACACAAACTGCCGCCAAGCTATAACCGCATAAGCGACGATCCGAAGTGGGAGGCGCATTACGTCGACCGCGCGGCCAGGATGTATCAGAGAGACAAGCTGCATCCGTCCATCGTCATGTGGAGCCTCGGCAATGAGGCGGGCGGCACGCACAACACAGACAAGGAATACGAGTATCTGAAAAACCACTCGCTTCTCCCTGTGCACTACGAAAGTGCGATACACACAAAGCGCAAGGCCTATGACGTGGCCAGCGAGATGTATCCGCCATCGGAGCGCGTGCATGAGATAGGTGAGAAGAAATATAAAATAAAGCAGCTCTGCGACAGGCCGTACTTCCTCTGCGAATACGCGCATGCCATGGGCGTCGGCCCGGGCGGCATGGAGGATTACTGGAAGGAGATCTACAACTACGACAGTCTCATCGGAGGCTGTGTCTGGGAGATGGTTGACCACGCCGTTCTGCATGAGGACGGAAGCTATACCTATGGCGGTGACCACGGTGAGTGGGAGCACGACGGCAACTTCTGCGTGGACGGCATGTTCTATCCTGACCGCACTCCATCGACGGGAGCTAAGATCGCCAAGTTCGTCTACAGGCCTATACGCGTAAGCTGGCTGGGCGGAGATGACTTTGAGATCTTCAATACCAAGGCATTCACTCCGGGCGTGAGATACGAACTCAGGCTCAAATGGAACGACGGCAGCGAGGAGAAACTGACTCCTTGGGTCGATCCTCTGGAAAAGATGAGGGTGAAGATACCGACGGCTGATCACATAAAGTCCGCTAACGAAGCCGGCAAAGACTGCCTCCTGACGATCACTACCATAGACAGAAAGACCGGAGCCGAGGCTGCCAGGGAGCAGATCGTTCTGAAGGAGAATATCCCGGGCATACCGGCTGACGCGGGCAGGTATAACATAGCCGACATGCTTGATGAGACCGGAGGTCTTGTCAGGATCAGAGTCGGAGGGGTGGAGATAACCCCTGCGGAGCCTTACACGATACTCTTCAGGGCGGCTACGGACAACGACTTCATTTTCTTTGGCACAAAGAACAGCGTGGGGGACTACGCTGACCAGAGAAACGAGATCGTTTCCGTGGAGATACTTGAAAAGCGGATGACTGTAGTGACGAAGATCACCTGCAAGAAGAACGAATTTGAGGTTACCGATACCTATGAGGCAGCCAATGACGGCAAGGCCGTGCTGGTAACAAGCAGGCTGCGCTGCACAAAGGGCAAGGGAAATGTCCCGCGCTTCGGAAAGGCGTTCCGCTTCGATGAGAGATTCGACGATGTGAAATACTATGGCAGATGCGGAGAATCCTACGCCGACATGAAGGACCAGTTCCCGATAGAAGAGACCACCTGCAAGGTAGGGGACATGACAGAGCCTAACATAAAGCCTCAGGAGAGCGGCAGCCGCTTCGACACAAGGTGGGCGAGCGTCAGCGATGGTAAGACCACAGTGAAGTTCAGCGCCGTGGACAAGGCTTATGAACTCGGCATAAAGCCGTACAGTGACAGAGAGCTCCTTGGCATGAAGCACCGTGAGGATGAGAAGCGCACGGGCACATATGTGACTGTATCCGCTTTCCAGCAGGGCATAGGTACGGGTATCTGCGGTCCTGAGACAAAGGACGAATTCAAATATCCGGTAAAAGATGAGTACGTGCTCCGCTTCGTCATAAGCTGCGAAGAAGCATAGTAAATTATCAGTTAACAGATCGGTCAAGAAACCTGCTGAAAAGAAAACCGCAGCTGTTCTACGGAACGGCTGCGGTCTTTGATTGTCTTATTATTATGATCCTGACTTGGATCCCGACTTACAATTTGACTTATATCTTGCACTTGGCAACGTATGTAACATCCTTTGGAAGTTTGAGATCACGGTCTGTTACCGGCTCGAAGCTCCATCTTGGAGTCGTAGGCCTGACAGCCCACAAAACTGAATAGAAGTTGAACATAACGATGCCGTAGTTGAGCAGTCTGTCGGCCTCGGACGTCATGTCATCCGGAAGCCCGATCAGCGAGATCTGGTCATAATCCACGATGATCTTGTACGGCTGCAGATTCTGGAACGATTGCGAGTGGCATACGGCTCTGAGAGCATCCTCGATCGAACCGCCCCAGTGATCCGTGTCGATGTCCTGACCGTATTTGAATCCATCTGTCATATCGTCGAGAGACTTCTTGTCAACGGCCTTCTCGTCATTGTCCGGATCCCTGTAGCCAAAGGCCACGACGCATGCAACAACCTTATCTGTATCTTCCTCGAGAGCTTTCTTAGCCTCATCGGCATCGTTGATGGTCTGCCAGCAAGCGGCAAGGCCAAGCTCCGTCAGCTTGAGTGTAAGACCCTGTGCGATGTATCCGGCATTCTCCAGATAATGATCCGCGACGTCAGAGAAGATGACCATATAAGCCGGAGCCTTGATGCAGAATCCGTTGTAGCCGACGCTCTTCTTGAGTTCGTCCCAGACTGTGCCAACGTAAAACTTCAGCTCTGTCTCTATCTCATCGACGAGATCGCTCTCTTCATCCTCATAATATGTAAGAAGCTCGTTAAGAACGTCATCGCCAACCTTCTTGTCAGCGAAACCTCTGCAGGAGTGTCTTTTCATTACTATATCTTCGTAATACTTCATGTTTATACCTCGCTTTGGGTAGTCTGATAATCAAATGCTCATACAAAAACAATATTAACACAAATCAACAAGGAATCCCATATCCTCTGCAAGCGAAGGAACGAATTGCAGATCCGTGACATGTTCCGTCCATATGAACTGATTTGCAGAAAAAGGACGGAACAACTTAGCGGATTGACGCTGAATGTTCCGTCCCAAATGGGGGAAAGGAGTGGAAAAGACGGAACATTTACAAGGAATGGATCCAGACCAGAGGAGAATGTTCCGTCCATATGAACTGATTTGCAGAAAAAGGACGGAACAACCTGGCGGATTGACGCTGAATGTTCCGTCCCAAAGGTAGAGTATTAACGAAAAGGACGGAACACATACCCTAATAGCGAGCAAGGTGTCATATGCTGGGATTTACATGTTTCTGCAGAATAGACAGCACCTGTTCCGGATCAATGGTCTCCCGGGCATTATCAAAAGTGAAGAAAAGGGTCTTGTTAGGGATCCAGTCTGACTGAAGGTAGACCTTCAGTGACCTGATGAATTTGTCTGCATACTCATCCACGAAAACCATTCCCTGATGCTCGATGATGATCTCTGTCTTCAGGTCGATAAGGGACAGGATAATGAAATCCGGGAGCACTAATTTCCCATTAATGAAAAGAGGCGCTTCGTACACAAAGGGAATGCCTGCCAGCAGGAGTATGTTTGCAATAATTACCTCGGACTTCGAGCGCATCATTGTACCGTCCAAAGCAGGATGTTTCAGCTGATCCGGCTTGTAAGGCGGGTATTTGGCCTTTTCTTCCTCAAGACGCCTTTTCCATTCTATTGCTTCCTGAGGCATGCCTGCATCAGAATTGGTCTGCAGCTGCATATCCGTCTGATAGGTTGCGGGAAGCAAGCTGTTAATAGTGCTGTAGTCGGGGTCGATATAATCCCTGATCAGAGACTCGAGTAAATCAATGTCATGATCAAATACCGTCAGTGCCTTGGCTGCATATCGCAACCTTTTGATATCAAGAACCTGCTCATGGCTTTCTCCGCCAAGATAGGTCTTTCTGTCAGAGCCTTTACGGAGGACATCATAATAAGTGAGCCCTGATCTTTTCTTGCTCTCTTTCTTAAGATTCCAGCCCTTATAACGACTCAGCGAATCCAACTGCCGGGCCATTCTTATACGCTTGCGCTGAAGATCGCGAAGTGTCTCATTTGCTTCATGTATCAATCTGGAGTTCTTCATAACAGTGATGATACTGATATTCGCTGTTTTGTCGAACAAAAAACGCCCGAAATCCTGCATTAAATGCACTTTCTCAAAAAAAGGCAAGAAAGTGAAATATACGGTGAGAAGGAATTGGCAATGTGAGGCAGAAGCTTTAGACCTCTTGAGTGTGATGGCCATCTGATCCCGGGGAGAAAGAAACAAGGTTTTACTTCAAGCCGAGATTTCAATCTTTCTTTCTGGCAGCAGGTCAATTGTGTTAAAATAACTGTGTATGAAATGCTGCTTTCAGCTTAATAGACAATTGCATTCGGAGGTTAGATATGCTTAGAAACTTCAAAGAAATGGCCGAACTGGTAAAGGCAAACCCGGTAAAGAAAAGAATCGTTCTTTGCTGCGCTCATGACGAGCACTCACTCGACGCCGTATATGAGGCGTTCAAAGAGGGTATAGTAGAGCCTGTATTTGTCGGCAAGGAAGACGAGATCAAGGCCATCTGCAAAGAGCACGGATTTGACTTCGGCGATGTCACCATCTACAACGAAGATGACGATATCGAGGCGGCCAAGAAGGCAGTCGCGCTGATCCGCGAGGGCAAAGGCGACTTCCTGATGAAGGGGCGCATGCAGACGGCTGATCTTCTGAGACAGGTAGTAAACAAAGAGACAGGCCTGCAGGTAGGAAAAATCATGTCGCACGTGGGACTCTTCCAGGTTCCGAATTATCACAAGGTAGTAGTTCTGACAGACGGCGGAATGCTTCTCCAGCCGGATCTCGAGCAGAAGGTAAAGATAATCAACAACGCTGTCGACGTTCTGCACGCTCTCGGATATGAGGATCCGAAGGTAGGCGTAATGTGCGGAGCAGAGGTCCTCAACAAGAAGGCTCAGGAGTCTGTAGACGCCGCGGCCCTCAAGGAGATGAACCAGAACGGAGAGATCACAGGCTGCACAGTCGAAGGACCTATCTCCTATGATATCGCTCTCAGCAAGGAGATCGCCGAGTTCAAGAAGTTCGACAGCCCTGTAGCGGGCGAAGTCGACGCGATGATTATGCCTTCCATGGCAACAGGTAACATGGTAGGAAAGTCCTGGACCGTCAGCAGCAACGGAATGATGGCGGGAATCATCGTAGGCGCAAAGGCTCCTATCGTGCTCACATCGAGAGGCTCGAGCGCTGAAGAGAAGTTCTACTCGATAGTACTCGCTGCCGCAGCGTCGGTATAGGTATATGCCAAATAAATGGACTGAAGTATATCCAAGGCCTCAGCTGGTCAGAGATGACTGGCTGAGCCTTGATGGCATTTGGGCATTCAGCACCAAAAAAGAGGGTGAACCGGGAATGCCTTCAAAGAGCGGATCCATAAGGGTCCCGTTCTGTCCTGAAAGCAGGCTGTCAGGCGTAAGAAAACGCATCGAAGCTGATGACATCATGCTTTACGGGACTAAGTTTGAAGTGCCTGAAGAATGGGACGGTAAGAGACTTATCGTTCACTTTGGCGCTGTCGATCAGACTGCGATAATCTACGTGGACGGAAAGTACGCAGGCTCGCATGAAGGCGGATATCTGCCGTTCAGTATCGATATAACTGACTATCTGGATGGCGATTCGCACAGCCTCATTGTCGAAGCCCGCGACAGCCTGGATCACAAGTACCCATGGGGCAAGCAAAGAGTGAACAACAAAGGCATGTGGTACACGCCTGTGTCCGGAATATGGCAGAGCGTATGGCTGGAGCCTGTGCCTGAGGAGCATGTCACTTCCCTGAAGATAGACACCGGAGCCGATTTCGCTGAGATAAAGGCTTACGGCATCACCGCGGGCGTTCTGGAAATGGATGGGAAGGAGTATATCCTTACCGATTCATCCGAAGCGGGCGCTGCCATTGCTTCGGTACGCATCCATATGGATGATCCGCATCTGTGGAGTCCGGAGGATCCGTTCCTCTACGAGTTCAGCATAAAGAGTCCGGAAGATCATGTCAGATCGTACTTCGCGCTCCGCACTCTGACGATAGAGTGGAGGCTCGGGCGTCCTCTGCTGTGCCTGAACGGAGAGCCGTATTTCTTCAATGGTGTCCTCGATCAGGGCTACTGGCACGACGGGATATACACACCATCCTCGCCGGACAAGTTCGCGGAAGATATCCTGGCCATGAAGTCGCTTGGTTTCAACACGCTGAGGAAACACATCAAGATAGAGCCTGAGATCTTCTACTATGAGTGTGACAGGCTCGGCATGGTGGTCTTCCAGGACATGGTGAACAACTCGGATTACTCGTTCCTGCATGACACTGCGCTCCCGACCATTGGTCTGACAAAACTCAGCGACGTGAAATCGCACAGTGACCCGGAGAGCCGCAGGATATTCCTCGAATCTATGGACGAGACCGTAAAACTTCTGTACAACCATCCGTCCATCTGCTATTGGACCATCTTCAATGAGGGCTGGGGACAGTTTGACGCGGACGCTGCGTATTACAGGCTGAGAGAAATCGACAAGTCGAGGTTCATCGACAGCACTTCAGGCTGGTTTTGGCAGAACAAGAGCGATGTGGACAGCTACCATGTGTACTTCAGGAAGGCCAATATGAAGCCGGGCGAGAGACCTATGGTGCTTAGTGAGTTCGGCGGATATGCCTGCAAGATAGAAGGACATTACTACGGCGGAACAAATGAGTACGGATACAGAAAATGCGCCGACACAAATGTATTGAGGCAGGATATAGAGAGGCTGTACAGAGAGGAGATAGAACCTCTGAAAGAGAAGGGGCTCTGCGCGGCTATCTACACTCAGCTGTCCGACGTGGAAGACGAGACTAACGGCCTGCTGACTTACGACAGAAAGGTAAAGAAGCTGGACGGCATCATGTAGCTGAAGACAATAAAAAACGGACCGGTATGACCCGGTCCGTTCTTTTGTTGGGTTGATTACAGAACTCTTGTCTTGATCACGCAGTCGCAGCTGAACGGCTCTGTGCCCTTAGCTACGTCTACGATGAAGTAACCGTAATCGTTGGCTCTGTTCTTGTTGCCTGCGATTCCCGCCAGCTTGTCGCCGTAGAACTCCTGCAGCTTAGCCTTGATTTCGTCAGCTGACTTCTCAGCCTTTACGAGGAAGCAGTGTCTCTCATCGCCGCTCTTCTCAAGAGTTACTCTAGGGAAGTTTACGGAGTTGACGATGTTGCCGTTTTCGAGGTAGTCCATGAGTTGATCTGTAGCCATGATAGCGCAGTTCTCTTCAGCCTCAGCTGTGGAAGCTCCGAGATGTGGTGTGGCAACGATGCCCTTCTTGCCGATGTACTCAGGCTCGAGAAGGTCTGTCATGTACTTTCTCATCTTGCCGGACTCGAGTGCCTCAACTACGTCGTCTACTACGATGAGGTCAGGTCTCGCATAGTTCATGAAGATGACTCCGTCCTTCATCTTTGCGATGAGGTCCTTATTGACCATTCCCTTTGTTGTTGGCAGGGAAGGAACGTGGATAGTGATGAAGTCGCACTCAGGGACCATCTCTTCTACACTGTCCTTGAGGTCAACGTCAGCTGTCAGGCATGGATGCGGTGTGAACGCTTCATATCCGACTACCTTCATGCCGAGAGCTTCAGCAGCGTTGGCGATCTTTGCTCCGATGGCTCCGAGACCGATGACTCCGAGAGTCTTGCCGGCGATCTCTGTGCCTGCGAACTGCTTTTTGCCTTTTTCAACATTGGCAGCTACATCGCCTTCGAGTGTCTGGCCCCATGCGATGCCCTCGTACATATTGCGGGCGCCCATGATCATTCCTGCAACCGCGAGTTCCTTAACGGCGTTCGAGTTAGCGCCAGGAGCGTTGAATACTACGATTCCCTTATCGCTGCACTTGTCGAGCGGAATGTTGTTTACGCCCGCGCCGGCTCTTCCGATAGCGAGAAGGTTGTCGGAGAGTTCCATGTCGTGCATCTTGAAGGATCTTACGATGATGCCGTTTGCCTTATCGACGTCGTCTGTGAGCTCAAACTTGTCTGTGAGCCTGCAGAGACCCTTCTGGGAAATGTTGTTAAGAGTACCGATGAAATACTTGTCCATTATGTCCTCCGTTTGATTCATATAAGAGTGGTTTTTTTGGGCTTTTCAACGCCCTTAACGGCGCCTGCCCATACACATTAAGTATAACACCGCGGTATGTTTTCATCAACTCAGAGAACGCAAGTAATATGACAAATACAAGTTGAAACATTGACATAAAACGAATAATATTATAGTGGCAAAAAAGTGGTTTTTAGCGAAAACGATAACACCAAAAGATAACCATAAAAAAACAAACAGGAGGTATCTAAATGGCAAAAGTTGATCTGACAAAGTATGGGATCACCGGTACTACCGAACTGGTCTACAACCCATCATTTGAAATGCTTTTCGAGGAGGAGATGAAGCCTGAACTCGAAGGCTATGACAAGGGAGTTCTTACAGAGCTGGACGCAGTCAACGTAATGACCGGAATCTATACCGGACGTTCGCCTAAGGACAAATACATCGTCATGGACGAGAATTCCAAGGACACAGTATGGTGGACAACAGAAGGTTACAAGAACGACAACCACCCGATGTCTGAGGAAGTATGGGCAGAGGTCAAGAAGATCGCCATCAATGAGCTCTGCAATAAGAGACTTTTCGTAGTTGACGGATTCTGCGGAACCAACCCGGATACACGCATGGCCATCCGTTTCATCATGGAAGTTGCATGGCAGGCACACTTCGTAAAGAACATGTTCATCATCCCTACAGAGGAGGAACTCGAGAACTTTGAGCCTGACTTTGTTATCTTCAATGCTTCAAAAGCAAAGGTTGAGAATTACAAGGAACTCGGCCTCAACAGCGAAACAGTAGCTGCGTTCAACATCACAAGCCGTGAGCAGTGCATCATCAACACATGGTACGGCGGCGAGATGAAGAAGGGCATGTTCTCGATGATGAACTACTATCTCCCTCTGAAGGGCATCGCTTCCATGCATTGCTCCGCCAACACAGATATGGAGGGCAAGAACACCGCCATCTTCTTCGGACTTTCCGGAACAGGCAAGACCACGCTTTCGACAGACCCTAAGAGACTCCTCATCGGAGACGATGAGCACGGCTGGGACGATGAGGGCGTATTCAACTTCGAGGGAGGCTGCTACGCAAAGGTAATCAACCTCGACAAGGATTCAGAGCCTGATATCTACAACGCCATCAAGAGAAACGCTCTCCTTGAGAACGTTACAGTAGACGCTGACGGCAAGATCGACTTTGCCGACAAGAGCGTGACAGAGAACACACGTGTATCGTATCCGATCGAACACATCCAGAACATCGCCAAGAAGGTCAACGGCAAGTCCGCAGGCCCACAGGCAGACAACGTCATCTTCCTTTCGGCTGACGCGTTCGGAGTACTGCCTCCAGTATCGATCCTGACACCGGAGCAGACACAGTACTACTTCCTCAGCGGATTTACAGCTAAGCTGGCCGGAACAGAGAGAGGCATCACAGAGCCTACACCTACATTCTCAGCTTGCTTCGGACAGGCCTTCCTCGAGCTGCACCCTACAAAGTACGCAGAGGAACTGGTAAAGAGGATGGAAAAGAGCGGCGCCAAGGCTTATCTGGTCAACACAGGCTGGAACGGCACAGGCAAGAGGATCTCCATCAAGGATACAAGAGGAATCATCGACGCTATTCTGAACGGCGACGTTCTCAAGGCTCCTACCAAGAAGATCCCTTACTTCGACTTCGAGGTACCTACAGAGCTTCCTGGCGTTGACCCTGGAATCCTCGATCCAAGAGATACATATGCTGATCCGGCAGAGTGGGATGCGAAGGCAAAGGATCTCGCGGGCAGATTCATCAAGAACTTTGACAAATACACATCCAACGCAGCAGGCAAGGCACTTGTCGCTGCAGGTCCGTCTCTCTAATTAAGGAGCGGATATCACAATAACGTCTGTAATACTTCACAAAAGTGAAGTATAATGAAACAGGTATAAAAAACCCTTTATTTAAAATTTACGGAGGTATAGACCCATGGCTGATGATTATCGCGTATTTAACTTTTCCGCTGGCCCATCCGTTCTTCCGGAGCCGGTACTCAAAAAGTGCGCAGCAGAGATGCTGAACTATGAGGGAACAGGCGAGTCTGTAATGGAGATGAGCCACAGATCCCCTGAGTTCCAGAAGATCATTGATGATGCGGAGGCTAATCTGCGCAAACTCATGAACATTCCTGATGATTACTATGTAATGTTCCTTCAGGGCGGAGCTACGCTCCAGTTCTCAATGGTTCCTATCAACCTGATGACAGGCACTGGCAAGGCTGACTACATCGTTGCAGGTCAGTGGGGAAAGAAGGCTTGGGAAGAAGCTACAAAGTTTGGTGATGCAAGATGCGTTGCTTCATCTGAGGCTGACAAGTACACATATATTCCAAAGGTAACAAAGGAAGACATCAGAGATGACGTTGACTACGTCTACATCTGCTACAACAACACCGTATTCGGAACTCACTACAATGAGCTCCCTGACTTCGGTGATCATCTGCTCGTAGCTGACATGTCGTCCTGCATCCTTTCCGAGGAAGTAGATGTTACAAAGTTCGGTCTCATTTACGCGGGCGCTCAGAAGAACGTCGCTCCTGCCGGCATGACTATCGTTATTGTCAGAAAGGACCTCGTAGGCAAGGCTCCTGCCAACACTCCGATCTATCTCGACTACAAGACACACGCAGAGAAGGGATCGATGTATAACACACCTCCTTGCTACACCATCTACGTAGCCGGCGAAGTGTTCAAGTATCTGCTCGCCAACGGCGGAATCCCTGCAATGCATGAGAAGGACGTCCGCAAGGCTCAGAAGATCTACGATTATCTCGATTCCTCGAAGCTCTTCAGAGGCACTGTTGCCAAGGAAGACAGATCCCTCATGAACATCCCGTTCGTTACAGGCGATCCTGAGCTCGACAAGGAGTTCATCGCCGGAACGAAGGAGAGAAACATGATCAATCTCAAGGGACACAGGATCGCAGGCGGAATGAGAGCTTCCGTATACAACGCGTTCCCTGAGGAAGGCGTAGACGCGCTCATCGAATACATGAAGGAATTTGAGGCTGCACACAAGTAATAGTTTGAGTATTATCAAGAAAGACACACTGAGAACAAGAAGACTGATGGTGGCTATCATATCGGTGATCCTGATACTGGTGACCACCATCAGTTATATTGCAGCCATTGACGTATTTGCCGTGAGCGATCACAGCGTGAAGGCGGAAAAGGCTTATTCCGTGACCGCCAGCTCATACATGGTGATGTCGGGCTCTACCAGCGAGAAAGTCGTGGAGAAACATTCCGACCGCAAGATGCAGCCGGGAAAGATCACCATGCTGATGACCGCTATGGTGCTGCTCGACAACGTATACGATGACAGTGAATTAAGCAACACTGTCGAGGTCGGTGATCAGATAGCCCCGTTGGGCCAGACCTTCCTGCTGGGAGAATCCGTGACGGTAGGCGACCTACTCAACGCCATGCTGGTGGGAGGGGATGTCCAGGCGGCGGAGCTGCTGGCCAAGTACGGCGCGTCTTCAAGGAAGATCTTTGTAAAGGAAATGAACTCCAAGTGCATGGAACTTGGAATAATGGATACGCAGTTCGTGAACGCGAGCGGTATCTATGATATCAATCAGTATTCAACTGCCGCGGACCTTGCTGTTATAACGCAGGCGGCCATGAGGTATCAGGAGATAAAGGACGCGCTGAGCCTCGATACCGTGACTATAAAGGCAGGCGTCAAGAAACAGGAACCGAGGGAGATACAGTTTGCGGCTACAAATCCGCTGCTGACAGGCGATGAGAACACGGCCTACGAGTTCAACAAAGGCGGTATCATGGGTGTCGTGGGAGAACCTGCGCCGGGCGCTCAGTTTGCTGCGGCCGCGACAAAGGACGACATGCAGCTCATCGTAGTCCTCATGGACTCGGATCCTGCCACTGCTGGAGTGGAAGCCAAGTCGCTGCTCGAATACGGCGACACCAAGGTTACCAAGAACACCATAGTGAAGAAGAACAAGCTCTGCGGCTATGCCAGAGTAAAGAACGGAGCGTCGACAAGAGTCGCGGCATACACGGAGACAAAGGGTTTCGCGTACGTGCCGCCGGAAGGCAGCGACGCGCTCATACAGACACAGACATTCATGTACAGCGACCTTGAAGCTCCTCTGAAAAAGGGCGACAAGGTAGGTGAATTCAGGATATACGTGGCCGATGAGCTCAAGGGCACAGTCGACCTGATCATAAAACATAATGTACCGGTAGGCTGGTATCTGTCACAGTACTATATTTCCAATAAGGCGACCATAGTGCTTGGCGTGATTTCCGGCCTGCTTCTGATATTCCTGCTGAGAGTGGGGCATGTGAAGCGCCGCCGCGCCAGAAGGCGTGAAGCCCTGAGAAGGGCCAGGATCAGAGAACTTGCACGCATGCAGATGGAAATGGACGCTGACAGGATACGGAGGGACTGGAATTCGACAGGATACGATCCTATAGCTCCTCGCACGACAGATCTCCGGAGAGAAGCGGTCAATGAAGCGCTGAAAGAGGAAAAAGGCAAGCGCCGGCGCAGACGGGATAAACAGTGATGTTCGACATAAGTGAAGAACTCAAAAAACTGCCGAAGACACCCGGTGTATATATGCATAAGGACAGCCTGGGAGAAGTGATCTACGTAGGCAAGGCGGTGAATCTCAGAAACCGCGTGAGCAGCTACTTCAGAACTTCCCAGACAGATCCCAAAGTGAGAGCGATGGTCTCCAACGTAGCTGAATTCGAATACATCAGCTGCGCGACGGAGATGGAGGCTCTCCTTTTGGAATGCAATCTTATAAAGAAATACATGCCGCGCTACAACATCCTGCTGAAGGATGACAAGTCGTATCCTTACATCGAGATCACTACGAACGAGGAGTTCCCGCGCGTCATAAGCACCAGAAGACTGGAGAGGGACGGGAACCGCTACTTCGGACCGTACTCCGACGCGGGCGCGGTAAAGCGGATCCTCGGCATGATAGACGAGATGTACACGTTCAAGAAGTGCCGCCAGCAGGAGTTCAAAAAGGGAGTAAGACCTTGTCTTAACTACTTCATTGGCAAATGCCCTGGCGTCTGCACCGGAGAGGCGGACAAGTCTGAATATAACGAAAAGATCGGCGAGGTGATCGACATCCTGAGCGGCAGGGACTCGGCTGTAATGGCGAGACTCAAAGCCGACATGGAGAAAGCGTCCGAAGAGATGAGATATGAGGACGCTGCCAGATACAGGGATTACATGAAGTCGCTGAGAAGTCTGGGCGAGACCCAGCGCGCTACTATGATAAAGGACAGGGACGCAGACGTTCTGGTTCCTGTCATAGCCCAGAAGACCGGCGTAGTCGCTCGCTACAAGGTGGAGGGCGGCAAGATGAGCGGCCGTGAGATCACATACATAAGGAGCGACAGCGAAGGCAGTTCTGCCAAGGACATGCTTTCATCGTTCATAAAGCAATATTATCCTGAACTTTCCATACTGCCTCGCGAGATAATACTTCCGATGCACATAGAGGATGAAGAGCTCCTTGAAGACTTTCTTGACAGCATCAACGCGTCGAACGCGGAAGGAAAGACGGACGTGATGCACAGGACACGCATCATAGTGCCTGAAAGAGGAGAGAAAAAAGCGGTCCTGAAGATGGCAATGGAGGACTCGGTGAAACTCGCCGGGACACTCGACGAGAAGGCCGAACGCGAGGCCGAGAGAAGGGAAGCGCTGAAGGCGGCGATCGCAGGGCTGATAGAATACGCCTCATCCATAAGCGGAAGCGCTCCGCTGCTGATCCCTGAGGACGATGACAGGGAGTACAGGGTGGAAGCCTACGACATATCCAACTTCAACGGCCTGGATACCGTCGGAGGAATGGTCGTCTACGAGGGCAGAAAGCCTGTCAGGAGCGATTACAGGAAATTCAAGGTCAGGACTGCCGAGGGCGACGATTACGGCAGCCTGAGAGAGGTCATTTACAGGAGGCTCAAGCGCGCCAGAAAGGGTGATGAAGGCTTCAGCACATATCCGGACATCATGTTCATAGACGGGGGCCTGGGGCAGGTACATGCAGTGAAGGCCGTCGTCGATGCGTTCCGCATCGCGATCCCGGTGGTCGGGCTCGCTAAAGACGATGCCCACCGCACGAGAGCCATCGTCTTTGACGACGGCCGCGAGATAGACCTCCGCGACGACCGCCTGCTGTTCAGCTACTGCAGCAACATACAGGAGGAGGTCCACCGCTTCGCCATTACCTACATGTCGGGCGTCAAGGGCAAAAAGATGATAAAGTCCGCTCTTGAGGACATACCGGGAATAGGCCCGAAGCGCAGGACTGAGCTGCTCGCGAAGTTTGGCAGCATCAGGGCGATAAAGAACGCTACATACGAAGAACTCATGGAAGTCGACGGCATGACAAGCAGGGCCGCCGAGAGCGTCCTGGAGTTTTTCTCTGAAAGCGACACTTGATAATTACACCTCTCCGTGTTATATTGATAGGGCATTTCAGGAAAGGAGAAACGCGCTATGGCAGAAGATATCAAGAACGTAAACGTCGAAGAAGAGGAAGAAGATATCATCACTCTGGAATTTGATGACGACACTGCAGTTGACTGCTATGTAATGGGCACATTCGAGCTCGGCGACAAGGAGTATATCGCTCTCGAACCTGAAGACGGAACGGACGATGTTTATATCTACGGATACAAGCAGATCAGCGACGATGAGTTCGAGATCATCGAGATCGAGGATGAGGAAGAATTCGACGCTGCAGCGGCAGAGTTCGATGCCATCATGGCTGATCAGGAATAATCAAAATTCGTTCTCGACAAGCTGGATTTTATAGTGTATAATCGGTGGCGTGCCGCAGGGTACGCCATATATATGCGGATGTGGCGGAATTGGCAGACGCGCACGGTTCAGGTCCGTGTGAGTAACATCGTGAAGGTTCGAATCCTTTCATCCGCACCACAAAAGGCAGCCGGAAGGCTGCCATAATAATAAGGGGCGTTAGCGCAGCTGGGAGCGCGTCTGACTGGCAGTCAGGAGGTCACGAGTTCGAGCCTCGTACGCTCCACCAAAATGAAGAGGTCTGAAACCGAGTAACTGCAAGGACTACAAGGTACAGGCCTCTTCTTTTGTTTCTTCTCACTATCCTCTGATAATGGCAAAAAAGGGCAAAAAAAGGGTATCAAGTGTCGGTATTGTGTCGGTATTTTTTGAATTAACTAACTGTGATAGAATACCGACAGTTAACACATAGTAGGCAAGGAGGCTGTTATGACCTATAAAGAGCATCGAAAAGAATATAACGAGTATGTACAGGCACAGGCCATCTTGAATAATGTCATTGATGAATACATCAAGGCGTTTCAGAAAACACAGCCTCATAGCCCTTGCTATTCTGGCATACAAATGAACGGCCATGTTAACAGGGTTGAAGAGTATGTAATTGAGGTTGAAAACAGAGATTTAAAAAGGCGTGCAGAAGATGCAGAAAGAGTGCTGCACCTCAAAAGAGAATTGCTTGACCTCAAAGAAACCGAACTGCGAAAGAGCCATAACATATATGATTTGCTTTATATAGGAAAATGGGTTGATCATAAAAAGGTTAGTGAGATAATCCGTGAACTTGATTTTAAAGGTATCTGTTATAGCACCACGCAAGTGTATGAGATTATCAAGCGTATAAAGGCAGAGATTGAAAGGCAGTAAGGCCATTGAACTACTGATGAACTACTGACAGCAATAATCAATTCTCTCACTTCGCTCTCACTTCGTTATGTGAATAGAAAACACCCTGTGTAAGAAAACATAGAAAGGTACACAGGGTGCTTTTATATAATCAGCCGATTGATTCATCGGTTGATTGCAATAATTAGTTCAGATGAAGCCTTGCTAATTCAAGCCGTATTTCATTCTCAACATGGGGCTTGATAACACTATCAAATACATATAGTGCAAAATCTTCATCGTTAATGGTTATCTGTGGCTCAAATGTACGCCTTGCCATGCTTATGCGATCCGCAGCCGGAGCATCAGCAAGATAGTTTAACATTTCAAGCAGTTCTTTTTCAGTAATCATTGTTCTTGCGGTCAAAGTATTCCTGTATTGCTATTGCACTATCATCTTCAACAAAGGTTGCTTGCATTGAAACTGACTTTGAATACTCGCCTGTGATTGTAAATAACAGTTCAGCAGCCTTGATATTTCCTTCTGTGGCTTTCTTTGCAAGTGTTGCTATTATTGCTGCCTTTACAGAAGGGTTGCTGTTTAGTAAAGAATCAAGTGCCTCTGCATCTTCATAATCTGTCAACGCACCTTCCCATGTTGGCATTGATAGAATTGCAGTTGCAATATCTTTGGCGGCCTTTTTTTCTGCCCTTGATTTACCGCTATTGATGCCGCCTTTTCTGGTTATTTCTTTTAGTTCTTCTTTGGAGCGGCTATCAAAACCTTTGTCTTTTATATCTTTGTAGCCCATAGTTAATACTCCCTTTACTTGTATTTCTCGCCATCTGGGGTTAGGCCTTTTAATGCCAAGATAATCCGTCTAAGGAGTTCGTGCCTAAAGGCAAATATTGGCTCACAAGTGACAGGATCAACCTTTTCATAATAATCAAGGCTCTCTTTCAAAAGGCTATCTCTGTTAACACTCTCTGCAAGTGCAAACATAATCCTATCGGCCATAACCTCATACTTTTCTGCGTTTATTTCTTCATAACGCATTTTGGTTGCTTCATGGCTTCTTATTTCGTTTGCAAGCCTTTCAGAGTAGTTTGCAAGGGCATTTGCCACTTCTGACGGCACTATGTATTCATTGTCATTGATTGTAATGCTGTCAAACTGTATATCTATCTGTGTTTTTCCACCATAGTTGTAAATCATCTTCTACCACCTTTCAGTTCATCTGCTGTGTACTTGCCGGAGCAATATTCGTTTGCGAATAATTCCATATTGTCATTGATTGCCTGTATACGCTTCTTTGTGTCTTTAATGGCAAGGATAGATTCTCTTGTAATGCGTTCGCCTCCTGTATTGGCCTTGACCTCTGCGAGATCAGTACGCAAAGCCTTTATTTCTCTGAATAGCATAGCGTTATCAATGCTTGTGCTGTCGTTTTCAAGATACTTCTTTTCTGTTTCTGTAAAGCCCATATTTAAACCTCCTGTATTGTTGCTTTGTACTCTGAATATCCTTTTATAAGGTTTTCAACTTCATCAGCAGACAGCGTTAAACCTTTGCTGCAAACTGTGTGATCCTCATTCCAATCACGGATATCAAAAACACAGTCTTTGCCGCTCCAACTGATTATATTGAGTTCTTTGGCTCTTCTTTCTCCGTTCATATTGCGATAGGTTGATAGCGTTGCTATGTGTCTGATAATCTCATAAATCATTTTTTACCTCCCTATAAAAACAACTGACTGTTGTTGTTAGTTTTTTATTCAGTTCATTTATCTTCTTGTTCTCTTATAGTTCTCTTTATTTAAGGCATGCGATGGTATGCGGTGGCATGCGGTGGGAACTATTTACCAATACCCGCAAATTCCCTGTAATAGTTCTGTAGTTCCTCTTCATATTCTTTTTTCTTGGCAACTTCTTTTCTCACTTCATTCAATTGCCGTGATTCTCGCTCAAGGTATCTATCAACACCTTCTTGAACTTCAACATCATTGAAGCCCGCCTGTATTAAGCGTTTACGCATATCATCTTCATCGGCTGCATATCGTAAAGCAGCATTGATGCTCTGTGTTAGGTTTTTCTTGCGTAATGAATCTCGATTAACATCTACCATGCCTTTTAACAGCCGGAGGCAAGATTCTTCTTGCTTGTTTTCTAAATCAGCAACAACTCCATTGATTGAATAATCGAAGAGGGCATACATAATACGGCCAAAGGCGGCTTTATCATCTTCATAAAGGTACATAATAGGCTCAATGCGTTCATAAAAAATCGTTAGTCCTTTTTCATTCTTCATTTGAGCCTCCTATGATTTGAACTTGAGCACATTTTCTGCAACATCGTTGCAAAAGTAGCGAGTGCCATTTATACGCTCAAGGCCGTTAAGAATCTGATCCACGCACTTTGGCGAAGAATAGCCCATATACTTTGCAAGTTCTACTCTGGTAATAAATGAGCCGCCACAGAATCGCTTAAGGTCTGCTGTTATTTCTGCTTTTGTCATTTGATACCACCTCCAGAGATAGCCGTATTTGCCAAAAAAATGGGGGCTACGGCCATAGTTTCAGTTTTTAATAGTTCTGATGGGGAATTATGCCTTTGTGGCCGCTTGCCGCTTTTATAGGCGTGCAGAGAGCACTCTTTTGCCGTACACAATGATGCTTCTCTGATATTCCCATTACAGCAAGATACACAATGTGCTCTTATTGCCTTCATTGGTGTGAGCACTTTTTCTGTTGGCCTGTGGCCGCTTCTGTACTCATATAAAGGGCAATCACTAAAAGCACAGGATCGCACCTCTTTTGCAGAGCCTCCAGAGCAGTCAATGCAGCGTGCTCTAATTGCTTTCATTGGTGTCATGGCCTGACCTCACCAAAGAGTGCGGCAGCATCTTCATTAAGGGCTTCTGCGATTAGCCGTTTATATCTTGGGTAAAGTGTTTTAGTACCTTTGAATCCGGCATATAAATCACAGGCCTCAACGCCAATGATTTTGGCAAGTTTATTGATGCTGCCATACTGCGTATTGATTTTATTTCTGACTTTCTCGTACATTTTTGCCTCCTATATTTGTGTCAAACTTGTAGACTTGTTCCTGTGGTTAGCGTATAATGACTACGAGAGAATTTCAATATTAGAAAAATTATAGAAATAATGAGGCGTAAAACATAGGCGACAATTTCTAAAACAGAAAGGTTTTGAGCGATGAGTAAAGAAGAACAAAGAAGAATAATAGCCGAAAGAATCAAAGAGTATCTGCGAGAAAACAAAATCTCACAGAAGCACTTTGCTACTAAAATGGCTTACATTTCTGAATCTGATTTGAGCAAAATCCTACACGAAAAGAGAGGCATACAGCCAGATGAACTTAAGAGGATTGCCAATGCCATGAACTGTGATGTAGATCATTTAGTTGGAAAACGAAATGAAAAGACAAAAGAAAACACAGATATTATGGCTCTGCTGCCGCTTGATGAAGATGCGGTTGAGATTTTACAGGTATTAAAAAAAGACTGTGAAAAAGAAGCACAATATGTTTCAGACTTCATATCATTTTTCATAAAAGCACTATACAGCGATGATGGCCGTATGCTTGTATCGGCTCTTGCTGAATTGTCATATCTGTATATGCAAAACAGCCTTTTTGAGAAAAAAGAATTGAAAGAATTGTTATCTAATGAGCAAAGATTTCTACGGAAAAACATAGCAGCAAGCAAAGAGGAAATGCGAGAAGCAGCAACAAGAATATTTGTTGAGTTCTGCCAAAACAGGCCTTTTGGTAGTTCAGCACAAAACACAGAGAGTTCAATGAGCGTTCAATGAAGAATGAAGCAGCGTAAAGAAAGGAGCGATGAAGATGGCAACATATAAGGAAAGACAAAGGCTTTCATTTAGATATGAGGGCGGCAAATATGATGTATATGGCTATTCAGACAGGGAACTTGAGCGAAAGAAAACAGAGAAGATTGAAGCACTCAAGCGTAATGAGATTATTGCTCAATCTTCAATGACAGTTCGTGCATGGTCTGAACAGTTCCTCAAGGCTTACAAACAGAACAAAATGAAAGATTATGTGATGGCTAATTATGAGTATCAGTTAAAGCATTATATCCTTGAAGAGATAGGCGATATGAAACTCAAGAATGTAAAGCCGCTCAATTGCCAGAATGTACTCAATGCACTTGAAGGAAAAAGCACAAGCCTCATTCATAAGGTGCGTATACAGATGAATGAAATGTTTGAAAAGGCTGTCGATAACAAATTGATTAATGATAATCCGGCAAGGAAAATCACAGAGCCAAAAGGCGTAAAAGGCACTCGCAGAGCATTAACGGCCAAAGAAGAGGCGGCTTTTCTTGCAGCAGCAAAGAAACACAATCACGGCTTGCTGTTTATGTTTATGTGGGGCTGCGGCTGTAGGCCATCAGAAGCAGAGAATATCTGCGGTAGAGATATACAAACAATTGATGGCCGCCTGTATCTGCATATCAGAGGTACAAAGACAAAGGCTGCTGATAGGTATGTACCTATTCCAGAAGAGGTTGCAGATATGCTGCCGGAGGTGCTTGATCCGTTTCTGCCTGTTTGCCGTACAAGTGAGGGCAACAAAATAAGTGCAAGGCGGCAGCGTGGTGCATGGCAGCACATGGAATACTTAATGAACATAGAGTTGGGCTGCAAAACATACAGGAATCAACTTGTACCGCCTTACCCTCTGGCAGATGATTTATGTTCATATTGTTTAAGGCATACCTATTGCACCAATCTGCAAAGGCGTGGCATTGATATCCGTACGGCTCAAAAGTTAATGGGGCATAGTGATATCCGTATGACAGCCAACATTTACAGTCATACAAACATTGAAGATATCAGCAGCGATTATGATCGCATTACAGGAAAAAAGGTGTTTGAAAAGGCCGAAATCAGCACAGAAAAATGGCAAAAAGTCGGTACTGTGTCGGTATTATGAGTTAAAAGCCTTGAAAAATAAGCGTTTGTAGTCTGACTGGCAGTCAGGAGGTCACGAGTTCGAGCCTCGTACGCTCCACCACTCAAACCGTTGGAATTCCAACGGTTTTTGAGTTTTTTGGGTGGTTGGATTTGATTGGATGTGGTTGGATGACCTATGCCAGTGATGCTGAAATAGCTCGGTATCTCTCCGCGTCAGTAGTAACGTCGTAGCAATACGAGTTATATGTCGTTCTGAGGTCTTTGTGCCCAAGCTGTGCCTGAATGATCAAATCATTGACACCATCAGCATGCATTTTGGATGCGCAGGTCTTCCTTTTCTTGTGACCTCATAAGGCAAACTTTGTTTTAATTGATTTATAAAAAAATTATCGTAAAACATTAAAAAACTGTTGACATACATTAATTCATATGTATAATGGGCATTGTAAGGATCCTAAAT
>JAFWNE010000033.1:0-15953 GCA_017510505.1 Mogibacterium sp. | reverse complement strand
CCTACCCATAAAAAAGTGAAAAATGAAGGTGCTGGAAGCATTGAAATTCCAGCACTTTTACTTTGAGACAAATCTCTAATTTTCGATTTAAGCGACGAAAAACAGCCAGGTAATGGGTATTTATCCTATGTGATATTTGTATGCCTAGAAGAGGGATTTTCTGTAGTAGGTTAGGCATGTGCGTAGAAAAACAACCTCTATAAGCTAGCCGTCATAGAGACGTAGGATCTCGTCGGCGAGCTTTTCTTGTGACCTCATAAGGCAAACTTTGTTTTAATTGATTTATAAAAAAATTATCGTAAAACATTAAAAAACTGTTGACATACATTAATTCATATGTATAATGGGCATTGTAAGGATCCTAAATAACATATTTCACAGATCAAAACAACAAACACAGAAAGGACATTATCATGAATAAAGATACCAAGTTAGCAAATCTTCAGAAAACAAGCAAAGTCTTCGCAGTGATCGCAAAGATCATTGAGGTCGTAAACTATGTAGGAGCCGCGATCTGCGCAGCTGCCATTCCGGTGCTCTTCATAAACCAGGACAAGCTGAAATACTTCATAAGCGGACAGGAAGACGATCAGTTCTTCCAGATGCTTTCAGAGAACATGGAATTCAGGAGCGCTATGACAGTCTTTCTCGTGTTCCTGATCGTGCTCACACTCGCCAGCGCTTATCTTTTCAGAAAGATCGGTACGCTCTTCAGAAACATCAACGAAGACTATTCACCTTTCATTCCTGAGAATGTAAAACTCATCAAGATCATAGCAGTATTCGTCGCAGTGTTCATGCTGCTTGAAACAAGTATAGTCCCTGCTGTTATGAGTGGATTGATGATCTGGGCTGTGGCTCTTCTCTTTGACTACGGCTGCGAGCTCCAGACCGAATCCGACGAGATACTATAAAGGAGGGCACTATGGCGATAATACTCAGACTCGACAGAATGATGGCTGACCGCAAGATGTCCCTGAACGAGCTTGCAGAAAAAGTCGGCATCTCCAATGTCAATCTCTCAAAAATAAAGACCGGTAAGGTAAACGGGGTGAGGTTCTCCACACTGGATGGCATTTGCAAAGCGCTGGATTGCCAGCCTGGAGATATTCTGGAATACAGAAAAGACGAAGAATAATCGGAATTTAAGCTATACTACGAGCAGAAAAAGCCGTACAGTATAACATAACACAACCAGTACGAGCGAGTGATTGGATGAGTGGTTGGATGGAAAAAGATGGTGTGCTGTCCTCCTTTCATTTCAACGTGTTCAGAAATAGCGTCTAAATTCGAGCCTCGTACGCTCCACCATCTAAAAAACCCGAAGACTTCATCGTCTTCGGGCTTTTTAGTATTCCGGCGGTGCTTTTACAATCAACTATTATGTTCTTTAACTGCCGCTTTGTAATATAATAAATACGTTAAGTATATCAGTTATCTTTGATTCACAGAATCGATCTGAAGTGAGAGGGATTATGGTAAAGGAAGTAAATCAAAACATTTTCGTCAATGACTGGGATTATCCTGATAAAGGTGATCACCGCTGCGACGATCCTGAAAAGAAAAAGCTTATCGAGAAACTGTCAAAAATGATCACCGACAGCCTGGATCGCAAGATCCCGGGAGGCCTGAAGGAGAATCATTTCGACTTCTGGATACTCGACAGACTGCTTACCAAAGAGGAAGTCAGGTTCATGCTCAGCTTCAAGAAGCGCCGCGTTGGATATACGACGCGCCAGCTCGCTAAGATGAACAATATGACCAGGGAAGAGGCACAGAAGATCATCGATCATCTGATTTGGATCGGGATCCTCGAGCAGAACAGAGACAATGAGGATAAACACATCCAGTACTGGATCCCTAAGTGGGTAATCGGCTCCGGAGAATACATGGTGGAGCACGCGACTCTCTGCGATGAGCATCCTGAAGTCGCAACGATGTTCAACCTCGCTCCGCAGGAACCTCTTGAAATGACAGCAAAGATGATCCCGCCGGGAGGCGCGGGCATCGGAATGCATACCATTCCTGTTGAAAGCGCCATCGAAGCAACGCCTCAGACCGTGAGCGTCGAGTACCTTTCGCACTGGCTCCAGAAGTACGACAAATTCTGCACCATGGTATGCGCCTGCCGTAAAGCTCAGCGCTTCAGAGGTGAAGGCGTCGGCGATATCGAAGGCTATATGTGCATCGGTATCGACGATATAGCGGAATTCCTCGTAGAGACAGGCAAGGACGCCCACTATATAACAAGAGATGAAGCTCTTGAGATCATAATGAGAGCTGAAAAGAAGGGCTACGTACACCAGATCGTAAACGTTGACGGACCGAACAGGATCGTAGGTATCTGCAACTGCTCGCCTGGAAGCTGCTACGGACTGAGAACATCACAACTATTTAATACTCCGAACATGTCCGCTTCCGCGTGGCGCGCTCATGTCGATCATGAAAAGTGCGTAGCATGCGGCAAGTGCGTTGAGGTCTGCCCTGCAGGAGCGGCAAAACTCGGCCAGAAGCTCTGCCGCAAAGACGGAAGCAAGACTCTGTATCCTATGCATCTTTTGCCTGACGATACTCCTTGGGGCGAAGACAAATGGAGCAAGACTTACAGAGAAGACAATAAGATCAACTGCTACGAGTCAGGAACTGCGCCTTGCAAGACAGCATGTCCGGCTCATATAGCAGTCCAGGGCTATATCCAGATGGCAAGCGAGGGAAAATACACTGAAGCCGTACGCCTGATCCGGCAGGATAACCCGTTCCCGGCTGTCTGCGGAGCTGTATGCAACCGCCGCTGCGAGGACAGATGTACGAGAGGAACGATCGACAAGCCTGTCGCTATAGATGAGATCAAGAAATTCCTCTGTCAGTATGAGAAAGCCCATCCGGAAGAATTCGTTCCGGACGATTGCTATAACATGGACGGAGAGCAGTGGACAGAGTATCCGATCGCAGTTATCGGATCGGGTCCGGCGGGTCTCACCTGCGCTTACTATCTCCGCAAAGAAGGATATCCGGTAACGGTCTTTGAAAAAGAAGCCAAGCCGGGCGGAATGATGATGAACGGAATCCCTAATTTCCGTGTAGAAAAGGATATCGTACAGAACGAGATCGACATCATCACAAAGATGGGCGCCGAAATCAAATGCGGCGTAGAAGTCGGTAAAGACGTTACGATCGAAGATCTGCGTAAGCAAGGATATAAAGCATTCTACGTAGCGCCGGGACTTCAGTCGCCTGGTAAACTCGGGATCCCGGGTGAAGATGCTGACGGCGTGATCGCCGGCATAGACTACGTCAAGGATATCAACCTCAACGGACCTAACAAGCTTGATGGCAGAGTTGTTGTCATCGGCGGAGGAAACATCGCTTCGGATATCGCCCGCACAATCGTAAGGCAAGGCTCTAAATCTGTTGACCTTTACTGCCTTGAATCATACGAAGAAATGCCTATGGGCGGCGAGGACCAGGAGCTCTGCGAGAGCGACGGCATCAAACTCCACGCAGGCTGGGGCCAGACCGAGATACTCAAGGACAAAAAAGGCAAGGTCTGCGGCATCAACTTCAGAAAGTGCCTGAGCGTCAAGGACAGCGAAGGAAGATTCGATCCTAAGTTCGACGATGCGCAGACAGAGTCTGTCGAGTGTGAATACGTCGTATTCTGTATAGGCCAGAAGGCCGACCATGAGGCGCTCCTCAAGGGAACAAAGGTTGAATTCAACAGAAACAAGACCATCAAGGCCGACCCTGTCACATATCAGACGGCTGAGCCTGACATCTTCGTTGGCGGAGACGTTTACACCGGACAGAAATTCATAATCGACGCAGTCGCTGCGGGCCGTCAGGGCGCGGTTTCCATCAACCGTTATGTACACCCTGGTCAGTCGCTTACGATCGGTAGAGATCTGAGAGAGTTCATCGAGCTCGACAGAGACGATATCAGCAAACCTGCATGGTATGATGACACAAGCAGACAGGTACCGGGACACAAGAAAGGCGATCCTGCCAAGACGATGGACGACCTGAGACTGCCTCTCACCGAGGAACAGGTCAAAGCGGAAACTTCACGCTGCCTCAAGTGCGGCGCTACTACAGTCGATACCAACATGTGCATCGGCTGCGGACTCTGCACTACGAGATGCGAATTCGACGCGATACATCTGACCAGAGACATGCCTCACGGCGCGGACATGTACACTGCTGAGCAGACGATCGGACTTGCTCTGAAGTATCAGGCAAAGAGGATCAAGAAGATCATGAAGTACAAGAAGACCGGAGTGCATGAATATCCTATCCAGCAGACGGGTGAGGAAAACTGGGAACCGTACCACGGCATAGAAAAGTAGAGCCGTGATGTGCGAAGACTCCGAGCCTCGTACGTTACACCAATAAAACCGTTGGTATTTCCAACGGTTTTTTATTTTTTGAGTATTTGGATGACCTGGGCCGGTGATGCTGAAAATGCTCTGCGTCTCCTCGCGTCAGCAGCAATACGAGTTATATGTCGTTCTGAGGTCTTTGTGCTTGTGTTTAGCCATCTATGTGACTTACTATATATTGGATGGGTATGTTCAGGGAAAGAGTTTTCATTAACGCAGATAGTGAATTTTCGATGTTCGATTTTTGCGAATAGAAAGGCAGATTTATATGGGATGGATAATAGCAGGAGTTATCGGAATAGCGTTAGTGGGGTTCTGGCCGGTGTATGACAGGGTGAAGAATCCTAATTTAAAAAACGCAAGTCATGCTGAAACACAACAAATGTCTGCCGCTGCTCTGCAGGATGAGAAACCATGGATATGTCCGGTCTGCGGAGAGTCACATAATATTCTGGGCAGACGCAGCAGCTGCCCCTTTGAAAAAAGCGAATATCATACTGTCCCGAAAGGTGATATGCTCGACAGCATGTTCACGAATACCGGAGGCCACTACGAATTCAGGTTTTTTGTGTGGCAATATAAAGATATGATTTATTTGACATATAAGCCTGACCATCTCGCAGTATTGAATGAAAAATACGGGAATACACTTGTCAGTGCATATTACTCTGCCGGCTTTTGCAGCAGGGAAGATTGGGATCCTGATTCGATTGATATGAGATATGAGATGAGCCGGGAAGTCGTACAGCTGAGGGAGAGGGGTATGGGCTCCGTATATGAGACTGATGACTGTTATATTGTCGGGCTGTCACGCATTCTGGATATGGCTGTAACACAGAAAGCAAGATTTGCAAAGACAGGCTATGTTATATGGCGGGGCAAAGATGAAATATATGTGACGGGCATAAGAACAGGAGCATCTGCCGATGTCTTTAACTATGACAAAATAAGCCGTTCAAGCACGATACATAAATTCTATAAAACCTATACCAGAAGACTTTGCGGTACATTAGATGAGCTAAGTGAATTGCCGCAGGAAGAAATAGATGAACAGGCTTACGGAGCTTACATGGACGGAGCAAAGTGAAAAGAGGGGAAACAACGTGCTCATATGGGCTGCTCTTGATGGAGCTGCCTGCATCACGATCGGGTGTCTCATGGTATATATTTTTTCTTTCGTAATGGAACGTGAAAGGCTTCCTGTAAAGTTCGGTGTTCTGGCTGTGGGGATCATACTTATTGTAATTGGACTCAGGCTTGAACTTATGACAGTAAAAGATGTTCGTGAAGGTCCGAAATCTATGACTTTTTATGTAAGCGATATAACTTCGCGTTCCGGCATACACGGCATTACAGGCTTAAGGTACTACCTGAAAGGTACAGACTCTGAGGGGGAATCAAAAGTTTTTCCGCTTCCATATTTTGAGCATAATCATATTTCGGAAGGGACTGCACTTAAGATAGAGTACTATGAGAACATAAACCGTATAATCAGACTGGATTGATTATTGCGGAAAAGGAGGAAAAAATGATTGGAATATCAAAAAGGATCAGTCTTGCGGGAATTGCGGCAGTGCTTATATGCATCACAATGATGGCAAGCGGCTGCTCAGCAAAAGAGGAGACCGCCCCGGCAAGTGATACAGAGACAAGCGGCATCGAAGAGAATGCAGCTGAAAGCACAGAAACGGGAGTATATGCTGAGCTTACGCAGAAAGATACAACGATAGAGATCACGCCTATACCCGGAGGTATCACAGACAGCACCGTTCTTCCGACTTTTAAGTGCACTTTCGGAGAAATGACAAATGAGGCTCAGAATGCGCTTGAAGAAGGCCGTGTATTTCCCAAGGAATTCTTCAGAGACCTGACTGCCTGCATGCTGATAAGCGAAGAGATGATGACGGGCAGGGATCATGAAGCTATCATGTATTCTCTTACCACTCTTGCGGCCATGGCCAATGAGTTCTGGTCACTGGATCCCGCTCTTAAGAATGTCGTGTACGAAACAGGCGATGACGGTACTGTTGTCAGAAGTATCTATAATGTGCACTTCGGATCCGGCGATAAGGATGGACAGATAATATACGATAACCAAACCCGGAAATGGTACCTCGGAGACGCAGAATACTCAGGCAGCATCGACAGCGAGGACACCCTGGCGGTATGGTGGACTATATTCGATATTGCGGACGGGAATATTCAATAGCGGCTTCCTGCACATGAAGGCATGAGCGGCAAATGCCGGCAAGCATGAAATGGTGTTATAATGGCAAAAAGCATAAAGTGCCGTTACAGCATATCAATATGCAAGAATGATTCCCAAAGTAAACAGGGGAATAAGGTTTGATCATGAAGAAAGAATTAAAAAGGAGTATAATCTGCTTTCTTGTTTTAGTCTTGCTGCTGAGTCAGGCGGCTCCGGTTTTCGCGGAAGCGGAGCCTGAAGAAATCAAAAACCTGACGGACACTTTTTATGCGCCGACGACCGGATCAAACCATTCTCTGAAGGTGCCTTTCAGTCTTTCATGGTTCATGAATGACGCGCGTGAATATAATCATGATCTGGCGAAATTATCTCTGGGACTTGCGACTTCAGCATTCCGCACAAGCAAGCAGCGTGCTGAAAAAAAGGGAGGAACAGACTATAATGTCCGCTCTTTTATGGAACAGGCAGGGTTTACGGAACTTCGCAGCGATGACTATGATAAGACGCCGAGTATGTATACCATTTCCACGGTCATGGGGCATCAGACGGTCAGTGACGGGGACGAACCTTTTGAGCTGATCGCCGTCGGTGTTTGCGGCCAGGGATATATGGATGAGTGGGAGTCCAATCTTTCTGTCGGGACCGGAGAAAACCCTGAAGGATTCTACAGCGCCGCGCACCTTGTTTATGATCGTGTATTCGGTTACATTTCAGAAAACCATCTTGAGGGAAAGATAAAGATATGGATCTCCGGATTCTCGAGAGCTGCGGCGGTTTCCAATATCACCGCTTCGCTTTTGTCGGATGCGGATGATTTCTCGCAAGAAAACGTTTTTGCCTATACATTTGCGACACCGATGACCGTACGTGATGCAGAACCGGAACCATACAGAAACATCTTTAATATCTGCGGAAAGATGGACCCGGTACCGAAAGTTCCATTCGTGGACTGGGGATACTCCCGCTACGGGATCACATACTATACTCCTACAATGGAAACCGATTCCGATTTCTGGGAAAAACGTGAGAAAGCAGATGAGATCTATAAGGATATCACCGGCATTTCCTACTGGGCAAATGCTGACATGAATAACCAGCTGAGGATCCTGATGGAATGCCTGCTGACCATCTGTCCTGATGTGGAAACCTATGCCGACAGTCTGCAGAGATATCTTATCTCCCTTTGGGAAAAACATGATGTCATCAGCATCATGTCCAGCCTTCTGGAAATGTCAAAGGATCCGCTCCTCATCAATGATGATAACCGGCTTGAAGCTAATGTCATGATGAATCAGATCATGTACATGCTTCTGGACTACGCTACTGATGGGAACGCGTTCCGGCGCTTCAACCGCGAAGCGTCGGTCGGATCGAATGTCATGCAGACACACACCCCGGAATTATATGTCTCCTGGGTATTCTCCGCAGACGGTCCGGAAGATCTGTACGGTGATGCTGACGCTTACACTCTGCTTTATGTCGGCGGTGACTCGACTGTCACTCTTTACAGGGAAGAAGATGAACTGGAACAGCTGGAGAGCGGAGACCGGGATGTCAGTTCCTATCGCTATCTGAGTGTTCGTGATGACAAGATCTCAGTTATGATCCCGCGCGACCGCGATTACAGCGTATCCATACTTTCCAACAGGGACCAGAAGGTAGATGTTTTTGAAGAAGGATGCCGGATCGAAAAAGACGCCCCGGAAGATGCACGGAAGTATACCTGCGATATGAAAGCCGGTGATGTGTTGAACATCGCATTCAAGGAAGCGGGAGGCACTGCAGCTCCTGAAGGTTTTCTCGAAGCTTCACCACAGTTCAATATAGAGAAGACAGTTACAGGCGTTGATATTCTGGATGACGTTTACGACTATCCGGACGCAATATCCTGGAGAGATCTGACCATACTGGTCTTTATGGCAGTAGTTCTGCTGATCACAACTGTTTTGTATGTGATTTCGCTGCTTCTGATGTGGGTCCGCCACAGGTACAAGCGCGAACGCGGATATATCCCGGCAGATATGAGATTCCGTCCGCTTCCGATAAATTGCGTTTTCCTGGTCATGCAGATATTCCTGGCAAGAGAATTTTACGCTTTGCTGTATCATCCTGATCCTTTGGTGACCAACATCTTCAAGGGCGTGATAGGGATCCTGACTCTGGTCATTGCATACTACGGATACCGGAGAGTCAGCAATCAGTTCCATCTGATCATCATCTTTGCAGTATTCCTGCTGGCCGGCGCGGATATTTTGAAGACAACAAACGTCACTGCGGGAACATTGCTGCAGATCGCTGCATTTGTTCTGCTGTGCGCGGATTTCATCAGTGTGGACAGACCGGGATTATTCCGGACCTTTATATGGATCATATTGTCCGCGGGAATGGTTTTCCTCATGACAAAAGTAACGGGCCATTCCGGTATTCAGTGGTACCTTGATATCGCTTACATCGTTTCAGGGACTGCGCTTATGGTGTCAGCCTTTACATACTCAGCAAGATCCTCCCGAGGTTCGATACTGCTGTTTGCATCAGGGATGCTTATGATGCTGAACACAGCCATGGAAAGCAATATGTGGGTGAGCTTTGCTTCAGCAGCTTTGTACTATATAGCGGTCTGCGTAATGGCCAGTATCGGAAGCGGCTTCATAATCCCGAGGCTCGCTCCTGAGTATAAGCCGCAGCCTGAGAAAGGAGCATAACTATGAGTTATTATTTGCTGGCTGATACCATGAAGCCATGCACGGGCGATGAACTGCATGCCCAGGATGAATATAAGTATGTGGCTGTTCTTACAACGCCTGAATGGAACCTGGAACGGGAACGTTTTGACATGGGGATCGAGCTGGAACCCGATTCAGGGAATATCCACAACACTAAGGCAGAGGTCAACTACGACTCGCTTACGGGGACCTTCCAGCTGCCGGACCGCGAGAATATAGACTCGAATGATTTCCGCTTCGCGTTCGCTCTTGATGAAAAGGGCATCGTGTTTATCGATGACAGCGGCAAGGCGCAGCAGATGATAAATGCCATCAGGCGCACAAGACGCTGGAGAAAACCGAGCCTGGAGCGCTTCCTGTATGACTTTCTTGAGCAGATAGTCGAAGATGATCTGTCTATCTTGGAGCGCTATGAAGCTGAGCTCAACAAAATAGAGGACGCGATACTGAACTCTGAGGAGTATAAGGATCTGGGGCGGGTCACAGAGATCCATAACGACATCCGCAAACTGCTGGTGCACTATGAGCAGATCATCGATATGACTCAGGAACTGGAAGAGAATGAGAACGGATTCTTCAGCGAAGAGAATCTTCGCTACATACATCTGTTCATGAACCTTATAGCACGCCGGCACGATTCCGCTGCTTCTCTTCGCGATTACACGATGCAGGTGCGTGATCTCTACCATGCGCAGCTCGAAGTAAGGCAGAACAGGATAATGACGCTTCTTACTGTCATTACCACCATTTTCATGCCGCTGACGCTGATAGTCGGATGGTATGGCATGAACTTCCGCTACATGCCGGAACTTGAGTGGGAGTTCGGATATCCGGTTGTGATCATAGTAAGCATTTCGGTTGCAGTCGCATGCCTTCTGTATTTCAAAAGGAAGAAGTGGCTATAGCAATCGTCCGAAGGAGGGTAATGAAACATGGAGAAACGGACAGGTAAAAAAAGCTTGCTTATGCTCATAATACTGACCATGAGCTTATGCCTCATAAGCGCGTGCGGGCAGACACCGACTCCGGATCCGGGTGAAGCGGACGGATATACGCTGGACAACATCAGAAACTACGTTGTCGGTATCGATGAGGAGATGGAGCTCGATAACGGCAGCAAGAAGGCCGTAACGAACTTTGATAATGCCGCCACTACTCCGGCGCTTCAGCCTGTCGCGGACGAGGTGAATGAAAAACTGCAGAAGTACGGATCTATCGGCAGAGGCTATTCCCCAAAGTCAAATTATTCTACGGAACTCTACAATGACACTAGGGACAAGGTTCTGGAGTTTGTCGGAGCGGACCCGGCAAACTACACTGTTTTCTATGTCAATAACACCACGGACGGCCTTAATAAGCTGGCGACCGCGCTTGTGGAAGACAAGAGCGATGTGATACTTACGACACGCATAGAACATCACTCCAACGACCTTCCGTGGCGTGAAAACGCTACCGTCATATACGCGGAAGTGGATGATCAGGGCCGCGTGATGTATGACGAGATAGAGAAGCAGCTGCAGAACAACGATGTCAAGTACGTATCCGTTACAGCGGCTTCAAACGTCACGGGCTATGTGACCGACGTACACAGAGTCGCGAAGCTTGCGCACAAGTACGGAGCAAAGATCATAGTAGACGGAGCTCAGATAGTTGCTCACAGAAAGTTCTCCATGCTGGGTGAGACTGAAGACGAAAACATCGATTTCTTCGTATTCTCCGCCCACAAGATGTATTCGCCTTACGGCGGAGGCGCGGTGGTAGGCTTGACGGAGGACCTGCTTTATAAAATGCCGCACTTCTACGGCGGCGGCACGATCCAGATAGTCGGAGACGACTGGGTAGAATATGCGGAAGTACCTAAGAGCTATGAAGCCGGTTCACCTAATTATCCGGGAGTCGTAGGCCTGGGCAAGGCGATAGACATTCTGGAAGAGATCGGATTCGATAATATCGAAGCGCATGAGAAAGTCCTTAATCAGAAGCTCGTTGACGGCCTGCTGAAGATGGATAATATCATAGTCTACGGAGATTACGAGGACCTGAGCGACCGCGTCGGCGTCATCACGTTCAACTTCAGTGACGCCAATTCGTCTCTTGTAGCGGAAGAACTGTCGCAGCATTACGGCATAGCAACAAGACGCGGAGCGTTCTGCGCCAATCCGTATGTGTGGAGACTGTACGGACTGACAGATGAACAGGTCCATAACTTTGCGGAATGCTCGGATGTCAACACACCGGGCATGATACGCGTAAGCTTCGGCATCTACAACACGGAAGAAGAAGTCGACTATCTTCTGAAGGTGCTGCCTGACGCGGTCAAGAGGGCAAAGAAAACAAACGAAAAGAACTGGAACATGGCGAATCCGGAATATTAAACCGCAGAAGGGAAAGAACATGTCAGTAGTACAGAATCTCAATTCATCATTCATGTACATGCTCTGCGGCAGCATCATCCTTGTCGTAGCCCTGATATGCGTGCTGTTTCTTGTGCGCGCATGGAGGGCAGGTCTTGCCATCGGCATGGATAAGGAGAAGATGCGCAGGGTAGTCGTTTCAAGCGCCGCGTTCACAGTGCTGCCGAGCATCGGCATACTTCTGGGCGTCATAGCGCTGTCGGGCAGCCTCGGTGTACCGTGGCCATGGCTCCGCCTGTCGGTCATCGGAGCTCTTCATTATGAGACTCAGGTAGCGCAGGCCGCGGCGGAAGCTTCAGGCCTTAGCGCGCTCTCGATGTCTCAGATGACGATGGGGGCATTCACCACCATCTGCCTGCTCATGAGCATGTGCATCATGTGGTCACTCATCCTCAGCCTTATCTTCGGCAAGGCGTATTCCAACCGCCTGCTGAAGGGGAAGAAAGGCAGCAAAAAAGAGGGGAGTCCTGCGGGAGGCGGCTTCGGAGACCTTGCCATGACGGCGATGTTCGTAGGTCTGATCAGTGCTTATGTCGGAAGTTACATCGGAGGACTGATCAGCGGAAACGGACGCTTCAGCTTCAGCGGAGACTGGATGCCTCTTGCCGTGGCAGCGGTCGGCGCTCTGGCCATGGCTGTATTCGTATGGCTGTATGAGAAAAAGAAACATGTCTGGGCGGAGAGCTTTTCCGTTGCGGGAAGTATGCTTATTGCCATGATAGCTGCGGTAGTGCTGAAGATGATCGTCTGAAAGGGGTGAGGATATGGAAGAACAAAAATACCTTCAGTTTGAAAAGTACAATCAGACGACTCACCGCATCGGAAGACTTGCCTGCGCGCTGATGACAGTTCTGCTTCTCGGAGCTCCTTTCGTGATCGGATGGCGTTACGGCTCCATGCCTGACTTCGGCGCTGTTTCAAGGGCATATCTTGCCATAGGCCTGGTGTGGATGATATCCAGCGCTGCCGAATTTCTGATATATTTCCCTATGCTTGGGGCGGGCGGAAGCTACATGAGCTTCATTACGGGAAACATCATAAACCTGAAACTGCCGTGCGCGGTCAACTCAAGGGATCTTGTAGAAGTAAAGGCCGGCACACCTGAAAACGAGATCGTATCGACCATCTCGATCGCAGTTAGCGCTCTCGTGACGATAACCATTCTCGCTGTCGGCGTGATGATACTGATCCCGCTGCAGCCTATACTTCAGGCCCCGGTGCTGCAGCCTGCCTTTGACAATGTGGTGCCGGCTCTGTTCGGAGCACTTGCTTACAAATATTACCGCGGTCATCTGGATATAGCTCTGCCGCCGCTGCTGGTGATGTGCGTCCTGTTCACACTCGTTCCGGGACTCATTTCATCGACCAGCATGATGATAATCCCAAGCGGCGCGCTCGCCATACTTCTGGCATGGCTCAGCTACAGAAAAACCAATGGAGGCCTGCAATGAAATTGCATCCTGTAGAGCATTTTAAAACGATCACTGAGCACAGGAGACTTGTGAGGACATACTGCTTCAGGCTCGGCCTGTACAGGCAGGGGCTTTTGCATGACCTCACAAAATACTCTCCGGTGGAGTTCTGGCGCGGAGCCAGATACTATCAGGGGAACCGCAGCCCTAACAATAAGGAGAGGGAGGAGACCGGCGTCTCGATGGCATGGCTTCACCACAAAGGCCGCAACAAGCACCACTTCGAATACTGGATCGACTATACGCTTGACGAAAACGGCAAGGTAGGTTTTGGCGGAAACAGAATGCCTAAACGCTACGTGGCGGAGATGTTCTGTGACCGCATAGCCGCGTGCAGGATCTACATGGGCGACAAGTATACCGACGCGTCGGCTTACGATTACTACAAAAAAGGAACGGGAACCAGGATAGGTGAGGTCATACATCCGGAGACCGCGGCAGAGCTCGAGAAGATGCTTAAAGTACTCAAGGATAAAGGGGAGGACGCAGCGTTTGCATACGTCCGCAAATGGCTGAAGGAATAGTAATTATCAATAATGTTTTCCTTTGTTTTACTACGCCGATTGTGTTGAGAAACGCCGGCGTTTTTTTGTACAATATAAACGAAGAAATTTGTTTTCTACAATCAATGAACGGTATTGTCATTAGCTCATAGGGGGTACTTATGAAGGTAATTGCAAGTGATGAAAGAACTGCCGTGATCTCCAAAGTCATTGAACTTCTGGATCCGGGCAGCTTCATGGAGATGGGCGAGCGTGTATCGGCCAGGTATACCGAGTTCTACCATCCGGACTCCGTTCTGGAGTCGGACGGCGTGGTGACCGGTTACGGTACGATAAACGGCAGCCTTGTTTTTGTCTACGCCCAGGACAACGAAGTGATGGGCGGCACATTCGGTGAACAGCACGGCCGCAAGATAGTCGATATTTACGAGCATGCTCTCAAGGCAAACGCTCCTGTTATCGGACTTCTTGACTGTGCGGGATTCCGTATCGAAGAGGGCCTTGACGGACTGTATCAGTTCGCGAAGCTTTACAGAAAGCAGACAGAGGCCTCCAAACTTATCCCTCAGATCGTGGCTGTAATAGGTCAGTGCGGAGGAGGAATGTCGATAGCGGCGCAGCTTGCTGACTTCGTCTACATCGAGAAGGACAAGGGCAGCATATTCGTCAACCCGCAGGCTGTCGTATCCAACGCTATAGGCGACAATCCTTACGTAGAAGCTACTGACGACGGCACATTCGAGTGGGCGGAGATCGTGAGCAATATCCGCCGCGTAGTGGACATCCTGCCATCAAGCAGCAAGTTCACTCCTGATATCCTTGACGTAAGCGACGCGGATCTTAATCGCAGCTGCGACGGCATCGAGGACTGCCTCGGAGATGCCAGAGGCATGCTCGCTGAACTGTCCGATGACGGAAGCTTCATCGAGTGCAGGAGCGACGTTGACCAGAGCATGGTCACAGCGTTCATCAGACTCGGCGGAATGCCGGTAGGAGTGGTTGCCTGCAATGAATATGAAGGCAAGAAGCGTCTTACCGCCGCGGGCTGCAACAAGGCCGCAAAGATGATAGAACTTTGCACAAGATTCCACATTCCTCTGCTGACCATTACGGATACAGACGGCTACAACACAGACTCGGCAACTGAAAAGTTCCTGCCTGGAGCCGCGGAGAGAATGGTAAGAGCGCTGACAGCTTCGGATGTTCCTAAGATCAACCTTGTAACGGGATCCATCGTCGGAAGCGCATACAGCATGATGAACTCCAAGGGAATCGGCGCAGACTACGTATTCATGTGGGAAGATGCCAACGTAAGCATCGTTGAGCCGCGTCAGGCCACGGAAGTCATTTTCGGAAAGTGGTCATCTGATCTTGAGAAGCAGTTCCGCGACACTCAGTCGAGCGCTGTAGCTCTGGCAAGACACGGTTTCGCAGACAAGGTAATCGCGCCTGAGGACTCAAGAAAGTATCTGATCGGAGCGCTTCAGACGTTCGTTAACAGCAGGTAGGTGATGTTATGAGTTTAGGACAGATTTTCATAACAGCGCTGTTATATACGCTGATCGGAATGGGTACGGTATTCTGTGTACTGATATTCATTTCGATATGCATATGGCTGCTGGGCAAAGCGTTCGGACCAAAAAAACCGGCAGCTCAGGCCGCGGCAGCTGCAGCAGCAGTTACGGCCGCTGAGCCTGAAGAGCCTGAGGGGATCAGGCCTGAAGTCGTTGCCGCCATCATGGCAGCGATACACCAGCAATTAAAGGATGAAGAGGGTGTAGAAGAAGGAGACTACATCGTCAGGAATGTACGGAGGGCAACATGGAGACATACATCGTAAGAGTAAACGGCGAAGAATTCGAAGTTGAAATAGAAAGAGCAGACGGAAGCGCAACTCCTGCAGCACCGGCTAAGGCGGCAGCAGCACCTGCACCTAAGAAAGCACCGGCCAAGTCCGGCGGCGGAAAAGGAAAGGGCGAGCCGGTCGTTTGCGGTACAGCAGGCAAGGTCTTCAAGATCGTTGCGCAGGAAGGCCAGGAGGTCAAGAGCGGTGATACGGTCATCGTGCTCGAGGCCATGAAGATGGAGATCCCTGTCGTTTCGCCTAAGGACGGCACGGTCAGCAAGATCGTCGTTTCAGAAGGAGATGCCACCACATCAGGCCAGACTGTAGCTTACGTAGAATAGTACCCGGGAGGTAAGAAAATGGGAGATACCTTATTCAACCTGGCTCACCAGACCGGCTTCATGAACCTG
>JAFWNE010000032.1:0-3583 GCA_017510505.1 Mogibacterium sp. | reverse complement strand
TCCCGAAAGACACCGATCCCGCCACCATGTACATCCCGTACATGATGAATGACGCGGTCGAGTATTACCTGATTCTCAGTAACTGCCAGGTAATGGGAGAGATCCCTGAAGAATTCGACGGAGACACGCTGGTCAAACTGATCGACTCACCGGACCGTCCCGGCCTCATCTTCGAGATGCCGTCGGGAGATAAGCTGACCCTCTGGTTCGACAGCTGCGCATTCGAAAAAAGCTTCTATCAATATCACCGCATCTGTCACATTTGGAGACGCGGCGAGGAACACTGGCGCATGCTCGTCTACATGGTCGGCACGATCCACGATAAATACGCCTTTCTCGGTCCGGACTCTGTAAACGATGCAGAGTTTGCGCTGCTGCCTCTCGTCCACTTCGGGCCGTTCCGCTTCTATTCTCCGATCGATGAGCCGCTGGACGACCGCTACCCTGAAAACGAGGATGGCTGGACCTGCATGCGGAACCTTGCTCTCGAGGCCGGTGACACAGACTATGTTAAAATGATTGATCGTGCAAATGCTCTTAAAAAGCTCCCCTTTATCCGTACCGACACCCTCATAAAGAATCTGGCAAATGCATTGAGCCTGTCCCGGCGAAAACCTTTATTTGAACATATCTACAGTAAAGTGTGTGAGGCCTCTTCCCGGTATCCGGAAAGAACATACAGTCCCGAAACAATTTTTGAAATGGAAAAAGCCCGCAAAGCGACGGATGCCGGACTGCGGGCAGAAGGTTTTACCGGGGAATATCCTGCCTATACCAAAGGCGGGATGTCCGCGATCGTCTTTGAAGAGCACCCGTTCACTGTGCAGGAGCTCGACTATGAGGGCTTTGCGTTCCAGACCAAAGTCATGATCTGGGATCCGGAGGATGCCTGCCCGAAAATTCGGACGTTTGAGTGAATGTTTAGTCAAACGTGACAGTTCAGACAGGCGCATCTCACAGTTCGCTGTTCCGGCAGCAAATCATCCTTCTTCGTGAGAAAAGCATTGTAAGTCCGACCGAGAGATCAGATAGGCGGCAAGCCGCCTTCATCTCGCGTTTCACGCTCGATGTCGGGCGGGCGCCAAAGTGCCTTCCTTTCGTGCCAGCACGAATCAGGCACCTTGGCTTGTCGCCTACGCAAGTTCGCAGGGAGGGACTTACGCTTTTCGACGAAGATGATGTTTGTGCCGGTTCATGGAGCCACGGTGCAGCCTGTCTGAACTGTTGCAATCGAGCGTTTCCCCAATGATTTTGTTACTTGATTGGATATTCTGACAAAAAGAAGTATACTATTACATATAGCAAGATCATCCGCCTTAAATGGAGAAGATATAATGTCAGCACAGCCCACTATAAGCACCGAAAAAACCGCACCGAGCAAAAACCCAAATGATCAGCGCAGGTCCTCCCTCCAAAGACGCCACGGCACAAGCGAGGAACTTGAATCTCTGCGGATCGAATACCAGAATCTCTTTGACCGCAGCAACAAGCTCGACAACAAGACCTACATCACCATCACATTCTGCGGCTTCATGTTCGTCTTCATCACCAGCCTGTTCGGCAGCATCTCTCAGATTCAACTGTCAAAAAGCGGATCCGGCAGTCTTATTATGGGCCTGTATATTATCGTCTGCGTAGCGGTTGCCGTCTCCTACGTCTGGAACCTCATCTGGTTCATGAGGCTTCTTGCCCCCGAGGGCATCATCCGGCTGGACCCGGACAAGATTGCGGGAGCAGAGCTCTATAAATGCAGCGTCCATGAAGCAGAACGGCGTTTAATCGCCCTGTACCGCAACATCATCAATGAGGATCTTGAGAAACTCCATATACGCTGTGACAAGTTCGTCATGGGTCTTCGCTATGTCCTGCTGACCCTCATTCTTTCATTTGTATGCTACGGTCTGCAGATCCTTCTCCAGGTAATGTAAATAAGGGGCTGTCGCATTAGACAGTGTCTCCACTATATATGGCAGACATTTGCAAATAACGTCTGCCATATATAGTGGTGGCGTGTCTTAATGCGACAGCCCCATTTTCTAAAAGCGGCCAGCTGGGATGAGCAGGATGAATCAGGCTGCCTTTCTGAACTTTTCACGGATCTGCGGTCCGGCCACCTGCACAAGGATGACCAGGATCAGGATGATTCCCTTGATTGCGTTGTTGATCAGAGAATCCATCTTGAGTGCAACGATGATCTTATCGACGATCGTATAGGACATAGCGCCGAACAGGACTCCAAGCATCTTGCCGCGTCCGCCGCTCATCGCGATGCCGCCAAGAACGACCGATGCGATAGCGTACATTTCATAACTGCTGCCGGTGGTCGCCGGATCCGCGCTTCCGTTCATGGCAATCCAGAGGAAAGCACCAAGGCCTGTCAGGATTCCGCAAATCGTGAAGGCGGAAATCTTCATCATGCTGACATTGATACCGCTCATCTTAGCAGCCTTGAAGTTGGAGCCGATCGCGTAGATCTTCTTGCCGTATTTTGTCCAACCGGACAGATACACGAACAGGGCTGTCATGATGAGCATCACGATACCGACTGTCGGGATCGTCGCAATTTTACCGTTGCCGAAACCGAACAAGGTCTGGTAGGAAGCCTTGGCGGTATCCATCTTGTAAACGCTGCTTCCGCCGCCGATCAGGGCGCGATCCACATGCTGGCAGAAATACTGGGCAAATGAGCGGTAGATCAGCATCGTTGCCAGTGTAACAATGAAGGCCGGCATCTGCACGCCGCCGACCAGAAGGCCGTTCACGAATCCGCACACAGCGCCGAAGCCGAGCGCGAAGAGAAGGGTCAACAGAATGCTGCCTGTGATATTGAATACGATTACGGAGAATCCCGCGGTGAGCGCCAGCATAGATCCCACGGAGAGGTCGATCTCACCGGTCAGGCAGATAAGCCCCATGCCCAGTGCAACTGTTCCGATGACTGCGCTGTGACGGAAAATATTCATCACGCCGCTCCAGGTAAGCCCTGAGCTTGTGATTGCATAAACAATAAAAATTACGATCAATACAAAGATGAAACTGTACTCTGACCATACTTTGCCAAGTTTCTTCATGACTGTGCACTCTCCTTCCCTGCGGCTTTCTCTGTGATGCCGACACTGTAAAGCATTACATCCTGTTCATTGATTTCCTCGTGCGCAAGTTCCTTGATCATGCGTCCGTCGTAGAAGACGATACATCTGTCTGCGACCTTCATGATCTCGGGGATCTCCAGCGTGTTGATGAGAATCGTCTTACCCGCCTTGGCCAATTCCAGGATCAGGCGGTAAATTTCCGCTTTCGCGCCGACATCAATACCCTGGGTAGGGTTGTCAAGGATCAGGATCTCTGCGTCCGTGTTGAGCCATCTGGCAATAAAAATCTTCTGCTGATTGCCGCCGGACAGAGATGTAATCAGATCTGTACTATTCTGAGCCTTGATGTTCAACATCTGCTTGTACTCGTCGTATCGTTTTTTATCTCTCTTTGCGTCTACCGGAAGTTTTGCCGCTGACAGCGTCTGCTCGGAGATTGCCATGTTCTCCATCAGGGACATATCCGGCAGGACACTGTTCTCCTTGCGGTT
>JAFWNE010000031.1:0-65804 GCA_017510505.1 Mogibacterium sp. | reverse complement strand
GGCAAGCCGACACTCGGTTACAAGACACGTAAGAAGAACAAAGACTCTAACAAGTACATTGTTAAGAGAAGAAACGGCAAGTAGAGAGGAGCAAATTAATGGGAAGATCGCTTAAGAAAGGCCCGTTCGTAAACAAGAAGCTTCTTGAAAGAGTAGAGGCAATGAACGCAGCCAATGAAAAGACCGTACTTAAGACATGGTCAAGATCATCAACTATTTTCCCTCAGATGATCGGTCACACGATCGCTGTCCATGACGGACGCAAGCATGTGCCTGTATACATCACAGAGGATATGGTTGGACACAAGCTCGGCGAGTTTGCTCCGACCAGAACATTCAAGGGTCACTCCGGTGACAGAAAACTCTAAGTCAGTAAGTAACAGAAAGGAGAAGCTATACTATGGAAGCTAAAGCAGTAGCCAAGTATGTAAGAATGTCTTCAAGCAAGCTCAAACCTGTTACTGATCTGGTAAGAGGTAAGGACCTGAATGAAGCACTCACAATTCTCAAGTTCACCCCGGGTAAGGGTTCTGAGCTTATCGAGAAGGTAGTAAAGTCCGCAGCAGCTAACGCTGAGAACAATCACGAGATGGATCCTGACAAGCTCTATGTAGCAGAGATCAACGCAAACCAGGGTCCTACAATGAAGCGCTGGAGACCGGGCGCACAGGGCAGAGCGGGCATGATCCTGAAGAGAACTAGCCACATCTACGTTACTCTGAAGGAAAGAGAAGCCGCTGTAAAACCGGCAAAGGAAACTAAGAAGGAGGAGGTTCGCTAATGGGACAGAAAGTTAATCCACATGGAATGAGAGTTGGCGTCAACAAGGACTGGAGCTCCAAGTGGTATGCCGACAAATCAAAGTTTGCGGATCTCCTGGTAGAAGACAATCAGATCAGAGCATTCGTAAAGAAGAAACTGTACAACGCCGGCGTTTCGAACATCGTTATCGAGCGTAAGGGCGCTGACGAGGTCAAGGTGATCGTTATGGCAGCAAGGCCTGGTATGGTCATCGGAAGATCCGGCGAGGGAATCGACGAATTCAAGAAGGCACTCGTCAAGCTGACTGGCAAGAAGGTAGACGTAAGCATCGAGGAGATCAGAAAGACAGAACTCGACGCTCAGCTCACCGCAGAGAGCGTAGCTCAGTCTCTCGAGAGAAGAACTTCGTTCAGAAGAGCCATGAAGCAGCCTATCGGCCGCACAATGAAGGCCGGTGCCAAGGGCATCAAGATCGTCTGCTCCGGCAGACTCGGCGGTGCCGAGATCGCAAGATCCGAGAAGTACAGTGAAGGAAACGTGCCTCTGCACACTCTGAGAGCGGATATCGATTATGGATTCGCTGAGGCTGACACGACATACGGCAAGATCGGCGTAAAGGTCTGGATCAACCACGGCGAGATTCTCGACAAGGGCCTCAAGGATTCCGTACCAAAGGCTGAGGACAGAAGAGACAAGAAGGGCAGACGTAATGACCGCAAGGACAGAAGGTCAGCCGGAAGGTCCGACAGAAGAGACGGAAGAAGATTTGACGGCCGCGAGGCTAAGCCTGAGGTAAAGCCTGCAACTACTAGAGTTCGCAAGGCCCCTAAGGCGGCTCCTGCTCCGGCAGCTGAGCCACAGGCAGAAGCAGCACAGGAGACAGAAGCATAGTATTAAGGAAAGGAGAAACTCGCCATGTTAATGCCAAAACGCGTTAAGCGCAGAAAACAGCACCGTGGCAGAATGAAGGGCATTGCAACTAAGGGCAATGCGGTGGCATACGGTACATATGGACTCATGGCTGACGGACGCGGCTGGATCGATTCCAAGCAGATCGAGGCTGCCCGTGTAGCGATGACAAGGTCCATCAAAAGAGGCGGTAAGGTTTATATCAAGATCTTCCCGCATAAGCCGGTAAGTAAGAAGCCTATCGGAGTACGTATGGGATCCGGAAAAGGAGCTCCTGAGTACTGGGTAGCTGTAGTAAAGCCGGGCAGAGTTATGTTCGAGATCGACGGAGTCACAGAGGCTCAGGCAAGAGAAGCTATGAGACTCGCGGCTCACAAACTGCCGATCAAGTGCAAGTTCGTTGTTAAGGGACAGGAAGGAGGAGCGCAGTAATGGACCTGAACAAGATCAGAAAAATGACAGATCAGGAAAGAACTGCTGAACTCGAAAGAATGAAGCAGGAGCTCTTCAACCTGAGATTCCAGCACGTTACAGGACAGCTGGAGAACCCTGTAAGAATGAGAGAAGTAAGAAGAGATATCGCCAGAGTCAAGACCATCATGAGAGAGGTCGAGCAGGGCAGGAACGCGTAGAAAGGAGGAAGACTGACAGATGGAAAGAAACAGAAGAAAGACCAGAGTCGGAGTCGTAACAAGCGACAAAATGGATAAGACTATCGTAGTCGCAACTGAAGAGATCGTCAGACACCCTCTCTACGGCAAGGGAGTCAAGAGGACTGTAAAGTTCAAGGCCCATGACGAGAACAATGAGTGTGGCATCGGCGATAAGGTCCTGATAATGGAGACCAGACCTCTGTCCAAGGACAAGAGATGGAGACTCGTCAGGATCGTAGAGAAAGCTAAGTAAGGAGGCAACGGATCATGATACAGACAGAAACAAGATTAAGAGTTGCCGACAATTCCGGAGCTAAAGAGCTGCTCTGCATCAGAGTCCTCGGAGGCACAGGCCGCAAGTATGCGAATATCGGAGACATCATCGTTTGCACAGTCAAGGATGCTACTCCGGGCGGCGCCGTAAAGAAGGGCGATGTAGTTAAGGCAGTAGTTGTAAGGACCAAGCGCGGCACAAGAAGAACTGACGGTTCGTACGTCAAGTTCGATCAGAACGCGGCAGTCATCATCAAGGACAAGAACGACAAGACACCGGTTGGTACCCGTATCTTCGGACCTGTCGCAAGAGAGCTGAGAGACTGCGGTTTCATGAAGATCGTGTCCCTGGCACCGGAAGTACTGTAGGAGGTGCAAGTGATGCAGATCAAGAAAGACGATACAGTAGTAGTGATCGCTGGTAAGGACAAGGGCAAGACAGGCCAGGTCCTCAGAACGATCCCTAAGAAGAACAAAGTAGTTGTCGAGGGCGTAAACATGCAGACAAAGCACGCCAAGGCAACAAGAACATCCGGAGCTGAGATCAAGCATATGGAAGGACCTATCGACGCTTCCAACGTCATGTTCTATGACAAGGATGCCAAGAAGGCCACCAGAATCGGTCACAAGGTAGAGGATGGCAAAAAGGTAAGAGTCTCGAAAAAGAGCGGTAAGGTAATCGACTAGGAAAGGAGGAGCAAAAATGGAAATCAGACTTAAAGACAAGTATAAAAAAGAAGTTTTCAAAGCCATGCAGGACCGTTTCGGCTACTCCAACCCTATGGAAGTTCCTAAACTGACCAAGATCACCATCAACATGGGACTTAGCGAAGCAAAGGACAACGCAAAGGTGCTCGAGAGCGCAGTCAAGGAGATCGCGCTCATCGCAGGTCAGAGGCCTGTAGTCACAAAGGCAAGAAAGTCCATCGCTAACTTCAAGGTCAGAGAGGGAATGCCGGTCGGAGCCAAGGTCACTCTCAGAGGCGACAGAATGTACACATTCGCTGACAAACTGTTCAACATCTCTCTTCCGAGAGTAAGGGACTTCAAGGGTCTCAGCAGGAACTCGTTTGACGGCAGAGGCAATTACTCCATGGGTCTCAAGGAGCAGCTCATATTCCCTGAGATCGTGTACGATAACGTTGAAACGATCAAGGGCATGAACATCGTCTTCACGACAACAGCGAAGACAGACGAAGAAGCTCAGGCACTGCTGGAGCTCATGGGAATGCCGTTCGAGAAGAGCGTTCGCTAGTATAGGAGGAGAAAATGGCAAAGACTTCACTGAAAGTTAAGCAGACAAGGAAGCCGAAATATTCGACAAGAGCCTATACAAGGTGCAAGGTTTGCGGAAGACCGCACTCCGTGCTCAAGAAGTATGGCATTTGCCGTATCTGCTTCAGAGAGCTTGCTTACAAGGGCGAGATCCCTGGTGTCAAGAAGGCAAGCTGGTAAACAACAGACAACATTTTCGCAGGCCCTATATATAAATATGTAGAGTATAGGGAACCACGTTAAGAAAGGAGAACTTACTGTTATGTCAATGACAGACCCAATCGCAGATATGCTGACAAGAATCAGAAACGCGAACACTGCAGGTCACGCTTCCGTAGACGTACCGGCTTCGAAGATGAAGAAGTCGATCGCGGAGATCCTCCTCAACGAGGGATTCATCAGCGGATATGAAGTAGTTTCTGACAATGCTCAGGGTACTATCAAGATCGATCTCAAGTACGGCCCTGGCCGCGAGAAGACGATCATCGGAATCAAGAAGATATCAAAGCCGGGACTCAGAGTCTACGCTAAGGCTGACAGAGTACCGAAGGTCCTCGGAGGACTCGGTATCGCCATCCTGTCCACTTCCAAGGGTGTTATCACCGATAAGGAAGCGCGCAAGCTCGGTATCGGCGGAGAAGTTATTTGTTACGTTTGGTAGGAGGTAGACGAAATGTCAAGAATCGGTATTAGACCAATCACCATCCCTGCCGGCGTAGAAGTAACGGTAGAAGATGGAAACGTCGTCAAGGTAAAGGGACCTAAGGGCGAGCTTTGCAGCAAGATCGGAAGCTCCATGAAGGTCAACGTCGAAGACGGAACTCTCAAAGTCGAGAGACCTGATGACAGCAGAGAAAACAGATCGCAGCACGGTCTGGCAAGAACTCTCATTGACAACATGATCACGGGAGTTACAAAGGGATTCGAGAGAAAGCTGCTGATCGTAGGAGTCGGATACTCCGCTGCAAAGCAGGGCAAGAAGCTCGTGCTGAAGCTGGGATATTCACACCCGATCGAACTCGAGGATCCGGAAGGTATTACTACAGAGACTCCGGATGCAAACACCATCCTTATCAAGGGGATCGACAAGGCACAGGTAGGCAACTACGCAGCCGACATCAGAGCATGGAGACCGCCTGAACCATACAAGGGCAAGGGCGTCCTGTACGATGGAGAAGTCGTCCACAAGAAGGAAGGCAAGAGCGGAGCAGCATAGGAAAGGAGGAAAGAAAATGGCAAATACGAGCAGAAATGACAGAAGACTCAAGAGACATGCAAGAGTCCGTAAGAACGTTTTCGGAACTCCTGAGAAGCCGAGAATGTGTGTCTTCAGATCAAACGCTAACATCTCGGTACAGATCATCGACGACGTCAACGGAAAGACACTTGTCAGCGCAAGCTCGCTCGACAAGGATCTCAAGAAGGAGATCGCTTACGGCGGCAACAAGGATGCTGCCAAGGCAGTCGGCAAGTCGATCGGAGAGAAAGCTGTTGCAGCAGGCATCAAGGAAGTGTGCTTTGACAGAGGCGGATACCTCTTCCACGGCAGAGTCAAGGAACTCGCTGATGCAGCACGCGAAGCCGGATTGGATTTCTAAGGGAGGATACGTAAATGCAGAGTAAAGTAGACGCATCCAAGCTGGAGCTTACGGAAGAGATCGTGGACATCAGACGTGTTGCCAAGACAGTTAAGGGCGGAAGAAACATGAGATTCTCCGTCACAGTAGTTGTCGGCGACGGCGAGGGCCACGTAGGAATGGGCCTCGGCAAAGCGATCGAGATCCCTGAAGCTGTAAGAAAAGCTACAGAAGATGCTAAGAAGAAACTGATATATGTACCGACAGTCGGAACTACAGTTCCTCACGAGACTGTTGGTGAGTTCGGAGCGGGCAAGGTTCTCATCATGCCGTCAGCAAAGGGTACAGGAGTTATCGCGGGTTCATCCGTTCGTACAGTACTCGAAGCAGCAGGCATCAAGGACGTAAGAGCCAAGTCGCTCGGAACGAGCAACACCGGCAACATGGCCAGAGCAACAATGGAAGGTCTCAAGAACCTGACAACCGTTGAGGAAGTTGCTAAGCGCCGTGGCAAGACACCGGAAGAGATCATTGGATAGGAGGCAAGGGAAATGGCAAAACTGAGAATCACATTGGTCAAGAGCCCTATCGCTTGTCAGCCTAGGCAGAGAAAGACCGTCGAGGCGCTCGGACTCAGGAAACTCAATCACTCGGTAGAGCTTGAGGATTCTCCTGCAACAAGAGGCGCTATCAACAAGGTCTCGCATCTGCTCAAAGTAGAAGAACTGTAAGGAGGGCAAAGGCCATGAGAATTCATGAACTGAAAAAGCCTGAGGGCTCCACGAAAGCTCCTAAGAGAATCGGCCGCGGCCAGGGTACCGGTCAGGGAACAACTGCCGGCAGAGGTATGAACGGTCAGAACTCCAGAAGCGGCGGCGGAGTTAGACTCGGCTTCGAGGGTGGCCAGATGCCACTCTACAGAAGACTCCCTAAGAGAGGCTTCAACAACAAATGGGCTAAGGAATACGCCGAAGTCAACGTTAAGGATCTCAACAGATTCGAAAACGGAACAGTCGTAGATCTCGCTCTTCTGCTCGAGACAGGCCTTGTTGGTAAGGCACTCGACGGAGTAAAGATCCTCGGCAACGGCGATCTTGAAAAGAAACTCACCGTAAAGGCTGAGAAGTTCACAAAGAGCGCTGCTGAAAAAATCGAAAAGGCAGGCGGAAAGGCAGAGGTCATCTGATGGAACTTGTGAAGACATTCTCTAAGGCATGGAAAATACCGGAGATTAGACAAAAAATAATCTTCACTCTTCTGATGCTGCTGGTATACAGGATCGGTTCCAACATTCCGGTTCCTGGTATCGACAGAGAGTATCTTGCGCAGATGTTTTCAGGAGAGACCGGACTTCTCGATCTCTTCGACCTGTTCTCGGGCGGTGCGTTCAGCAACTTTACGATTTTCGCGCTGAGCATCACCCCATACATTACCGCATCGATCATCATTCAGCTGCTGACGATAGCGTTCCCGTACTTTGAGCGTCTCGCCAAAGAGGGAGCGGAAGGCCGCAAGAAGATGGCGGCGATCACCAGATACATGACAGTCGTACTCGGACTTATCCAGGCGGTAGGTCTCACGATAGGTCTGTTCAGAAGAGCGATCGTCGACAAGAGCGCCTTCAACATGATCACCATCATCATCGTCCTGACCGCGGGTACCGCGTTCCTGATGTGGCTCGGTGAGCAAATCAACGAGTACGGCATCGGAAACGGTATCTCGATGATAATCTTCGGAGGTATCGTTGCGAGACTACCGTCCGCAGTCAGAGGCGTTATCACACAGATCAGGGACGGAGCTGTTTCGGTAGTAGCGGTCATCGCTCTGCTGATCGTAGCCGTGCTGATCACGATGGTAATCATCGAAATGCAGCAAGGTGTAAGAAAGATACCGGTGCAGTACGCGAAGCGCGTCGTAGGACGCAAGATGTACGGAGGCCAGTCGACTCACATTCCTATGAAGGTGAACGCGGCGGGCGTTATCCCTATCATCTTCTCGATATCGCTGCTGCAGTTCCCGCTGACGATCACATACTTCGCTCCAAACTCGGGATTCACCGATTTTGTAACAAAGTATCTGTCGCCTTCGGGTAACCCGGGCGTGTGGGTATATGCGGCACTCAACATTTTGCTGACAGTGTTCTTCACATATTTCTACACAGCGATAATGTTCAACCCGGCAGACGTTGCCGACAACATGAGACAGAACGGCGGATTCATCCCTGGCATAAGACCGGGAGTAGCCACCGTGGAATATCTGTCCAGGATAATGAGCAGACTGTGCTTTGCCGGAGGAATCTTCCTCGCGGCAGTAGCTACGATCCCTACGATCGTGAGCGTGTTCACACCGTTCAACTTCAGCTTCGGCGGAACATCACTCCTGATCATGGTAGGCGTAGCGCTCGACATAGTACAGCAGCTTGAAAATCAGATGCTGATGAGGAATTATCAGGGCTTCCTGAAGTAATACGGAGGTAATTATGAGAGCAGTATTGTTAGGACCTCCGGGTGCGGGCAAAGGCACCCAGGCAGTTAGACTGGTAGAGAAGTACGGCATCCCTCAGATCTCTACGGGAGACATCTTCCGCAAGAACATCAAAGAGGGTACCGAACTCGGCAAAAAGGCTCAGGAGTATACAAACTCCGGCAGACTCGTTCCTGACGAGCTGGTAGTCGACCTCGTGGCCGACAGACTTACATGGGACGACTGCGCAAACGGATATCTTCTCGACGGATTCCCGAGGACCATCGCTCAGGCGGAGGCCTTCGACAAGATGCTTGAGAAGAACGGCCAGAAGCTCGATGCTGTCATCAACTTCGAAGTCGGTTATGAGACTCTCATGCAGAGACTTACCGGCAGAAGACTGTGCAAGGACTGCGGAGCAAGCTACCACGTCGTATTCTCCCCTCCTGCAAAAGAGGGCGTATGTGACAAGTGCGGCGGACCGCTGGAGCAGCGCAAGGATGATACAAGAGAAACCGCTGAAAAGAGGATCGAGATCTATGAGGAGTCTACGGCTCCGCTGATCGAGTACTACAGCAAAGCGGGAACTCTGAAGAACTTCAACGCAGAAAAGAAACCGGACGAAGTATTCGCAGACATAGTTGCGGAGATGGGAGAGTAAGCGGGGCATGATAATAATCAAGTCTAAACGCGAAATCGAACTCATGAAAGAGCCATGCAAGGTCACGGCAGAACTGCTCGATGACCTCGCGGGATTCATCAGACCGGGCATCTCGACGATGGACATAAGCGAATTCGTCGAGAAAAGGATAACCGGACACGGCATGACACCGACATTCAAGGGCTATGGCGGATTCCCCGCCGCAGCCTGCGTGTCAGTCAATGAAGAGGTCATCCACGGCATACCGAACGCAGCGAGAAAGCTCAGAGAAGGAGACATCGTGAGCATCGATGTGGGCGCGACGTACAAGGGCTATAACAGCGACGCGGCGCGTACATATCCGGTCGGCGTCATAAGCGCCGAGGATCAGAAGCTCATCGATGTCACCCGTCAGAGCTTCTTCGAAGGCATCAAGTACGCAATGGAAGGCTTCAGGATAGGAGATATCGGACACGCGGTCCAGCAGTACGCCGAGAGCTTCGGCATGGGGGTCATCAGGGACTACACCGGTCACGGCACCGGCACAAAGCTCCACGAAGACCCGTACATCCCAAACTACGGCAAACCGGGCAAGGGAGCTAAGATCGAGAGAAACATGACTCTCGCTATAGAGCCGATGATAGCCCTGGGCAGCTACGAAGTAAGGGTGCTGGGCAATGAATGGACCGTGGTCATGGCGGACGGCAAAAAGGCCGCTCACTATGAGAACACAATATTAGTCACCGACGGAGAACCGGAGATTTTGACTCTTCAATAGGAGGAACTAATGGCGAAAAGCAATACTATCGAGGCAATGGGCACCGTTATCGACGCTCAGCCGAATGCGATGTTCAAAGTGAAGCTGGACAACGATTTTGAGATACTCGCTCACATATCCGGCAAGATCAGGATGAACTATATCCGTATCCTGCCAGGCGACAGAGTGAAGGTCGAATTATCGCCTTACGATCTGACCCGCGGAAGGATCACATGGAGAGAGAAGTAAAAAAGGAGTAAAGAAATGAAAGTCAGAGCATCTGTTAAGCCTATGTGCGACAAGTGCAAAGTCATCAAGAGACACGGCCGCGTAATGGTCATCTGCGAGAACCCTAAGCATAAGCAGAGACAAGGCTAATAAATAGTTAAAAAGTGCGCAGCGCCGGGGCTGCGGTAAAACACTTCAAATCAAACATGGAACACCCGTCTGTATCGCCCCCGGAAAGGCGACGGAAGATGGGAAAGGAGGAAAAACATGGCAAGAATTGCCGGAGTGGACCTGCCTAGAGATAAGAGGATCGAATACGGTCTCACATACATCTACGGAATCGGACTCCACACATCCAGAGAAATCCTCGCGAAAGCGGGCGTAGATCCTGATATCAGAGTCAGAGATCTGACAGAAGAAGACGCCGGTAAGATCAGAAGAGTCATCGATGCTGACTACATGGTAGAGGGTGACCTCAGAAGAGAGGTTTCGCTCAACATCAAGAGACTCATGGAGATCGGATCTTACAGAGGTATCAGACACAGAAGAGGACTCCCTGTAAGGGGTCAGAAGACGAAGACGAACGCAAGGACACGCAAGGGCCCGAAGCGTCTCGCCGGAAAGAAGAGATAAGGGGAAGGAGGTATAAGTTATGGCAGCTGTTAAGAAGACAGTACGTAAAAAGAAAAGAGAACGTAAGAACGTTGAACGTGGCCAGGCTCATATCCAGTCCACCTTCAATAATACGCTGATCACACTGACCGACATGGACGGAAACGCACTCAGCTGGTCTTCCGCCGGTTCGAACGGATTCAGAGGCTCCCGTAAGAGCACACCGTTCGCAGCAGCAGAGGCAGCTACAGTAGCGGCTAAGGCGGCCATGGAGCACGGTCTTAAGACAGTAGAAGTTTACGTCAAGGGACCGGGATCCGGCAGAGATTCCGCAGTAAGAGCACTTGAAACTGCAGGCCTCAAGGTAACCATGATCAAGGACATCACACCGATTCCTCACAATGGTTGCAGACCGCCTAAGAAGAGAAGAGTCTAATCGGGAAGGAGGAGCTAATAAATGTCAAGAGATAGAGGACCGGTACTGAAGAAAGCAAGAGCCCTCGGCATCGAGCCACAGTACCTTGGTGTAAATAAGAAGTCTAAGAGACATGGCGCTGTAAGACGCCGCAAAAAGAGCGAATACGGTATCCAGCTGACCGAGAAGCAGAAGGTAAGATTTACTTACGGACTCAGCGAGACTCAGTTCCGCAACCTTTTCGAGAAGGCCTCGAAGAGAAAGGGCGGAGCAGGTGAGAACCTCCTCATCATGCTCGAGAGCAGACTGGACAACGTAGTATTCAGAATGGGTTTCGCAGCTACAAGAAGAGAAGCCCGTCAGCTCGTAAATCACGGTCACTTCCTGGTTAACGGCAAGAAGGCAGATATCCCTTCAATGGAGCTCAAAGCCGGTGACGTCGTATCCGTAAAGGCAAAGTCGCAGTCGTCTCCAAAGTTCAATGAACTTAAAGAGATGATCATCACAACACCTGCCTGGATCGACCTGAACCTTGATAAATTCGAGGGCAAGATCACCAGAACTCCTGAGAGAGCGGACATCGATCTTCCTATCGAAGAGCACTACATCGTAGAGTTCTATTCAAGATAGTCGCTTAGCCGGCCCCGCCGGCATAATAAGCAGTCGTTAAAACTGAATAATCCAGGGAGGGGAAGATAATGATCGAGATTATTAAGCCAACTATTACCAAAGAAGTTGATGAAAACGGACGTTACGGCAAATTCGTTATCGAACCTCTCGAGAGAGGCTATGGTACTACTCTCGGCAACTGCATGAGAAGAGTACTGCTGAGCTCTCTTCCGGGCGCAGCAATCACAAGCGTCAAGATCGACGGGATCCTTCATGAGTTCTCGACGATCCCTGGCGTAAAGGAGGATGTGACCGAGATAATCCTCAACCTCAAGAGACTCGCTGTAAGAGTTGACGGAGATGAGGACAGAAGAGCGATCATCAACGCCGTAGGACCATGCGAGGTCACGGCAAGAGATATCCTTGTGGATGCGGACACTGAGATCTTCAATCCTGATCTCCACATCGCGACACTTGCGGACAACGCTACACTGGTCATGGAGATGAACATCGCGACAGGTAAGGGCTATGTTCCTGCAGAGATGAACAAGACCCCTGAGACACCGATCGCAGTCATCCCGGTAGATTCGATCTTTACACCTGTAAAGAAGGTCAATTTCACGGTAGAAAATACGAGAGTCGGTCAGGTAACAGACTTTGACAGACTCGTACTGGAAATCTGGACTGACGGTTCGATCGCCCCTGAAGAAGGCGTATCGATCGGAGCCAAGATCATCCAGGAGCACCTTGAGCTGTTCATCGGCCTCGGTGCTGAGGTAAGCGACATGAAGTTCATGATCGAGAAGGACGAAGACCGCAAAGAGAAGGCACTCGTCATGGCGATCGAAGAACTCGAGCTGTCCGTACGTTCATTCAACTGCCTCAAGAGAGCGTCCATCAACACTGTTGAGGAACTCACACAGAAGACTGAGGAAGATATGATGAAGGTAAGGAACCTCGGAATGAAGTCGCTGGTAGAAGTTAAAAACAAACTCGCTGAGCTGGGTCTGTCACTTAAGCCGAGCGAAGAAGAGTAATTTGAAAGGAGCCATCAATGAAAGGTTATAGAAAGCTGGGCAGAAATTCTGCACACAGAAAATCCATGCTGAGAAACCTGGTGACCGATCTTTTCAGAGAAGGCAGAATCACAACAACAGAAATGAGAGCTAAGGAAGCAGGCCGTCAGGCTGAGAAGCTGATCACTATTGCAAAGAAGGGCGACCTTCACGCAAGAAGACAGTGCCTTGAGTATCTGTTTGATGAAGATGTTGTGACTAAACTCTTCGATGAGATCGCTCCGGGCTACGAGGACAGGAACGGAGGATACACAAGGATCCTCAAGCTTGGACCTAGGCAGGGAGACAATGCGGAAGCAGTATTCCTCGAACTCGTATAGTTCGTAAAAGCTGAAGAGACTCGCCAAGGCGGCGAGTCTCTTTTATTGCAGCCGCGTCCCTCGGAGTGCTCATCTCGAAGCTCCCGGATCTGTCATTGCATCCTCAGTCGCTCCGTGTTCCGGGACGTTTGCGGAACTCGCTTCGCTCAGACATCCGCACAACGTCAGCCGGCCCGCGTTCACTCCATCGGTGCAGCTGACAAGATCCGCTCGCGATTCTCGCCTCGCAACTCCGGGATCGCGGTTACTTCGTAAAACATGACTTGCTCTTTCTCCACAAGCACAGATATAAATAATTGAAAATAAAACAATGTATTGGAGTTGTTTTGTTATATAATATCTTTGCGTAATGTGTGCATTTAGAAAGGCGTCCCATTTATGTTGAAAAGACAAAACATGGTGCTGAATATGGTCATACTTGTTCTGGCGCTTTGCGTTGTCTTTTTCGCATACATGCCGATCTGCAGCTACGCAGAAGATGATTCAGGCTATGGCACTGAGCTGGATTGGGGATACGCGAATGCCGACAAGGGCGTTAAGTGGACGCAGTATCAGGACGGAAATGTCGTCACACTGGTCCTCGAACTTACGGACATAGGACAGTCATCAAATGACGATGCAGTAAAAGCTATAAGGCAGCTGCTCGGACAGGACGCATCGACATCCAAGAAAAGTGCCTTGAGAGGCAATACGACAAAGATCGTCGTGAAAGAAGGCATAACGGGTATAGGCTGGAAGGCGATACGTAATAATGATAATGATCCTAAGTATGACAGCAGCTATTATAACGACAATACTCAGAATACAGAAACTGACGTATTCGCCAGCTTTACCAAACTGAAAAAGGTGGAGCCGTGTTCGTCCATCAAGCGAATCGGATGGAGCGCTTTCCGCAAGTGCGACAAGCTGGAATCTTTTGATTTTACTAAGTGCACGAATCTGGAAGAGATAATGACTCAGGCGTTCAATCCTTGCGGCCTGAAAGAAGCGGATCTTTCCAGATGCAGCAAGCTGAAAACGATCAGGACCAGCGCATTCAAAGACTGCAATCAGTTGGAAAGCGTGGATTTTCCGGATAGTCTTAAGGAAATCGGAAGCACTGCATTCAACGGTTCAGGACTGAAAAGCGTTACCATACCGGGATCGGTGACTGATATATATGACAAGGCGTTCAATAATTGCAAAAGCCTGGAAACTGTTGTATTTGATGAGTCAGACACCACGGAGACAGACATACACAACGACGCTTTCCAATATTCAGGGGTCAGGACCGTCACTTTCTCGAAAAACGTAGTAAGGATAAGACGCAAGGCGTTTGAGAACTGCTTAGATCTGGAAACAGTGAAGTTCATGGATGCAAGCTCTTTAGGCGCGGATTTCTGGCTGGAGCAGAATGCTTTTCATAATGACACAAAACTGGCCGAAGTCATCGATGAGAAGACAAAGAGGCTTGCGTTCACCAAGCCTGCTGTGAAGGATCTGTTCAGCATAAATTATAACAACAATGTGTTTGCTAACACTGCACTTCTGGAAAATAAGGTAGATCTTGGAATCGAAGTAGGGGACAAGACCTCCGATTATAACGGAGAAACCCAGAATGGATATGGTCTGACGGATACGGAACACGTCACCGCGACGGGTCTCGTGGATCCGGATAAGCTGACCGGAGCAGGGTATACTCCGTCATCGGGCAAGTATAAGGGCAGTTACGGCGATGGCGTCTTCAACAAGGATCAGTTAGAGGTCAAGAGAAACGAGTACTTTACTACAGACAACTACAACGTAGGAACTCTTACACCGGGCGATCTTACGATCAACGCTGTTGATCTGACTATTACGGTCATAGACCAGGAATACACGTATAACGGCAGCGAGCAGGGCGAGGACAACAAGACCTACAGCGATGGCTCCAAGGTGGACGCTCAGCTCAGGGGCAACGATGCGATCACGAGCATCAAATTGGACGGTCATGAGAAAAACTTTGGTGTATATACTGATAAGATCATCGCTAGCGATGCTGCGATCGGAGAGAACGGCGCTGCGACAGACAGCTATAACATAAGCTATGTTCCGGGCGATCTGACGATCAAGAAAGCTAATCTGACAATCACTGCAAAAGATCAGGAATACACATATAACGGCAGCGAGCAGGGCGAGGACAACAAGACCTACAGCGATGGGTCCAAGGTAGATGTTTCAGGCCTCAAGGGCAGTGACTCGATCACGAGCATCAAGCTGAACGGTCAAGAGAAAAACGCCGGTGAATATACCGGTAAGATAGTTGCGAGCGATGCCGCGATCGGAACAGCGACAGGCAACTACAACATAAGCTATGCCCCGGGTAAGCTGACGATCAACGCCGCTGATCTGACCATCTCGATGGCGGACCGCACGCTGCCGTACAGCGGACAGACACAGTACGGCTGGGCACGCACAGACGCCGGCAAGGAGACGGTAACAGGCCTCGTACACAATGAGACAGTAACGATCACCTACAGCCCATCTAGCGGCAAGACAGCAGGCACGTACACAAACGGCGCTTACACAGAATCCAGCCTGCAGATCAAGGACGGCGATACTGACGTCACAGAGAACTACAACCTTAAGAGCGCAACAGCGGGCAAGCTGACGATCGAGAAGGATGAAAAGGAACTCAAGGTCGAATCTGCGAGCAAAGACTGGGACTACGACGCAGGAACACACACCTACAAGGTCTATACAGTGACATACGGCACAAAGAAGATCGTAGGAACGGAAGGCCAGACAGTATTCACACTGTCGACAGGCGACAAGGTGACAGTGACACCGACCGGGAAGGGAGCAACCGGAGTCAAGAACGTAAGCGACAGCGGAGCCAACAGCTTCACATGGACGGTGGAGAACGAAGGCAGCTACACAAAGGGTACAGATAAAGTCGGGACCCTGACGATCAATAAAGCGCCTCTGACGATCACAACTCCAAGTGGAACAAAGGTCTATGACGGAACACCTATTACAAGACCTAACGGCACAGTTACGGGCCTTGTAAATGGCGAAACAGCCACAGTAACCGGTACAGGATCGCAGACAGCAGTAGGTTCAAGCCAGAACGGTTATAAGATCGTCTGGGGATCCGCAAAGGAAGCCAACTATGAGATCGTAAGCGAAAACCTCGGGACTCTGACGGTAACAGCTGCCCCAGGCGGTGGCGGCAACGATGGTAACGCTGCAGCACCTGCAACAGGCGGCGGTACCATTACACCTGGAACTCCTGAGGGAGAAGCCATAGATGATGAGCCGGTGCCTGCAGCAGATACACCGGAAGAGCCGCAGGTCATAGACGATCCTGACGTACCGCTTGCCGATAACGGCGGCTGGGCTCTGGTCAATCTGCTCTGCATGCTGGGTACTGCTGGACTGTTCGCAGCCATGCTTGCGAGGTTCATAAAGAAGCGCCAGGAAGGCGAGTACGCTGGCACCATATTTGTGATCGTCGGACTGGCTGTTGCCGTCTTTGCCGCACTTATATTCTTCATGACCGAAGACATGAAACTGCCAATGATAATGACGGACAAATGGACTCTCCTGATGGCCGTGATCCTGGCAGTACAGCTGGCAGTTGCGTTTTTGTTCAGAGTTCGCACCGCGGACGAGGATGAGGAAGAATAAACTGCAAAGAAGAATAGGTAGAAAAAGAGTAAAACAGAAATGAGCAGTGAAGGGGCTGTCGCACAATAAAAGTGTGGCAGCCCCATTTATCCGGCGTTATCCGGCGCATTCCCGGTAGCCAGAGCGTTCTGTATTATCAGCTCCGCTGACCCTCTCTTGAGCTGGCATATCCTGTTCATATCCTGAACGTACTCTTCGCTCATGCCGCACTGCAGCCAGTCGATGATCAGCCCGAAACATGCGCACTTGTGGTACCTGATGAAGAGCTCCCTGTCGCTTTCGGATACAGGCACGTCAGGGAAGACCGTCTCCGAGTATTTTCTGATCACGTGCTCGCATATCCTCCACAGGGAAGAAATGTTGGAGTGGCTGCCCGAACTGAATATGTGCATGATGACGCGCTTGTTGGCGCGGGCGAATTCCATTGCCGCAGCAATGCACTCATCTATGGAGTTGAGCTGCGGATACTCAAGTACAAAATCATCCGCCTTATCTGACAGGATGCCCTCAAGAAGTGCGGGGATATCCTGGTAGTGGTAGTAGAAAGTGTTGCGGTTGATCCCGCATCGCTCAGTTATATCTCTTACAGTTATCTTCTCTAGAGGCTTTTCGGCAAGGATATCCAGAAAAGCCTGGTTGATCGCTTTCTTGGTAAGCTCAGAAGCGGCCATATGAGAACCCCCTTTCATTGCTTTGGCCTGAAAGTCAGGCAAAACCGGTGATTTGCCCGGTTTCTGTGCATCACCTGACAATTATCTGTGCAACATCCTTTCCCGGAGAGTTATTATGATGCCGGTAAAAGATGACCATAGGTCAGATAATGATATCAGATGGCAGTCTGAAATTAAAGATTCATGAAAGGTCGTGAAAGATATGAAGATTAGTAAAAGAGCTATAAACGTGGCGGTATTTACAGCTGTGGCTCTGATGTTCGTTATGGTTTTCGGTTGCACATTCAGAATGTTCAGCGAGATCAAAGCTATGGATCTCAGCGGACTTGATTCAGATAAAATGGGCATCGCAGCGACAGATATGACAGAGGACAGCAGCAAGGCTGAGCCGGGCGAGGCTGATGCGGTCGCCAAAGTTGAGACTGTAATGCTGAACAGCGTGGATGCCAGGGACATGACAGCCAGCATCAGGGCAGACTATGACAACAACAGAATGGTCCTCCTGATCCTCTCGGACGGAACCGAGGCGGCAGCAAAGGCAGATGACCCGGCAGAGTGGAATAAGGTCATCGAACTCGGAGACACCTGCTCAGCAGAAGGTGAGCAGATCCTCAGCAGAAGCGGACTGGAAGGCTGGAGCTTCGATGTTGAGATCCTGAACGATACCTGTCCGCAGAACGCGCTCCTTACATTCGCAGACGGTGAGTGCACATACAATGCAAGAATTGCAGAATAACTGATCTGCGTTCACCTGATCCCTGATTTTTTTTCAATGCCTGCTTCAGATTGGTACCTATTTTGCAAAATACACGATTATGCACCAATTATTTGGTGCTTTTTTCGGATTATTGAAAATATGTACCAATATGGATCCGCCACTTTTATACATTATGTGAAAAGGCGTGAAACTCATGCCGTTCACCTCTTCCATTCACTTCTTTAGGGCTTGAAAAGTCCTATCAAAGTGGTAAAATTTACGAATGAAGTATAAAAGGAGAGGAATGCGCTTATGACAAAACAAGAGCGTAGAAAAGCAATAATATTCTTTACTGTCATAGCAGCCATTTTCATGATAGGAGCCATTCTGACAGGAGGGCACGGAGGCGAAGAAGAGTCTGTGCAGGTCGTTATGCGTGACGCTGTCATGCATGATGTGAACAGGATCAGTCTCTTCGGTCTCAAGGACGTCAACCCGGGTCTGATCGCGGGATTTATGGTGTCCGGCATCATGATCACTTTTGCGCTCATATGCAGGATATTCGTTATACCGCGCTTCAAGATGGTGCCCGGAAAGTTCCAGATGCTGCTTGAGATGGTGGTAGGCATATTCGATGGAATGGCCAAGACCAATTCGAAGCACCTTAACGGATTCCTGGGAGCCTACATATTCGCGGCAGGTTCGTATATATTCACGGGCACGCTGTTTGAGCTTCTGGGAGTGCAGGTGATGACCACGACAGGCCATGCCATATCGCTGCCTGCTCCGCTTGCGGATATCAACGGCGCGATAATGATGGGCTGCCTTTCGTATCTTGTGATCATGTCCGGCGGAATAGCGGGCAACGGAGTCAAGGGAATCGGCAAGACCCTCAAGGACTTCTCGCTGCCGCTCTCGCTCAGCTTCCGACTTTTCGGAGCCCTGATATCCGGAGCGCTGGTCACAGAGCTTGTCTACTACTATACGTCTATGAGCTATGTGGTACCGGTCATAGTCGGAGTGCTGTTCACATTGCTCCACGCTTTGATCCAGGCATACGTACTTACCATGCTGACCTCGCTCTTCTACGGAGAAGTCTCCGAGAAGGTCGAAAAGAAGCCTAAGGAGAAGAAGCCGAGAGGCAAACCGAGAAAGACGGTAGTAAGGGAGAGCACGCTGCCACAGTAGGACACGCTGCTCAGTACAAAATAAGTTATATATTTCAAATTCATATATAAGGAGAACAGATATGCGTAATCTCAATGCAAAGAAACTGAGAAGACTGGCGATCGTACTTGCAATGGTCGCTGCCGCCATGATGATGATCCTGACGGCCGCAGTATTCGCTGACAGCGGCGATGGCGCGGCTGCCGGCGATGCAGCCGCTGCAGCAGCAGCTACTACTACAGGCCTCAAGGCCATAGCCGCGGGAATCGCGATCGGACTCGCTGCATGCGGAGGCGCGATCGGCATGGGTATTTTCGGTGCCAAGACTTCCGAAGGTATTTCAAGGCAGCCTGAAGCAGACGGCAAGATCCGTACAAGCTTCATGCTCGGACTCGTATTCATCGAGACAGTAGTCATCTACGCGCTGCTCACGGTCATCCTGATCATATTCGTGCTTTAACGGAAGCTTCAGCAGACCGTTACATTTGAAAGACAGGGAGATATCAGATGACAGGAGTACCACTTAATATCGACTGGCAGCAGATCTTACTGCACCTGTTCAATTTCACCATCCTCTTCGGAGCGCTGTACATACTCCTCTACAAGCCTGTGAAGAATTTCATGGAGGGCAGAGAGGCTCATTATGCTGACATGGACAGCAAGGCCACACAGGCGCTTGCCGACGCCGAGTCCAGCAAGGCTTCGTATGAGAAGAAGGAGAGAGACTTCGATGAAGAGGTCAGGGCTGAAAAGAACAGGATGAGCAAAGAGATCGAAGCCGAGAGAGAACGCAGACTTGCGGCCGCGCGCGGCGAGGCCGAGAAGATCATTTCGGATGCCCGCGGCGAGGCCGACAGGGAGAAGAAAGAGATCATCGAGTCCGCGCAGAAGGAGATCACAAGCATGGTCACCGACGCGATGGAAAAGCTCACTCTCGAGCAGACGGCTTCGGATGCTTTCGATCAGTTCCTCGATGCTGCGGAGGAGGCGGATAAATGAGCAAGGAAGAAATGATCCGCACCGCAGTCATTTACTCGGCGGCAGAGCCGAGCAAAGAACAAAAGACAAGGTTCGGACAGTTTTTAAAGAAAAAATACGGCGAAGACGTTTCCCTTGAATGGGAGAAGTCCGACGCGTTCCCGGGCGGCTTCAGACTTGAAGTCGGTTCCGACATTTACGACTGGTCGGTCGGCGGAAGGTTCCGCCAGCTGAGGGACACGCTCGTCAAGGTGCCTACAAATAACGGCAACATCATCCCGCTGCTCAAGGAGAGCATCAAGACATGGACGCCGGAGGCATTGGCCGAGCAGGTCGGTGAAGTCATCACGGTAGGTGACGGCATCGCGACAGTCGCAGGGCTTCCTCACGCGACCTTCGGAGAGATCCTTCTCTTCGCGGACGGCGTAAGGGGCATGGTCCAGGATATCCGCAGGGACAACATCGGCTGCGTTCTGTTCAGCAGCGATGAGAGTGTCACACAGGGTTCCTCTGTAAAGAGGACCGGCAAGACCGCCGGTACACCGGTAGGCGAAGGCTTCCTCGGAAGAGTAGTCGACTCGCTGGGTTCACCGGTGGACGGCCTTGGTGAGATCACGGCTTCGGGCTACATGCCTGTAGAAGCTCAGGCTCCGGCCATCATCGACAGGCAGCCTGTAGACACACCGCTTGAGACGGGCATCTTCTCGATCGACTCGATGTTCCCTATAGGCAGGGGACAGAGAGAGCTGATCATTGGCGACAGGCAGACGGGCAAGACCGCCATCGCGACTGACGCCATCATCAACCAGAACGGCAAAAACTGCATTTGCATTTACGTGGCCATAGGCCAGAAGACTTCCTCGGTAGTCCAGATACAGCAGACCCTGAAGAAACACGGCGCCATGGACCACTCCATCATAGTCACAGCTTCAGCGAGCGACCCGGCGCCGCTGCAGTACATCGCGCCATACGCGGGATGCGCAATGGCCGAGTACTTCATGCACCAGGGCAAGGACGTGCTCATAGTCTACGACGACCTTTCGAAGCACGCCGTAGCTTACCGCGCGCTTTCGCTGCTGCTTGACAGATCGCCGGGCCGCGAGGCGTATCCGGGCGACGTATTCTACCTGCATTCGAGACTGCTTGAGAGAGCCGCGAGGCTTTCCGACGAGATCGGCGGCGGTTCGATCACCGCTCTGCCTATAGTCGAGACGCAGGCAGGCGATGTATCCGCATACATCCCTACAAATATCATTTCGATCACAGACGGCCAGATATTCCTGGAGTCCGATCTCTTCTTCTCGGGACAGAGACCTGCCGTAAACGTCGGTCTTTCCGTTTCCCGTGTAGGAGGTGACGCGCAGACAAAGGCCATGAAGAAGGCCGCCGGTACACTGAGGATCGACCTCGCGCAGTACCGCGAGATGGAAGTCTTCACGCAGTTCGCGTCAGATCTTGACGACCAGACACGCGCTCAGCTGCAGTACGGCCAGGGCCTCATGCGCATGCTGAGGCAGAAGCAGTACAAGCCTAAATCGCAGCACGAGCAGGTTATCACCCTCGTCATGGCGCTGGCTCACACGATGCAGGATCTCCCTGCACCGGAAGTGCCTAAGTTCATTGAAGAGCTTATCGCGATGTTCGAATCGGATCACAGAGACCTCTGCGAAAGGATCGACAGGGAAGGCCAGCTGCCGGATGATCTGAAGCAGGAGATACTGGATATATCCGCTAAGTTTAAGGAGAAGTATAAAGCAGCATAATCAATGCCTTCGACCAAAGAGATAAAAAACAGAATCAAGAGCGTCAGCGACACTCAGAAGATCACGAACGCGATGTATCTGATCTCTTCTACCAAGATGCGGCGCGCCCGCAAGGAGGCCGAGGAGACGAAGCCGTACTTTGACCTTCTGAGGAAGGAGATCCGCAGGATGTTCGCCATCGAGGGCGACATCACCAGCAGGTATTATGACTCTTCAGTCGACGAGGCCGTAGCCGGAGGGCGCAACGGTATCCTGATCATTACGGGAGACAAGGGACTCGCAGGCGCATATAACCAGAACGTCCTGAAGGAAGCCCTTGCCCTGATGGAGAGGAGCGATGAGTATAGGCTCTATGTCGTAGGCGATTTCGGATGGAGATTTTTCAGGACGCATGGGGACAAGGTAGTTGAGAGCTTTGCGCACTCGATGAACCAGCCGTCACTGGCGATGGCAAGAGATATCACTAGGGAGCTTCTTGATGAGTTCGACGCAGGTGAATTCGACAGGCTTTATGTCTGCTACACGGAGTTCTCGGGCGGAATGAGCCCGGGCACAGCCATGCACGACAGACTGATCCCGTTCGACAGGGACGACTTTACGCCTGAAGGCGAAGAGACTGATGTGAACGCTTCGACGGTTTTCGAATACGAGCCTGATGTGAAGACGGTACTGGAGAGGATAATGCAGTCGTACCTCGTCGGATATGTATATTCGGCGCTGGTCAACAGCTATTCATCCGAACAGAGCGCAAGGATGATGGCGATGGACTCGGCCAACGAGAATGCCAGCGAACTGCTCGACCATCTTGAACTTGAATACAACCACCTGAGGCAGAATGCCATCACTCAGGAGATCACGGAGATCTCATCCGGAGCGCGCAGCCTCAGAAGTAAAAACAACAGATAACAAACCAAGGAGATTATTATGACCGGACGTATAGTGCAGGTCTCGGGATCTGTAATAAACGTGGAATTCGATGAAGGCCAGATGCCTAGGATCAACGAAGCCCTGACAGTGGAACTGGGAGACAGGACGCTTGTCATGGAAGTCGCGCAGCACATCGGCAACAACACCGTCAAGTGCGTAATGCTTTCGGGTTCCGAAGGAATGAGCAGCGGCATGGAAGTCACGGCAACGGGAGACTCGATCAGAGTGCCTGTAGGCGACGTCGTGCTGGGCCGCATGTTCAACGTACTGGGCGAGCCAATCGATGACGGAGATCCTATCCCTCAGGATGTCGAGAGGATGTCGATCCACAGAAAGGCCCCGGGCTTCGATGAGATCAGCCCTTCAGTAGAGATACTTGAAACGGGTATCAAGGTCATCGACCTTCTGGAGCCTTACGCAAAGGGCGGCAAGATAGGCCTCTTCGGCGGCGCCGGGGTAGGAAAGACCGTACTGATCCAGGAGCTCATACACAACGTTGCCATGGAGCACGGCGGATACTCCATATTCACCGGAGTAGGCGAGCGTTCCAGAGAAGGAAACGACCTCTGGAAAGAGATGAGGGAAGCCGGCGTCATGGATAAGACCGCGATGGTATTCGGCCAGATGAACGAGGCTCCGGGCGTGCGTATGAGAGTAGGTCTGTCCGGCCTGACGATGGCGGAGTACTTCCGTGACCAGCAGAACAAGGACGTACTGCTCTTCATCGACAACATATTCAGATTCGTACAGGCGGGCTCCGAGGTATCCACGCTGCTGGGCCGCATGCCTTCAGCCGTAGGTTACCAGCCGACACTGGCATCAGAGATGGGCGCTCTTCAGGAGAGGATCACCTCGACAAAGGCAGGCTCGATCACATCGGTACAGGCGGTATATGTACCGGCCGACGACCTGACCGACCCGGCTCCTGCTACGACTTTCGCGCACCTCGACGCGACAACGGTACTTTCGCGTAAGATCGCTGAGATGGGACTTTATCCGGCGGTAGATCCGCTCGACTCCACGTCGCGTATCCTCGAGGCGGACATCGTAGGCGAAGAGCACTATGAGGTCGCCAGAAAGGTGCAGGAGATACTCCAGAAATACGCCGAGCTTCAGGACATCATCGCCATCCTCGGTATGGACGAACTTTCCGATGAGGACAAGACGACCGTATACAGAGCGCGTAAGATCCAGAGGTTCCTCTCGCAGCCGACTCACGTTGCGGAGAAGTTTACCGGCCTGCCGGGCGTTTACGTACAGCTTTCGGATACCATCAAGGGATTCGGCGCTATCGTGAACGGCGAGATGGATGAATATCCTGAGCAGGCATTCTTCAACGTCGGAACAATTGATGACGTTATAGCAAAAGCAAAGACACTATAGTTGTGAGGCCGCGCGCGCCCGGAGCTTTATCCTGTCCGAGCGGTGCGTTCCTGAACGAAGTAAACCAATTTGCATGCCGCCGCCAACTGCACTCCCTTGAGGTTTACGCTAACTCGCGAGTGCGATAAGCTGAGCACCGGACAGGATATGTCCGGGCATGGCAGCGGCCACAGAATAAGAGATATAGATGAATACCTTTAAGCTTCATTTTATGGCAAGTGAACATATGGTATACGATGGTGACGCAGAGTCAGTCTCCCTCATGACTACTGAGGGAAGTATTGGCATACTTGCGAATCACTCCAACCTCATCATGGCCGTAGTGCCGGGCATCGTGGAGTACGTACCGGTGGGTGAAGTGGCGAAAGAAATGGGACTGACAGGCAAGCAGTACTCGGTAGTTTCGGACGGTCTTCTGAAGGTGGAGAACAACGAGGTGATGATACTCGTGGACACCGCGGAGCTTCCGGAGGAGATAGATGAAGCAAGAGCGAGGCGCGCGGAGGAGAAAGCCAGAGAAGACATGAAGAGAGCAAACTCCCAGCGTGATGTGGCTCTCGCCAGCGCTGAACTCTCCCGAGCCGTAAGCCGTATAAAAGCATCAAAGCATAAACACAGATTATAGATATAGAATTTGAGAACCGTTTTTTCCATATTTAAAAATGATATAAAGGCAGTAAGCCGGCGCTTTTTTGCGCTGGCTATTGTAGTGGCGATTTCTGTGCTGCCGGCGCTTTACGCATGGGTAAATATCTACGCTAACATGAACCCTTACGGCAACACCGGCAACATAAAGATCGCTCTCGCATCGAATGACCCGGGACTGACTCTTGATGACGGCACATATGTCAATATGGCAAACGATGTCTTTGATGAGATGCGCGGCAGCGACAAGATAAGCTGGCAGTTTCCTGAAAGCGCAGATGAAGCGATAGAAGGCGTGAAGTCAGGCGAGTATTATGCCGCCATCATTTTTGAGGATAACTTTACGTACAACATGTATCACTTTGAGCAGGCGCTGCTCGATCCGAAAGCGCCGCTCAAATACTACGAAAACACCAAGGCGAATGCCGTCGCGCCAAAGATCACTGAGACAGCGGCGGAGACGCTCCAGGATTCAATAAAGACGAAGTATCTTGAGACGGTGTTCAGCACCATCTTCGATGACACGAACAAGCTGGCGGAAGAACTCGAGAACGGTGACACCGTGGATATGGTCATTTCACAGCTTGAGGACCTCAGGGACAATCTCCTGGCATACGATTCCGCGATAAGCTCGTTCATTTCAAACAGCAAAGCGCTGGAGTCAGGGATAGCGAGAACCAGCGGAAGGCTTGACAGCACAAAGGCGTCCATAAGAAAGTCGCGCGCTGAGGCGAAGGCCGAGGCAGCAAAGGCAAAGGCAAGCATAGAAGCGCTTAAGAAAGCCTTAGAGGAGAGGGCACAGTTTATCCCTCCTGAAGAGGATACTCAGATCGCTTCTATAGAGTCCACTATAAAGGAACTGGAAAGCGCGCTCAACCAGCTTACCCCGATCGCGTCGAGTATATCTTCCATGCTCGACAGCATAGATCCGGTGCTTGACAGCGCGGGCACGACAGTGGGGGCAATGGATGGTTCGCTCGCTCAGATGCAGAAAGTGATACGCGCGTCCGCTGATGACATAGACGACATCATAAGCAAGATCAGAGCCGCCGATGAAAACAGCAAGATAGAGATGCTTGCCGATCTTCTGGGCGGAGATCCGGAGGAATACGCTGAGTTCTTCTCGTCTCTGGTCAACGTCGAAGTCGAAGAGATATATTCGGTCGCCTCATACGGAGCGGCGATGGCGCCGTTCTATTCGGTGCTCGCGATCTGGGTCGGCGGAGTAGTGCTCGTTTCCATTCTGAAGACCCACATAGACAGAAAGAAATTCCCTGACGCAACGGAAGCAGAGGCGTTCTTCGGAAAATTCCTCATATTCTTCCTGATAGGGCAGCTGCAGGCCGGCATCATAGTGGCAGGCGACATATTCCTGCTGGACTGCCAGCCTGTGCATCCTTGGCTGATGTGGCTTTCAGCGGCAGTTACGAGCCTCGTGTTCGTCCTGCTTATATACGCTCTTACGATCTCGTTCGGAGACGTGGGCAAGGCGATAGTTGTCGTCATAATGGTCCTGCAGATAGCGGGCTCCAGCGGATCGTATCCTATCGAGATACTGCCGCCTGTGTTCGGAAATATCTACAAGTTCTTCCCGTTCCCGCACGCGATCAATGCGATGAGGGAGGCCCTTTGCGGCATGTACAGATATGACTTCGTAAGATACCTTGCATATCTTCTCATATTCGGCGCCGCGGCTCTTGCCATAGGCTTGCTCGTAAGGAAGCCGTTCCTTGGGATGAACCGTTTCGTGTCCGAGAAGATAGAAGAAACGGAGGTGCTGTGATGGATAAGAACAGACAGGACATCCGTTATGAGGAACTCTACAACAGGCTGCTGGAACGCGGCGAGGCTCTGCACGAGAATAACAAGAAGAGGATAAGAAAGGGCCTCATATTCCTTGGTGTATTCACCGTCCTTATGATACTTATCCGCCTGCTCACAAACAGCGACAGGGTCATCTTCATGATACTCTGGGTGGTGGGCATGTTCATTACGTCCATCTATCTGATCAGCGTGGAGTACATCGACGATTCCCTGCAAAAGACGCTGACTGATGTGAGTGACAGGGAAGCGGGCTTTGACGAGCTGCTGCCTGATACAGAGCAGGTGCGTGAGATAGTCCACAGCAGGCTGCAGGAACACCATGAAGAGGTTCGCGCAAAGTACATCGACCACTGGAAGAGTGACGCACGGGAAAGTGAGGATGAGCAATGAAGAACATCCTCAACATAATCAGACATGATCTGAAGAAAATAACGGGAAGCGTCGTAGCCATCATCACGATAATGGGACTCTGTCTCGTTCCATGCACCTACGCGTGGTTCAACATACTCTCCAACTGGTCGCCATATGAATCTGACGCGACCGGAAGGATATCCGTTGCCATCGCAAATATCGATGAGGGCACCAACGTGGCGGGCCTTACGATAAACGTGGGAGACAAGATAGTCGAAGCGCTGCAGGCAAATAATGCCATAGGATGGGTGTTCGTTGACAGCGAAGAGGATGCCATTGAGGACGTGCGTTCAGGCGACTGCTACGCGGCTATCGTATTCCCTGAAGACTTCAGCCGTGATGTACTCAGCTTCGCATATGGTGATCTGACGAATCCTACCATCAAGTATTACGAGAACGAAAAGAAGAACGCCATAGCGCCTAAGATCACAGCAAAGGCGAAGAATGCCCTTCAGGAAGAAGTAAATTCGGCATTCATCGAGACGCTTGCCGGTTATGTGACCGACGCGGCTTCGATAGCCGACGCGACAGGCACGGATCCTGCGCAGCTGCTGTACGACCTCTCCGACAAGGCTGACGCGCTGGGAAGGGACATAAACAGCTGCATAGCTCTGTCCGAATCCGCCGCAAGCCTTACCAAGGCTGCAGACTCGCTGCTCGATGCCTCAGGCAACCTCATCGACAGCACGCAGGATGTGCTGGATGAGAACGACAAACTGCTGGATAAAATAAAGAAAGACATCCCGACACAGCAGATAGAGGAGAAAGCAAAGGAGGCGCGTGAGGAAGCTTCGAGACTGATCGATGAGATCACCGCCGATCTGGAAAGCCTGAACGACAAGGTAATAGATGCGATAGATGATCATACGATCGCGTTTGATCTTTTGGTGGACGATACGATCGTACTGGTCCCTGCGGCAGACCTCAAGCAGCAGAAGGCGACTGAAATAGCTTCGAAGCTGAATGAAGCGGGACTTACTTCGCTTGCAGACGAGTTCACCGACCTCGCTGCGAAATACGGAGAGATATCGACAGATCTCAACTCGCTCAGCAAGGACATGAGCGAGGAGGATAAGACTGCGGCGCTCAATAAACTGAAGAGTGACATCGATGAGTCCATAAGTATCAAGGAAGATATCATCAACCAGATCAGGGCTGATGTTGACGCTGAGATAGAAAAGGCTCTTTCGGATACAAAGAACGCGATAGCGGCATACAGAAAGTCGCTCAAAAACGCAAACAAGGATCTTGGCAGCCTGAGCAGTCTCATGGGCAGATACGGGAATTCGCTTGGGAATCTCAGGTCAGCAGTCAACAGGACGACGGCTAACCTGAAGGCTCTTAAGGACGGCTCGAGCGCGCTGTCAGGTCTTCTGAGCAACGCGGCAGGAAGCGATCTTATCCAAAGACTGAGTGACCTCATGGGCAATGATGAGGCAGCCGTAGCGGAATACCTCGCTAATCCTATAAAGATGGAGACCGTGACATTCTGGCCTATAGAGAACTACGGATCTTCCATGGCACCGTTCTACACTGTGCTGGCACAGTGGGTCGGAGCACTCCTGACAGCAGTACTCATAAAGGTCAGGGTAAGAAAAAGAGACGACCTTCACGATCTTAAACTACACGAGTGGTACTTCGGACGTTTCGGGCTTTACCTGCTCATAGGCATAGCTCAGGCGCTGGTGGTCTCGACGGGGGACCTGCTCTATGTGCGTATACAGTGCATACATCCGCTGCTGTTCGTGCTGTCGGCGATAGTCAACAGTATCACCTTCATGATGATCAACTACGCGCTGGTGTTCGCTCTCGACAACATCGGTATGGGCGCGAGCGTCATAATCCTGGTCCTTCAGGTTGCGGGCTCCGGCGGAACATATCCGGTGGAGGTTCTGCCGTCCATCTTCAGGACGCTGAATCCGTTCATGCCTTTCCGCTATGCCATGGGCGCGATGCGCGAATGTATTGGCGGTATGTATGACGGTGTCTACTGGAGGTGCATGGGCATACTGGTACTGATCGCGCTTGGATCCGTAGTCTTTGGCATGGCATTCTACAGGCCGGCAAGAAGGCTGAACGAGGCGATAGCGGCTAGCAAGGAAGGCAGCGAGATAATGCTGTAATAACAGCGTGATTTATGTTAAAATAACGTTTAATCGGGCGGGTGACCTGCTGTGCGCGGGGGCCCTGCGCAACGGGGCTCCGTGAACCATGTCAGGACCGAGAGGTAGCAGCATTAAGCGATCTGTCTTGTGTGCCGCAGACCAGCCTCTGCGTACTGCAGATCGCCCGCTTATTTTTTATAGAGAGGACATCAGATGCAGCCCGCATTATACAGAGCCGAGAGGCCTGAAGTTTTCGAAGATATAATAGGCCAGAAGCACATCGTACGGATCCTGCAGAACCAGATCAGGACGGGCACGGTGAGCCAGGCTTATTTATTTGCCGGAACTCACGGCACTGGCAAGACCAGCACGGCGCGAATACTCGCGAAGGCGGTCAACTGTCTTGAGGGCGAACCGGGAGATCCGGGAGTGAATCTTCCGTGCGGCAAGTGTGATAATTGCGAAGCGATACGCGAGGGCAGATTCGTAGACTGCATTGAACTGGACGCCGCGTCAAACAACGGCGTGGACGATCTGAGGTCCATCATCGACATGGTCAAGTATCCGCCGACGGCAGGCAGGTACAAGGTGTACATCATAGACGAGGTACACATGCTGAGTACGGCGGCAGAGAACGCATTTCTCAAGACGCTTGAAGAGCCGCCTGAACACGCCATATTCATCCTCGCCACCACTGACCCTCAGAAGGTGAGGGCTACCATAAGATCACGCTGCATGCAGCTCAACTTCAGGCGCGTCACAGAGGGCGAGCTTATAGAAGGAATGAAGAGGATCTGCGCGAAGCGCGGCATAGGTGCTTCGGACGACGCGCTCGCGACCATTGCCTCGAGGGCTGACGGTTCAGTAAGAGACGCGCTGAGCATACTTGAGCAGTGCGCCGCGGCCGGCGATAAAGAGCTCAGCAGGGCTTCCGTGCTCGAATACACGGGAGCGGCAGGCGAGGACTTCTTCCTGGCGCTCACGGGTGCCGTCATAGACGGCGAGGCCGGCAAGGCGCTGGTATACATAGACGAGATAATAAAGCGCGGCAAGGACGCCAGACAGATACTTAAGGACTGGCTGAGGCACATGCGCGACCTCATGATAGTCAAATACGTGGGCAAGGCCGAGCGCATCGTGGGGCTCTCCGGAGAAAACATCGCGAGGCTCAGAGCCCAGGCGGACAAGACGGATGCCGCGTTCATAGAAAGGGCGATACGCCTCATATCCGAATACATCAATCTGGGCAGATATTCCGAGAGACCGAGGATACTGCTCGAGACGGCGGCAGTAAGGCTGGCGATGCCTGAGAATGCAGAACCGGCTCCAAGAAGAGCCGCTGCGCCTCCAAAGAGAGAGGCGTCAGCAAAGCCAACAGCTGCGGCAACCAAGACCGCGACTGCACCGGCTCCTGCTCCTGCAGAAGAAGAGAACGCAGCCGACGCGCTCGCCGAGATGATAGCGTCTGCTCCGAGAGAACAGGCAGGCAGTCCGGAAGAGATGTGGGACAGGATAGTCCGTGAGATAAGCGGGCATGACCGTACTTTCATGAGCCTGGTGGGACGCAATTCCACCGGAACAGAATTCAACGGTGAAAAGCTGCAGGTCATCGTAAGGCCTAACAAGCTGAGGCTTGCTGAGGACAGATCTGAAGAGATCGCCAAGACGGCAAAGAGCCTGTACGGAAATGAAGTATACGTCGTTTTCAAAAGCGGTGAGATAACAAAGACGGGCGCCGCGGAAGGTCCCGCTGAGATGAGCGAGGCAGAGGCGTCGAAGATAATAGACGAAGATATAAACGCGAACGAAGTGATCGAAGACATACAGAACCTTTTCGGTATAACTCCGATCATAGAAGACTGACCTGACGGGAGGACATAATGGGTAAAGGAATGAAAGCCGGCAAGAAGCCTAAAAACAGAGCAGCCGGCGGCGCAAAAGACATGAACAAGCAGCTGAGACAGCTTCAGGCGATGCAGGCCGAGATGGAGCAGAAGCAGGCGGAGCTCGAGACTAAGGAGCTCACCACGACGGCCGGAGGAGGAGCCGTACAGGTCACAATCAACGGCAAGAAGGAGATCACCAAGCTGGTCATCGACAAGGACGTCGTGGATCCTGATGATGTTGAAATGCTGCAGGACCTCGTCACGGCTGCCGTGAATGAGGCTATCAGACAGATCACAGAGCTTGAAGAGTCCGAGATGAACAGCATCACGGGTGCTCTGGGCGGAATGGGAGGCTTCGGCTTCTGATGAGGCAGTATCCGCGCTCACTCAACAAACTGATCAACGAACTCGGCAAGCTGCCGGGCATAGGCGGCAAGACCGCGCAGAGGCTGGCGTTCCACATACTCAGCCTGACTGACCGCGAAGCCGAATCCCTTGCCGAGGCCATAGTCGAGGCAAAGAATTCGCTCCATTACTGCAGCGTCTGCGGCAATCTGACGGACAAGGAAGTCTGCAGCATCTGTGCTGACGAAGCAAGGGACAGGAGCACCATTTGCGTGGTCGAGACACCTCAGGACGTGCTGGCGATGGAGAGGATACGCGAGTACCACGGCACATACCACGTGCTGCACGGCGCTATCTCTCCGGCGGAGGGCATTGGCCCTGCCGACATCAATCTGAAGAGCCTCATTGAGAGACTGCAGAGCTCGGATGAAGTAAAAGAAGTAATAATAGCAACCAACCCGAATATCGAGGGTGAAGCGACCGCGATGTACATTTCCAGGCTGATCAAGCCTGCCGGCATCAAAGTCACAAGGATCGCCCACGGCATACCTGTCGGCGGCGATCTCGAATACGCTGATGAAGTAACGCTTCTGAAGGCGATAGAAGGGAGAAGAGAATTATGAAAAGAAAACTGACGATGAGAGAGACCATCGTCGTGGCGAGCACGCTGTTCGGCATGTTCTTCGGCGCCGGAAACCTGATATTCCCTGTGCACCTCGGACAGATGGCAGGCAGCAATTCGTGGCCGGCGATCATCGGCTTCTGCATAACGGCAGTGACCATTCCTATCCTTGCGGTAGCGGCTATCGGAAATACTCACAGCGACAACCTGATGGAGCTTTCCAGCAAGGTCTCGGGCTGGTACGGCAGAGTATTCACAGCTGTGCTCTACCTTACGATCGGACCGTTCTTCGCGATCCCGAGATGCGCTTCCGTATCGTTCACGACGGGCGTCGCACCTATCGTAGGTGAATCGCACTACAAGTTGTGGCAGCTCGTATTCACGTTCATATTCTTTGCTTTTGTCATGTACTTCTCGCTCAGACCCGGCAAGATCACTACATGGATCGGCAAAGTCATCAACCCGCTCTTCCTCGTGTTCCTCGGCATACTCGTCGTGGTAGCCCTTATCCATCCGGGCGCTGCGATGGCGGATGTTGAGCCTATCGAGTCATATCAGAGCGGAGCTCTCTTCAACGGATTCATCGAAGGCTACGGCACAATGGATGCCATCGCGGGACTCGCGTTCGGTATCGTCATCATCAACGTCGTCAGAGACATGGGAGTGACCAAGGACAACGACGTTGCGAGAGAGACCCTGAAGTCCGGAGTATTCACCGGCCTGCTGATGCTGGTCATCTACGCGCTGACCATCATTATGGGAGCTCAGTCAAGAGGACTCTTTGAAGTATCCGATAACGGCGGTATCGCGCTCGCACAGATCTCGAACCACTACCTCGGCGGCATCGGAAGCCTCGTGCTCGCGCTGACCATCACATTCGCCTGTCTCAAGACGGCGATCGGACTTGTCACAAGCTGCGGCGAGATGTTCGTCAAGCTGATCCCGGGCAAGCTCAACTACAGAGGCTGGGCTATGGTGTTCACACTGTTCTCGTTCATCGTTTCGAACGTAGGACTCACAGCCATCATCACTTACGCTATCCCTGTGCTGATGCTGCTCTATCCGCTCGTTACGGTACTTATCATCATGGCGCTCACAGAGAAGGCATTCGGCAAGAGCAAATACGTCTACGGATGGGTGACTCTCGGAGCCTTCATCCCTGCAGTCTTCGACTTCTGCAAGACGCTGCCTGAGGGGATCCAGACAGCTCTCAACATCCCGGCTATGACAGCTCTTGGTCAGAAGATCTTCCCGTTCTTCGGCCTCGGACTTGGCTGGGTCGTGCCGGCGCTGATCGGACTTGTTATCGGCCTCGTGCTGACAGTCGCTAACCGCAATAAAGCAGGTAAAGCTGCCGCATAGAGCAATAAGAAAGATAAACGGCGCTGCTAAGGCAGCGCTGTCCTTTTAAAAAGGGAAATAGGAAAAGGGGAGCAAAATGTCAATCGAAATAGCAAGAGCATATCTAAGACCGCTGGGATACGAGGATCGCATCAGGGAATTCGAGGTATCAAGCGCTACTGTCGAACTGGCCGCCAAGGCAGTCGGCGTCGAGCCGGCGCGCATCTGCAAGACCCTCAGTTTCAAACTGAAGGACGGTACCGGCATTCTTATCCAGGTCGCCGGCGATGCCAGGGTCGATAATAAGAAATATAAGGACTACTTTGGCGAGAAGGCCAAGATGCTTTCACCTGAGGAAGTGCCTCAGTACACCAATCATGAGATCGGCGGCGTCTGTGCCTTCGGTGTCACCAGAGATGACGTGAAGGTATACTGCGATGAGTCGATGCTGAGATTCGACACCGTATTTCCGGCCTGCGGATCTTCCAACTCCTGCGCCGAATTCACGCCTGACGAACTCTTTGAGGTCTCGCGTTCACTTGCCTGGATAGACATTTCCAAACTGCCGGATCAGGAGGCCTGATACCGGAGTAGATAGCAATTATCGGCTATTCATCAAATATTCATCAGTCAATCGGCTAAACATTGGTGCTTCAAACCCTGAAACCGGGCAAGAGGCACCAATTTATTGGTGCTTCTGTGTATTGTTTTGGCCTTTAAGCACCAACCTCAACCGGTCCGCGCGATTGTACTTGTAAAAAAGCATTTTCAAGGCTTGACCAAAGGGGACTTGTTTGCTATTATTGCTTTATCATTTTAATACTTTAGTACGCTAAAGCAATAAAGAAAGAATAATCCAACCTGAAAGGGTCAGAGAGACAGAAAAGAAAGAGGGAAAAGGAACAATGTATTATCAGGTATTTATACGACATTGAGGATCCGGACTGAATCTAAAACTGAAAACGAAAAAGAAAAATACGCTTATTTGACAAAAGCGAAAAACAGGAATCACAGAAAGGATCAATAAAATGAAAAAGAAATTTACAGTACTTTTACTCGCATTCACAATGGTATTCACAATGATGGCCATCACAGCCTGCGGAGGCGGCGGTGGCGAGAGTGAAGAAGCCGCGGATACAGAACAGTATGGTGAGGGCTATGTATTCAAGCAGGGCTTTGACCTTGACTACAGACCGTATTCATTCGTAGGTGACGACGGCCAGAACGGCGGCTTCGACGTAGAGCTTGCTCAGGCAGTATGCGAATACTATGGATGGGAATATGAACCGGTCCCATTCAACTGGGATGCTAAGGATGCCGAACTCCAGGCAGGCAGCTGCGACTGCATCTGGTCCGGTTTCACCATCAACGGAAGAGAGGATGATTACCTCTGGAGCAAACCGTATTCTGACAATACTCAGAAGATCATGGTAAAGGCAGATTCCGGCATAACTACACTTGCGGATCTCGCAGGAAAGAAGGTCGGCGTACAAACAGCCACATCCGCATATGATCTGCTGAATGATGAAGAAGGCCAGAAGGCGCTGCTCGACACATTCGAAGAGCTGATGGTATATGACACATACACCATCGCGATCACAGACCTCAACGCGGGCGCTGTCGACGCGGTAGCTGTAGACGCTACAAGAGCAGCTGAGGCAATGGCTGCAGATGAGACTCTGGTCTGCCTCGAGGAGAACCTCGGAAGCGAGCAGTACGGCATCGGGTTCCGCAAGGATGATACAGAACTTTGCGACAAGGTCAACGCGGCTCTCGATGCTCTGGCAGCAGACGGCACAGTCGCCAAGATCGCTGCTAATTATCCGGAGATCGCAGAGTACATCACTCTCGGTAAATAATAAACTCCCTCTTATTAAAAATAACTTTCATATCGATCACAAACCGGCGTAGGGTCGAACCTGCGCCGGCTTGTGTGTCGAGGCAAGGAGTCTAAATGACATTCTCAACAATGCTAAGTACGATGAGCGCGGGCATGATCAAAACCGCATTGATATTTGTGCTCACGCTTGTCGGTTCCCTCCCTCTTGGCATGGTAGTCGCGCTTCTGCGTAAATCAAAGTTTGCACCGGTGCGCGGCATCATCAAGGGGTACATATCCATCATGCGCGGCACGCCGCTGATGCTGCAGCTTCTGGTATGGTACTTCGGGCCGTACTATCTCTTTGGCTGGAACATCGGCAACTGGAGGTTCCCGGCCATCATCACCGGATTCGTCCTCAACTATGCCGCGTATTTTGCTGAGATCTACCGCGGCGGCATCGAGTCCATACCGAAGGGACAGTACGAGGCAGCCGAGGTGCTGGGCTACACAAAGTTCCAGACCTTCATGCGCATCATACTGCCTCAGGTAGCGAAGATCATCATGCCGTCGGTCACCAACGAGGTGATCACTCTGGTCAAGGACACGTCGCTTGCGTTCACGCTGGCATATCAGGAAGTGTTCTCGCTGGCCAAGCAGATATCGGCGTCGCAGACGTCATTCATGCCTTTCGTTATCGCGGGTGTCTTCTATTTCGTTGCCAACTACCTGGTCGAGGTAGTCATGGCACGGATCGAGAAGTCTATGGATTACTACAAATAGGAGGCACGGCATGATACTCGAAATGAAAAACATCAGAAAACACTTTGACGGACTCGAGGTCCTTGAGGACATAAGCTTCAGCGTGGACAGCGGCGAGGTCGTCAGCATAATAGGACCATCGGGATCCGGCAAGTCGACACTGCTCAGATGCGCGACCTTCCTGGAGACCATCGACGGCGGAGAGATCATCTACATGGGCGAGACTGCGGCGCACACCGGAGCGGACGGTGTCGCGGTATATGCGAGCCCGCAGGAGCTTAAGCACTTCAGGAGTTACTGCGGCCTGGTATTCCAGCAGTTCAATCTCTTTCCGCATTACAGCATTCTGAAGAACCTGATCGACGCGCCTATGCACGTTCAGGGCGTGAGCCGCGAGGAAGCCGAGGAAACGGCGATGGGATTGCTCAAAAAGATGGGCATCGAGGACAAGGCGAACGCTTATCCTTACCAGCTGTCCGGCGGACAGCAGCAGAGGGTCGCGATTGCGCGCGCCATGGCGATGAAGCCGGAGATACTCTTCTTTGACGAACCGACTTCCGCGCTCGATCCCGAGCTGACAGGCGAGGTCCTGAAGGTCATACGCCAGCTGGCGGAAGAGAAGATGACCATGGTGGTCGTCACACACGAGATGCCGTTCGCGAAGGCGGTCAGCAACCGCGTCATATTCATGGACGGCGGAGTCATAGTCGAGCAGGGCGATCCAGGGGACGTCTTTGATGATCCGAAAGAAGAGAGGACCAAGCAGTTCCTCAGAGTATTTGAAAGATAGAATTGGAAAAAGGGAAGAACATATATCAGGATCTTGAATACAGGGTATTTGATCCGACGGGAAATATAACCGCGCTCGTTGAGACGCAGGTGGATCCGGCGGATCAGCCAGCGGCCGCGTCATGGATAATGGCGCAGAATCCGGAGGTGGAGCAAGTCGGTTTCGTGACGTTTGCCGCGGCGGGCGCGGAGGCGCCCGTGGCTGACGTACCCGTCAGCCTGCGCATGGCGGGCGGCGAGTTCTGCGGAAACGCCACCATGTGCTCCGCGGCTCTCTACATGATCGTCAATGACATGCCCGGCGAAGCGAATGTGAAAGTCAGGGTATCCGGGACGAAGGATCCTCTTGATGTGAGGCTGGTCAGAAGGGACGCAGTAAGCTTTGACGCTTCGGTCACCATGCCACCTGCGGTGGGGATAGACGAACTCAAGCTGTCAGACGGCATGCTTACGGGAAACGATGTGCTGAGACTGCCTGTCGTCAGGATGGAGGGCATAGCCCATGTCATCATAGAGCCGGACTCCGGCTTCTTTGGGCTGAAGGATGACAGCGCGCTTGCCGAGACCCTGCTGAGGGGCTGGTGCGGCGTACTCGGAGCCGAATGCCTGGGCATGATGTTCCTTGATGAGGGCAAAGGCGTGCGCGCGCTTACGCCGCTCGTCTACGTTCCGGGAGCGGACACCATGTTCTGGGAGAACTCCTGCGCGAGCGGCTCCGCGGCGGCCGGCATGTACCTTGCGGCAAAGGAAGGCAAGCCTGTCGACGTGACTTTCAGCGAGCCGGCCGGCAGCCTCAGAGTGACATCCGATCCGGACATCGGACGCACAGTTTTATATGGCTCTTTAACTCTGAAATAAAGGCGGGGACTAGATGCTTTTTACTGCGAAAGCGCAGCTGACGATATCGTATCCTCACCTTGTAATAAGACCCAAAAAAATGGTAAAATAAACGGCGGCCACCGAGGAATAACTGGTGGCTACCGATTTTTTTACAGTTAAAAGGAAGTGCCAAATTGAATTACAAAGAAGTTATAGCAAAGTACAAAGACGCAGACCTTTACGGTCTGTCAGAAGAAGAGTATAGGGAATTAAAGGCGGCCGAGATGGCCGATATGCAAACATATGTAGATGGCATCACCGCAAGCACGGTGCCTGAGGTGATGTACCGCATCGGAAGGCCGATCACTGATCTCAAGATGATGATGGAGAGCGGTGTAGAAGCCTTTGGCGACAAGGTGCTCTACCACCAGATAATGCCGGGCGACGACCACTTCACCGAGTTCAGCTACGGCACTGTCAGAGATGATGTCAGAGGACTGGGCACATCGCTTCTGGGCCTCGGTCTCAGGGGAGCTCATATCGGAGTCATCGGCGCTAACTGCTATCAGTGGGCGGAGTCATACTTCGCGGTAACAGGCGGCGTAGGCGTGGTGGTCCCGCTGGACAAGGAACTCTCAAAGGAAGAACTTGAGACTCTCTGCAGCATGGGAGAGATAGACGCGGTGATCTGCTGCCAGGACAAGTTCTACGACACGTTCAAGGCGATAAAGGCAGAAGGAAAGACCGGTCTTAAGTTCGTAATAGGCGTAGGCAAGGAAGCTCACGAAGATCCGGCTGCCGGACTGTATTCTTGGGACCTTCTCAGAGCGGACGGCAAGGCCAAGGTAGAAGCAGGCGACAGGAGCTACCTCGACGCCAGAGTCAGGGCATCCGACATGGTCTCGATCATTTTCACTTCGGGAACCACGGGAGTCAGCAAGGGCGTAATGCTCTCACACCGCAATCTCTGCACGGACGTACTGATAGCGCAGACATACCTCGAGGTATGCCCAAGCGACATCTTCTTCAGCGTGCTTCCGATACATCATACATATGAATGCACTTGCACCATGCTTGAGGGCATCTTCATGGGAGCCTCGATGGCATTCTGCAGAGGACTCAAATACATAACCAAGGACATGCAGATGGTGCACCCGACATTCCTGCTTGCGGTGCCTCTCATCTACGAGAAGTTCTACAGCACCATCCAGAAGACCCTCAAAAAGCAGGGTCAGGACAAGCTGGTCAACACTCTGTTTGCGGCCAACAACGTCACCAGCAAGTTTGGTCTCAACATCGCCAAGCCGATTGCCAATAAGATCATGGCGCAGTTCGGCGGCAACATCGACATGTTCATCGCGGGCGGAGCCAGGGTAGACCCTAAGGTGCTCGCGTTCTTCCGCAGCATGGGCATCCCGTGCCTGCAGGGCTATGGCCTCACGGAGACCTCTCCGATGGTGGCGCTCAACCCTGACCAGTGGAAATACATGAGAAATGAGTCGGCAGGCAAGCTCTTCCAGTTCACCGAGTGCAAGATCATCGACAAGGATGAGGACGGCAACGGCGAGATCTGCTTCCGCGGACCTATGGTCATGATGGGTTACTACAAGAACCCTGAAGCCACCGCGGCATGCATGGAAGACGGCTGGTTCCACACCGGCGACATCGGCTACCTGGACGACGACAACTATATCTATATCACGGGCCGCAAGAAGAATGTCATCATCGCGGCAAACGGCAAGAACGTGTTCCCTGAGGAACTCGAGGAGCAGATCGGCCGCAGCCCTTACATCAGCGAGTGCATGGTATGGGCCGATGAGGACAACGAGGACAGGATGCAGAGGGGCATCTACGTGACCCTGCGTCCGGACATGGAAGCCGTGAAGGAAGCGCTCGGCGACAGAGCATCCGACGAAAGCGCCGTGAGAGCACTCATCAGCAGTGAGATAGACAGGCGCAACGCCAACTGGCCTGACTGGAAGAGAGTCAAGCATATAGTCATAAAGAAGAGCGAGTTCAACAAGACGACGGGCATGAAGATAAGAAGGTTCGTCGAGGAGAACAAACTCGCCGACTAGGCCCGCGGCCGATATCAGGAAAGGTGATCGCATGATCAAAAGACCTACATTAATTGTCGACCATAATAATCTTCGCTATAATATGCGGACTGTGGTAGGATGGTGTAAAGAGGCAGGCATAGATGTAGCGGGAGTCACCAAGGCTACGACGGGAATGGCAACGGCCGCGCTCGATTACGAGGAATGCGGCGCAAAGTGGATCGCCTCATCAAGGCTCGAGCAGCTCGAAAGGGCTAAGGCGGCCGGCGTGAAGCTGCCGCTCCTGATGATAAGAGTCCCGATGATATCCGAACTTGAAGACATGATCCGGGTATGTGACTACAGCCTGCAGAGCAGCCTCGACACCCTTAAGGCCCTCGAGACGGAAGCGCTGAAGCAGGACAGGACGCACAACGTCATCCTGATGGCCGACCTCGGAGACCTGAGAGAAGGTTTCTTCGAAAAGGAGGAGCTGGTGGATGTCGCCGAATACGTCGAGAACAAGCTCGACGGCGTGCACCTGGCGGGCATCGGCACCAATCTCGGCTGTGTCGGATCCGTAAAGCCGACTGAAGAGAAGATGCTGATGCTGTGCGACTGGGCAGCTGCGGTAGAAGAGGCGATCGGAAGGCCGCTCGAGATAGTATCCGGCGGCGCGACATCGAGCCTTATCCCGCTCTTTGACGGCGTGATGCCAAAGAAGATCAACATGCTGAGGATAGGCGCCCTGGTTTTCTGCGGACCGATGGAAGACCTACGCACCTGCTATGGCAGGGAAGAGGCCGACGTGCTGAGCGATGAGGTATTCATCCTTGAGGCCGAGGTCATAGAGACCAACACCAAGCCGACGCATCCTATAGGAGAGCTCGGAGTGGACGCCTTTGGTCAGAAGCCGCATTACGTAGACAGGGGCCGAAGAAGACGCGCCATACTCGCGATAGGCCGGGCCGATTACGGAGACATAGGCGATCTTATCCCGCAGCTTGAGGGCGCGGAGGTCGTCATGGCATCCGGCGATCACACAATAATCGATATAGAAGACTGCAAGGAATTCATACGCGTCGGAGACATCATGAGATTCAAGCTCAGATACTCCGCGATACTGAGACTGACAGCAAGCGAAAACGTAACAATAAAAGAGAAAGGAAGATAACAATGGCAGCAGCAAAGTCAAATGAAATGACCAGGGAAGGTTATGACAGTCTGAACGCCGAACTGGAACACCTTATTACCGTAGTCCGTAAGGAGAACGCTGAGAGGCTCAAGGAAGCCATCTCCCTCGGAGATATCAGCGAGAATGCCGAATACGACGCGGCTAAGGACGCTCAGGCGGAGACCGAGGAGCGCATCTCCAACATCGAGGAGATCCTGCGTACAGCGGTCATCGTCGAGGAGACAGACGAGAACGACGACACGGTACAGACAGGCCGCACGGTCACGATCCAGAATCTCGACACAAAAGAGAAGAGCACATATAAGATCGTGGGAACGACAGAGGCAGACCCTCTGAACGGCAAACTGTCCAACGCGTCTCTGGTAGGAGCTCATCTTCTGGGCATGAAGGCCGGCGAGAAGGTCGAATTCGCCATCCCTGACGGTATTGCCAGATACAAGGTCGTGGAGGTCAAGAGATAATGGCTGACAATCAGAACAATCCTCAGGTGCCTGCGGAAGAGCGGGAGCTCACCGAAAAGGAGATAGGCGAACAGAGGCAGATCAAGAGGAAGAAGCTCGAAGAGCTCCGCGAGATGGGCAGGGACCCGTATCTCGAGGAGACCTTTGATGTGACTGCCTGGTCAAAGGACATCAAGGACAACTTCGATGCCATGGAGGACCAGGAGGTCAGAGTGGCAGGCCGTATCATGGCGTTCCGCCGCATGGGCAAGGTAGCGTTCGTAGATCTGCAGGACAAGCAGGGACGCATCCAGGTCTTTGTGGCGCGCGACAACATCGGCCAGGACGAGTACAACATCTTCAAGACTTATGACACAGGCGACATACTGGGCATCACGGGCGAGGTCTTCAGGACCAAGACCGGCGAGATAAGCATCAGGGCCCGCGAGGTAAAACTGCTCTGCAAGTCCCTTCAGGTGCTGCCTAATAAGTGGCATGGCCTCAAGGACACAGACCTGAGATACCGCCAGAGATACGTCGACCTCATCATGAACGAGGATGTCAGAGACACGTTCATGAAGCGCGCTAAGATCATCAGCACGATGCGCAGGGTACTTGAAGAGGATTACGACCTTATCGAGGTTGAGACACCGGTGCTCGGCAACATCGCGGGAGGCGCTGCCGCAAGACCGTTCCTGACCCATCACAACACACTGGACCTCGACATGACGCTCAGAATCTCCCTTGAGCTCCACCTCAAGAGACTTATCGTAGGCGGACTCGACGGAGTCTATGAGATCGGCAAGGTCTTCAGAAACGAAGGTATGGACAAGAACCACAGCCCTGAGTTCACCTCGATGGAGGCATACAAGGCTTACGTGAACCTCGAGACCATGATGGATCTCATGGAGCAGGTGACATACAAATGCGCCATGGCAGTCAACGGCACGCCTATCATCAAGTACGGCGACAAGGAATTCGACGTGACACCGCCGTGGAACAAGATCGACATGACTGAGGCGGTCATCAAGGTGACAGGCATCCCGTTCGATAAGATCGACAGCGATGAAGAGGCCATCGAAGCCGCAAAGAAATACGGCATGACCTTCGAGGACGAGTCCGAGTGGACACGCGGCAAGCTGATCGCGGAAATGTTCGAAGACTATTGCGAGGATATCCCGGGATTCCTGGATGGACCTTGCTTCGTGTGCGGACATCCGGTAGAGGTATCGCCGCTCGCAAAGAAAGACCCTAAAGACCCGCGCATCACGCGCAGGTTTGAGTCATACATCAATGGCTGGGAGATGTCCAACGCGTTCAGCGAACTCAACGACCCTATCGATCAGTACGAGAGATTCGCCGAGCAGCAGAGGCAGCTCGATCTGGGAATAGACGACGAAGCCCATCCTATGGATACCGACTTCGTCAACGCTCTTGAAGTCGGCATGCCGCCGACAGGAGGCATCGGCATCGGAGTCGACAGACTTGTAATGCTGCTGACAGACAGCGCAACGATACGTGACGTCCAGCTCTTCCCGACAATGAAGCCGGAAGGCAAGGGCGGAGCAAAGAAGGAGCGCGTCGAGATCGATTTCAGCAAGGTCAAGGTAGAGCCGCTCTTCGAAGAGGAAGTGGACTTCGATACATTCAGTAAGTCAGATTTCAGAGCAGTGAAGATCAAGAGCTGCGAAGAGGTCAAGAAGAGCGACAAACTGCTGAAGTTTGTCCTGAACGACGGATCCGGCGAGGACAGAGTCATCCTGAGCGGCATCAAGCAGTACTATGATCCTTCTGAACTGGTTGGAAAGACAGCGATAGCGATCGTGAACCTTCCACCGAGAAAGATGATGGGAGAGTACAGCAACGGAATGCTGATCAGCGCGGTCAATGAGTACGACGGTGAGGAGATGCTCAACCTCCTGCTCGTAGACGACAGGATCCCTGCAGGAGCAAAGCTGTACTAATTTACAGGAGGTCAATATGATTTACACAGTAACATTCAACCCGGCGATCGACTATATCGTCAGAATGGATAAGCCGCTCGATCCGGGAATGACCAACAGATCCGCATCCGAAGACTGTTTCTTCGGAGGCAAGGGGATCAACGTTTCCACAGTCCTCAAGAACCTCGGGATAGAGAATACCGCTCTCGGGTTCGCGGCGGGCTTCACCGGAGAGGCCATTGTGAAGAGCGTGAACGAAAAGGGGATAATCGCAGACTTCATAATGTTGAAGGAAGGCATTTCCAGGATCAACGTCAAGATCAAATCCGACGAGGAGACCGAGATCAACGGCCAGGGTCCTAAGATCAGCGACGAGGCATATGATGAGCTGCTTCAGAAGCTGGATAAGCTGCAGGAGGGAGACGTCCTCATCCTCGCCGGGAGCATCCCAAAAACACTGCCAAGCAATGTCTATGAGATCATCCTTGAAAGACTTTACGGTAAGGGCATCATGTTCGTGGTTGACGCCACAAAGGACCTTCTCCTGAAAGTCCTGAAGTACAAGCCGTTCCTGATCAAGCCAAACAATCACGAGCTTGGCGAGATGTTCGGAGTCGTCCTGAAAACAGATGATGAGATAGAAGAATACGCAAGGAAGCTCCAGGAAATGGGCGCCAGGAACGTACTCATCTCGATGGCTAAGGACGGCGCGATGCTCATAACCGAGGACGGCCAGAGGTTCCGCGTAGGCGTACCTAAGGGAAAGGTAAAGAATTCCGTAGGCGCCGGCGATTCCATGGTGGCAGGCTTTGTAGCAGGCTACATGAAGTCGCACGATTACCGTGTAGCCCTCAATATGGGTACAGCAGCGGGATCCGCGACCGCTTTCTCCGATGATCTCGCGACAGGAGAACTGATCAACAGCATTTACGAAACCCTGTAGGCACTTACCAAATGGTTTCGTGAATATATAAAAAAGGTATTGAGAAGCATAACTTAAAGCACGCGCTGCGCGCAGAAAGGACAACTTATGAAGATAAAAGACTTACTGAAGAAGGAGGGCATCTCCCTGGGTCTTAAGCCGGCCGATAAAGCCGAGGTCATAGACATCATGGTAGATCTCCACGACAAAGTAGGCAACCTTAACGACAAGGCAGCCTATAAGGAAGCCATCCTTGCCAGAGAAGCTCAGGGTTCGACTGCTGTAGGCATGGGTATTGCTGTACCTCATGCAAAGACCGATGCGGCCAAGCAGCCGGGACTGACGGCGATCACTGTACCGGACGGCATAGACTATGAGTGCGCTGACGGAACGGACAGCAACCTGTTCTTCATGATCGCGGCACCGGGAGGAGCTGCTGACACTCACCTCGAAGTCCTTGCAGGCCTCATGACGATGCTCATGGATCCGGAATTCTCACAGTCACTCGTCGCTGCCAAGACACCTGAGGAATTCCTGGCACTGATCGACGCTAAGGAAGATGAGAGAGCAGAAGACAAGGCAGAAGAGGCTGCGCCTGCTGCTGCAGCTGCTGCGTCCGCAGCTTCCAATGGCAAAAAGCTCGTCGCCATCACCGCTTGCCCGACAGGTATAGCGCATACATACATGGCGGCCGAAGCGCTTGAACAGACTGCCGGTAAAAAGGGAGTCAGCATCAAGGTAGAGACACAGGGATCCGGCGGAGCCAAGAACGTGCTCACGGCTGAAGACATTCAGGCTGCTGACGCTGTCATCATCGCAGCCGACAAGAAAGTCGACCTGGCGCGCTTCAATGGAAAGAAACTCATCAATGCTTCGACAGCTGATGCCATCCACCGCGCTGAGGGTCTCGTTGACCGCGCTGTAGCGGGAGATGCTGCTGTATATCAGCACACCGGCGCAGCTGCAGCAGACAGCGGTTCATCCGATAAAGAGAGTGTAGGAAGATTCATCTACAAGAGCCTGATGGACGGCGTATCGCACATGCTTCCGTTCGTTATCGGCGGAGGAATCATGATCGCAATAGCGTTCCTCCTGGACGACTACTCGATAGACCCAAGCAACTTTGGTTCCAACACTCCGGTCGCTGCATGGTTCAAGTCTATCGGAGGCACAGCGTTTGGCTTCATGCTTCCTATCCTTGCGGGATTCATCGCACGCAGTATCGCTGACCGTCCGGCTCTCGTAGTCGGTTTCGTAGGTGGTGCTCTTGCTGCATCCGGTTCTACATTCGCAAATCCGGGCGGCGACGTCCCATCCGCATTCCTCGGCGCTCTTGTTGCCGGATTCGCGGCTGGATTCATCGTCAAAGGCATGCAGAAAGTCTGTGATAAGCTTCCTGCGTCATTGGAAGGAATCAAACCGGTGCTCATATATCCATTATTCGGAACACTGATAATCGGCGTGCTTATGTGCCTGATCAACCCTATCGTTGGTGCGCTCAACAGCTGGATCTCAAACGTTCTTATGGGAATGAGCTCTGGCTCCAGCGTAGTTCTCGGACTGATTCTTGGCGCGATGATGGCTACAGACATGGGCGGCCCGCTCAATAAGGCGGCTTATGTATTCGGTACTGCTGCGCTCGCAAACCAGAATGAGATCGGCTACATGATCATGGCTGCAGTAATGGTTGGCGGTATGGTACCTCCGATCGCGATCGCTATTTCCACAATGGTATCCAAGAAGAAATATACAGAAGCTGAAAGAAAAACAGGACCTGCAAACATCGTTATGGGTCTCAGCTTCATCACAGAGGGCGCTATCCCGTTCGCAGCCGCAGACCCGCTGCACGTGATACCTGCACTGATGGTCGGTTCCGGAATCGCCGGCGCGCTCTCGATGGCATTCAAGTGCACACTCATGGCACCTCACGGCGGGATCTTCGTATTCCCTGTAGTTGGTAACGTAGCCATGTATCTAGTAGCGCTTGTTGTAGGCTCAGTCGTTGGAGCTCTGTTGCTCGGCCTGCTCAAGAAAAACGTAGAAGAGTAGTACCTGTCTGGTGTAAAAGCATATGATATGAAACAGTCACCGCGTCTGCGGTGGCTGTTTTTTATGAGTCCGCAGACCGTTCTTTTCTTATGTCCCCGGAAATAACTCCGGGGATTTATTATGCAGTGATTGTGTTATTATGGATACAGTAATAACAGGAGCTAAAAAGCCCGGTCCACGGAAGCCGGATGGATATGGATATAAGATTCGACTTGAATGAAGCACAATCGAATATTCTTGATAAGTACCCTGAATGGCGTGATCTGATGGCCGCAGTGGAATTCAAAAACACCCCGACAGCGGATCCGACGGGATACAGCGGAAGGACCGTTTATTACAACAGCCGCAATCTGAGACAGTTCCCGCGTGACGCCCAGACGTATCTGATCGCTCAGCAGCTGATGCATATACAGCTCGCCCATCAGCAGAGAGGAGAGGGAAAAGAGCCAAGGATCTGGGACCTTGCCTGCGCGGCAGTTGTCAATGAGATGCTTCTGGCTGACGGCTTTGAGCCGCCGGTCAACATCTTCCGCCAGAAGGACGCAAAGAGCCTGAGCGCGGAAGAAGTATATGACATCCTGTACGAGAAAGCCGAAAGAGATGACTTCAGGATCTCGGAAGAGGAAAAGCCGGACAAACAGTCCGACACCCAATATGTCGCTATATTGAAAAAAGGCGAAAAGAACAATCAGGCAGGGGATCTTCAAGGCGCGCAGAACCGTGACATAGAAGACCCGGGTCTCGCGAAAGCTGTGGCAGGTCTCGCGGACCTGCTGGAACCGAGCATGCAGCTCGACTACGACTGGTTCCCTGCGGACAGGATCAGAGATGGAATACTCATAGAGCAGTTCAGGCCGTATCCGGTGCCGCACGCAGAGATACTTCTGGACACGAGCGCGTCGATCGATGAGGATCTACTGAGAGCTTTCGTCAGAGGAGTCAGGGAGATACTGCAGGAGGATGCTGTCGTAAAGGTCGGCTGCTTTGATACCGAGTTTTACGGATTCCAGGAGATACACTCCGAGAAAGACATTTCGAAACTTGAGATAAAGGGATCAGGCGGAACCAATTTCGAGACTGCCGTCAGAGCCTTTACAGGCGACGCCGAGACAAAGATAATATTCACAGACGGATACGCGGACATGCCGGGAACCAGAAGCGACGCCATCTGGCTCGTGTACAGCGACATGCCGGTCGATCCGCCCGGCGGAAAAGTGATATACGTTAAAAAACCTGAGGAGATAAACAGATATGAAGTCGATTTTCTTATCACATAAGCAGCTGTTCGAGAACCCGCTCCCGCTTTTCCGCGCAGCAGGGACATCGGTCCACGCAAGCGATCTGGTGCTGGTAACCATACCGGACGACGGGTTCACGCTGAGCGGTGACCGCGTCAACTACTTCCTTTCCGGAGCGGACTGCGCTGACAGATTCGGACGCGACCACACAGACAGTAACTGCGCCGTAAGGCCTGTGCTTCTGATGGAGCCGGGCGATGAAAAACTGCTCAGCCAGGTACGTGAATCGGGCGGCATCGTTACGGCAGAGCTCGGGACCTTCCCGTCAGTCATACTTGAGTCGTCCATGCGCGAGATGGCAGAGAAGCAATACCATGACGGCACACTGAAAAAGACCGGTATGAGCTATACCATCGCCGGAGAAAAAAGAGATGTCTACAGGCTGGGCGCCAAGCAGATAGTCAGGATCGCCGTCACTGAGGAAACTCCGAGCGGGTATGTCCAGCTGTCCGACGGAAGCGCTGTAACCGCAGGTGAGGAGATATTCATCGAAGTGCGGCCGGTGCGCTGGTATTACGATGAGATCAACAAGCTGCTCATATCCGGCAGAGCCCTGTTTGCGGGACTAAGCCGCGAGGACGCCGCCGCTTATCTCTCGGACGGATTCATAGAGGAACTGCTCGCGGAAGACGACAATGAGATCGCTTCCGCCGCTGCGGGGACATCGTATCACATCGAAGAGCATGACGAACTTGACCTGATAAGATCCTTTATTGAGGCGGACATACCGGTGTTCATCCACGGGCTGACCGGCGACGGAAAGAGCGACCGCGTAAAGGAGATAGATCCGGATGTCCTGGATATAGAGCTGGTAAACGAGACGCCTGAGACCATCAACGGCCGTGCTGTCTACAACGAGTCGACCGACACGATCATAGACATCAAGCCGGTATGGCTGGTAAAGCTGGAGCGTCTCTGCGAAGACGGCAAGCCTCACATCCTGTTCTTTGACGAACTGACTAATGCCACAAAGCAGACGCAGGCGGTCATATTCAAGATAGTATTGGAGCGTTTCGTCAATAACCGCTGGCCGCTTCCGGAGAACGCCCGCATAGTCGCTGCCGGGAACGACAGGGCGGAGTCTAGCGTTGCTCACGACCTTGCGGAGCCGCTGTTTGGAAGATTCGCGCATATATACATTCGCACAACCGTGGAGAACTGGATGCCGTGGGCGGTCAGAAAGAACATCAATCCATATGTGATGGAATTCCTGGCCAACAACGACCTATACCTCAGGACTTCATTCACGGGGACGGAAGGCTATGCCGATCCGCGCCGCTGGGAGATGGTGTCGCGCGTACTCGACAGTTCCGGCAATGATTTCTCGCTTCTCGAGCCGATCGTTGGTCATGAGACCGCAGAGGCCTTCATAAGGTTCTTCCGCGCGCAGGAGGAAATGGTCGACATAGTGAAATATACCGATGAGGAGCTGGCGCGCATGTCTGTTGCCAGAAAGTATCAAATCGCGCAGCAGTGCCTGTACGCCGCTGCCGCTAAACCGGAAGAAGCCGCAGAACTTGTAAAGAGGCTTGGAGCCGAGTTTGAGGCCTGGTTCAGATATGTCCTCGAAAGAAAAGGCAGACACTGACAAACATGAAAATTCTTTGTATTGGAGATTCAAATACTTACGGCTACGATCCCCGGTCTTATATTGGATCGAGGTACCCGGAAGGGATCCCTTGGGCTGACCGTCTGGATGGCTGCGACGTCATCAACTGCGGGACCAATGGCATGACAGTGCCGCGCGGGCAGTCGAGGTACGCGGGCCTGATAAGGCTGAACGACCCGGATCTGGTCACGATCATGCTTGGCACGAATGATCTTTGCAGCGGACTGAGCGCCGGGAAGATAGCCGCCAGGATGGAGAGCTTTCTTGATACGATCATCGATACTGGAAAGCCGGTCCTTCTGATCTCTCCGCCGCACCTGCAATACGGTGAGTGGGTCATGGATGATGAGATCATTGAAGAATCACAGGACCTGGGAAATGCTTACAGAGAACTTGCGGACAGAAAGGGCTGCCTGTTTGCCGACGCGGGTGAATGGGAGATCGAGATGACCTTCGACGGAGTGCATTTCTCACCGGAAGGCCATGCGACATTCGCGCAAAAGATGAATGAAATACTTGAACAGGTTTGAAGAGGAGGGAGCAATGGTAGAACTGGGAGAGAAGCGCAAGGTATGCGCTAACTGCGGCAGCTCTTACAGAGAGGGCGACAAATACTGCCGCTACTGCGGAGCCCCTATGGGCACACCGGAATTTATCATGGAAGAGATCGCGTGCATCTACGGACCGCCACCGGTCTCAAGAACGCACAAGTGTGAAAAGTGCGGGTTCACATGGAAGACCACGCTGATGATCGATGATGAGAAATTCTGCCCTGAGTGCGGAGGTCCGGCACCGGTCGTCGCTTCTGAAGAATGACAATAGAAGCTTTAAAGAGATCACAACTTGAAAGCGTCGCAAGGCACAGAGAGGACTTGAAACAGTCTCCGCGTTTGCGGTGGCTGTTTTTTGAAATAACGGACCGCTGCAATCTGAGATGCAGACATTGCGGCAGCAGCTGCACAACAGAAGGGCAGGCACTGACGATCGATGATGTCGAAAGGACGCTTAAGACTGTTCAGCAGAGCCCGTACAAACCTACTATCTGTCTGACCGGCGGAGAACCAATGATGCATCCGGACTTTTTCGGGATCGCATGTCACGTTAAGGAGATGGGCTTCAACTGGGGCATGACGACCAACGCCACCCTTATAGATGATGACGCGGCTAAGAAACTCAAAGAGGCGGGAATGTCCACCGTATCCGTAAGCGTGGATGGAATGGAAAAGTCACATGATTCTCTCAGGCAGAAGGAAGGCGCCTGGCGTCTTGCCTTGCGCGGACTTCAGGCTCTCCAAAAGGCCGGCTTTGAACCGCAGGTGACGACTGTACTGCACCAGGGCAACTTCGATGAACTTGAACCAATGTATGAACTGCTTCGCGGCATGGGCATCACCAGCTGGCGCCCTATCAACGTCGAGCCTATAGGCCGCGCCTGCGAGTCATCGGATCTCTTACTGACAGCTGATCAGTTCAGACAACTGCTGTCATACATCAGCGAAAAGAGATTTGATCCGGACAATCCGATGGAAGTGACCTTCGGCTGTTCGCATTATCTTGGCGTAGAACATGAGCGCATGGTGCGTGACCACTACTTCCTCTGCGGAGCAGGGATACTCACCGCCAGTGTGAGAAGCAACGGAGATATCTGCGCCTGCCTGGACATAGAAAACAGACCGGAGCTGGTACAGGGGAATATCCATAAAGATGACTTCATGGAAGTCTGGCTTAACCGATTCGAAGTGTTCAGGGGAGATCGTACAGCAAGCTGCTCAAAATGCGCTGAATGTCCGGAACATTTCATCTGCGGAGGCGACTCTACCCATACATGGGACTTCGGCAAAAACGAGCCGCTGATGTGCTATAGAGATTATTCTTCAGAGCTATAGACAATCATGATAAATCCGGCCCAAAAGGGCCGTTTTTTTGTGCTTTTTAAGAAATTTGTATCCCCTGCGGGGGCTTGTGAGCCATGGAAACTGACAATATAATTTCAGTATCAGAAGAAAAAGGGAGGTGCATTTTATGCATATGGCAGATGCTTTACTGGCTCCTGCAGTAGCTGCGACCATGTATGTCGCGTCAGCGTCAGCAGCCGGTGTTTCCATCCATCAGCTCAAGAAGGATGATGAACCTCAGAAGCTGCCTGTAATGGCAGTAACATCTGCTCTGGTATTTGCCGGACAGATGATCAACTACACTATCCCGGGAACAGGTTCATCGGGACATATGTGCGGAGGTATGATGTTATCGGCCTTGCTTGGGCCTTACGCCGGGTTCTTATCCATGATCGTGATCCTGGCTATACAATGTCTTTTCTTTGCCGACGGGGGGCTAATGGCCCTGGGGGCCAATTGCTGGAACATGGCTTTCTACGGGTGCTTTGTCGGCTACTTCCTGATCTGGCGTCCGATAATGAACGGCAAGTGGTTCGGCGAGGGCAAGAGCGCCGAGCGCGGACGCATAATCGCGGCTTCGATAATAGGCTGCATAATAACCTTGCAATTGGGAGCTTTTTCGGTGGTGCTTGAGACCAGCTTGTCAGGCATTACGGAATTGCCGTTTGGCGCGTTCTGCGCACTGATGCAGCCGATCCACCTGGCTATCGGTCTCATAGAAGGACTGATCACAGCAGCGGTACTGGTATTCGTTTACAATTCACGTCCGGAGCTCCTGCAGGGTGTGGACCTCAGCGGTGAAGGAGAGCCTAAGCGTTCTCTCAAGTCAGTCGTTACCATACTCGCCATCGTTGCGCTCGTAGTTGGCGGCGGACTCAGCCTGCTGGCCAGCTCGAACCCTGACGGTCTGGAATGGGCGCTCTTCGGAAATGAGGACGGCGGATATTCCACAAACATGGGACTCGATGAAGAGAACTTCGGAGTATCCAGCGGAGCTGCGGATACAGCGGGATCGATACAGGAGAAGACTTCATTCCTGCCTGATTACGCATTCCCTGGCAGCGAATCGCCTGCGGGCACGACCGTATCCGGCATAGTCGGATCCGCCATAGTGGCAGGAGTCGCTATACTGATATGCTTCATCGGAGGCTTCTTCCGTAAAAGGAAAACACAAACTGAATAGGTCATACTCTATTCTCTCTAGGAATATGGTATATTGTTAGGGGCATCGCAGGGTGCCCCTTATTACTGCTAATACAGGAATCGCTTAATGAACAAAATGCAGAAGGCTTTGCATGAGCTTTCGGAGATGGATGAACTGGCAGCGCGTCAGTCACCGGTCCATTCTCTGCATCCCGCGGCAAAGCTTATAACGACTATCGTATACATACTCATCACGCTGTCCTTCGACAAGTACGATCTGAGCGGCCTGGTACCTATGGTGCTGTGGCCGGTCATCATGTTCCAGGTCAGCGGTGTTGATGTGCATACGTGTTTCTATAAGCTGCGCATCGTGCTGCCTCTGGTCATGGCGGTAGGCCTGTTCAACCCGCTCTTTGACAAAGAGATAATGGTGACCATAGGCGGAGTGGGGATATCCGGCGGAGTGGTCTCGATGATCACGCTGATGCTCAAGGGAGTCTTCTGCCTGATGATGTCGTTCCTGCTGATGGCGACGACCAAGATCGACAGCCTGTGCGCGGCTCTTAGAAAGCTGCACGTGCCGGCGATGCTGGTGTCGCTTCTCCAGCTGACATACCGCTACGTGGGCGTAATGACAGAAGAGCTGGCAGTCATGACAGATGCCTATTCTCTGAGAGCGCCGGGACAGAAGGGCATACACATCTCTGCCTGGGGGTCCTTCCTGGGTCAGCTGCTCCTTAGAAGCATGGACCGCGCACAGGAGCTTTTCTCAAGCATGATGCTGCGCGGCTACCACGAGCACTTCCACTACGCGGACATAAAACCGTTCAACATCAAAGACGCGCTGTTCATGGCGCTCTGCATAGCGTTCTTTTTCCTGCTCAGATACGCGGATATAGCACAGCTCATTGGCGGGCTGTTTGTGAGGTAAAAATATGATCGAATTTCAGAATGTGAACTTCGCATACGAAAAGAAAGAATATGTGCTGCACGACATGTCATTCAGGATCGAAAAGGGAGAATCGGTGGGCCTTATAGGAGCCAACGGCGCCGGCAAGTCCACGATAATGAAACTGCTCCTTGGCCTGCTGCAGGGCGAGGGAAAGATCCTCATAGACGGCACAGAAGTGAAGAAGGAGACTTTGGGCGAGATCCGCGCAAAGCTCGGCTTTGTGCTGCAGAACTCTGACAACCAGATGTTCATGCCGACAGTCTACGAGGACATGATATTCGGTCCGCTCAACTACGGGCTCAGCCGTGAAGTGGTCGATAAGCGCGTCGATGAAGTGCTGAAGAGGCTCGATCTTGAATATCTCAAACATCGCTACAATCACAAGATCTCCGGAGGAGAGAAGCGCATGGGAGCCATAGCAACGATACTTGCGATGGAGCCGCAGGCCATCCTTATGGATGAGCCGACTTCCGCTCTTGATCCGTTCAACCGCCGTCTCGTAATCAATACGATACGCGAGCTGGATCAGACCAAGCTGATAGCGTCCCACGACCTCGACATGATACTCGATACCTGCGACAGGGTCATTCTCATTTCGGGAGGTCGCATAGCAGCAGATGGTCCGGCAAAAGAAATACTGAGCAACAAGGAACTCCTGGAAGCAAACCGCATGGAGCTGCCGCTCAGCATGACATATCAGAAATAAAAAACCGGCACTTTCATGCCGGAGAAAAAGCCGATCGAAAGGGCATCCTGCACGGATGCCCTTATTATTTAATTTGATCATACTGCGAAGTGTCTGTAAATGGTGAACACGATTATGCCGACCAGTATAAGCGCGTACAGGCACAGGAACAGTTTTGGTATCCGTTTCTCACTGTCAGTGAAGGATACATATTTTTTGTTGTTGAGTTTGTCCGACATGATGCGCCACTCCGCGTCGTAAAGCATTACAGGCAGCTGTTCTTCAAGCAGCTTGATGACTTTCATCTTTGCGGCGTTCAGTGTTCCGTAAGCCTCTAGTATGTTTATCCAGGATATATCCAGAATGACACCTGCCACACACATGAATGCGGCAACTATCAGCTTGACGGAATCGTCAAAGACTCCGAAAGCGACGCCGAGCAATCCTGTCAGCGCGCTGTTCACACTTATGTAGAAAGAGTTGACAGACTGACGTCTCGCGACGAGATCTTCGGAGGTTTTCTGGAACATCTTGTACTGATCCACCAGTTCGCCTTTTCTCTGCGATCTGTTTTCGGAAGGCAGGTCTTCATATCCTGACGAGAAGATCGGATAGTATCCGTTCACGTAATCATCGATCCTCTGCTTGATCTCCTCGAGCGTCATCACCGGAGCAACCAGTCTCTTCTGCTTGGTAAAGCGGTCCGTGATCATCAAATAGTCAGGGATCTCGTAGTTGCCCGGGTTATACAGCATTATAAGCTTGTTGTATTTGACCGCGCGCTCAAACTCCCAGCCCATGGTCTCTTTCTTTGATGGCTTGGCGGCGTCCTCACCTATGATGAATATGACCGCATGAGACATCTTTATCTTATTCATGGCATCCTTTTTCCATGATGATTCCACACCGGATTCCAGCGTAAGGATGTTGCAGTTGGCATATGCGCCAGGGTCTTCTCCGTCGGTGCCACGGAGATATGGCTCGATCACATCCTTGACCATTTCATAGTCTTTGCCTGAATGGATCATAAATACGTTTATCATATTGCTTCCTCAGTTTGATCATCTCCAAAACCTGTCGATTCAGTTTACCATAAAAAAGATGTCGTGGTACAATAGTATGAAACAACAGGCAAAGAGATTTGCCGGGAGAAAAAGGTAACACAAATGGCAAAGAATCTGGTCATATACTATTCCCGCAAGGGACAGAATTATGTAAGCGGCAAGCTGGAAAACCTCGAAGTGGGCAATACCGAGCTTATCGCACAGTACATTCAAGACGCAGTAGGCGCGGATCTCTTTGAGATCGAAACAGTCAAGGACTATCCTGCAGACTATATGGAATGCACCGAAGTCGCGAAGCAGGAGCAGCGGGACAATGCCCGCCCAAAGTTGAAAGAATATTTGCACGACATCAGCGAGTACGACAACATAGTCATCGCCGGCCCATGCTGGTGGGGCACATATCCGTGCGCCGTATTCGGACAGCTGGAGAAGCTTCATTTCAGAGGCAAGCACGTGTGGCCTGTCATGACTCACGAGGGCAGCGGTGAGGCCAGAAGCCGCACCGACCTCAAGAAGTTCTGCATCGGCGCCAAGGTCGGCAAGACTTTAGCCATACAGGGAAGCAAGTGCCCGGAGGCCAGGGAAACCGTAGCCCGCTGGGCGGAGAAGCATCTGAAATAGAATGTTCCAGCTGAAGAACGAAGAGAAAAAGGTAGAATATCTGGAGCTCATATACGACCTCGTCTTCGTATACATGGTGGGCCGCAACAATGCTCTTCTCAGCAACTTTGAGAACGGCTTTGTTTCCGGCACCGCTTTCTTCGCGTACATAGTATGCACTCTGACTATCATCCAGATATGGAACTTCACGACGTTCTACATAAACATGTTTGGCCGCAACGGCGTGCGCGACCACGTCTTTCTGCTGGTCAACATGTATCTGATGTACTTCATAGGACAGAGTACGCGCACCGACTGGCTCGCTTATCAGGCGCAGTATCACATAGCCTGGTCACTCATACTTATCAACATCGGATTGCAGTATGTCATTGAGTTGCGAAACCATCAGGCGGATGTATGGAACCGCGACCTGATAAAGCGCATGATTTGGATACTGTTCATAGAAGCAGCGATAGCTCTGACGGCTGCGTTCGTACCGCCGGCAATGACCGGATGGGTGTCTCTGGCGGCAATACTTGCAGGCATCATCCTGACAGCCGTGAACAGAAACAGGAGCCCGGGCGGGGTCATCGACTTTGCGCACCTTACCGAGCGCGCAATGCTCTATGTGGTGTTCACGTTCGGCGAGATGATAATCGTCATCTCCGCGTACTTCGTAAGCGACGGCAGCTTCGACTGGAGCGTCATCTATTTCTCGCTGATGTGCTTCCTCATAGTTGCCGGACTGTTCGTCTCGTACGAACTCATATACGACCACCTTCTGGACAGGGAGACGGAGGACAGCGGCATGCTGTACATGATCATCCACATATTCATCATATTCGCGCTTGGCTGCATAACGGTATCGCTGGAGTTCATGCGCGAAGAAGAAGTGGCGCTGCTGCCTAAGATCATACTCATAACATCGGCGATCATCGCCTATTATGCATTCCTGTTCTGCACCGGCAAATACGCCAAAAAGAAATGTGGAATGGATCTGCCGTTCATGCTGAAGATGCTTGTGCTCGCGGCAGCGTTCGCGGTGCTCATGATAGTCTTCAGGGAAAACATGAGGCTCAACATATTCGTTACAGCAGCATACGTGTGGGGCATCGTAGCGGTGCTCTACCGGGCTAAAAATAAATTTGAAAAGGGATAAAAACAAATGAGTAAAGTCTATATCACAGGACACAGGAACCCGGACATCGACAGTCTGTGCGCAGCATCGGCTTACGCCAATCTGAAGAACATGACCGATCCGGAAAACGAATACATCGCCATCCACTGCAGTCCCGTCTCCGACCAGGTAAAGGAGCAGATGGAAGCGATGGGAGTTGCGATCCCGCCTTACAGGAAGGATGTTTATCCTAAGGTGAGAGACGTAATGCTTGAGCCGCAAAGCTATATCCAGGCAGACGCTCCGATCTTTGCGCTTGTAAACGCATACAGCGCGGAGAACCCATCGGTCGTACCTATTTATGACGGCGAAAAATTCAAAGGCCTGCTCAGCGTGGATGACATCACCAGATGGTTCCTGTCGGACAACAAAGAGGAGATACCTACTTACAGGCTCACGATAGACAACATACTCCGTGTTATACCGGGCAAGCTCCTGCACAGAGGAAAGAGTGAAACCATCGAGGGATCCCTGCTCGTCGGCGCCGCTTCATATGAGGCGTTCAGCGGACTGCTTGAAGATATCGGCAACTGCATCGTCGTGCTTGGAATACGCAAGGAACTCATAGAGTACGCCATAAAAAGGCAAGTCCCGGCCATCATCATCGCAGCGGCTGACGAAGCGCCTGACGTGGATTACAGCGGATACGAGGGATCGGTTTTCATGACTGACCTCGGCACGGCTGAAACGCTCAGAAGGATCAGACTCGCGGAGACGGTCGAATCCATGATGGAACTGGCGACGGAGACCATAGACATAGACGATCTGTTCACAGAGGGCAAAAGGATCTTCACTAATTCCCACATCAGGGGACTTGCCGTAATGGAGAAGGGCGAGTTTAAAGGCTTCGTCACAAGGAGGTGCTTCCTCGACAAGCCGGTCAAGAAAGTGATCATGGTCGACCACAACGAACCGGCGCAGAGCGTAGAAGGCATAGAGACCGCTGACGTAGTGGAGATCATCGACCACCACAGACTCGATTCGCTCTCGACATCAACACCGATATTCATCGCAGCCGAGCCGCTCGGCAGCGCCAACACGATAATCTATCAGCTTTACATGAGACACGGCATCATGCCGGATGAGTACGCGGCAAGGACCATGCTCACCGGCATCATCGCCGACACGCTCATCCTCCGCAGCCCTACGACTACGGTCCAGGACATGCAGGCGGTGGAGATGCTCGCAAGGCTTGCCAAAGTACCAAGCGTGCAGGAGTTCGGCGAGAAGCTGTTCAGTATCACTGACAATCTTCAGACTCAGGATCCGGAAGAAGCTATCCTTTCGGATTTCAAGAAATACGAAAACAGCGGCACAAAAATGGGCATTGGCCAGTGCGAAGTCACCACCCTCACGGACGTCAGGGAATACGCTTCGACATATATCGAAGCATTGCAGAAGATCGCAGACTCGCAGGGACTGGACTGGACACTTCTCATGGTCACCGACGTGCTCAGCGAAAACAGCGTGCTGCTGGTGTCCGACTGCAGGTCGAACCGCGATCTGCCTTACGCGAAGATCGCCAGGCAGGTATACGACATGCCGGGCGTGATGAGCCGCAAGAAACAGCTGCTGCCTGTGCTGCTGTCTGTTACAGGTGCATAGAAAGCGGCCGCAGCTACCTCGGGACATGATTCCGACGCGCGGCCGCAACAAATATGAAAGGGCCTTAGATATGGCAACAAAAACCAATTGGTATAAAGAAGCGGTAGTTTACCAGATATACCCGATCAGCTTCATGGATGCCAACAACGACGGCATCGGCGATATCCGCGGCATCATCTCCAAGCTCGACTACATCAAAGATCTTGGAGCGACCGCGATATGGTTCTCGCCGCTCTACAAGTCGCCGTGGAAGGACTACGGATATGACATCGCCGATTACAGGTCGATACATCCGTCCTTCGGTACGATGGAGGATTTCAAAGAGCTGGTGGCCGAGTGTCACAAGCGCGGGCTCAAGGTTATGATGGACGCCGTGTTCAATCACACCAGCGATCAGCACGAATGGTTCAAGGCGGCGCTTGCAGATAAGAATTCTCCGTACCGTGACTGGTACATAATAAGGGAAGGCAAGCGCGACAAGAACGGCGAACTCATGCCTCCTAACAACTGGACCTCATCGTTTACCGGCCCGGCCTGGGAGCGTATAGAAGGTACGGATGAATACTATCTGCACCTCTTTGCGCCTGAGCAGCCTGACCTCAACTGGGAGAACCCGGCGGTCAGGAGAGAACTGGCGGATACGCTCCGCTTCTGGCTCGAGAAAGGTGTGGACGGATTTCGCTTTGACGTGTTCAACATGATCTCTAAGGTGTATCCGCTCAGGGACGACAGGAACCCTCTGCACTTCCAGAAGGGCGTTCAGTATTACGTCGACGGACCGCGCATGCATGAGTTTCTCAAGGAGCTGAATGACAACGCGCTTTCGCTTTACGACACCTTTACGGTGGGCGAGTCCTATACGCCGGACGAACAGCACGCGCACAGATACATACACGAGGAGTCCGGTGAGCTGGACAGCATATTCCACTTCGAACATCTCATGGCAGACAATATGTTTGGCCTCAAGATGGTAGCCAAGCCATTCAATCTCAGGCAGTTCAAACGCGGACTGCTGGACCCGCAGCTGAGATATCACGGGACAGGCTGGAACACTCTGGTGCTTGAGAACCACGACCAGGCGCGCAGTGTCAGCCGCTTTGGCATCAACACAAAGAAATACCGCTATGAGGCAGCCACCTTCCTGGCGATGATCACCTTCCTTGGCTGGGGCACACCGTTCATCTTCCAGGGCGAAGAGATCGGCATGACAAATACCCGTTTCAGCAGCATGGACCAGATGAAAGACCCTGTGTCGCACTTCATCTTCGACATGATGAAGGGCATGCGCATCCCGGAAAAGGCTATCCTCCGTCTGATAAGATGGGCCGTCCGCGACAACGCCAGGACGCCAATGCAGTGGGATGGCACCTCAAATGCGGGATTCAACAGAGGCGAAAAGCCGTGGCAGTGCGTCAACCCGGACTACCGCGACATCAACGTGGAAAAGGATCTCGCGTCCGACAAGTCGGTATACAGGTTCTATCAGAAACTGCTCGCGCTGAGAAAGAGCGAGCCCGTACTGCTTTCCGGCAAAACGATAGAGTACTATCCGGACGACAGACAGGTCATCTCATACAGCAGAAGCATGGACGGCAAACGCTTCCTGATAGTCGGCAACTTCTCCGGTACGCGCGCGGACTTCATTATGCCGGGTGACTTTGAGCTCGATGAGATGAAGATACGCATGACCAACCGCGGACGCACGGACGCAGAGGTTGAAGAGATAATACAGATGAAGCCTTACGAGGCTATACTCTTCGAAGAAATCAGAAAATAACGACACGGACTGACAGTAAAGGAGAAAGATCATGGCAATCATGGAATACTATACGCCGACTCATGTGTATTTTGGCGTAGGGGCTGAGGACGAGATCGGTAATGTACTAAAGGGCTACGGCGCGGTCAAAGTGCTGCTGCATTTTGGTGGCGGTTCGGTCAGAAGGACCGGCCTGCTCGACAACATAGAGGAAAAGCTTGACGAAGCCGGGATCGAATATGTGGAGCTCGGCGGAGTAGTACCGAACCCGAGAGTTTCGCTCGTCAGAAAGGGAATCGAGCTTTACAACAGCGAAGGCTGCGACTTCATTCTGGCAGTCGGAGGCGGCTCCGTTCTGGACAGCGCCAAGGCGATCGGCTACGGAGTATTTGGCGGCGGAGACGTCTGGGACTTCTATTGTGGCAAGCGCAAGGTAGAAGGGACTGCACCGGTCGGTTGCGTGCTTACGCTTTCAGCCACAGGCTCCGAGATGAGCGACTCCTCAGTCATCACAAACGACGAGACAGACCCGACATACAAGAGAGGCGTCAACACCGACTTCGGAAGACTGAAATTCTCGATGCTGGATCCTATGCTTACGGCGACCGTTTCAAAATATCAGACAGCCTGCGGCGCCACCGACATCATGATGCATACCTTGGAGAGGTACTTCCATCAGGGCTATGCTCTTGACTTCACTGACCAGCTGTCGTTCACGCTTCTTAAAGAAGTCATGAAGTGGGCGCCTGCAGCTCTCGAGAAGCCGGACGACTATGATGCCCGCGCCAACCTCATGTGGTGCGGCACACTCTCGCATAACGGACTGATGGCAGCAGGCAATTCCAACAAGGGCGACTGGGCCTGCCATCAGATAGAGCACGAACTCTCCGCAGAATACGACGTGGCGCACGGCGCGGGCCTGGCAGCAATCTGGGGATCCTGGGCAAGATATGTGCTCAGCGTGGATCCTGAAAGATTCGTCAAATTGGGCGAGGGAGTATTCGGCGAGAGCGACCCTGAAAAGACCATAGAGAAATTCGAAGAGTTCTTCAGATCGATTGACATGCCTACGAACATACAGGGCCTGGACCTCGACTTTGATGAGACAGCCTGCCGAAAGGCGGCCCTCGGCGTCACATTCCAGGATGCCCGCAAAATAGGAAACTTCAAAGTGCTCGACACTGAAGATATATTCAACATCTACATGATGGCCTCGGGCCTTAAATAGACCGGCGACCACGGAAAAGAAGGGAGGCAGTTATGGACGACAAGATCAAGGAATTAAAGAAGATAATCGACGAGAGCAAGAACATAGTTTTCTTTGGCGGCGCCGGCGTCTCCACAGAGAGCGGCATTCCTGACTTCAGGAGCGCCAACGGCATCTATAACCAGGACCTGGGGAGGACCGTCTCGCCGGAGGAGATGATCTCGCATACTTTCTACATGAGACATCCTGAAGACTTCTTTGAATTCTATAAGGACAAACTCATCTACGAGAACGCGGAGCCTAATGACTGCCACAAGGCGCTGGCCGAGCTGGAGAAGCAGGGCAAGGTAAAGGCGATAGTCACACAGAACATCGACGGCCTGCATCAGAAGGCGGGCAGTAAGGTCGTGTGGGAGCTCCACGGATCCACACTCAGAAACTACTGCGAGAGATGCCACGCTTACTACGGCGTTGAAAAGGTGTTGGAATCGAAAGGCGTGCCGGTATGCGACAAGTGCGGCGGCAGGGTAAAGCCTGACGTTGTGCTCTATGAAGAGGGACTCGACAGCGATGTTATAGACGGAGCCGTCAGAGCTATCTCCAACGCCGACACACTCATAGTCGGCGGCACGACGCTTATCGTGTATCCGGCTGCGGGACTGATACATTACTTCCACGGCAAGAAACTGGTACTCATCAACATGAGCGCAACGAGCGCTGACAGTTCAGCAGACCTGGTGATACATGAGAAGATCGGAGAGGTATTCGCACAGGTGATGGGCTGGAAATAATCCTTAAAACAGCTATAAAACATAAGCAGAGCATATAAATCCGCCGTACAGATAGAAACAACTGATAAACGGCCTTGGGTCAATACCTAAGGCCGCTTTTATTGCTTTTTGTGTGAGCCTTGGAAATGCAGGCAAAGCGAAAGAGGATAAAGCAAGATGACGCCTAAAAATGACGGTTAAAATGACGCTTCAAAATATAACATGTATATGGATGAAGGCGCAAATCGTGCGTCTTCAGACGGTTTGTTGTAGCCTTTTCGGAAATGCCCGAAACCCTTGAAAACTCCCAAAAGTCTTGAAAATACTGACGGGATCAATGACGCTTTTGGTGATAATATCTTGACGAAAATATAGGGGTGGGGGAAACTCTGTCAAGCTCTTAGCCAAATATCCCGGTGCCGGGCAAAATGACGCCCGGATCACAGGAGGCCTAAGTGGCCCAAGCAAAATTTGCAAAACTGATATTGAATATAATGTAGAAACACTAAAAATTCTGTAAATAACTACATAAGTTTATTCTACATGTGATAGAATCTCGCAAAATGGGCGAGTGTCGGCACTCGTCATTAAGACGTTAATTATTATTCTTTTCAATATAATTCAAAGACTCTTCTAAAAAGGGAGGACTATAGCACTATGAAACGCAATGACACACTCAAGAGATTTCTGGCATTTCTTCTGTGCGTAGCGATGATGATCACATACATGCCTTCACCAGTGTATACACTTGCTGACGAGGATGCTGATCAGCCTGCAGTCGCACAGGAAGAATCGGCACCTGCCGAGACAAAGGCAGAAGATCCTGCACCTGCAACGGAGCCCGCAGAAGAACCTGCGGCACCGGCAGACGAGCCAGCGCCAGTAACAGAAAAGGCAGAGACCCCGGATGTTCAGGACGAGACAGCGCCTACTGATGACAAAGAGTCAGCAGAAGACGCTGTTGAGGAAACAACTGAAGATCCGGAAGCGGCAGAGGTGCCTGAGGAGGAAATCGTAGAAGAGCCTGAAGAAGGCGTCGAGTATCCCGCACAGTCTTTCTCTGACACAGTTGGCGGCGTCAAGGTTTCTGTCGAAGCACCGGAAGGCGCATTGCCTGAAGGAACGACTGCACATTTCAAAGCAGTCCCTGCTTCTGCAGTCGAGGACGCAGTCAAGGCCGAGATGGGCGGTAACGCCGAGGTCGTAAAGGCTGTAGATATCACTTTCAAGAATAAGGATGGCAAAGAGATCGAACCTCTCAAGAGTATCTCGGTCAAGTTTGTGTCCAGAGAATTCAAGAAAATCGAAGATGCGGCAGTAGTACATATCGATGATGGTGAGGCGACCAAGGTTGCGGATGGTTTAGTAGACACCTACGGTAAGACTGTTGAATTCGATGCCAAGGACTTCTCGATCTATGTTGTTGTCGATTCCGGCGATACTCAGGACGATTCCAGACTGCATGTAATATTCAAGAGTGGTGAAACTGAGATCGCATCCATGTACGTCAAAAAGGGCGACAACATGCCTCAGGTACTGTATGACCCTGGAGTGCCTTATGCTGACAATAAGGTGTTCGACGGATGGACAACGGATGAGCATTATACTTTCGAAACAAAAGGAAAGACCATAGAGACAGTAAGATCTGAAGTATCGGAAATGCTCGAAGAAGGAGTGGAAGAAGGCGAATCGGTTACTTATTATGCAGTGCTTTTCACCGCATATCGAGTAACATATGAAGATGAAGGAGGAATCGCCTTCAAGATTGATACTTTCAGAACCACAACTGATTCTGCGGAAGCAACTATAGATACTAAATACGCTGTTTCTTCTCAGACACAAGGCTTTGTTGGATGGAAAGAAAAAGGTACTGAGACACCTGTCTATAGAAATGGTACAACCATTGAGATCACAGCAGACAAAACGCTGGTACCTGTCATTACTGAAGGACACTGGTTGCATTTTGATGAAAACGATGGTGGAGCAGGAACGGGCAATGCTTCGTATACTCCGCCTGCCTTCATCCAGGGCGGTACGCCTTGCGCAGATGCAGAACCTGAAGATCCAACACGACCGGGATACAATTTCCTGGGATGGTTTACGTCTGCTTCCGGCGGTTCTTTGTTCAATTTTAATAGTGAACTAAGTGCCAACACGACTATCTATGCACATTGGGAAGCAAAAACGGAAACAAAGTATCAAATTGCTATTTGGAAGCAGAATGTCAACGATGATAAGGACGCAACTGAAAAAACCTACGACTTTGTCGAAAGTGTTTCTCTTACAGCAGCATCAGGAACAACTATAAATGATGCGTTGGTAAGTGCTAATCTCCCAAGTGGTTACAGCCTGGCTGATATTAAAAATGGCAAGAACACATTGTTTACCTATGCGGGCTGGGATGTTTCCGGCGGAGATAGTGGAAAGATTAACGGAAACGGACAAACTGTAATTAATGTGCGTTATGACCGTGCGTTATTTACTATCGAGTTTTACGGTAGTCGTACTGGAACTAGTCCAAACTACTCATATAACAATTTGCAATATAGTTTTACAGGCTTATATGAGCAACCACTTTCAAAATATGATTACCAGTGGCCAAGTGGAGTATGGACTAGTGTAGCTTACTTAAGCGCTTTTTCCGGAACATTATTTGGACATAGCGATTTAGGTAATACAGGGAACCTTATTAAGACATTTCCGAGAAACAATTCTTCAACTGAACAATTAGTAACGATTTACTATTATACACAGAAGCTCGATGAAGCGGGGTCATATGATATTGCAGCTACATCACAGTATTATATGACGAGTAGTGCGGGATACAATATCACAAATCGCTTTACTGGAATGACATCTTCTGGATATGCATGGAGCGACAGTTCTAGTATGCCTTCCTCGTGGAATAGTGCTACAGACGTTGATAGTAACGGGATTACTAAAGAAAAACGTGGCACTAGAACGTACCTGCATATTAAATATGACAGAGTTGTCAATGATTTGGTTTTTATTAATGGCACAAACGAACTTACTGACAGTACAATAAGTGATATTCCATATGAAAAACCGCTTGCGGGTTATAAGAATCAGGCGCCAACCATAGACCCTGAAGATGAAGAACACTATTTTGTCGGTTGGTATGAAGACGAGACATTGCAAACACCTTTCAACTGGAGCACGGCGAAGATGGGATCAGCGAATAAGGTGTTATATGCAAAAATTGCTCCTGTTGAGTATCATGTAATCATTGATCCTAAAGGTGGCGAGGTAGATCCAAGACAAAGTCTTGAGTTTTGGCCACCTTACGGGACTGTGATTGACGATTCATATTTGTCCAGTGCAACTTGGGGCGGCGAAGGTAATTATTCTTTAGTAGGCTGGTATACGGATGAGGAATATACGAAGCCATGGAACTTTAGCGCAAGGATAACAAGTGATTCGTTATCAATTAAATATGAAGGCCCAGAAGACTCTGCGCGTGTAGACTATGGCGATGATGGATACGATAACGTAGTTGGAGTATTCACGCTTTATGCGAAATGGCGTGATGATTCAATCGCAGAATTGGGCGGATTGACTATAGAATACGTCAACCCTGATGGAGCTCCTGCATACAGTTATGAAGATCCTACGAAATATGCGGATCAGGCAGAAGTTCATGTAGCAGCCGGACCAACGAATACGTATTGGCCTGAAAACAAGCAGTTCGTAGGATGGAAACTAAGCGAAACTACATACTCTCCTGCTTCAACATTCACTGCAGACAAGAATGATGCAGTTGAGGTTGGGAACAAGCTTGTCATCACCCTTACAGCAGTATATGAAGATAAGGGAACACATACTCCGACACATATTTATTGGTATAAGAATTACGGAGATGAAACAAATCCGGAGCCTTTATATAAGGATGAAAATCTTAAAATCAACCAGAACGTAGAATTGAGCAGTCACCCAGTTCCTACAAGGCCTGGATATATCTTCAATGGATGGATAAAGGATACAGAGAATACAACAACTGGCAAAACAAACAAAACTGAGCGTCTTGTAAAATACTCAAATGGTGCATATGACAAGTCAGCTATAGCAGCAGATGAGGAACCTCCATATGAAGCGATGTATGCATCCTGGGAGGTAAACGACGATGCCACGTACACAGTGACGTACGAAGCACAGACGGGCGGAAGCGTAACACCGGAGAGCCAGAGCGATCAGGTACTGAGCAACAGCAAGATCACAGGCTCGAAGGCGGCAGCGGCAGACGGCTATGCATTCGACGGCTGGTACAAG
>JAFWNE010000030.1:0-56631 GCA_017510505.1 Mogibacterium sp. | reverse complement strand
TTTTATTGGGTTTGATATATGACCAATAAAAGCGGCCGCATAAACCGACCGTTGTGTCAAGTATATTTAGAAAGAAAAAATACCCCCTCATCATTTCTGATGAGAGAGTATCTCTTCGTCATATTAACTTAATGACATTGGCCGGTTGGCCGTTTTTTGGTGTCCCCGAGAGGATTCGAACCTCCGGCACACGGTTTAGGAAACCGTTGCTCTATCCCCTGAGCTACGGAGACATATTGCGTGCCCGAGTATGATAACACAGTTCCCGCGAGATATCAAGGTGCGTTAAGGTTAATAAAATGAAAGGCAATCCGTTGCCGTTGCTGTCGTATAATAATATAGGAAAAAATCGAAATCATTCCATTATGGATTCGAATATTAAAAGGAGAAACTGCATGAAAAGAGGAATTAGGGCTGCGGCGATACTGGTAATTTCGGCTGCTCTTCTCATAATGCTGGGAGCGTGCGGAAAAAGCGAGACCGCCAGGATCACGGGGCGGCTGCTGAACGCATCGGAAGGGAGCATCACCGTGAGCAGTGATGGCGGACCGTTCGAGATCGAAACAGGCAAGGAGACAGTCTACCGTCTCGGAGATTCCGACAAGCTCTGCATAGGCGATACCATCGATGTTACTTACCACGAGAGCTTCGGAAAGAAGAGCGCTGATGAGGTGACCATTATTGAGCATATCCAGCAGGACCTCATCTTTGAAGGGACAGTCGTACAGTACAGGGAAGACGGGATCGTTGTAGTGGGCAGGAGCCTGACCGTATCTTTTATACGCGATAACAAGACAGATGCCGCCGGAGACGTGAACGTAGGTGACACGGTCGAGGTCGTGTACACAGGTGACATCAGTGAGTACCCTTACGCGAAAAAGGTCACTGTGACAGAGGAGAATAAAAAACCTGAGGTCAAGACTCTGAGCGGTATTGTGTCGGAGTTCACCGAGACTACCATTCTGATCGCCATCGATTCGGCAACGTCATACAGATTCACGATAGATAAGACGACGGCGGTCACCGGAGTCTCAAAATACGTGTTCATCGGTGACAGCGTCAATGTTTCGTACAGCGGAAAGCTGGATGAATCGCCTCTTGCCATAGAGATAAACATTATCAAGGAGGCACAGGAGGATAGGATGACTGTCAACGGTACGATCCGGAGCGTCGGGAAGGATTGTGTGACGCTGGATACCGGAAAGAAGTCATATGTCATCCACACCAATGAGAAGACAAAGTACTCCGGCGATAAACCGGAAAAAGGCTGCAGATCCGAGATCACATACACCGGAAAACTCAGCAAGGGTGCCATGGCTACAAACATCTTCTGCGTGAAGGCGACACCGGAGCCGGTGATCACTTACAGGGTCACGTTCACTGATGGCAACGGCAGGGTCATCAACACGCAGGATGTCAAGAAAGGCGATGCCGCAAAGGCGCCGGCAAATCCTTCGCTGGACGGCTATACGTTCAAGGGCTGGGATCAGGACTTCAGCAAGATCACCAAGGATCTGACGGTCAACGCGCTGTGGGAGCAGAACCCTGCTCCGGCACCGGAACCTACGCCTGAGCCGGAACCTGCGCCTGAGCCGACACCTGAGCCGGAACCGGAACCAGCGCCTATACCTGAGGATGCGATCACTGCGGAAGGAATGATCACCAAGTGGGGCATCGACGGAACAAGCACTTTCAGCGTCCTGCTCGAGGACGGCGGAATGATAATCCTTGAAGCAGGTGATTTCACAGAAATCGCGAGCGGATACTTCCCGGCTGAGGAGGATACCGTCAAGGTCACCTATATGAAAGAGGACATGAAGGCGCTCAAGATAGAGCTGATCGAAAAGGGCGGAGGCGGTGAACCTGAGCCGGCGCCTGAACCTGAACCGGAGCCAACGCCTGAGCCTGAGCCTGAACCTGAGCCAACGCCTGAGCCTGAACCGGCACCTGAACCGGATCCTGTTCAGGAACCTGACGTGAAGATCGATGCTTTGGGAACGATAGTAGAGGGTGATGAAGAAAAACAGACATGTACCATACAGACAGATGATGGTGAAATGATCACACTCAACATAACCAAGGATACCAAGATCGCGAGCGGTTACTTCCCGCAGAAGGGCGACGCGGTAAAGATCACATATACCAAGACGGCCATGCTGCTGAGAGATATACAGCTTCTCAGCAGACCGGAGCCGGTACCTGAACCTGAACCTGAACCGGCGCCGGAACCTGCGCCTGCGACAGAGCCTGAAGCGGCTTCAGAGGAAGGCGGCGAATAGATTTGCATTCTTGATATGCATATCTCTGAGGAGTAAAATTATTATGTATGTGAAGGCAAACATAATAAGCCCTGACAGAAACTTATATGGGACGTAAATATAAGGAGATGTGTTATGTATAAGGAGACTTTAAGACAGGTATGGGCCGAGATCGACATGTCGGCTTTCGACCACAACGTAAAGCAGATCAAGGCACAGATGAAGTGCCCTAAAATGATCGGCGTAATCAAGGCAAACGGCTACGGACACGGAGCCACGGAGTGCGCTAAGGTGCTCCAGTACAATGGAGTGGACAGCTTTGCTGTAGCTACTCTCGAAGAAGCCATCAACCTCCGTGAGGACGGTATCGAGGGCAACATCGTCATCCTCGGACTTACTCCGATCCAGTGCGTGGACACCGTCATCGAGTATGACCTGATCCCGGGAGTCATGCACTATGACTATGTAAAGGCTTTGAGCGATGAGGTAATGGCTCAGGGCGCAGAGCCGGCAAGAGTTCTTTTCGGCCTGGATACAGGAATGGGCAGAGTCGGCTTCAGAGTATTCACAGAAGAAGAGCGTGAATATGCGGTAGAACAGTACAAGAAGTTCTCCGAACTTCCGGGCATCAAGATCGCCGGAGTCATTACACACTTCTCGACAGCTGATGAAGAACAGAGAGAATACACGGGCATGCAGATCAAGAACTACAAGGCGTTCATAGACAAGCTGAACGCTGCCGGCTTCAAGCCTAAGATGATCTGCGCTAACTCGGCGTCCATAATGGTATATCCTGAGATACACTTCGACGCCTGCCGTCCGGGAATCATCCTGTACGGACTCGCACCGAGCGGATACCTCAAAGGCAAGGTCCTCGATCTCAAGCCAGTCATGACTGTTAAGGCAGAGATCGTGAACCTCAAGACAGTACCTGCCGGCACATCGGTAAGCTACGGACGCAAGTTCACATCGAGCGAGAAGGAGACAAAGATCGCGACGATCGGTCTCGGATACGCTGACGGTTACAGCAGACTCAACAGCGGCAAGATCAGCGTGCTCTGCGGCGGCATCAAGTGTCCGGTAGTAGGAAACATCTGCATGGACCAGTGTATGGTGGACGTATCCGCGGTGCCTGATGTCAAGCTCGGAGATGAGATCGTGATCATGGGTAAACAGGGCAATGAGGAGATCAGCGCGGACGATCTGGCGGCGATCAATGGAACGATCAACTACGAGATCACATGCTGCTTCGACTTGAGAATCCCTAAAGTATACGTGAACTATCCGGAAGGAATGTGCAAGTGATCCCGGAGATCTGCTGATGGATTCTTTTACACAATTTGATGGAAATCTTTTGATCGGCATTCAGGACGCCCTGAATGCCGATTGGCTTACTCCGATAATGAAGGTGATCACTTACTTCGGTGAGGGAGGGGTCTTCTGGATATGCGTATGCCTTCTGCTTTTGTTCTTCAGGAAGACACGCAGGCTGGGCATCATTTGTTCACTTGCGCTTTTGTTCAACTTTATATGCGTGAACCTGGTGATCAAACCGGTGATCGACAGGGAACGCCCCTGGGTAGTTTTCGAAGCAGTGCATAACTTTATGAGAGACCCGGGAGACGCGTCATTCCCAAGCGGACATACGTCTAATGCTGTCGCTCCCGCATGGGCGATGTTCAAGGCGACAGTACCGGTGAGGCACAGAAACGAGGACGGATCCGGAGGCGCAAAGGACTATGACATGGTACCTTGCCTTGGATGGAAAGGCGTCGGTGCGGATCCATGCCTGTTCCACAGACTCGGTATCGCCGGCGTGATACTGGCGGTCCTTATCGGGATCTCAAGGCTTTATCTGGGAATGCATTATCCGTCAGATGTCATATGCGGATTCCTGATAGGGATCATTTGCGCGACTATCGCATATCTGGTCTTTGCCGCGATCGAAAGAAGACGCGGCTGTCTGGTAGGAAGCTTTGAATTTGAAAAGGAAGAGGAATAACATTTGCCTATTTGACAATGAAGAAGATAACAGGCAACAAGTGGGACGGGCTTCTCGCTGATGAATGGCAAAAGCCGTATTATCAGGAGCTGCGCTCATTCCTTATTGATGAATATAAGTCAGAGACGGTGTATCCGCCTGCAACAGATATATATAACGCTCTCAGGCTTACGGATTATGACGATGTCAAGGTAGTGATATTGGGGCAGGATCCGTATCACGAACCCGGGCAGGCGCACGGGCTCGCTTTCAGCGTGAAAGCGGGCGTGACCGAGCCGCCTTCGCTTGTCAACATTTTCAGAGAACTTGAGGATGACCTGGGGATAAGGTACCGCAGGCCTGCGGAAGGCGGCGTGCTGGATTCGTGGGCAAGACAGGGAGTGCTGCTTCTGAATACCGTGCTTACCGTGCGTGCGCATCAGGCGGGATCGCACAGAGGAAAAGGATGGGAGCAGTTTACGGACAGGGTGATAGAACTTCTGGCTTCGCGCGAAACGCCAATGGTATTCATACTGTGGGGCGCAAGCGCGGGCGCCAAGAAGAACCTCATACTGGACGCCGCCCGCGCGTCCGCCGATGCGGCGGACGGCCGGTTCCCGGCCCTGCGCCACCTAATCATCACGGCGCCGCACCCAAGCCCTCTCTCGGCATACAGGGGCTTCTTTGGCGGCGCCTACTTCTCCCGCTGCAACTTCTTCCTTGAAGACAACGGGATAGGGCCTGTAGACTGGGAAATAAGCTGACATAATGCACATTGTTGTACTAAAAGCCAAGGAACCCCCATATGGGGTTCTTTTTCGTTGCCAATCTTGTACAGATTTTGATACAATTAACTATCTGAAACATATCTGCCCGTAGTTCTGCCCGTTACAGCATCCAACACCAAAGGAGCAACCCCATGTTATACGGAGTCGGACTGATATACGCAGTCTTCACGTTCATTCTTGTGTTCGTGGACTGCTGGCTTGCTTTTAAATCTTTCAGAAAGAACACACTTGAAGGACTGTACCTTGCAAAGTGCTCTTCCCTTGCGGCGCTCATTGCCCTGTCTTACCTGATCAGCATCTTAGTTGAGGATTACCTGATAGTATCCATCATGTCCAGCATTTACTTTGTGTGCATCGACTGGCTTCTGATCATGATGATCAGATTCATCACCGTATACACCACCCGCGCCAAAACAGTGGTCACCATCCCCGCAATGAAAGCCATCCAGGCTTACGCATGGTTCGAGACACTGGTCTTCGCGATCAACCCGTTCAAGGAGATAGCGATAGGATACATTCATAGAGATACTCCGCTCGCGTTCTACGATTACGCCATCAAGCCGCTTTATGCCATGCACCTGATCTTTACATATCTGATGGTTATCGCGGTTCTTGGCATACTGATCCGCAGGCTCATACTGACACCGAAAAACTACCGCATACAGTACTGGCTGTTTGTTATAGCCATAATGATAATCGTAGTCATCAACGCGTTCTTCATCCTGCCGCTTCCGGGCCACCGCGCCAGCGCCATCTACCTCATAGACAGTTCAATCCCGGGATACAGCCTGGGCCTCCTGATAATGTACTGGAGCTGCTTCAAATACCGTGACAGTTACCTGAAGCAGAGCCTGTCAAAGATGGTGTTCGACAATCTCGATCAGGGCATCGCACTCTTCGATTACAACGGAAATCTTGTACTCAGAAATGACAGGCTGTCAGAGATGATCCCTGCCCTCAGAGGCATAAGTGAAATGAGGGTCGAGGAATTCGAGAAACTGACCGGCACGGAGAGCGGCGCCGCGACGGAAGTCGACAGCTATTCACAGCAGCTCTTCTCAGGAGTCGCAAACAGCGGCAATCCGCTGAGGGCTGATTTTATGCGCCTCAGGGACAACACGGGAAGGGAACTGGGAGACCTCTTTGTATATACCGATGCTTCAGAGGAGATAGACCTGTTGACCGGCTTCCACAGCTGGGACCACTTCAGACAGTATGTGCGCGATAATCCGGAGACATTCAGACATCCGTGCGCTGTGGCGCAGTTCGATATCAACAGCATGGGCTCCATCAACCGCAACCAGGGCAAGGATGCCGGTGACCAGCTCATAAGAGAATTCTCGGAGCTCATCAGAAAGTGCATGCCTGAGGAAACGTACTATGTACGCGGATACGATGCCCGTCTCATAGCCATCTCCTACTATGCGACTGAAGACGAGATGCGCAGATACGGCGATCAAATCAAGGGTCTGTTCAGGGCAAAGATCCAGGCTGGCTACGCCGCGTCGGCCACCGAAGATACCGACATACTTGATCTGATAAACAAGTCGCTGCGCTCAATGCAGGTGAAAAAGCTTCTTGATGATGAATCGACTCACTCGCAAACGATCACATCCCTGGTACGCGCGCTTAAGGAAAGCGACAGCGATACCGAGGCTCACGTGAAGCGCACCCAGCGCACCGGACTCGAGCTGGGACGCAGGTTTGGCCTCTCAGACCTCGAGATGAGCCAGCTCTCACTCCTGTGTCTGCTTCATGACATAGGCAAGGTAGGCATACCTCTCGAGATCCTCAACAAGCCGGGCAGGCTGACACCTGAAGAGTGGGAGGTGCTGAAGTCCCATGCGGAAAAGGGTTACCAGATCGCGATCAGCTCGTGGGAGCTCAGAGACATCGCGGACATGATTCTTTACCATCATGAGCGCTGGGACGGTAAGGGCTATCCTAAGGGGCTTGAGGGAGAAGACATACCGCTGCTCTCCAGGATAATCTCGGTCGTAGACAGTTATGACGCGATGATCAACAACAGGTCATACAGACGCGCGATAAGCACAGAAGAAGCCAAGGCAGAAATGAGGCGCTGCTCAGGAACTCAGTTCGACCCTAATCTGACAGAAGAATTCCTGAAGATGCTTGATGAGGATCCGGATATGGCCATGGGTCTTATCAGCGATGAGCCTGACGTGCCTTTCGGCGACAATACCGTCATACAGACAGAGGGCGATTCACCTAACGGGAACAGGACATACAGCGCCGAGGAAGGCAGCCTCGCTGAAGCTGAACATGACATTAAAGGAAGAAGACCTTATGCAATTCTCTTCAGTAGGTATATAATGGATATCAACGATTGCATACTGAGTGTCGATGACGATTTTGAGACCATCACCGGATACACCAAGGAAGATATCAAGAACGGATGGCTCAGGCAGGCAGACCTCATACCGGAGGAGTATAAGGAAGAATACTTCCGCAGCGTCAGCAAGCAGCTCGAAAAAGGTGACACTGTCTACATGGAGCACGAACTGCTCCGCAAGGACGGCAAACACATCTATGTGCTTTGCTACGCCAAGAGACATTATGACTCCGCGTCAAAGACCATGAGGACCGAAGTCATCATAACCGACAGCGCCACTACAAAGGCCTTTGGGAAAAGGGAAGGAGATTCAACTTGAACCTGATACTGACATTGAGATCGGAAATAGTATGTCTGGTCACATTGCTTCTTTTGCTCTGGTATTCATCCAGGCACGGATTTTACGACAACGCCAGAAAATACACCGTACTCAATCTGCTGGCTATAGGACACGTCATTTTCGATATCATCACAGTCATCACGGTAAACAACCAGGATAAGGTACCGCCTCTGGTCAACAGGATCTGCCATGAGATTTTTTACATGTTCGCGATCCTGTTTTGTTTTACGCTTGTGCAATTTATGCTCAATCTGACTTACGGTGTTGAGAAAGGGCGTAAGATCGCAAGGTATCTGGCTGTTATACCGGCCCTATACCTGATCACGATGTCATTCCTGCCTATCGAATACGTGCAGGGCAACGGCACATACTACAGCTTCGGTCCGTGCGTGTTTGCCGGCTATGCCTGCGCGATGATCCTGTTTTTCATCAGCATGATGCTCACCCTGCTGAATATCAGAAAGCTGTCGAGTCACGACCGTTTTGCCCTGATCCCTGCGCAGGTCATCATGATGATCGCTCTGCTGGTACAGATCGTTATACCGGAGCTTCTGTTTACCGGCGCCGATGTCACGCTCATCACGGCTGCAGTTCTCATAGGCATCATCGATCCGGTCGGCAAGTTCAAGCATAAGGCTTACTTTGACCAGATGACGGGTCTGCGCAATCACAACTGTTACGATGACGACATTGAGACCTTCCGTAAGGAGCTGGGCAGGGATGCGACGGGGCGCAATCTCATTTATGTCGCCTGCGACATAAACGGCCTGAAGCAGATCAATGACGAGTTCGGTCACGCGGCAGGAGACGATTACATCCGCCACGCGTCGCACTCACTCAGAGAGTCGCTTACCGGAGCGTATTCAATATACAGGACGGGCGGAGATGAGTTCTGCGCCATCTACATAGATACTCCGACCGAACAGGTAAAGGCTGAGATAGCCAAGCTGCGCAGGGTATTCGGAAACAGCAAGGCGGACGCGGGCATCAGAAACGTAGCAGACAGGCCATTCAGCATATCGATCGGATATGTGGCAGCTCTGCGCGGAGAGGACATTTCGGAAACGGCTGTACGTGCCGACACCATGATGATGGAAGAGAAGCGCAAGTATTATCAGATCAACGGCATAGACCGGAGGCGCGTTTCCCGCTAAACCTCCGTAAACTTGATTAAACGCCGCATATTTGCTAATATATGCGAGTATGCGGACAGGATCCGCAAAGATAAAAGCAATAACGAAAAGAGGAAATAAGAGAATGAAAAAAGATGGTAAGAAATACAGAAGATCTGTTGTCTCTGTAGCATGCTATGTGATAGCGATACTGATGTTCGGCTACGTATGCTACCAGATCGGAACTACAGTACAGACAATAAATGAATACTATGCACAATACGGCATGAGCGCTCAGCCGCTCGAGTATGTGACATACACACTTCAGTCGGCGCTTCAGCCTATCGTATACACGATAGTTATATTCATGCTCGGCTACATCCTTGACGCGGTCAGGAGAAATAACAAGGCATATTACCTAACCGATGAGGAAGTTCTGGAGGCGAAAGAGGAAAAGAAACAGGCCAGAGAGGCTAAGAAATACGCTAAGGGCGAAGCCGCTGCATTAAAGGCCGGCAACGTGACTGCTGCGGAAGATTCTGTTGAGGCGGATTTCGCAAAGAGCCTCAATGAGGAGCTCAAGGCTGACGAGAAAAAGGCAGAAGCCAAGTCTGAAAACAGAAAGCCTCGCAACAACAACAGATCCGGCCAGAACAGACAGGGCGCGGGCAAGAGCAGCAACGGCGGACAGCGCAAGAGCAGCAACAGCAGCAGCAAGAGCGGCAACGGCGGACAGCGCAAGAGCAGCAAGAAGCCTGCTGATAAGCCAAAGCTCGAAGACGCCGCGAAGGCAAAGGCCGACGATGGGTTTGAAGTCACGTTAACTGACAAGGAAAACTAAATACAAAAATGGCGGGTTATGATCGACTGGAAAGAAATCACGTTAGAAGATAAACCGCGTATAGAAGAGAAGATTTGCGCAAGCGGCTGCCATGGTGCGGATTACGGTTTCGCAAATCTCTTTATATGGCGCAAAGCATATAAGCCTAAGATAGCTTTCTGCGGCAGCAGACTGCTGGTAGGCATGCCTCAATGGAATGTCTATGCTTATCCGAAGGGGGACGGTGATGTAAGGCCTTCCATAGAGCTTCTGCTCGATGAAGCTCACGCTCAGGGCAATAAACTTCGCATCAGAGGTCTTACCGACAAGACACTCGACGAGTTTCTGCCGATCTACGGCGACAGGTTCGAGATAGAAGAGGACCGCGACAACGCTGACTATGTCTACATGGTAAGCAAGCTCTGCGACCTGCCGGGAAGACACCTTTCTTCGAAGCGCAACCACATCAAGCACTTTGAAAGAAACGGCCCGTGGGAGTTCCATAAGATAGCAGCGGACTCCTGCGGCGTATTTACCTCATGCGAAAGCGGATGCGGCGGAAAGCTCTCATCCATAGCGGAGGCTAAGGCCTTCGTGGATGAGTTTTACAAGGAAAAGAACGATCCTGATCTTGCCGATGAGGCGGGCGCCATCGAGGAGATGTTTGCTCACTATGAGGAGCTCGGTTTCCTGGGCGGCATGCTCTATCAGAACGGCGAGCCTGTGGCGTTCACAGCCGGCACAAAGCTGGACAACGAGGTCTTTGACACTCACTTTGAAAAAGCTCTTCCGGGAGTCGAAGGCGCCTATACCATGGTTAACCGTGAGTTCGCCAGACTGGTCAGGGCTGAGTATCCGGATATAGAGGCGTTCAACCGTGAAGAAGACATGGGTATCGAAGGGCTGAGAAAGGCCAAACTCAGCTACCACCCGGATATCCTGCTTATGAAATATTTCGCCTTTGAGAAATAAGGCAGCCGGCATCGAAATGACAGATATACGCGAAAAGACATTTGTGATACTGCCTGCCGGGAGCGGAGCCCTGTATGAAGGGCTGCGCTCTCTATGGAGCGAGACATTCGGCGACGCGCCGGAGTATGTCGATGCGTTCTATGAGAACTTCGGCGACGATATAAAGGGCTATGTCATGGTCGATGAAGAGGGGGAGGTATGCTCCGCGCTCAGCTGTCATCTCTGCGGAGAATATGAGGGCAGGCCGGTCTATGTCAGCTATGCCGTCTGCACACGCGAGGACATGCGCGGGCAGGGCCTGGCCGCGGAACTGATATCGGCCGTCAGGGATGAGGTCACGGAGGCCGGAGGCATATCGGTGGTTTCGCCGGCGGAGTCTTCGCTGATACAGTATTATGCGAAGCAGAACTATGAGCCGCACTTTCTCGCGATACAGAGAGCGGTCATGTCGCCGGACTTCGATGAAGAGGAGTTCGATGATTTTGACGAGTTCGATCTGGACATCGAAGGAGCCGATCCGACTCCTTTCAGGGCATCGATCGATCTGGAGCCGCTTTCATCGGAAAAATACAATAAATACAGGGAGGCTTTTCTCTCGGGACGGCCTCATATAGAACCAAGCGCAGCCATGCTAAGGCTCATGGAGTCGGAGACCATGGACGGATGCGGTCTTTGTTCCATAAACAAAGGCGATGCCATTTGCGCGATAAGTGATGCAGATCCGGCAAGGGTCATCCTGACAGAGCTCATACTGAACCCTGTTCTGGAAGAACTCTCGATGGGTATCGACGCAGAGATAGCCGCCATGATAGCCAAGCACTTTGACGCTGCCGAAACGGTCTACGTCATGCCGGGCCCGGGCGGATGCCAGGGCATGGCATGCGGAAACCTCGAAAGATCCGGGACATATCAGGAAGAAGGATCCATGGAATTTGCGGAGGAGCCGTATTACGGATTTCCGATACAGTAAAGATCCGCGGAACGCAGACGGACAGTATATAAGGAGAAGAAAAATGAATGTAGTTTGCCTGGATATGGAAGGCGTCATCTATCCGGAGATATGGATAGCTTTCAGTGAAGAAAGCGGCATCCCTGAACTCAGAAGGACAACAAGAGATGAGCCGGATTATGACAAACTGATGAAATGGAGGATGGGTATACTCAGAGAGCACGGACTCAAGCTCAAGGATGTGCAGAACACCATTGCCAAGATCCGTCCGCTCCCGGGCGCAAAGGAGTTCCTGGACGAGCTCCGCAGTATCACGCAGGTCATCATCCTGAGCGATACCTTCTCGCAGTTTGCTCAGCCTCTTATGGAGCAGCTCGGCTGGCCCACGATCTTCTGCAATGAGCTGGTCATCGATGAAGAGGGATACATCGCGGACATAAAGATGCGCTGCGATCATTCCAAGCTCACGACGGTCAGGGGACTGCAGGCCATCGGGTATGATACTATCGCTGCCGGTGACAGCTACAACGACCTGGAGATGATAGAAGCCAGCAAGGCGGGATTCCTCTTCCGCTCCACGGAGTAGATCAAGAAGGACTATCCTCAGTACCCTGCATTCGAGGAATTCGACGAGTTCCTTGAGGCCATCAAAGCGGCTTTATAAAAAATCCTACCGAATAAATAGGATTTGCTTGCAATTCTCCCTGCAAGGTTGTAATATATGCGGCGGAGACAATACCACGGTGAAAGGAGTCAACGAAATGATCACTAAAGACATGATTATCGGAGACGTTATCAATGAGCACCCGGACCTCGTTCGCACATTCTTTGCAAACGGCATGATGTGCATCGGCTGCCCGGCTTCTCAGGGCGAGTCCATTGAACAGGCCGCAATGGTACATGGACTTGACGCTGATCAGCTCACAGCGGCTCTGAACGACGCGCTCGCATAAGCGCAGATGCCTGAAAAAGCAGGCAGTAAATTCAGGAGTAAAATAAAGCAGAATGGTGGCAGGGCTTTCAGCCTTGTCACTTTTTTTCAAATCGCTTATTATAGTAAATGTAAAATCATGCGGAAATAATCTGAAAGGGAAAGAGAAAATGTATTACGAGGTAAGCAAGGAAGTATTCGATAAACTGCCGAATTTCGTGGTCGGCGTAGTGGCCGTCACAGGCATCAACAATAACAGGGAGTACCCGGCCATCGAGAAGATGCTTGAGGACAATTCCAACGAGGTCATCAGGTATTTTGAGGAATCAGGAAACAAGGCAAAGAACGACCCGTGCGTAGTCCCTTACAGGGAGGCCTTCCGCGCGCTTGGTATGAATCCGAACAGATATGCCTGTGCGGCTGAGGCTCTGATGGACCGTCTTGCAAAGGGCAAGGGCCTGCCATCGATCAATCCGGCGGTCGACCTCGGCAACGCGGTATCTCTCAAATACAAGCTGCCTATAGGCGCGCACGACCTTTACACATTCGTGCGTCCTGACGGCACCGGCAGAGGCTGCGAGGATGCGGGCCTTGAGGTAAGACCGGCGACAGCGGAAGATACATTCAGACCGTTTGGCGCGGCCGAGGACGAATTCGACAATCCGGAAGAGGGTGAAGTAGTTTACGTATCCGGCCATGAGGTAAGGACACGCCGCTGGACCTGGAGACAGAGCGAAGTCGGCAAGATGACCGAAAAGACCACGGGTGTACTCTACCCGATCGACGGCTTTTCGGACCTTAATCTCGAGGAAGTGAAGAAAGCCATGAAGGATTTTACCGAGCTGGTAGCCAATTACTTTGCACAGGCCGGGCACAGCTGCACGGTCGCGACCGGCATCGTCGACAAGGACAATCCGAGATTCGAATTCTGATACCTCACGGAGGAGAGACATGTACGACAAGGATATAAGAAAAGACGAGGATATGAAAAGGCGTCTCATAGGGATGGCTAAAGAAAAGCTTCGGAATTCCTACGCGCCGTATTCCAACTACAACGTCGCGGCTGCCGCGCTCTTTGATTCCGGGAACATCTATACAGGGGTCAACGTGGAAAGCGCTTCACTCGGTATGACCATATGCGCAGAGCGCAACGCCATCTTCCACGCCATAGCTGAAGGCGAAAGAAAACTGGTCGCCGTAGCCATAGTCGGCGGCACAAACAGGGAGTGTAATGAATACTGCGTTCCTTGCGGAGCCTGCAGGCAGGTCATGAGGGATTTCGGCGATAAGGATACGATGATCGTCCTGTCGGCAAAGACACCGGACGATTACCTGGAACACACTCTCGACGAGCTGCTTCCGTACAGCTTCGGGCCGGAGAAACTCTGAAGCCGGGCGCTGAGTAAAACAGCGGTAAACTACAACATTTTTAAAGAATACAGTCAAAAGAATCAGTTACTTCTAAATGGATAAAAAATTAAGTATAAAGCAATTGATGGTAATGGGCGGTGCGCTGTTCTCGATGCATTTTGGAGCAGCCATCATGCTGTTTCCGGTGCAGTGGGGAAAGGAGGCCGGCACCGCAGTGTGGCCGATGTTCTTCGGGGCATTGCTTTCGGTCGTCGTTTTGCCTTACTTTGGATATCTGGCGCTGGTGAAAGGCGACGGGACTTTCCTGCAGCTGGTAAAACGCGTCACGCCTAAGTTCGGCACATTCTTTGCGGCGCTGACGATCTTCGTAATAGGACCGCTTTACATGGTGCCACGAATGAGCGCTGCTGCGTGGGCGGCTATCCTGCAGATCACAGGCTGGCAGCCGCACAGCCTGATACCGGTCATCGTTTTTTCAATAGCTTATTACCTGCTTACCTACTGGTTCGTAGTGAATCCGGGCAAGGTGGTGGAAAAGATAGGAAACATACTTTTTCCGATACTGCTGGTCATAGTTACGGCAGTCATTATTAAGAGCATTGTTTCTCCGATCGCTCCGTGGGCTCCGCCGGAATTCAGTGAGAACCCGGTGCTTTACGGATTCATCGAGGGATACGCGACAGCCGACCTTCAGTGCGCACTCATCTTCGGAGTCATAGTGGTGCACGGAATCAAGGATGCAGGAGTAAAAGGGAAGGAGATAAACCGCAGCCTCGCTCTTATAGGAGTCGTGGGTCTCGGCATGGTTGCCATATCCGTACTTGGTCACATGATAGCCGGAGCAAATACCGGCGGCACCATAGATCTGACGCTTTCGGCTTTGTATACCGAAATGGTCCTTCAGCTTTGGGGAAGCGCCGGCGGAATACTCTTCAACATCGCGCTGGTAGCGGCCGCTCTAACGACGGCGATAGGCGCGGTCTCCTCGACATCGGAGATCTGGGAAGAGATAATGCTTGAAAAGAACCCTAAGGTCTACACATACAGGAACTTCTGCATCGTTTCATGCGTACTGTCCTGCATAGTGTCGTTCCTTGATCTGGATACCATGGTAAAGGTTGTAGGCCCTGTGCTCGATGCCTGCTATCCTCCGGCAATAGTGCTGGCTATCTACTTCTGCGTTGTCAGGAATACCGCGGATCCGCGTAACCTGAAAGCCGGAAAGTGGGCTATGATAAGCGCCTTTGTGATCAGCATCATTGAGATGCTGGTCAGATACAGCGACATGTTCAGCCTCGGCTGGGACGCGCTGGCAAGCGCTTACCGCGCGCTTCCTCTTTCAGGGTACAGCCTTGCATGGCTGCCGGTGAGTATAATTCTTTACGCATTGGTCCGAATAATAAGCAAAGAAAAAAGGAGTTCGTAATGAACTCCTTTTTTAGGCTCATATTGTCCGAGCTTACAGCTCTTAAGCGATTAACGCTTGCTGAACTGGCTTGCTCTTCTCGCCTTCTTGAGACCCGGCTTTTTACGCTCTTTCATTCTTGGGTCTCTTGTCAGGAAACCAGCTGCCTTCAGTGCAGGTCTGTAAGCTTCCTCATCGACTTCGCAGAGTGCTCTTGCGATGCCGTGTCTGAGGGCTCCGGCCTGGCCTGTGAATCCGCCGCCGTTTACTGTGGCGATGACGTCAAAGCTGCCGAGTGTGCCTGTGAGTTCGAGAGGTCTTCTTACTTCGTTCTTGACGATGTCCTTTTCACCAAAGTAAGTGTCGATGTCTCTCTTGTTGATGATGATGTTACCTGCGCCCGGGAGAAGTCTGACTCTGGCTACAGATGACTTTCTCCTGCCTGTTGCCTGATACATAGTCTTTGCCATTGTTTACTCCTCCTTTCTACCAAGTCCATTCTTCCGGCTTCTGAGCAGCATGTGGATGCTCTGGGCCTGCATAAACTTTGAGCTTCTTGAACATCTGGCGTCCGAGCTTGCCCTTTGGCATCATTCCGCGTACTGCGTGAAGGATGATCTCCTCAGGCTTCTTTGCTCTCATCTCTCCGAGTGTAGTCTCTTTGAGTCCGCCCGGATAACCGCTGTGTCTCTTGTAGACCTTATCGGTTTCCTTCTTGCCGCTGACAGCAACCTTCTCTGCGTTGATCACGATGACGTAGTCACCGGTGTCGATGTGCGGTGTGTAAGTCGGCTTCTTCTTTCCTCTCAGGATCATTGCTGCCTCGACAGCGAGCTTTCCGAGAGTCTTGCCTTCTGCATCGATAACGTACCACTTGCGGTCGATATCCGATGGCTTAGCGATGTAAGACTTCATGTCATGTCCTTTCTACCTACTGGGATCTGCCTATATACTTTGCGTCCGGTCTACCGGTACGGCTGCCTTATTGCAGAGCTTCTTCGGTCCGCCTACTCGGAAGGTCTTATCTTCTTTTTCGGCATAACTAGTAATAAATTATTAGTGCTTTGGCTGCCGGCCTTAAGGCCTGCCTCGGCTGTCGCGGCTTCATATCTGAAGCACACGCTCGATTAGTATAAGGTGTCAATGCCTTGAAGTCAAGCGTTTTTCTTTGTAAAATCGAGCCATGAGCAATAAAAATAAAGGGAATCTCATACTGCTGCTGACGGCGATACTCTGGGGCACCGGATTCATATCTCAGAAGCTCGGAAACAGGGTGATGCCGCCTATGACATTCAACGCCGTCCGCCAGCTTATGGCTGCCGTGGTGCTGACGCCGCTCGTCTTGTATGGCCTGAAAAAGAGCGGCTATCTTTCGCGTGAAAGCAACACGTACTCGCAGCTCGCAGACAGAAAGAAAAGGCTTCTGATGGGAGGCGTTCTGTGCGGCCTTTTTATGCTGATAGGCACGGCTACCCAGCAGATAGGTCTGCTGACAGTCAGCGCGGGCAAGTCGGGATTCATTTCTTCGATATATATAGTCTTCACACCGCTCTTCAGCGTCATAGTCGGGAGCAAGGTCAAAAGGCGCACCGTGATCTGCATAGCGATCGCGATGATAGGCTTTGCCGTTATGAGCCTTAAGGGAGGTCTCTCGGGAGCGACACCAGGCGATTGGCTGACCCTTGCGAGTGCCGCGGGTTTTGCGGCACAGATAGTGGCGGTCAACTGTTTTGTAGACAAGGATAACGCAGTTATTTTATCTCAGATGCAGTTTTTGTTTTGCGGAGCCGCCGGCCTTGTGGTCGCCCTTATTATGGAAGGGCCGGCCTGGGCCGGAGTGCTTGCCGGCATACCTATCCTGCTCTACCAGACATTTGTACCGACGGCCGGCGGCTACACGCTGCAGATAATCGGCCAGAAGTATACAGACTCTTCGACGGCCGCGCTCATCATGAGCACTGAGGCTATCTTTGCCATGATCTTCGGAGCCATTTTCCTTCACGAGATGATGAGCATGCGCGAGATTGCGGGCGCGGCCATAATATTCGCCGCAACGATCCTTGGCCAGCGCGAATAGATGCTTACAGCGCCGGATACGGCGCTTTTTTATTTGTCGCATCTCAGGCGACCATTCAATCTTCTTTTATCGCTAATATGTGCGTGTAAGCAGAAAGAAAAGATATGCAGGATACAGGCACACAGAAAAAAGGAGGACATAATAATGGATAAGAAGGAACTGGTTGAAGTCGTTTTCATCATGGACAGGAGCGGATCGATGAGCGGCCTGGAAGCTGATACTATCGGCGGATTCAACGCAATGCTTGAGAAGCAGAAAAAGGAATCGGACAATATCATCTGGTCGACAGTGCTCTTCGATCACATCTCGGAGGTCGTTCATGACAGAGTCCCGGTCGATAAAGTAAAGGAGCTCGACAGCGAAACGTATTACGTGAGAGGATGCACGGCGCTGCTGGACGCGGTAGGCGGAGCGATCCATCATATCGGCAACGTGCACAAGTATGCCAGGGAAGAAGACAGACCGACAAAGACTCTCTTTGTCATCACGACGGACGGCATGGAAAATGCCAGCGTCATCTTTGACTACAGACGCGTAAAGCGCATGATAGAGAGACAGCAGAAGAAGTACGGATGGGAGTTCATATTCCTCGGAGCTAATATCGACGCGGTGGGAGTGGCAGGTAGGATAGGCATAGCTCCTGAAAGATCCGCCAGATTCCATAACGATGGTCAGGGCATCGCGAAGAACTTCAGTGTGGTCGGTGAGTCAATGGCAAAAATGTCGAGAGGACTCCACCTCGAGATCGACGAACTTGAGGAAATCCACCGGGATTACAACAGCAGATCGATTTAATTTCTGATATAGACCGGTAATAGTGTATTATTAGGATGGCAGCGTGTTGTGACGGCGCGCTGCCATGTTCCCGTTTCAAAGTGAGGGAAAAGAATGGCTTTACAGATAATCCGCAACAACATAGTAAATGTGGAAGCTGACGCTATAGTCAACACCGCTAACCCAAAGGTGGCGGTCGGCAGGGGCGTCGATCTTGCGATATACGAGGCTGCCGGATGGGACAAACTGCTGGCTGCCAGAGCAGAGATAGGCGAGATGATCCCGGGCCAGGCAGCATACACGCCGGCTTTTGACCTGAATGCGAAGTACATAATCCACACGGTCGGCCCGGCATGGCGCGGTGGAGGCTATGGCGAGCGCGAAACGGTCGCGGCATGTTACCGTAATTCGCTTTGGCTCGCTAAACAGCTCGATTGCGAGTCGATAGCTTTTCCTCTTCTTGCCACGGGCACATACGGATTCCCGAAGGATGAGGCCCTTCGCATAGCGATGGCTGAGATCAGCGGTTTCCTGCTTGAAAATGAGATGGAAGTCCTGCTGGTCGTCTACGATAAGGAATCGTTCCGGGTATCCGGCAAGCTGTTCTCTGACATCAGAACACTCATCGATGACAGTGAGGTGGAAAGGTCTGTCGTTTCCGAACCCGCACGCAGAAAAAATCTTTTCCACGACAGTGTGAGAAGAAAAGCGCCGGCGGCCGAGAGCAGCATAGATGACAGCCGCGTTCACTATATTAAAAACAGGAGCATAAAAACTCCGGAGAAGAGGGCAGATGCAGAGGAAGAAACAAGGTATCTGTCTGAAGCATATATGGATCTTTGCGATCTTGATGAAAGGACGATCCATCTGGACAAGACCTTCCAGGAGTACCTTTTTATGCTGATCGACCGCAAGGGACTGAGCGACCCGGAGGTCTACAAGAAAGCCAATATAGACAGAAAGCATTTCTCTAAGATAAGGAGCAATGTCGATTATCAGCCAAGCAAGAAGACGGCTCTGGCTCTTGCTATAGCGCTGGAGCTGAGCCTGGACGAGACCAGAGACCTGCTGCTTCGCGCAGGCCTGGCGCTGTCGCCAAGCATCATGTTTGACAGAATAATAGAATACTGTATAAAAGAGAAGAAATACGACATCTACGAGATAAACCTCTCGCTGTTTGCCTACGATCAGCCTACGCTCGGCGCATAAAGTAAAAATGAACTTTATTGATAACGATCCGAAACAGGTAGCAATAAGGAAATACCAGAATACCCTGATAGTAGTGGGCACGGGGATCATATTCTTCGGAGTGTGGACCGTGGTCAAGATGCTGGGAAGTTTTTTCATACTCAAAGAAGAGACGGTCGCAGCCCTGAGAAAAATCAGCCGGGTAGGAGTGGATGAGCTCTCTGATGATGCCTTGTTCTATATATCCTTAGTCGCAGTGATGATCATTATGCTGGTCATCCTTGCCATAAGAGCATACGTGGGCATGTCCGCCATATCCGAGGGACGCGGCAATAAAAGGCACGGGCCGTACCTGCTGCTTGCCGTGATAATGATCATCAGCGGCGTTATATCGTTTATAGCCAATTTTTTCAGAACGGCTCCGGAAACCTACATGGGAGCGTTTTCCGCGGATACTACTATCTCCGGCATCATAATTGAACTGACTTCGGTAATAATGCTTACCGAGATGGTGGTCTCCGCTGTCAGGATAAGAAAACTGAAACGCCCGGTCAAAAAGGATGGAGGTCGCTAGATGCAGCTGGATTTTCACTACTACGCGACATACTGCGCCGCCATCATTGCGGGCCATACGCATGAGGAAAGCGAGAGGATAGCTTACAGCGCCCAATTCGTCGACTGTTGCTCAAAGACTCTTCTGATCAAGGTCGGGGGTCCGAAGGCGGCTGCCACCACACAGCTCCAGTTGGAGCTGATGGACGCCGACACGGATCCGGTGGGCCTGCAGGACATCACGAGGATATGGTCTTCCTTCCACTTTCTGCCGGGCGACCTTGACGCAAAGAGAGAGGATAAGTGCAGCAAGAGGTATCTGCGCAAATACCGCCTTATCTGCAATACCAACGGCGAGCTCCTGAAGGATACTGTGGAGCTTGCGCGCGGAAAAGGCTGTGAAGCTGCTGGTCTGGCCATGCACGTGCTGGCCGATACATGGGCTCACCGCTATTTTGCCGGTACGCCATCTCTTGCCATAAACAATACGAATTATTATTTCTATGAGATCGTGCCTGACGGAGACGGTTACGCGGAAAGACAGATAAAGTTCAATCACGATCCGGGAGGTACAGACGACCCGGACAAGGGAATATATACAAACAGCCTTTTCCAGGGTTATGAGAATTCGATCATGAACCTTGGGCACGGCAGAGCAGGACACTTCCCGGACTACAGTTATGCCCGCTATAAATATCTGCCTGCGTGGGGTGGATACAGGGAGATACTGAAAAATAATCCTGAAGACTATTACCACGCATTTTGTCAGATGGTGTTTGCGCTTGAATGTCTCAGAGCCGGCGTGGAGTTCAAAACGGATATTTATGACTTTGATGCCGTGAAGCCGTGGGAGAGCGAGATCAGGGCGATACTGGTCAAGAGACAGACTGACGCCTGCGCTGACTGGAAGGCTTTTGCGGAGAATCTCTCCGGCCATGAGGTTCCGGACTTCGACATAGAAAAATACCAGAGAGAATATATCGAGGCGGAGGGGGACGCAAAGGATGAGACATTCCTGGGGCGTTTCACTATCGCGGCTCTCGCACAGAAGAGCATGGTGACCAACAGGATATTCACCTCGGGCAACAGGCTTGCCGGTGTTTCCGTGGACTTCAATAAAAAAGGCTTCCGCGGAATAAGGGACTTCCGCAAGCTCGCGAAGGAGTACGAGAGGAGGGCTATGAATGAGTAAATTCAGACGCGTCCTCAATGTACTCACGGGCCTTCTGATGATCCTGGGCGGGATCCTTGTAATGATCATGGAATCTGCCCACGGGCTCAAACTCATGCTGATCTTCATTCAGTTTGGCATGACTTTCAGGGGCCTCGGGGCGCTCCGCTATTACCTGACGATGGCTAAATACATGGTGGGTGGCCGGAGCGTTCTCTACAGAGGCATGATTTATCTGGATATGGGCGTGCTGGCGGGAAGCCTTTTCGACAATCCTGTCACGTATACGGTAATCTATCTGGCGGCGATCCACGTATTTGCCGGAGCTGTCTCAGTGCTGAGGGCCAATGAGTCAAGAAAGATCGGCGGCCATTGGAGGCTGAAGCTGGCATACGGAATAACGGACCTTATGCTTGCGGCCGCTGTCGTTATAGCCGGAGTCGTACTTGACCGTCCGGAGATCGCCGCATATGTTTACGGAGTGGGATTGATCTATACGGCGATCCTTCGTATCGCGGGCGCGTTCAGGCGCACGGATATCGTATATATACAGTAAGGGGAAAGAACAATGAGTGAGATCAATGACAATGAAATGAAGCATGCGCTGAAGCAGGCTGAAAAGAAGGGCAGGCGCAAAGGCCGTTGGGCAAAGATACGCAATTTCTTTCTGGGGATCATTTGCGGCATGCTCATACTGACGCTGTTTACAGCATACATGCACGGGCTTGCAATAAAGGATACTTTCAAGGCGCTCTTCACGACAGAGACAGCCGTCGAGGATCACGACCTCACGCTCATCAATCACCGAATCTTCGGCTACAAGGTCGCGGACTTTGCCGACGCTATACTGGGCGATGAGGAGCAGCTGAAGAAGCTAGAGGTCTATTCGCGCGAGGTCTCCGACGTGGCGACCCTGACGCAAGCCGGTCTCTTCAAAATCAAGGCGTTTTCGAAGTATCAGTACATAACGTATAACGGAAAGGCGGTCTATACGGTCGACCTGAGCGGTCTTTCGGAGAACGACATTACGCTGGATGAAGAAACTAAGGTCATTACCATGAAGGTGCCGGCGCCTGTGCTTGAGCCTATCAATATCCCGAGCGAAGATATACAGTTCGGTGACGTTCAGAGAGAGACTGTGTTTGCGTTCGGCGACATCAAGCTGACACCGGAGCAGCAGGCCGAGGTGGAGACCGCGGCAAAGGACAAGATGTTGGAGAAGCTCGAAGCGGAAAACGTGCTTGAAGACGCTAAGGCCGCTGCAGAGCATTCCATCTGGGAGATCTTCCAGCCAATGATATCCAATCTGTCATCGAAATACACACTGAAGGTCGAATTCAAGTAGAGTGACAAGAAAAAAGGCAGTTTCATTATTAATAACGGTGCTTATCCTGGGAGCGGCATTCGTGCCGCTTCCGGATGTATATGCGGATACTGCGGATGGATCGCAGTCATCGTTTGAGTACAAGAATTACGCGGACCAGGATGCGTATAAAAGCGCTCTTGATATCAGGATGCACCGGGTCTATTCAAGCATAGGCGGGGCTATAGATGATGCTGCCACCATCCCGATCCCGGGGCTTGTGAGCACTCACACAAAAACCGGCGGACAGGAAAATGAATCCTCGCAGTTCGTGCCGCAGGGCATCTGCCAGGCAGAGAAATACATACTTATCACTGCATATCACTCAAAAAAGAAGCAGAACTCGGTCATCTATGTTGTGGATACAGAAAACAACTCACTGGTATCCACGCTTACGCTGCCAAACAAGTATCATCTGGGCGGTATCGCTTTTGACGGAAACAACATATGGATCACGGGAGCCACTTCCGACAAATACAAGGGGGACCCTTTCGTCCAGTATATAAGGTTTGAGGATTTTGCCGGCATGATAGAAGAAGCGGACCGTGAAGTCAGGCAGAACGAGATCTCTGACCCTATGTTTATCAAGAACAAGCCTTCTTTCCTGGAGTGTGATAACGGCATACTCTGGGTAGGCACATATATCGGCAGAGAGAGCAGCAAAAAAGGCTTCATGAACGGATATAAGATCAATGAGACTGAAAACGGCCCCGTACTCAATACCTTTATGTATTCGGTCATATCAGGTCTCGACAGCAGCGTGCAGGGCGTGGACATAAAGGACCGGAATCTGTATGTCTCCAGTTCTTACGCCGGAGCGATTGGAGCTGTCAAATCGTCGTTTGTCACAAAATACTACTTTGCGGATGCCAAAAACGGTGACAAAGACTTAAACATCAGCAACAAGGAACTCAAAAGAGTCGAGGTACCGAAGATGAACGAAGAAATACTCGTTACGGACTCCGGGATAATCATGAACTTTGAATCCGCTGCCGAGTGTTGGAAGTCAGTCGTTATCCCTACAGACAGACTTCTTGCTGTAGGCAGTTCTCTCTGGAGGTGATGGCTATGAAGATCAATAAGACTGTAAAGATCATATTGGCAGTGCTGGCGGCGCTGATCATAATAGCCATCGCGGTGGTTGCTTTTCTGGTACACATAGGTGACCCTAACAGAATGCTCAAAAACTACGCGACTGAGGTCACTGATGGGGAGGAATATACTGGCAAATTCAAGAATGTCCTGAAAATGGATAGAGTGGTCATATGCATGACATCTTTCAAATTCACGCCTGAGGAAAGCGCGGAATATACGTTTGCGGCAAACGGCGAGGCAATCAGCAATAGCGTTGGGATGGACATGTTCGTCATGGACGAGGATCTGTCCGAACTGTTTGAGGCTGCAAATTACGGAGATGATGATGAAGCGCCTGAGTCCGACTCAATGGAGGGAACTACCTTCCTGACAAAGGGACAGTTGTATTATGTGACAGTCGACGTGTTCTCTGATGATGCGGCCGGAATGGATGCTTTTAAGGAATCATTCAGATTCTCGGTCTCCAAGGCAGGGGACGGAGAACCTGAAGAACTGAAGACCGGCGAAAGTATCAGACTCAAACTTAACAAGGATCAGCAGGCCTGCGCCATGTTCAAACCTGAAGAAACATCTTTCTATAACTTTGACACCAGCATCGTGTCAAAGGATGCCAACGCCGGATTTTCTTCTATATACGACATTACCGGCGAGGATCAGACAAGCATGATCGTGACTGACGGAGTCTGCTTCATGGAGAAAGGCAAGACATATTATGTCTGGGTCGGCGTTGACGAGACCACAAGGAAAAGATCCGAGGTCGAACTCAGCTGCAGAAAGATGGGAGCGGAGACTGCCGGCGGCTTATGCAGCATAGAGATAAACGGCGAAACGGTCATAGAATATACCGCGGAAGCAAACATGCCTCTGATGATAAGTTCTTCTTCAGACGGAGATCCTGATGTCGTCATGTATGACAGCGATGGATTCATGCTGAGAAAGGACAGTGATTCAGGAGGAGTCGTGAGTGGAAATCCTAAGGACTTTGCGCTTGGCTTCCATGCGGAAAAAGGAAAAGTATACAGGATATGCATAAACGGAGAGTTCACACGGTGCATTGTCACTGTACAGGAATACAAGGGTGACGGCACAGAGCCTGACAGCGCTGCCGAAACGGAAAACGCTGAAGGCGCAGAAGGACCGGAAAGCGAGACGGGACAATGAGAAAAGCTTATGTGATCGCGGATTGCCTGTCTGATGACAACAAGCGCGAAATAAAGAAGACTGCCGGAGAATGCGGGTTCGATGTCGCGTTCTTCGATACTGATGCGGAGGCCTCCGGAAAGGTATCGGACGCGGAGGTCATCTACTGCAACGGTCCGGCACTGTTTAAAGAGATGCCCGGCCTCAGGTGGTGCCACTCGATGTCCGCGGGCGTTGGACACTTTCTTGTAAGCGGAGCCTTTGATGGAGGCGGTATCATACTGACGAACAGTTCGGGCTCTTACGGGCTTGTCATATCAGAGTATGTGATCATGGCGACCCTGATGCTGATGAGACGTATCCCTGAATACGAGGAGATCATAGACAGGCGCGAGTGGACGCAGAACCTGCCGGTCAGATCGATCGCGGGCAGCAGCATCGCGATAATCGGCACGGGGAATATCGGCAGCAACGCTGCTTTGAGATTCAAGGCTCTCGGTGCAAAGCGTGTGGCCGGCTTCAGCCGCAGCGGACGCCCGGCAGAGGGCTTTGATGAAGTCTTCAGGATGGATGATTATGAAAAGGTAATGCTACGCGAGAGCTTCGATGTGCTTATGCTGTGCGTGCCGGGGACTCCGGAGAGCAAAGGCTTGCTTAATAAGGAACGGCTGGCGATGCTATCGGACAAGACGCTGGTAATAAACGTCGGACGCGGCACTGTCATCGATCAGGACGCTCTCATAGACGCGCTGAATGAAGGCGTGATAGCAGGAGCGGCTTTAGACGTCGTCTATCCGGAACCTCTTCCGGAAGACAGTCCTCTGTGGACAGCTAAAAACCTGATCCTTACACCGCATATATCCGGTGACATGGGGCTTCCGTATACCGTCGACATAACGGTGGATATCTTCTGCGACAACCTCAGAAGGTATGCCCGCGGTGAAAGCCTTACTCATGTGGTGGATACGGCAGCCGGATACTGAAAAAGGAGACAATCAGTGGACAGGAGAACCATTCTGACAATAGCAAAACTGATACCTGTCGTTTCAGCCGTGCTTGCGTACATACTGATCTTTTCGTCAGCGCAGGCCGGAGCGATCACTACGGTGGTGACTCTGCTGGCGTTCTTCGGCTTCGCCTTTTTCTTTATAGGGCGCAAGCAGGCCAAAGAGGACAAGACACTGAGAATACTGGGGTGGCTTGACCTGCTCTCAACTGCAGCTATCATCCTCCTGTATGTCCTCGCGATGGCCATATTTGCGGGAGCGTTTTCTACGGGCGGAGATGATGAGGACAGCAATCGCTACGAGGTAGAAGACCAGAAAGCGGGTACGAACATCGGATCATTCACGTCGGTGGATATGGAAGGCAACGAGGTCAGCGAAGCGATATTCGCTGATAAAGACGTTACCGTAGTCAATATCTGGGCGACATTCTGCGGTCCTTGCATAGAGGAGATGCCGGAACTCGCGGCGTGGGCTGACGAAATGCCCAGCAACGTCGGAATCGTAGGCATAGTGGTCGATACTCCTCCGGCTGATGATGGGGCCGATGACGCGGCCGAAGCCTGGGGAGGAGACCCGAACAATATCGAACTTGCTGAAAAAATCTGCAGCGAGACGGGCGTAAAGTATACCAATATCCTCGCCAGCCAATCCGTTGCGAAGACATTTGAGAACATAGTAGCCGTCCCGACGACTTTCATCGTGGACAAATCCGGAGATCTCATCTGCCCGCCTTTTGTCGGAGCGGATGTGGATGGATACAAGAAGGCTGTAGAGGATTATCTGGCAGGACTCTAAAATGGAAAACAGAACGAGACTCTTGATCGTAATATTGCTGCTTGTGTTCTCCGTGGGTCTTATAACGTTAGGTGTCATGCGCGGAGAAGCTGTGGCCGTGCTTACTAAGGCGGTCAATATCTGCCTTGAGTGTATCGGACTGGGGTAGACGCATGAAGATCACTCAGGGTATAAGACGCAAGATAATACAGATAGCGGCGTTCGGCTTTTCCAACAGTCACATCGGAAATTTCGCTGGCGGCAGGCTGTATAAGGGGAGCTGGAAAAACTTCTGCAACCCGGGCATGAACTGCTACTCGTGTCCGGCAGCAAGCTTCGCGTGCCCTATAGGCGCCATGCAGGCGGTCGGAGGCTCCGCGAAGTTTTCCGTGAGCTTTTATGTGCTGGGCTTTGTCCTGGCATTGGGAGTCATATTTGGCAGAGCCATATGCGGCTTCATCTGCCCGTTCGGACTTATACAGGAGCTGCTGCATAAGATCCCGTCGCCTAAGAAGCGCATCTACAAGCCGCTGACATATATCAAATATGTGATGCTTGCTGTGTTCGTTCTGATAATGCCTGCTCTTGTCACTGATGATTTCGGACTGGGCGCGCCGGCATTCTGCGAATTCATTTGTCCGGCGGGAACTCTGGAAGGCGGCATACCGCTGCTGCTGACACATCCGGAACTCAGAGCGCAGCTGGGAGGACTGTTCACTCTCAAGGCAGTGATCCTCATATTGACTCTCATAGGTTGCATTATATGCTGCAGATTCTTCTGCAAAGTGATGTGCCCGCTCGGCGCTATTTACGGACTGCTCAACAAGATAAGTCTGTATCGCGTCCATGTCGACCGCTTCAGCTGTGTGTCATGCGGCAGGTGCGCAAGCGTCTGTCAGATGGATATCGACCCGGTGGCCAAACCCGATTCAGCAGAGTGTATACGCTGCGGCAAATGCGCGGCATCCTGTCCGGTGCAGGCTATAAAGATAGGTTTTAAGGAAAAATAAAAAGGACTGTTCAGAGTGTTAACTGATCAGTCCTTCTTCATTAAAGATGGTGCGCCCGGCGGGGATCGAACCCGCGGCCTTCTCATTCGGAGTGAGACACTCTATCCACTGAGCTACGAGCGCATAAACGCCGGGTAATGGACCCGGCGTTTTGTATTTGCCTAGTTATTTAGAGGTAGTCTATCTCGCGGCCGATAGGGCTTGTCATGAGATCATCCATGGCATCCTTTACGGTGATGTTTCCCTTGATAACGTTGTAGATGGCTTCGAAGATAGGCATCTTTACGCCGACCTGCTGAGCAAGCTCGTGAGCTACCTCTGCGGTATACATACCCTCGGAGACCATTCCGATCTCCCTGATGGCGTCTTCAGGTTTGTAACCCTGGCCGATAAGTCTTCCGCAGCGGAAATTTCTGGAGTGGACACTCATGCATGTAACGATCATGTCGCCAATGCCGGCAAGTCCGAAGAATGTGGAAGGTCTGGCGCCCAGCACGACTCCGAGCTCTGTCGACTCAGCGCATCCTATCGTCAGAAGCGCAGCCAGAGTGTTGTCGCCGTAGCCGGCTCCGTTAGCGATACCGGAACCTACAGCCAGAACGTTCTTGAGAGAAGCGGCAAGCTCCATGCCCATCATGTCATCGTTGAGATATACTTTGAACTTGTTTGTCGTGAAGAGGTTGGCCATTGCCATGGCGGATTCCTCTTTGCGGGATGACATCGCTACGCATGTCGGAACGCCGATGCCAACTTCCTCAGCGTGCGAAGGACCGCTGATGCAGACGTATCTGTCAAGATCGAAGTACTCGCCAATTACCTCTGACATCCTCTTGTGTGTCTTCTGCTCGAGACCCTTGGAGATGCATGTGATGATCGCATCCTCACGGATGTAAGGGGCCGAGGCCTTGATGGCGCTTCTGACGTGCTGTGCCGGAAGTGCGAAAATGACAAAGTCCGCGTCCTTGACAGCTTCTTCATTTGTCTTGCAGAAGTGGTAGTCGCCCTCGAGCTTTACGCCCGGCAGATAATCCTTGTTTTCCATGTCTGCTTCCATGCGGGCAAGATGATCCTGGTCGATGTCATACATGTTGATCGTGTAACCCTTGCCGGCAAGTACTGTCGAGAGAGCTGTACCAAAGCTGCCTCCGCCGATAAATGCAACTGTTGTCTTCATAAGTGTTGGTTCCTTCCTTGCTGTAGGTGTAAGTTAATAAGTATCGACACATTTGACTGTTTGTCTGCGCAAACAATCAAATAATTATACAGTTTTTGAGACCGAATGAAAACCATTAAGCGAGATATACACGCGCGGCTTGGCTGTGGTATACTGATAGCCGTATAACGGACCAGCGGATCCTCATCCGTAAAAAGGAGACAGAAATGGCATCTAAAAAGAACAAAAGAGAGATAAGATTCGCGCTCAGCGATGAAGATTACAGCGCGTTCGGACGCTACCGCATCATGTACACGGCAGGCGGGCGCAAGCTTGTCAACAGACAGAGGATCACATACCTTATCAGCGGCATATGCATCGCGGCGCTGTTTACGGTATTCCATGTCGATCACAGTTTTACGATACTCGCTTACATTGTTGCCGCTGTTATCGGTATCGGCGGTACTCTGTTTGCTGAGAAGATAGTGCTCAAGCAGCAGTCAGATTCCATCAGGAAGTCACAGGACAGCTTGGAGAGGGTGCATCCTGATGAGAACGTGATAACGCTGGGTGATGACTTCCTTACAACAGACGCCGGAGCAGATCACCAGGAGTTTGATTACAAAGATATCAAACTGGTAGACCTCACTGATGACGCCATATATGTATGGATGAGCGACACCATGATAATGCCTATCCCTCGTCACGCGTTCAGGAACGCGGATGACATGAAGGAGTCTTATAAGTTCATCCGCGAGAAGATCAAGGAGAAGGGCGGCAAGATAGACGAGTAAAATGCACTTTGTGAAAAACAACAAAAAAGCCACGCTTTTTAGTTGACATCACACACAAACGCTGTTATAGTAGCAACTGAACTTATTCTATGAAAGGAGCACATCTACATGTCTAAAAGAATGATGATGGAAATGGGAATGATGGGCATGTGCATGTGCAGAGCCGAATGATAGCATAGGATAAGGTCGTAACGAATCCAAAACTGTGTATTATTCTCATGTAGATGAGGTGCAGAGGGGCAGGTCGTTAGACCTGCCCCTCTTGTTTATGACATGCGTTTGTTGTAAAATGGCGCAGTCTGCTGCTTAAGCAGACATCAAGCTATCTAAAAAGACTCAGAAAGGAACGAGATGGCAGAACACATCATCAGCCTGCAGGGCGTGACCAAGGAGTTCGATACCAAGGGCGGCAAGGTAGTCGCTCTGAAGGACATCAACCTTGACATAGAAAAAGGAGATTCCTACGGTATCATCGGCCTGTCCGGCGCAGGCAAATCGACGCTCGTGAGGACGATCAACCTGCTCGAGCAGCCGACTGAGGGCAAGGTGCTCTTTGACGGGAACCTGCTCACGGGGCTCGGCAGCAAGGAACTCAACCTCAGCAGGCGTAAGATCTCAATGATCTTCCAGCAATTCAATCTGCTGATGCAAAGAGACGCGCTGGGCAACATACTCTTTCCGCTGGAAATCGCGGGAGTGCCTAAGGCAGAAGCGCTCGAGAAAGCAAAGGAGCTTCTCAAAGTCGTAGACCTGGAGGACAGGGCGCATTCATATCCGTCGCAGCTGTCCGGAGGCCAGAAGCAGAGAGTAGCCATAGCAAGAGCCCTGGCATCGGATCCTGAAGTAATCCTCTGCGATGAGGCGACTTCGGCGCTCGACCCTAAGACGACACGCTCGATACTGGGCCTGCTCCATAAGATCAACGAGGAGCGCGGCATCACCCTGGTGGTGATCACCCACGAGATGGAAGTAATCAAGCAGCTCTGCAACAAGGTGGCTGTTATAGAAAACGGAGAGATCGTTGAGCGCGGAGAGGTGCAGGAGATCTTCAAGAAGCCGAAGACAAAGGCAGCCAGGAAGCTCTTCTTCCCGGACGGCGACTACCGCGAGAAGCCTCTGACAAAGACTTCCACGAAGAACAGGGTCAGGCTGGTGTTCGACGAAGCTACCGCAGGCGAGCCGATAATCGCCAACATGATAATGGAACTCGGAGCGCCGGTAAACTTCCTGTACGCGAACCTCGATGTACTTGGGGAATCGCAGAAGGGCCAGATGGTACTTTGCCTGGCAGCCGACAAGGAAACGGCCGACAAGCAGAAGGAATACCTTAAAGCCAAGAACGTCGAATTCATAGAGATAGATGAAGATGATGAATACGGAGAGGAGGTAAAGGCGTAATGGATACACATACACTTTTGCAGCTTCTCGGAGAAGGCACGGTACAGACGCTGATCATGACGCTGGTGGGAACACTGGTATCGTATCTCATTGGACTTCCGGTCGGAGTTTCGCTCATAGTCACAGGGCCTAACGGTATCAAACCGGTCGGCTGGTACAACAAGATCATGGGCTTCATCGTGAACGTCATAAGATCGATGCCTTTCCTGATACTGATGATCGCTTTCATGCCATACATAAGAAAGATCATCGGGACGGGAATAGGAACCTGGGCGACGACGGCGGCCCTCATACTCGCGGCATGGCCGTTCGTAGCCAGAATGGTAGAACAGAGCCTGCTGGAGGTCGATCCGGGAGTGGTCGAAGCGGCTCAGGCCATGGGAGCCAACAACATGCAGATAATCCGCAAGGTGCTGCTGCTTGAGGCAAGACCGTCACTGCTCAACGGAGCGGCGGTAGCGACCATCACCATACTCGGATACTCCGCTATGGCCGGCACACTCGGCGGCGGCGGACTCGGAGATATCGCCATAAGATACGGTCACTACAGATTCCAGCCTACCATCATGTGGATCACGATACTCGTACTGGTGGTACTGGTACAGATCATGCAGGAGATAGGCGTAAAACTTGCCGCAAAGATGGACAACCGTCTCAATTAGTTAAGAACCCCAAGAGGGTGGAAATAAAATAAGCTATCAAATATTTCAAGTATAACTATCTAAGTAGAAAGGGTAAAACAATGAAGAACATCAAAAGAATCAGCATTCTTGCAGCAGTACTCGTACTTTCGCTTGGGATCCTCGCGGCATGCGGCGGCGGAGCCGGCGGAGACGACAGCGCAGACAAGACGATCAAGGTAGCAGCTTCTCCTACACCGCACGCTGAGATCCTCAATTCCGTTAAGGATCAGCTTGCAGAAGAGGGCTGGACTCTCGAAGTCATCGAGTTTGACGACTATGTACAGCCTAACGTAGCTACAACAGACGGTGACGTTGACGCCAACTACTTCCAGCACGTTCCATACCTCGACCAGTACAACGAGGAGAACGGCACAGACCTGGTACCTGTAGCCAACATGCACTATGAGAAGATGGCTGTTTACGCAGGCACAAAGGACTCCCTCGACGCTATCGAGGCAGGCGACAAGATCGGCGTTCCTAACGACGCTACAAACGAAGCAAGAGCCCTGAAGGTTCTTGAAGAGCAGGGCCTCATCAAGCTCAAAGAAGGCTCCAGCGAGACAGCTACAGTAACTGACATCGAAGAGTATCCAAAGGGCGAGATCGAGATCGTTGAGCTCGAAGCGGCTTCGATCCCTGCATCGCTTCCGGACCTCGCATTCGGAGTAATCAACGCCAACTACGCTATTCAGGCAGACATCATGGACAAGGTAGTAGCAGTTGAAGGTACTGACGAGGCACAGGAGGACACTTACGTCAACATCATCGTTGTCAACGCAGGCAATGAGAACAGTGAGAAGATCCAGGCTCTCGTAAACGCTCTTCACTCCGATGCTACAAAGGCATTCATCGAGGAGACATTCAACGGCGCAGTAGTTGCCAAGTTCTAATAATGACTGAATATAGAGTTGCTGTTCTGGCGGGAACGCCGGTCGACACCGCAATGGGTGTCGAGTACATAAAGAATAAGAACTCTGAAGCGGAGGGGCAGTACATTCTGCCCCTCTATGAACCTGTGTCGGAATCCTGCGATTCACAGCTGAAGTTCCAGTATTCAGATAACGATGAGAAACTCGCCGTGATGAACAACATCTTTGATCCGCTCATCACGGACGGGGTGAGGGACTTCTTCATTTACTGCAACTCGCTGTCAGGATCTTTCGATTTCGATTCTTATGCTGCTTCGAAGTCACTTGAATGCGGAGATGAAATACGTGTTTACACGCCGCTTCAGGTGTACAGAAGCCTGGGTGAATCGTACAGCCGCATAGGCGTCATGGCGGCCAACAATCTGTCGGCATACGCCATTGAGGAAGCACTCATGTCCACGCGTAACGACATATATGTCATAGGTACGGGCAACATGGCCATAGTACGCGCGATAGAAGACGGACTTTCGCCGGAAGAGGTGGTGCAAAAGTGCGGTCTGGAAAAGGCTGTGAAATATATGGAAGCATGCGGCGCTGAAGCCATCGTGCTTGGCTGTACGCATTTCCCGTATTTCAAGAAAGAACTCGCCAAACTGACCGTTCTTCCGCTCATAGATCCGGCCGACCGCATGCATGAGGCGCTGACCGGGGCCATACGCTGAAAAACGACTGAAACAGAGAGACCGCAAGCCTGAAATAAGGCCTGCGGTCTCCTTTATTTTGCTTGGATTTTTTAGTATAATCTACTATGTATGATTATGTGCTATTGTGGGCACTTATCGGATAGAAAAAATGATACATAAAGGGACAGAAAAATGGCTGGTAACTTCATCAAAGTAGGCAAGTGGGGCGAATGCCTCTGGGGAATCGACGAGAACGGGAATCTCCTCATCGACAGAGGAGAGGCAATGAGCATCGGCAGCGCGGAGGCGCCGTGGAAGGGATTCGAGAACGCGATCACTTCGGTTGTCGCGACACGCGATATCAGCTTTCCTGACGGAGCTTCACTCGCGGGCCTCTTCAAGGGATGCAAAAAAATGCAGAGAGCTGATCTGAGCGGATTCAGTACCGGAAACGTGGTAAGCATGGCTTCCATGTTTGAGGGCTGCGCAAATCTTTGTGAGCTCGACCTCTCGTCATTCGACACAAGTTCCTGTTCGGACATGGACAGGATGTTCGCGAAGTGCGCGAAGCTGGGAGATATCCTCCTGGGCGATGACTTCAGCACCGAAGGCAACGGAGAAGCCGACTGCGGCAGGCTCGCTGTCAAGGAATACGGCAAGTACAGAAAGGCAAAGACCATCGCGGTCGAGGGCTTCAAGGCGATCTATCACAGCAATTACGGTGAGGATCTGACAGAGGAAAGAGATACGGTCCCAAACGGGAAATACGTCGTTGAGGATCTCTCGTTTGAAGCGCCTGATGAAAGGTCCTCGTTCATCGCGTGGAATACTGAGCCGGATGCGGACGGGGATTTCTATGAGACAGGAGACGCGATCGACGCGGTGGATCAGGATATCCATCTTTATGCGGTCTGGGCACGCGTTCCTGAGGTAGGCGATATCGAAGAGCCGCCTGTGATCACCTTTGGCGAGACCATCCCGTTTGAGCTTCCGGAGATCATCTCGGAGAACGACCCAGAGGTAACGGGCTACCTCGAGATAAGCCAGAGCGGCGAGGAAGGCACATGGCACGCTATCAATCATGACGCTGTGCTGCCTGTCGCCTGCGACGGATACCTGATGAGGCTCCATGTAGCAAACCGCATAGGCGACGCGGTTTCCAACGCTGTCAGGTTGAGCATCAGAAGGGCAAACATAGATACTTCCGGCGTACGCTGGGCTGAAGACGATGACATGACGTATGACGGAACGCCAAAGCATGTATGGGTCGAAGGCCTGCCAGAGGGTGTCGTTCCTGCATACAGCGGCAACGAAGCGACTGACGCGGGCACATATGTTGCCTCCATCGACTTCGATTTCGATCAGGACAACTTCAACGAGCCGCTGGTGGTACGCGAATATGAGTGGACCATCCGCAAGGCGGAATATGATATGTCTCAGGCAAGCTGGAACTATGAAGGAGCTTTCTCGTATACGGGTAAGAGACACGGTGTAGAGATCAAGGGTCTCCCGGAAGGCGTAAGGCCTAGTTATGAAGGAAACTCAGCCGTTAATGCCGGAGTCTATACGGCAACTGCCAGGCTTCTCTATGACGAGAAAAACCATGAGAGGCCAAAGGAAATAGCTCCATGTGTATGGGAGATAAAGAAAGTAGAGATCGACGCTTCGCAGCTGGAGTGGTCCGGCCACGCGGATTTCGTATACGACGGAACGCCAAAGCAGGTCGTGATCACGAACCTGCCTGAGGGCGCCGACGTGGAATACGACGGAGCTGTAGAGACACAGGCAGGCAAGTATCTTGCAAGAGCTGGCCTGAAGGGCAACTACTGCTTCATCGGAAGCGCGGAGCACGAATGGGAGATCGCCAAGGCGGACTACGACATGTCAGGCGCCGCATGGAGAGATGCCTCCGGATTCGTTTACGACGGAGAGAGCCACAGCGTGGCGCTGGCATCCTTCCCTGAAGAGCTGGATGTGAAGTACAGCGGCAATGAGGGAACGAGCGCGGGCGAATACCTTGCGAGGGCCTCGTTCATCAATCCTGACACACATAACTTCAACACGCCTGAGGACATGACCCTCGCGTGGAATATAGATAAGAAAGAGCTGGACATGTCCGGCGTCAGGTGGAACTACGACGGCGCTTTCACATACGACGGCGGAGTCAAGAGAGTCGAACTCGAAGGCCTGCCTGAGGGCGTGTATGCCGAGTATGAAAACGCATCCGCTTATGACGCGGGCATCTACAATGCTCACGCGGAGCTGAAATACGACAGGGACAACCTCGTAGCCATAGCTCCGGCGGACTGCCAGTGGAGGATACTCAAGAAAAAGATAGACATATCGGATGTGCTCTGGGATTACTCCGATCCGTTCGTCTATGACGGCGGCGAGCACAGCATCTATCTGGCTAACGTCCCTGAGGGCGTAGATGTCGAGTACAGCGGCAACACCCATGTGGAGGCCGGAAAGTACGCGGCTGACGCGGTCCTCATACCGAATGACGCAAACAACTATGAAGTGCCGGAGATCAACGGCTGCACTTGGTCGATCGGCAAGGCCGACCTGAAACTGCCGGAACTGGTATGGACCGATTCCTCGGCGTTCACCTATGACGGCACGGAGAAGTCAGTCGGGATCTTCAACGATTTGGGCGATGCCGTGAAGGTGGAGTACACAGGAAACACCGCGAAGACGGCAGGCAGATACTATGCAAAGGCGCTGTTCACACCTGTAGATGACGTCAACTTCAAGGCGCCTGATCCGCAGGGCCACTCCTGGACCATCAATAAGGCCGAGTTTGACATGAGCGGAGCTTACTGGGATTACGCGGAGCCGTTCATATATGACGGCACGCCTAAGACCGTCAAAGTCGCGGGGCTGCCTGAAGGAGTCAGAGCGGAGTATATCAACGCTTCCGCAACCGATGCAGGATCGTACACTTCCACAGCGAAGCTCAGCGTCAAGGATGCAGGCAACTATGAGGACAACATTCCTGACATGATGCTCGACTGGAAGATCGACAAGGCCGAATTCGACATGGGCGGCGTCAGATGGCAGGAGGAAAGGGAGTTCTCGTATGACGGCGAGGTCAGAACGGTAAGGCTGACCGGACTCCCTGATGGACTCACACCGGAATACACAGGCAACGCGGCATCAGCCGCAGGAGAATACACGGCGAAAGCAGAATTCAGCTTCGATGAGAAGAACTATAAGAGGCCTGATATCGCGTCGTGCCACTGGGTGATCGACAGGACGCCTGTCGACATTTCGACCGTTGCATGGGATTACGAGGAGCCGTTCGTCTACGACGGTACCGAGAAGACCGTTGCGGTCAGGGACGTCCCGGAAGGCACATACGTATCGTACAGCAACGCGACAGCGAGCAAGGCGGGCACATATGTGGCCGCAGCCGAGATAGTACCTGAAGATACGGATAACCTCATCAAGTCCAGACTCAAAAACCTCACATGGCGCATCGAGAAGGGCGATTATGACATGAGCCACGTGCGCTGGGATTACGAAAAGCCGTTCACATACGACGGCAGCGAGCGCAGAATCGTGCTCAGAGGTCTTCCTGAGGGCGTGCTGCCTTCATACAGGGGCAACAGCGCGACAGACGCCGGCTCATACAGGGCGACCGTGAGCTTCACAGCTGCGGACAGCCGCAACTTCAACACTCCGGAACCTATGGAACTCGACTGGGAAATCAGAAAGGCCGACTACGACATGTCAGGCGCTTCCTGGGACTACGATGGAGAGTTCATGTACAACGGAAGGATGCATGAGGTATCCCTGAGAGGACTTCCTGAAGGCGTCAGGCCGGTATACTCCGGAAACGCAGCCGCAGACACGGGCTCATACGAGGCCGTCGCGGATCTCATTCCTTACGATGCGGGCAACTACAACAAGCCGTCCATAGAGAGCTGCAAGTGGCAGATCGTGAAGGCTGACTACGATATGTCGGCAGTCAGATGGGACTATGACGGTGCTGCCCCGTTCAACGGCAGAGAGCAGAGCGTAATGCTGGAGCAGCTGCCTAACGGGGTCACGGCTTCGTACACGGGCAATGAGGCTAAGGATGCCGGCACTTACACGGCAAGGGCCGTGCTTACGGTATCCGATCCTGCAAATTACAACACTCCTGCGGTCGGCGACTGCATCTGGGCGATAATGAAGGCCGACCACGACATGTCGGGCATCAGGTGGAACTACGATGAGGGAAGCCTGGTATATGACGGCGAAAGAAAGACCATAGAGCTTTGCGGCCTGCCTGCTAGCGTTACCGCGACATACAGCGACAACAGCGGAGTAAAGGCCGGCAGCTACACAGCGAAGGCCAGCTTTGAGACTTCGGACAACAACTACGTCGATCCTGATCCTGTAAGCATCGACTGGAGCATCGGCAAGGCCGACTACGACATGAGCGGAGTTGCCTGGAACTATGACGGAAGCTTCGTCTATGACGCGACGCCTAAGAGGATAGAGGTCACGGGACTGCCTGAGGGAGTCAGCGTAAGCTACGAAGGCAACACGGCAGTGGACGCCGGCACTTACACGGCGGTCGCTAAGTTCGATATAAACACTTCGGACTATAACGTGCCTGAGAGCATGTACTGCGAGTGGAGCATAGAGAAAGCCGATCCGGACATCCGCAGGATGAGATGGGATTACGCTCAGCCGTTCGTCTATGACGGCACGGTCAGGACGGTGAAACTAGAAGGCGTACCAGAGACTCTCGAGGTCTCTTACGAAGGCGCGTCCGGCGATACGGTCGGATACTACACCGCTCACGCGGAGTTCACCCCTAAGGATCCTGCCAACTACAATGGTACATCCATCAGAGACTGCAAGTGGCGCATCCTTAAGGCTGACTACGACATGTCAGGAGCCAGATGGGAAGGCGATTTCGAATCAGTCTATGACGGCAGCGAGAAGTCTGTATACGTCGCGGGACTGCCTGAGGGCGTGACTCCTGTTTACAGGAACAACGCGGCGTCAGCGGCCGGCAAGTACAGCGCGGCAGTCGAGTTCGAATGCGATAAGGACAATTACCACACGCCTAAGATGAACGGCTGCAAGTGGAGCATCTCCAAGGCGGCATACGACCTGAGCAGAGTCGAATGGCAGGGTACCGAGGGATTCGTCTATGACGGAAACGAGCAGTCGGTATTCCTCGCGGGACTGCCTGAGGGCATCACTCCGGTCTACAGCGGCAATACCGCGACAGACGCTGGAGATTACGAGGCTTCGGTCAAACTTGAATATGACGAAGCCAATTACGAGAAGCCTTCGTTCGGCGGCTGCAGCTGGAAAATCGTACCGGCAGCCATACAGATCGATCAGGATGCCGTACGCTGGACATACAGCAAGCCGTTTGTGTATGACGGGACCCCTAAGAGCGTATCCATAGCGGAAGTCGTTCACGAGCAGGGCCTCTTCGACAGACTGCGCGGCATCGCTCCTAAGGTAAGCCTCGCCGGCATCCCTGAGGGATTCGACGTGGTATACGAGGGCGATACAGCGACAGATGCGGGCGTCTACTACACGACCGCCAGGCTCATCGCGAAGAAGGCCGGCAACTACAAGGAGTGCGAGCTCGAGCCATGTAAGTGGGAGATACTTAAGGCTCCTATCGACATGTCGGCGGTTCGCTGGGATTACGAGAAGCCTTTCATCTTCGACGGAGAGGAAAAGAAGGTAGAGCTGACAGGCCTGCCTGATACCGTCAAGGTAAGCTACACGGGCAACAGAGCCATGAACTCCGGCGAGTACGAAGCCATGGCATCGGTCGAGGCAAAGGACCCTGCCAACTTCGAGACTCCGGCTCCGGTAAGCGGATGCTGGTGGCACATCGAGAAGGCCTCTTACGACATGTCGGAGGTTCACTGGGATTACGACAGCGAATTCGTCTATAACGGCAAGGAGAAGAGCGTGAGGCTCGTCGGCCTGCCTGAGGGAGTCAAGGTCGAGTCCTACGTGGGTAACAAGGGCATCGAGGCCGGCGGCTACACAGCCGAAGCAAGGCTCAGATACAGACATAAAGAAAACTATGAGGCGCCTGCTGTGCCTGAACTCAAGTGGAGGATAGCTAAGCAGGAGATCGATCTCTCAGGAGTCGAGTGGGATTACGACGGAGCGTTCGTCTACGATGACAAGCCAAAGACCGTCAGGCTCAAGGGTGTTCCTGAGGGACTGGATGTGGTCTACACGGACAACAGCCGTATCAACGCGGGCACATACACCGCAAGGGCAAGGCTGATATACGACACACATAACTACGAAGCGGCAGACATCCCTGATCTCAAGTGGACCATCGCAAAGGCATCTTACGACACATCCGGAGCGCACTGGACTTACGAGAGGCCGTTCGAATACGACGGAACTGAGAAGTCCATCAGCCTGAAGGGCGTGCCTAAGGCCATCTCGGTCAGATACAGGGACAACAAGGCTGTCGCGGCAGGCATGTACACCGCTAAGGCGTACCTGACATACGACAGCGACAACTACGAGGCGCCTGAAATAGAAACAACAATCGATTGGGAAATCAAATGAACGGATATTTAGCAGCAATAATAATACTTACATTGTGTTCAACGTTCTTCTCGGCAACCGAGACGGCGTTCAGCTCAGCCAATAAGATCAAGCTGAAGAATCTGGCCGCAGATGACAACAAGCGGGCAGCGCACGCTCTTGCGCTTTGCGAGGATTTCGACAGGCTGATCACAGCTGTGCTGGTCGGAAACACGATATCCAACATCACAATGACCACAGTCGCGACGGTCTACGGCATCATGACCTGGGGAGACAGGATAGGACCTACCATCGCGACAGTCATGGTCACTCTTCTCGTACTCATCTTTGGCGAGATCTCACCTAAGATCATAGCCAGAGAGTACGCCGAGGAGGTCGCTCTCTTCCTGACACCATTCGTCAGGGCGCTCATATTCATACTGACTCCGCTGACATTCATCTTCAACGGACTTAAGATCCTGCTCAAAAAGGCTTTCGGCAAGAATGACGAGCCTGAGTTCAGCGAGGATGAGCTTCTGACGATAGTCGAAGAGGCAGAGGCGGGCGGAGCCATAGGCGAGGAGCAGAGCGAGCTCATCGCGAACGCGATCGAATTCAACGACATCGAGGCCATCGACATCCTCACACCGAGGGTCGACATAGTCGCTGTCGAAAGAGGAACGCCGGTCGCGGAGATCAAGGAGGTCTTCAAGGCATCCGGACTGTCCAGACTGCCTGTTTATGAGGATGACCTGGACAACATCATCGGCGTCATCAATCTGAAGGATCTCTACAACAACAATGTCAGATCCATAAAGGACACGGAAAAGATCATCAAGCCGGTCGCTTACGTGGCCGAGACCCTCAAGGCGGCTGTCCTTCTCAGAAGGATGCAGCTCAAGAGGACGCATATAGCCATAGTCGTGGACGAGTACGGCGGCACTACGGGACTTGTCACACTGGAGGATATCATCGAGGAGATCGTAGGAGATATCTACGACGAGCATGACGCGGTCACATCCAGGGATGTGAGACCTGCGGGCAACGACACTTACATGGTAGCGGGCGGAGCCAACCTCGAGGATTTCTTCGACATGTTTGACGAGGAGATAGAGGCCGACGCGACTACCGTCAACGGCTGGGTGATGATAGAACTCGACCGTCTGCCTAAGGTGGGCGATGAGTTCGATTACGAATCAAGACATAAACTGTTCCACGTCAGGATCACCAAGGCTGATTCAAGAAGGGCTCTGATGACGCGCATCAGCGTCAAGGACAAGCCTGAAGACGAGGACTGAAACGAAAGGAATAAAAGCTTATGAGTTTAATGGAAAAGATCTTCGGCGACCTCAATGCGAAAGAGGTAAAGAAGGTCGAAAAGATCGTAGACGTAATAGAGTCGTACGACGCTCAAATGCAGCAGCTCTCCGATGACGAGCTGAGAGCCAAGACGGATGAGTTCAAGGGCAGGCTCGCTGAGGGCGAGACTCTCGACGACATACTTCCGGAGGCATTCGCCGTATGCCGCGAAGCCGCGTGGAGATCGCTGGGAATGAAGCACTTCAGAGTGCAGCTCATCGGCGGAGTCGTGCTCCATCAGGGGCGCATCTCCGAGATGAAGACAGGTGAAGGTAAGACGCTGGTAGCGACGCTCCCGGCTTATCTGAACGCTCTCGACGGACACGGCGTGCACGTGGTCACGGTCAACGACTACCTGGCCAAGCGTGACGCTGAGTGGATGGGCAAACTGTACACATTCCTCGGTCTCAAGGTCGGCTGCGTCATACACGCGGTAGAGGGCCCGGCAAGGCACGAGCAGTACATGGCGGACATCACATACGGAACCAACAACGAGTTCGGTTTCGACTACCTGCGCGACAACATGGTCACGTACAAGGAGGATCTCACACAGAGAGAACTCAACTATGCCATCGTCGACGAGGTGGACTCGATCCTGATCGATGAGGCCAGGACCCCGCTCATCATTTCCGGCAGGGGCGTCGACTCCAGCGTGATGTACCGTAACGCCAACACCTTCGTAAAGACTCTTACGGAAGAAAAAGAATACAAGGTCGAGGAAAAGGACAATCAGGTATCGCTTACCGATGAGGGTGTCAAGCTCTGCGAGGACTACTTCAAGATCGACAACTTCTCCGATCCTGACAACATGGAGCTCAACCACTACGTGCATCAGGCGCTGCGTGCCAACTATCTGATGAAGAGGGATGTCGACTATATCGTCAAGGACGGCGAGATCCTCATCGTCGATGAGTTCACCGGACGTCTCATGTACGGAAGACGCTTCAGCAACGGGCTGCACCAGGCAATAGAGGCAAAGGAAGGCGTAAGGGTAAGATCGGAGTCCAAGACTCTGGCCACCATTACCCTGCAGAACTACTTCAGGATGTACAACAAGCTGGCCGGAATGACCGGTACAGCCAAGACAGAGGAAGACGAGTTCCGCGACATCTACAACATGGACGTAGTCGTCATCCCTACCAACAAGCCGGTGATCAGGGAAGACCGCGAGGACTCTGTATACGCGCATCAGAAGGCTAAATACAAGGCCATCGTCAACAGGGTAGTCGAGGCCCATCAGACCGGACAGCCGGTACTGGTAGGCACCATCTCGATCGAGATATCCGAACTCATAAGCGACATGCTCAAAAAGCGCGGTGTCAGACATAACGTGCTGAACGCCAAGCACCACGAGCAGGAAGCCGAGATAGTCGCTGAAGCCGGAAGGCTCGGAGCCGTTACCATCGCGACAAACATGGCCGGCCGTGGTACCGACATTATTCTGGGCGGCAACCCGGAATTCGAAGCCAGAAAGCAGATGAGAAAAGAAGGCTACACGCCTGAGCAGATATCCTTCGCGACGGGCTTTGAGAAGTCGGACGATCAGGAGCTTCTGGACGCGAGAGAGCATTTCCACACTTTGCACGAGCAGATCAAGGCGGAAAGAGCTCCGGAGCAGCAGAAAGTAAAAGAACTCGGAGGTCTCTGCATAGTCGGAACCGAGCGCCATGAATCAAGGCGTATCGACAACCAGCTGAGAGGACGTTCCGGACGTCAGGGAGACCCGGGCAACACGCAGTTCTTCATCGCGCTCGAAGACGATCTTATGAGACTCTTTGGCGGCGAGAGGATGCAGGGAGTGCTGGCAAGGGTCGGCATGGACGAGGACGAGCCTCTCGAGGCGGGCATGCTTTCAAGGTCGATCGAAGGCGCCCAGAAGAAAGTCGAGGGCAAAAACTTCGGCATACGTAAATACGTACTGCAGTACGACAACGTCATGAATAAGCAGCGTGAGATCATCTACGACCAGCGCCGCATGGTCCTGGACGGCGAGGACGTATCGGGATACATAAAGAACATGACGTACGAGCTCATAGACGGCATAATCGATCCTGTCCTGATGGAGTCCAAGTATTCCGAAGAGTGGGATATGCAGAGGATCATCGACGGGCTGTCGCAGATAACGCCTGCGTTCAGGGACAGATTCAAACCTGATGAAGATTACCTCACAGGCCTCAGCGAAGAACAGCTCAAGGAAGATATCAAGCAGGTATTCGACACTCTCTATGCTGAGAAGGAAGAAGAGATCGGAAGCGAGCAGATGAGAGAGGTGGAGCGCATGATCCTCCTCAGAGTCGTAGACAACCGCTGGATGGATCACATAGACGCGATGGATCAGCTGAAAGACGGTATAGGTCTCAGAGGAATAGGCCAGCAGGACCCTGCGGTGGCCTACGCTCAGGAAGGTTTCGCGATGTTTGACGAGATGATAGCGGATATCCGCGAAGAGACCGTCAAGTTCTGCTACAACGTGACTGTGACCACAAGGACAGAGAGACGCAACGTCGTGAGCGGCAATACTTCCGCCGCAAAGGAAGAGTACAAGGATGACACCGCTGCCCAGCAGAGCAGGGGCGGAAAAGGCAGCATGCCGGCGGCCGCTCCAAAGGCCGATAAGACGGGCAAGCAGGAAACAGTCAGAAGAGACATGCCAAAAGTGGGCAGGAACGATCCTTGCCCTTGCGGATCCGGCAAGAAATACAAGAATTGCTGCGGCCGCAACGCTTAACAGATAAAGACAGTTGTTTAAGGAACGAAAGGAGTCCCAAAATGCTGATGAAACTAGTATTTGTTCTGTTGGTACTGGTTGCGATCTTTTTCCTGGTCACCTACAATTCGCTGACCAACGATAAGAACCGCATCGAGCTCGCTGAGGTAGAGCTCCGCAAGTACGAGGAGGCCGGTGATCCTAAGGACATCGACAATGCCAAAAAGTACTACAACGCAGTGCTCCGCGACTACAACAACAAGGTCGAGAAATTCCCGACCAGCATAGTCGCAAACATGTTCAACTTCCCTAAGATGCATATCGAAGAGTTTGATGAAGGACTCTAAAGGAGATGGATCGATGAAAAAGACAGGAAACAAAGGCATCAGGGCCCTCAGAAGAGCGGCCGCGGTGCTGGCCATTGCGGCTGTCGCCGTCATGATGTATCCGCTCGGACTTCCGGGAGGCGACACTCATGCCAGCGACAACACGATGGAAACACTCAATTATGACGTCACTGTCGATGTCGCTAAGGATAACTCCTACGATTTCCACGAGCACCTCGACATGTACTATGTGACGGCGCATCACGGCATCTACAGATACATCCCTATGCAGGGCCAGAGGATATCGAACATAAAGGTGCCGGGATACAATTATGAGACTTACACACAGTCGGGCTATGAGGTGGTAAAGATCGGAAGCGGAAGCTATACGCTCACCGGCGAGAATCCTTATGACATCTACTACAACATAGCGATGTATGAGGACGAGAACAGCGACATGGATATGCTGCTGCTGAACCTGATCCCGACCGACTGGGAGACGGATATCTACTCAAGCAAGTGCGTGGTCACGCTGCCTAAGGAGGCCGACCTCAGCAAGGCTAAGGTCTTTTCAGGTTCTTATGGAACGGCCAGCAACGAGGACAACGCGGTCCTGGAGACAGGCGCTGACGGAAAGACCATAACCGTCACAGCAAGCGACATTCCGGCGCACCACGGCATCACGCTCCAGCTCGAACTTCCTCAGGGTTACTGGGAGGGCGCTCCTGAATTCGGCAGAGTGAGCATCGTTCAGATGTTCCTATTTGTGCTCGGACCTGTCGGCGCGTTCCTGCTTTGGTATCTCTTCGGAAGAGACAAGCATATGGTCAAGACGCTTGAGTTCTACCCTCCTGATGACCTGACTCCGGGCGAGATCGGTTATCTGGTGGACGGCAGAGCCGACAGACAGGACGTCATATCCACTATTGTCTGGCTCGCCGACAAGGGTTATATCGAGATCGAGGAGATGGACAGAAAGAAGTTTAAGTTCATCGCCATCAAGGAGCCGGGACCTGATGTACCTCACTACATCAGACTGATCTATGACGGTATATTCCCTGGAACGGGCACCGTCAGGACAACGACGCAGATCGGCTCATCGACTACCTTCGGCAAAAAGTACACCAAGTCCAAAGACGCTTTGGAAGACATGTTCAAGGGCAGCAGAGGCATCACGAGACCTGACTCCGTAATGGCAAGATGGGGATGCACGATAGCGGCAATGGTACCTGCGGCGGCATTCGTCACATGGGGCGGCATCAACGGAGACGAGATGGGCCTCTTCGGCTTTGCCTGGGCGGCATTCCACATCCTTATCTCGGTAAGACTGATGTGCTCTGTCTATGACTACATACGCTCGTCATCCAAGATAAAGACAGTTCTCAAGGGCATAGGAGCCATATGGTTCTTCACAGTCGGCACAGCGATACTGCCTCTGGCATCTGACGCGCTGTCGATACTTTCGAAGACAAGAGCAATCGCTCTGGTGCTGTACCTGTTCATCGGAACGCTTGTCAGCATGTTCTTTGCGGTCATAGCGATAGCCAAGACAGACCAGTACACTGACCTTCTGGGCAGAGTGCTCGGGTTCAGAGACTTCATCAAGACAGCCGAGATCGACAAGCTGAACGAACTGGTTGAGGAGGATCCTCAGTACTTCTATCACATAATGCCTTACGCTTACGTATTTGGTCTTTCCAACAAGTGGATCAAGAACTTCGAGGATCTGCCTGTCACACCTCCGCACTGGTACCACGGTACCCGCGGCTGGGATCATTATGATTACTACATGATGGGACGCATGATGAGCGACTGCAGCTCCAGCGTGAGCAACAACATAGTCATTCCTTCATCATCCGGCGGTTCCGGCGGTGGCTGGAGCAGCGGAGGCAGCAGCGGCGGAAGCAGCTGGAGCGGAGGAGGCGGTTTCTCCGGAGGCGGCTTCTCGGGCGGCGGTTCCGGCGGCGGCGGAGGCGGCGGCTGGTAAAAAACGCAAAGGTCCGGGCGGGGGCGCGGCTCTCGCCCGGCTGTTAATATCGATATTCAGAAAACATGAAAAAACCATATATCATTTTCGACTTCGACGGGACCATCGCGAATACCAATAACATAATAATCGCGTCGTGGCAGTCCACATTCAGGCGCTATCTGGGGCACGAACTCCCGGTAAGGGAGATCGAGGCCACTTTTGGTGAGACCCTTTATGACACTGTGGGCAGGCTGATCCCGGGGGAATCTGTCGATGAGATAGTCGCCCACTACAGGCATTATCAGGATACTCATCAGGATGAATACAGGGTCTATGTCTTTGAGGGCGTGCGCGAGCTGATGGAAGAGCTTAAGGCGCGCGGATATAAGATAGGCGTCGCGACGTCCAGGACGCTGAACAGTTTCAGCAAGTATATGCACGATCTCGGCATGGAAGGCTTTATCGATGAAACAGTCACCATGGAAGACGTGACCCTTCACAAACCGCATCCGGAATCGGTTGACAGAGTGCTCGAAAGATTCGGAGCATCGGCAGATGAAGCGATAATGATAGGAGACACAAAATATGACATAGGCTGCGCCAACAATGCCGGTGTGGAAAGCGTGCTGGTTGGCTGGAGCCACTATGTCGATGAAGAGGCGATGGCGGCGGACGGCTTTGAGCCGACATACCGCATCGGCAGACCTGAAGAACTGCTTGAGCTGATTTGAGGTAGCGATGGATCTTAGTACATTTCTGCATCTGATACTTGAGACCGGGATCGCGATGATATGCGTACTCTTCGCGGTCTATCTTCACAGCTATAAGGAGATCCTTAAGAACGATCTGAAGAAGATAGCTGCGGGACTGATCGTGTGCGCCGGGGTGAATGCCGCAGACGCTTTGGCATACATGCTGACAGGGCTGCACGCGAGCGCGGTGTCGATCCTGATCATCGCCTGCTCGATCATCTGTCTTGCCGTGCTCGGGACGAGGGTGAATAAGTCGTTTAAAGACATGTCCGTGGAAAAAAACTTCATCCTGAGCGGAGAGAGCATTGAGAGCATATCCGGGGATATCGATGGTTTTCTGGATGCCATCGGAACGGGAAAGCAGAACCGAATAAGGATAAGATTCACGGTAGAGGACGCGCTGATACGCATATGGAAGGTGTTCGGCGATCCGAGCATGGTAAAGGTCACGGCCGGCACGAGGTTCAATCGCCCGGGAATAAGAATAGAATACGAAGGCGACTCGTTCAACCCGTTCAGCAAGACAAAAAACCAGATAGACGACTGGAGCAGCAGACTGCTCTCATCAGCGGGACTGAGTCCGGATTACAGCTACAGGCACGGGACCAACATGGTCAGGATACCTCTCGTCAGGATGAGCGTCAATCCGATCATCACCGGTCTCCTGGCCATCCTGTTCGGAATAGTGTCCGGCGCCGTGGCATTCCAGCTTCTTTCACCGGCGGACGCGCAGTTCGTGACCAAGGATCTGCTGGTGCCGGTATATGATCTGTGGAACAATATATTGTTCAGCGTGTCTGCCCCGGCGATGTTCGTCATAGTTATGTCCACCATGCTCGACACTCGCGACATATCCGAACAGGGAGGAAACTCCGGACGCATACTCGGAAGGTTCTTTGCGCTTATGCTGATACTGGGCCTCGTCACTATCGCGGTCGCAGCGCCTCTGAGGGCGGAATCATTCAGCGTCGGGGAACTGAACAGATACAAGGTCGCTGAGATCATCAGTGATTTGTTCGGCATAATTCCGGAAAATCTCATGGAGCCGTTTAAAAACTTTGATACGGCTCAACTCATATTGATGGGAGTGATATTTGCTTATGCAGTCATGGCCGTCGGTGACAAGGCTGACGGTATCGCGGCTATCATTCGCCAGCTCAACCTGATAAGCACGCAGCTGGCCCAGTGGATCGCTCAGCTGATGCCGTTATTCACGGTGTTCCTGTCAGCGAGACTGGTTCTGGAGAGGAACGGGCACCTGCTGATCGGACTCGCCCGGGTGATACCTTTCGCGCTCATCATGTCTCTGTTCTGCATGACGACGATGATCCTCTACACATGTCGCAGGATGAATGTCTATCCCGGGACGCTTTTGAGAAAGCTGAAGCCGTCGTTCATAGAGACACTGAAGACGGGGCAGGTGGCGGAAACGTACACGCTGGCCGAGCAGTGCTGCCGCAAGCAGCTGGGGATACAGAAGATATTCACTCAGAGGCTGCTTCCGATGGGACTGGTCCTATACATGCCGGTGAGTATGATAGGCATGATCGCGTTCGTAATGTACGCGTCGATCAACAGCGGGGGGATGATAACACCTATGTGGATCATAAAGGCGATAGTATTCGCGTTGATCCTTCTGGTAGCGGCTCCCCCGATACCCGGTGTCAACCTGCTGTCATACGTCGTAATAATCGGGCAGCTGGAAATAGGCAGGGAATATATCATAGCCGCGATGATCTTCGACATAATATTCAGCATGTTCGCGTCTGCGGCAAACCAGACGCTGCTGCAGACCGACCTTATACTCCAGGCGGACCGCATGGGTCTGATCAACCGAAATACTCTGACCAAAGGAGATGAATAATGTTACAGCTTGATGAAATAAGAAGCCAGCTTCCGGCTCTCAAGGAGCAGATAGAGGAAGTGGGAGGCTATCTTTGACCCGGAGGGTCTTAAGAAAAGGATAAAAGAGCTCGAAGAAGAGAGTCTCAAGGAAGGCTTCTGGAACGACCAGAAGAACGCACAGAAAGTGCTTAAAGAGAAGAAATCTCTTGAGGACAAGCTTGGGCTGTATGAAAGGCTCGCTTCAGAGGCAGATGAACTGCCGGAGCTTATAGATATAGCAGAGGAACTCGAAGATGAAGACGAAGCAAAGAGTGTCATAGCAGGCTTCGAAAGGCTTTCGGATGAACTCGAAGACCTCAAGACGAATATGTTGCTGTCCGGAAAATACGACAGCAAGGACTGTATACTTAGCATACACTCCGGTACGGGCGGAGTCGACGCCAACGACTGGGCGCAGATGCTGGAGAGAATGTATCTGAGATACTGCGAGAAAAAAGGCTTCAAAACGAAGATACTCGACAGGCAGGATGACGTCGATTACGGCATAAAGAGCTCTACCATAGAGGTCAGCGGAGAGAACGCCTACGGACTTCTCAAGAGCGAGACCGGAGTACACAGGCTGGTGCGCATCTCGCCTTTCAACGCGATGGGAAAACGCCAGACGTCCTTTGCCGCGGTGGAAGTGGTGCCGGACATAGGCGATGATATAGAAGTCAACATAGATCCGGGAGATCTCAAGATAGATACTTACAGATCGGGCGGCGCAGGAGGACAGCACGTCAACACGACCGACTCGGCCGTCAGGATCACGCATATCCCTACGGGCATCGTGGTCACATGCCAGAATGAGCGCTCGCAGATAATGAACCGTGAGGTGGCCATGAAGATCCTCATATCCAAGCTGACAAGGATAGCCGAGGAAGCCCATAAGGAGAACCTCAATGAGATAAAGGGAGACCAGTCCATGGCGACATGGGGATCCCAGATAAGGAATTACGTGTTCCAGCCGTATACCATGGTTAAGGACACCCGGACGGGGGCAGAAGTCGGCAACGTCGACGCCGTCATGGATGGAGACCTCGACGTGTTCGTCCGCGCCAAACTCTCACAGGACGCGACCACAACAGGATAATGCTGAAACTTTTTGCGGGAAGAGAGAATATTGACAAGGAACGTTTCATCTACGATCGCGTGAAGGAGCGCGGAGGTGAGACGTTCGTTTTAGTGCCTGATCAGTACACGCTGGTAGCCGAAGAGCAGGCTCTTCAGTATCTGGGCGCTGAGTGTCTCTTCGATGTTGAGATAATATCGATGAACCGTCTGGGGTTCCGTGTTCTGTCTGAGCAGGGCATCGAATCGGTCAGGATGCTTGACAAGTACGGACGCTTCATGCTGCTTGCCATGCTGATAAAAGAGCACGCGGACGATTTCGAGATCTTCCGCAAGGTGGCGGGCAAGGTAACTTTCACCGCCATGCTCAACGATTTCATTTCGGAATTCAAGCAGCAGGACTGCACCATAGATGAGCTTCAGGAGATGCTTGCCGGTGCTGAAGGCGACCCTATACTCGAGGCCAAACTGAAGGAACTCAGCGGGGTCATAAGCGCGTATGAAGAAGCCATAAGCGGAGAATACACGGACTCCGAAGATTACATATCCATGTACATATCGGCCATAAAGGATTCCGCCATGGTCAGAGGAAAGACCATATGGGTCTACGGCTACGACAGCATCACTCCGAAGTTCGCGAATGCCGTCATGGAACTGGCCAAGGTGGCTGAGTCCGTCAATTTCGTTGTGAACAGAAGCGACTTTGGGCTGGATGAAATGCTGACCGCATCGCTTACGGACCTGGCGGCAGAAAACGGTTTGGACTGCAGCCTTGAGGAGATAGGCCGCGCATATGAGATCGCTCAGTCCGAGACGATATCCCGCATGGAGACAGGTCTCTGGAAGGACCTCATCCCCGCGGAGGAAAGAGCTGCCAACAAGGACTTTGTGCCTGAAGACCTTACGCTGGTGTGCGCTGCCAACCCGTACTACGAGGCTGAGAGCGCGGCCGCGTATATCTGGCATCTGGTGCGCGATCTGGGATACAGGATGCGCGAGATACAGGTGATAGCAAATGACGAAGGCGCGATGCAGCCTATCATAAGGAGAGTCTTTGCCGAATACGGACTGCCGGTGTTTGCCGACACTTCCCGCGACATCACAGACAGCTCGGCTGTAGGCTTCATAGTCAATCTCCTGGACTTCACGGCGCACCGAGGTCATTCGCCATTCCTCTTTGCGATGCTGAAGACCGGCCTTTCCGGCTTCGATGACAGCGACATAGAGGATCTGGAAAACTACGCCCGCGAGTTCCATATAAAAGGATCCATGTGGGACAAGCCGTTCAAGTACGGCAGGGACGCTTACAGCGAAGAAGATTTCGCGCGCCTTGATTCTATAAGAGACAGGATATCCGCGGCGATCGCTAAGCTCAGCGCCCTTACCAAGGCTGAAAACACCGGAGCTTTCATCAGGGGCTTCAGGACTTACCTTGATGATGAGTGGAAGCTGAGCGAAAGAGTAGAAGAAGCCGCATCTGTTCAGGATGAGGCCGGTCTACACGATGAGGCCCAGCGCCTGACGCAGAGCTTCGGCAAGGCTGTGGACCTGCTGGCCCAGATAGATGAGATAATGGGTGATTCCGCGATGGATCTCGCGGAATTCACGGATATATATAAGGCGGGTCTTTCGGATGTGGAGGTCGGAGTCATACCGCCGACAGTCGACGGACTTTCGATGGGTACCATGATAAGGACCAGGCCGCGCCGCATGAAAGCGGCGGTCATACTCGGCGCGTGCGAGGGTGTGATGCCGCTCAAACCTGAGACCGAGGGGCTCTTCTCGATCGATGAGAAAGAGTACTTCAAAAAGAAGGGATTCCCGCTCGGAAAACTTTCAGAGATAAAGATGGACGAAGAGAACGCCGCCATGTACCGCATGATGGCAAGGCCGTCCGAAAAGATATACATGAGCTGGGCAATGACAGACGCTGAGGGCAATGACATGGAACCGTCTCCGGTCGTGGAAGCCGTCAAGGCGCTGTTCCCGAGGATACAGGACGATGGGCTTATCCGGAGAGACATCATCAGCGAAGGCGCTTCAGATGCCATCAATACTGCGGATGACGGAATGAGGCATCTGATCAACCGCGTCAAGGACGTAAGCAGACCGGACGAGCCTGACGCGCTCACAAGAGCCATGCTGAAGTGGTACGCCGACAACAGAAAAGATGAACTCGACATCATGCTGAAGGCGGCGGCTTACGAGAACGATCCGAGACCTCTGGGCAGGGGGACCGCGAAGCAGCTCTTCGGAAGGAGCGACGGACGACTCTTCATGAGCGCGTCATCGATCGGCAGCTACATAGACTGTCCGTTCAAGTACTTCGTTGAAAGAGGCCTGAGACCGAGAGAGGAAAGATCCTTTGAGAGCGATGCCAGATCCGTGGGCGATGTCTATCACGAGTGCCTGATGGCGGTCGCGAGGCAGCTGATGTCAGAAAAAGAGATATTCGGCAGGATAAAGGAAGGCGATGACAAAGCTCTTGAAGATATGGTCACCGCGGCCCTTGATGATCTGTCAAAAGATTACAGGGACGGACTCTTCGTATCCGCCGGTGTCGAAGACTATCGCATGAGCCGCATACGTGAGATATGCGCGGCCGCTGCCAAAGCAATGGCGGCACAGCTCGCGGCTGCAAGCGTAAAGGATGCAGTATTCGAAGAAGGCTTCGGAAGAAACGGGAAGTTTGAGCCAATAAGGCTAAAGATAGGCGATGATGAAGTCCTGGTAGAGGGCAAGATAGACCGCGCGGACTTCATGGATGTAGGCGGCGAGGACCGTGTCAGGATAATCGATTACAAGACGGGCTCTGACAAGCTCGACCTGTGGAAAGTGCGCCAGGGATACAAGATGCAGCTGATGATCTATATGATCTCCGCGTCTTCAGGCGGACTGTCGCCGGCAGGCATGTTCTACTTCAACATCAAGGATCCAATCGAATCGGCCAACGACAAGGACGCTGCCAAGACAGGTGTCCTTGAGAACAGGCAGGCGGAGGATGAGTTCACGCTCAAGGGGCTGTTCATAGATGAGGAAGGCGTGCTCAGCGCAATGCCTGAGAAGGTGCTCGCGTCCGCTAAAAACAAAATCAGCCGCGAAGACTTTGAGGAGGCGCGCGGCGATGTGATGGCCCGCATAGAAGAGACAGCTTCGGGCATTCTGAGCGGAAAGATAGGCATTCGTCCTCTCAAAAATGACAACAAGCTCGTCTGCAATTATTGCAGCTACAAGGCGGTGTGCAGGCGCGACCGCGGCTACGTGAAGAACAGCGCCCGCGCCATGAAACCAAAACCTAAGAAACAGTAATCAGAAAGGATATGGCTTTGGAGATCATTTCGGTCGGCAGCAGCAGTTCCGGAAATGCATATATCATAAAGGCGGACGGACACGTCCTCATACTCGACGTGGGACTGACCGCCAGAAGCATAAATGAAGCGCTTGCAGAACTAGGCGTGAAGCCGGAAGATGTGGACGCCGTACTCATTACCCATGAACACGCAGACCACGTGAAGAGTATCAGGGCGGTAGCCCGCAAGTGCAGCAATGCGACAGTTTTTGCAAGCCGCGGCACCATACTTCATACCCCGGCATTCTCTCACGTGGAGGAAAGCAGGATATGTCCTGTGGGCGAGGGAGAAATAATAGAGATCGAAGGGCTCACTATCAGCACTTTCCCGCTGAGCCACGATGCCGCGGAGCCGCTTGGCTTTGCCGTTGAATCGGGCGGAGAGAAACTGGCGGTAGTGACCGACACGGGGATAATCACGGATGAGATCTATGAGGCAATACGCGATGCAGACATGCTGGTCTTTGAGTCCAATCATGACGTGGACATGCTGCTCTTTGGCGAATATCCTTACCCGCTGAAGGTCAGGATAAAGAGCGACCTTGGGCACCTGTCGAATGACTATGCCGCGGAGGTACTGACCCGCATACTTGCGGAAAGAGAGTCAGACAGCCCTCTTCGCATAATGCTGGCTCACCTCAGCTTCCATAATAACATGCCGCTCTTCGCAAGGCAGACCATAGAGGATGCTCTTGTGGCGGCGGGTTTCCATAGAGGCACGGACTATCTGCTGGAGGTAGCCGCCAGAGAAGGCCTTACAAGCATGCCTGTCCTGCGGGAGGAATAAAAAACGATGCTCAATATCAGGATAATCTGCGTAGGAAAGTTCAAAGAGAAATACTGGGAAGCGGCGTCAGCTGAGTACATGAAGAGGCTCGGCGCGTACTGCAGCGTGTCGGTGACCGAGATAAAAGAAGAGAAGCTGCCGGCTCACGCTTCGCGCGCTGACGAGGAGAACGTGATAGAAAAGGAAGGCAGGGCGATACTAGAGAAGGTGAACGCCGGCGACCATGTCATCGCGCTCGACATAGGCGGACGGGAGCTGTCATCGGAGGCTCTCGCGAAGAAGATAGCCGATATCTCGTTCACAGCGTCGACCGTCGACTTCATAATAGGAGGCAGCCTGGGCCTCAGCGCGGAAGTCAAGTCCCGCGCGGATCTCAGGATGAGCTTCGGACCTATCACTTTGCCGCACCAGCTGGCGCGGATAGTGCTTCTGGAGCAGATATACCGCGCGTTCAAGATCAACGCCGGAGAGACATATCACAAATAAGGAGAAAGAAATGGCAAACAAATACAGCAAGAGCAATATTTCGAAAAAAGCAGCTGAAGAGAAGACGATGCAGGATTATGAAGAGCGCCGCAAAAAGCTCAACACGGGCGCCAAGATAATGGCGCTCATTCTGGCAGCCTCGATGGTGGTGTTTTACGTGATTTCCGCCGGGCTTTTCCTCTGGAATTAACAGAAAAACAAGATCAGATTCCCAACTGAAAAAGTACACGAAACCAAAAGACGCCATGGCGTTTTTTGTTTTGCTTTGTTTTTTCGTTTTTAATTCGGTAAACAGAAAAAGCACACATAGAAAGTGTGATAAAATATAAACAACTATAATCAGTTTTCGGTTATACAAGGTTATTGACTCATATACAGGAGGTGCCTATGGAACTACAGATTCAAGACCTGGTCTCCTCTATCCGCAAAGAAGGGATAGAGGCGGCGAATGCCGAAGCGGAATCCATCATTGCAGAAGCAAAGAAGAAAGCAGAGTCGATCGTTTCAAGCGCGAAGTCTGAAGCGCAGCAATACAAAGATACTGCTGAGAAAGAAATCAACATTCTCAGAGAAAGTGCTGCCGTCAGCGCCGAGCAGGCGAAGAGAGACGCTGTCCTGGCTTTCAAGACTGAGATCCAGGGTGAGTTCGAGAAGATCCTCGCGGCCGATATCGGCAAGGAACTCTCGGGCGAAGGGCTTGGCAAACTGATCCGCGCGGCGATCGCCGGTGAAAATGTTGCGGATTACGCAGCAGAAGTATCCGAGGTCGGAGATGCTCTCAAGAAGGAGCTCGCTCAGGAGATCAAGAACGGACTGGAGATCAGACCGACTAAAGAAGTACAGCAGGGATTCCGCCTTGCGGCCAAGGACGGATCAGGCTATTTTGACTGTTCAGATGACGGAATCATGGAGATGCTGATGCCATACTTCAGAGATCTGGACTTCCAGTAAAGGAGGTACAGTATGGCTTCGTATTATTATCTGATAGCAAGCCTGCCTGAACTCAGAGCGGACGGAGATATGCCACTTACTTATGACGAATTTCTGTCCTGCTGCCAGTCTAATGTAAGCGAAGAAAAGTATCAGATGCTGAAGGATCTCACCCTCGATTCCACAGAGGGGCCTCTCGTAGATGAGTGGTCGCGTTTCTACGGAATGCTCATGAAAGAGCTGAATTATCAGAGGAGCATGAACCTGGGCAAAAGCTATTCATCCGCTTACGATAAGGACGGTCTCATAGCACAGGCGGCGGCGGCCGCGCTTTCGGCCAAGAACCCGCTTGAAGCAGAAAAAGTCCTGCTGGAGTACGAATTCGAGAACCTCGATTCAATCGTCGGACTGCATATGTTTGACGATTATGTGCTTTTCGGCTATGCGATCAAATTGAAACTGCTTGAGAGGCTGAATTGCTTCGAACAGACGAAGGGCAAGGCTGAATTCCAGTCACTGTTCGACGGGATACAGCAGCGCGTATACAGTTTGTAACAGGAGTGTTATATGAAAACAGAAACAGGATATGTAGCCGGAGTCAACGGAAACCTGATAAAAGTCGATTTCGATGGCTCCGTTCGCAAGAATGAAGTCGGTTACATCCTCGTTGATGACAAACGCCTCAAAGGAGAGGTTATCCGTATCAACAACGGGGAAGTAAGCATGCAGATCTACGAAATGACGAACGGCATCAAGGTCGGTGACGAAGTAGAGTTCACCGGCGAGCTCATGAGCGTAGATCTGGGTCCGGGCCTGCTGACACAGGTATTCGACGGTCTGCAGAACCCGCTGCCAAAACTGGCTGAGCAGTGCGGTTTCTTCCTGGACAGAGGAGTTTATCTTGACGCGATCCCTGATCGCGACTGGGAGTTTACTCCTGTAGCCAAAGTCGGTGACAAAGTCAAAGCCGGCGCCACTCTCGGAACCGTTCCCGAGGGACTGTTCACACACCACATCATGATACCGTTCACGCTTAGAGGCAGTGACTGGACCGTGAAATCCATAGTCGGGCCGGGTTCGTACAATGTACGTTCTACCGTCGCGACGATAGTCAATGCCAAGGGCGAAGAGAGAGACCTTTCAATGGTATTCACACAGCCGGTAAAGCAGGCTGTCAAATGCTATTCCGAAAAGCTGCGCCCGAATGAACCGCTAGTAACAAAGATCCGCTGCATCGACTCCTTCCTTCCGGTAGCGAAGGGCGGAACGTTCTGCACACCGGGACCTTTCGGAGCGGGCAAGACAGTACTTCAGCACATGCAGGCCAAGAACTCTGAGGCAGACGTCGTAATCGTAGCTGCCTGCGGAGAGCGTGCCGGCGAGGTAGTAGAAGTACTGAAAGAGTTCCCTGAACTGATCGACCCTAAGACAGGCCGTTCACTGATGGAAAGAACCATCATCATCTGCAACACATCGTCCATGCCGGT